>JANNSO010000064.1:0-81362 GCA_031402655.1 Spirochaetota bacterium | reverse complement strand
CGTCAAATCCTGGGGCGAGGAGCCCGAAGACCACAAGCTCTATGCCCACGAAACCGACGTTTCCACCCTCCTTGGCCTGCTCATGAACGGCTCGCTGTTCTCGGAGGGCAAGTTCGTGGTGTACATGGGAGCGGACCAGGTAAAGCTCAAGGCTGAAGTGCAAGCCCTCGTGGCATACGTAAAAAAGCCGGCCGAAAAAACGATGCTCGTACTGGTCAGCGATGGCTATGGAGTGGACAAGGCCGTAGAAGAAGCCATACACAAAGACGCCAAAAAAATTTTCTGGGAACTTTCCGCGGGGGAAATGGAGCGCTGGGTCAGCGATTATTTCGCCGGCCAGGGCGTGGGAATCGACCAGTTTGCCGTAGAGACGATACTGGAGCTCGTGGAAAACAATACCGACGCCCTCCGCACGGAATGCTCGCGCCTTGCGTTATTTTTTCCTCACGGAGCGCGCATAGGCGAAGACGACGTAGAAAAATATATAGCGCATAACCGCGCGGAGGACGCTTTCTCGCTGTTTGACCGCATGGCGACGGGCGACCTTGAAAAAGCCGTCGAAACGCTCTCCGCGATACTGGCATCCAAGGAAGGCAACGGCGTCGCGCTTATGGGCGGGCTGCTGTGGTCCCTACGGCGGCTGGACAGCCTGTACGGAGCCATGGCGGAAGGAAAGCCCTTCGAGCAGGCGGCGCGAGGCCTGCGCATAACCAGCAGGAAGCTGCTCTCCGTTTACGACGCCGCCAGGAAACGCTGGCCGCCCGCCGTTTGTTCCAGGCTCATAGCCTTTGGCGTGGAAACCGACGTACAGCTGCGAGCCATGGGCCAGGCCAACGAACGCATCCTCCTGGAACTGTATCTTTACGCCTGTGTAGAAAAAAAACAGCCGGTCGCGCTTGGCGAACCGGCTGTCGTGTACTAAAAACAGGCTTTTACCAGGAATTGCTTGCCCGAATCTCTTCCGCTATCGCCTGCAAAGCGTCTTTCAGCGCGCTCAAACCCCGCGAGGCCACCATGATGTCGCTGCGCTCGTAAATCTGGCTCTGGATATTGGTTTCCAGGTCCACGATCTTTACAAAAACGGTTAAGCCGTCTCCTATTTTGCGTATCTGCCCGATAAGCACAAAGCGGCTTTTCTTGAAACCCTGGAGAGTCTTATAGGAAGAACTATTGAAAAGGTCGACTGCTTGAAGCTCTTTCTCGGTAAGTATCTGCGCAAGGTTGATTCGGTTGGACAACTCGATGTTCTTGTTCTTGGATAAATAGGTCTCCATAAATAGGGCGGCATCGTTACCCGAGAAAATCGTGCTCTGAGCCTTGGGATCAACCTGAAACTCCACTACCGACAGGCTGATGATGCCTTCTTTTGAGGCAGGCGCAAAATAGCCAGAAGATGGAGTCTCGCTGGCGGACGAGCCGGAAACTGCATCGCTTGGCCGCATCTGCACAAATTGAGTCGGTTCAGGACCATATCCCCACAGGGCCATCGGCCAGAATAAAAGCAGGCCGCCAACCAGAGGCCCGACTTTTAGTTCTTTCTTGGCTTCCCCCGAAAAGGAATAATAGTTGGGCGCGCTAGCCTTAATGTTGAATTGCTTCCACACGGCATTACTGAGCGACACCCTCTGCGGCATCTTACCGTATGCTTTATTGTCTATGGTCAAAACGGCATCCGGCGCATTCGATTTGAAAGTGGTCATCGTGGTGCACGAAAAAATAAAAGATACGAGCAGCAGTACCGTTACGATACGTTTCATGGTTTCCTCCAAACAAAATAACTGAAAATCGATGCTTTTTTTATCTCTTTTCCAGTGTTTTAAAAGATACCTCACTAAGCGCCTATTTGCAAGATCCGGGGAGCGCCAGATCAGAAACCCTGAGGGCGTTACTTCTGCAGGTGTTTCTTCTTGACAACATTTTTTTTCCGGAATAATATGCACTGAAATGAAAAAAATCACTGTTCTTAAAATTGGTATTTGCCTGTCGCTCTCCTTGGCTCCTTTTACCGGAGCCCCTTTATTCGCCACAGACATCGAAGCTAATTTTATAAACACCTTCTTTGGCCTCAGCACGGAATTCATCATGTATCCAACGGACACGAGCGCTCCGCTTGCGAGCGTTACCCCCGAATCAATCAACTTAATGGCAACATTCGGAGACAGGCATTTCTTCAAGTTCCTTCCTCTGCGTGCCCGCGGCGGCTTTGGATTCTGGCCCGGGCGCTATTTTTCCACAAACATAGGGCTGGAGCTGGCTTTTTTGGAGATTTTGAACCAGTCGCAGGCGCGTATGCTTGGAATCTACGGATTTGTGGATGGCATCATGCGTATCGGTTCAACCGGTGTAAGCCTTGCGGCCAGGCCTTCGATCCATGTCCTTATTCCACTCAGCCCAATCGGTGGAGTAAATATAGGTTGCGGATATGATACCGAATTTGGCCTTACCTGGCACCTTGATTATTTTTCCGGATTCTATGCCCTTAAATAGGCGTCGTCGCATCATGCGTTTCAATATAAATTACTGGAGGAAATTATGAAGAAAATTATTCTATTAGCGCTCACCGCAATGCTCGCCGTTACCATGCTTGGTAGCTGCTCCACAACGTTCAAAGCTACCAATGGCAAGCTTGCCTATGGTGACATCAAAGGAACCGACAAAGGCACCTTCGAAGTCAAGGGTCCCGTAACCTATATTCTTCACCCCTCTTTGATTTCCCTCAAGGCGACTAACAAAGAGCTCGACACCATTATCGAGCCCGCTCTTGCGGCTCAGGGTGCCAACGGTGCCAAAAACGTGGAAATAGTCTATGGTTTTGACGTTGTCGGATTTGTCGTCCGCTATTTAACCGGTATCATTGGGCTCGATTACGTAAAAGTAACCGGAACAGCAGTCAAGTACTAAATCATCAGCGACGCGCGCAATAAAAAACCGGCCAAATGGCCGGTTTTTTTTGTTCCTATTGTTTTGGCGAAAGGTAAAAATATTGCTCGGGAGCCGGACCGTAGCACCATAAGAGCGACGGCCAAAACAGCAAATAGCCAATTACCGCATTCCCGACTTTTACTTCCTTTTTTAAAGAACCCCTATAATCGTTCTGGCCAGGCGCCTGCACCAGCACACTTGGATCTTCCCAAATAGCATTGCTGAGCTTGATTCCTTCCTCGGCATTCTTAAGCCGTTTACCGTCCAGAATAATCGTTGCATCTGGAACATTTACGGTAAAACGCACGAAGGAGGAGGTAGCGCAAGAACTCATCGAAAGAGCCATCGCGATCAGGAGCACGAAAATAATCTTGGAAACCGTTTTCATGGGAAACTCCACTATAAAAGATTACCTATGATACTTGTTTCCTATAAATACATCAACGGCGCCTAGTCCGCTATCCGGCTAACCCAGCGCCACGTCCAGGAACATCATCATGGCAAAGCCCAGCATGGCGCCTATCGTGGCCACATCCGTCTCGCGGTCGCGCTGGGCTTCGGGAATAAGCTCCTCGATGACCACATAGATCATGGCACCTGCGGCAAAGGAAAGCGCATAAGGCAGAAGCGGTTTCATGGTGATTACCAGAAACGCTCCAAGCACGGCTGCGATCGGCTCGACGAGACCCGAAGCCTGGCCATACATAAAACTCTTAAACCTGCTCATACCCTCGCGCCGAAGGGGTATGGCGACCGCGGCGCCTTCGGGAAAGTTCTGCAGGCCGATACCAATCGCCAGCGCAATGGCTCCCGCCAGACTGGCTTCGGGAAATCCGGCGGCCACCGCACCGAAGGCCACGCCTACCGCCAGCCCCTCGGGAATATTATGCAAAGTAATAGCCATGACAAGCAGTATACTGCGCTGCCAGCTCGTCTTGATTCCCTCTGCCTCGCTGTCCGGCGCGCCGATATGCAGGTGAGGTAAAATCTTGTCTACTACCCAGAGGAACAGTCCTCCTGCTAGAAATCCAATTACCGCAGGCAGCCAGGGAATCATCCCGGCGCTTTCCGCCATCGCTATCGCGGGGCTTAAGAGCGACCAGAAGCTGGCCGCTATCATGACGCCTGCCGCAAAGCCCAGCATGGAATCAAGCACCCGTCTGTTGATAGTCTTGAAGAAAAACACCATGGCTGCACCCAGCGCGGTGACGGACCAGGTAAATGTCGCTGCCAGCAAAGCTTGAAGTATCGGAGAAAGATCTTTAAACCAGGAAATTGCAGTTAGAAACATAAAACCTCCACATAACGCTTCTTTTTCAAGTATAATAAATTTTTCATGATTTTTCTTCTATACAAGGGGTAAATAACGGCGCCCGCGTAGATTTCGCGGTTCGGTATTCGATCCGGAGCAAACGTGGTAGAATCGAAAACAATGCAGCATGTTCCCGTCTTGATCAATTTTTTGGCTCTCATCGCGGGTATTGCCTGTTTGGTCCGGCTGATTACGCAGTATCAACAGGATAGAACCCGATTGGGGGGAGCCCTTTTGGGTTTCTTCTCATCGTTCAGCTATTTGATGATACTGACTACGGTTTTTGCGTACTGGTTCGTGAATATCGACTTTGGAGAATCCTCTCAGCTGCTGTTCGCGGGCTTGGTTTTCACCGGCATGGGAATCTTGGAGATAACCTTGCCCGCGCTTTGCTCGGCCGAATATTCCATGACGCTTTCCCCCCTGAAAAAAAAAGCGATTCTGGCCTGCTCGGTCTGGACGGTTCTGCAAGCCCCGGCACTTTGGACCAGGCTCCTGGGCTCAAGTTTTTGGCTTCACATTCTTTTCGCCTTCATTCCTTTTCTGTCCATACTCGCGCTTTCGCTGATACCGGGCATGAGCCATCGCCTTAAAAAGGTTACAAGCAGCGTCGAGAGGCTCATCGGACTATTCTACCTGCCCGCGATCGCGATTGGATTTTGGGATATATGGCGCTTGAACCACCTTACCCCCGGGCGCGGATTCATTGCGCTCAGCCTGCCTCTCGTCTATGCGATCACCAGCCTGCAGCTGCTGGGCAGAAAATCGAAAGACCATGCCTCAACGAGCTTGCATGCCGCGCTCGAGCTGCCGAACGCCCTCGCGGCAAGGCTGACGCCGCGCGAGCAGGACATGGCGCGCCTTATCCTGGAAGGCTACGGAAACAAGGAGATAGCCGGAACCCTGAATTTGTCCGCGAATACGATCCGCAATCATATTTATAACTTGTACCAGAAGCTCGGCATTCAAAAACGCATGGATTTAGTTCGATTATGCAGAAAATTCAGATGACTGGTACAAAAATACCGGAACCTCGCATGCCAAGCGGTACTTAAATACCATTTCACCGCGCTCGCCGGAACCTTATAGTTGCCTCACATTCTTTTTGTGGAGGTTCTTATGAAATGGTTTTCTGCTGCAGTAAAAGTTCTTGGCGGCGCGATGATCTACGCGATCGCGCGTGCCGCTTCCGGCATGCTTTGGCCGCTCAGCGCCGGCTTCTCGGCGATACCGGAAAACGAAGCCTGGTTTACGCTGCCGGCGCTCGCCCTGGTCGGTCTGGGATATTCCATGATATTGCGATTTTATTCCCAGCATTCATCGGAAAAAACCTGGGTCTTGGCACTCAAAACGTTCGCGGTTTTCGTCCTCGTCAATACCGTTCAGAGCCAAGTGGAGACACTCTATTTCCGGGAGGCTTTTCCAATGATTACGGACGCGGACTTGGCCGGGGTATTCGTAATGGGATTCATCACGTCCATCCTGTTCGTACCGGCCTGTATTTTCCTGCACCGCGCCGGTTTTAAAACCAAGGCCGCCGACCCGAACCCGCGAGACTTCTACTTCGGCAAGGCATGGTGGCGCTATGCCCTGAGCGCTCTTGCCTACCTGCCGCTCTATCTTGGCTTCGGGATGCTTGCCCAACTTTCCCCCGACCTAAAAGCCGAATATGCGGAATGGGTCGTGAACGACAGGCTCTTGGCCTTCCTGCCGCTCTGGCAGGTCGCAAGGGGCATGCTGTTCGCCGCGGCGACCGTACTGCTGTTCAGTATTTTTTCAGCTCGCAGCAAGGCCATTCTGGGAACCGCGCTCTCATTGACCTTTTTTATCTCGCTTGAACTGCTGTTCCCCAACATCATCATGTCGCCAACCTTGCGTCTGGTGCATTTTTTCGAACTCAACGGAAGCATGGCTTTATATTCGCTTGCCGCTGGATTCCTGCTCTTGAAAAAAAAGCGGGCTTGACGAAGGACGTCGGCCTCGACCTCTGCCGCTCACTGGTTCACGGCGATGAGCCCGCGGGTTGCGGCTGTCGCGCACATCCCTGTGCGCTTTTCCTCCCCTTGGTCGGCGCTTCCAATCCTGACGCGCTCGCAGGCGAGCGCTAGATCGCAAGGGATGTATCATAGTGGTCGCTGAAAGCGACCTGCGATACAATTCCCTTCACCTCCGCTACTTAAAAAAAGAACAGGCTGTCCGTCGGACAGCCTGTTCTTTTTTTGTGGAGGTGAAGGGAATTGCCTTGCGCTCGAAACTTCCTGTTTCTCGCTCCAGGCCGGGGTACTCGCTTACGGCGCCGTCCTTGGCGCCTCTTCGCACCTGTGCGGTGCGCGCTCGTACCCTTCAATTCCCTTCACCTCCACTACTTAAAAAAAGAGGCTCTTCCGGCTTTATTGTGGATACAAATTCAGCTTTCCACAGAAAAAAAGTATAGCAATACGATAATTCTTAAAGCTTCTGAATCCACGTGCTGTTGATTTGATGTGTTGAATAACGCTGTTCATTCCTTCTGCAAATCCATTAGTTATTCGGTGTTTCAAATAGGTCAGAATGTTTTCAAGATATTTTTTAATCATCTTGGCAACTTTTATTACCGGTTTCAGCCTTGAGTGTGTTGCTGAAAAATACCATTTATTAAAAAATGTTCTAGCTGATTTTTCGTATGAATAGTTCCATAACCCACGCAATAGCTCCCTGCGATTCCATGCTCGCCCCACAGCCAATTGATCAATATTCAGCTCATGAAAATCTCTTTTATTTTCTTTTGTGAAATCAGTCTTGTTCTTCAGAAATAGATACTTATGACCTTTCAGGCTTGTGTCCTTGGTTCTCATCAGAGTTCGATGCTCTTCCTTGCGTACAGCGTCAACAGCTTCATTCATATACTTCATAATGTGAAACTTATCATGAACAATAGAAGCATCGGGCGCATGTGTTTGAGCCCCGTTAATGAATGCCGGCCAAAAATCCATGCTGACTGCTTTTATGCCTTTCTTTTGTTTACTGGATAAGGATTTCCACACGGTGTCAACGGCTTCTGTGTCGCGGTTTTCAGTTACTTCCAAGACTCGTTTTCCTGCGATATCTGTCATAATCGTAGCGTATTTATGACCTTTTAAGAAACTTTTCTCGTCAATTCCGATATATGGCATTTCTTCATCTGTTCGACTTTCCATACCGCGTTTTACTGCACGTTGCATAATGTTGTTTGCTTCATCCCAGGTTATTCGAAGCAACTCCGCGGCCTTTTTACGATTCTTTGTTGCTTGTAACATATCAATCGCAAGTCGTTCAAATAGCTTCGTAAAACGGCTCATTTCTGCTGCCCAAGGAATATCAACAGTCAACGTTTTATGATTTTCACATTTTATTCGGGGTGTCCTGCAGTGTATAAGAGTCCGCAACTGGCAGGTATCTAAATGGCGCCAAATCCGGTCCTCCCGACGGTCATGTACTTTGCATAATTTACCGCATTTTGGACAAGCGCCCTCTGATAATGAAGGGTATTCGAGATAAATATCGACTTGTTGTTTTTCAATATTTAGATCGATGCGAGTGATTTCCCAAGGACTTACAACACCAAGTATTTGACGGTACAATTCTATATCAGTCATTTGCTAATTATACGAAATTTCAGCCTTTTCCACAATAAAGCCGGAAGAGCCGGTTATTAATATCAACAGATAGAAGAAATATTGCTTATAGATGAGCGTACGCTTGGTCGCTATAAAAGACTTTACCTTGAATATGGAGTTGCTGGTTTACTGGCAGACAATTACAAGGGTGGGTTTTTCAAGCTTAATAACGACCAAATAGCGTTCCTGAAAAAGGAACTTGATTCAAAGCCATATTCGACTTCGGCTGAAATATGTGAGTACGTAAAGAAAACATTTCTTATTAGATATACTCACCAGGGAATGGTTCAGACATTACATAAAATCGGATATTCATACAAAAAAACAAGCCCGATACCTGGAAAGATAGACATAGAAAAGCAGAATGCATTTATTGACACCAATGAAAAAGAGTATAAATCATTGCCAGAAAATGAAAAAGTATATTTTCTTGATAGTAGTCATCCAACTTTTAATAATTATTTCGGCTATGCATGGATTAAAAAAGAAACTGACTTCCTTATCAAAACGCAGGACGGAAGAAAACATTTAAACCTTATGGGAGCTTATAATCCAAAGGATCAAGAAACAGTCATTAAGAATTATGAAACACTTAACCGTGAAGCCGTGCTTGATTTTCTAAGAATACTTCGTAAGAATAATCAAGGTTATCGCTTGCATATTATATGGGACAATGTTCCTTACCAGCATGCAAGGGATGAAAAATTATTAGCCGAAGACTTGAATATCAATTTGGTATATTTGCCCGTCGGTACGGATACCGAGAGCTTTAGATTTTCCGAAGCGCTTGGGGTATATGATTTATACGAGACGTCTGTTGTTCCAATCGCGCTAACATCTGTGTCCGTTGATGACATTGCAAGTGTTTTATACTCAATTGCCGGGGTTGTCGGAGTTTTACATCCGCTAAGCATCAGTACAAAGAGTAGTACAGCTCCTGATACCTTAAAAAAGATATTCATTCATTCTCCTAAAATCGTTCCTCGCGTCACAATTCTCGAAAATAATTTGATGGACAGCATATTATAAGTATACTGCCATTAACAGGGTGTTGAAAAACCTCGGATGAGGATTTTCAACACTTCCAAAATGTAACATTACCGGAGCATTTGTAATCAAATGCGAGGAATGTTTAAGGTTGTTGGAAAAGCCACAAGCTTTTTCAACAGCCTGTTAAGGCTTTTTTCAATCACCTACCCCAATTCCCTCAACACCTGCAGGGCCGTCTTTCCGTCCTCGCGCACCAGTCGCACGATTATCGGTCCTGTAAGCTTGGCTTCTGTCCACCACGCTTCACGCGCAAACCACTCGATCGCTTCCCGCACCGAGGCTTCACCCTCGAGACTCGCTTGGGTAAAGAGATAGCGCGTGGCTTCCAGGACTATTGAGCCGCTGTCTTCCGCTGCCTTTTTTCCGCAGCGAAAGGGGACAGGGAGTTGAGCTATGCAGCGCGGACCGTCGGCGGATTCGCCGATAATATCGACAGGGTGCCAAAAGGCGACGCGCTCATCGCCATCGGCAGCGGGATTCACGTCATTCAAGGCCTGGGTCCAGCCCGAAGTTTCCTGGTCATCCCAGCGCAGCGATTGCGCAAGGTTCAAAGTGTATAATTGCATTGGTTTATTATAAAGAAATTACACTGATATGAACAGGCATCGCCTTAGTAAAGGCGTCGCCTTAGTAAAGGCGTTGACCAAGTACCCGTGTATTAGGCATGCTGGCGATAGCCCAATGGGCAGGAGTCGCGCTGCATGGCAATTAAATCTACGATCTACAAGGCAGAACTCGAAGTGGTGGACATGGACCGCCACTATTACGAGACGCATCAGCTTATCCTGGCGCTGCACCCGTCCGAGACGGAAGAGCGTCTCATGATGCGCATACTTGCGTTTGCGCTGAACGCGAGCGAGCGTCTTGCCTTCGGCAAGGGCGTGTCGGATTCGGACGAGCCCGACCTGTGGCTTAAGGATCTGACTGGCGACATAGACCTGTGGGTGGAGCTTGGTCATCCCGACGAAAAGATCCTGGTCAAGGCTCTGGGGCGCTCGGACCGGGTTCTTGTCTATACGTTCTCGCGGAACCCCGAGCTGTGGTGGGACCCGATCAAGTCTCGATTCTCGGTGGAAAGCAGGCTGGAGGTCCATCATGTCGACCAGCGCTCCAGCAAGGCGCTCGGCCTGCTGGCCTCCCGTGCCATGAATTTGCAGTGCTCCATCCAGGAAGGCGAAATTTGGCTTCGCGACGACAGAGACAGCGCCGTCCGGGTAGAACTGTCCCGTATCAAGTGATATTAATATATTATAACGCCATGCCGGCGCTTCCGGTCTACCAGGAGCTTTCCAGGAGAGCGGAAAGTTCCGCGTCGCTGAATGCCTTCGGGCTCATGGCTCTGCCGCGGTAGCCAAGCGCGTCCGCGAGAATGCCGGGAAGCTGTTCGCGCGATACGCCGGCCTGCTGCAGGCGTCGGGGGATGCCTATGGCCGCTGCCATCGTTTCCAGCCTGCTTATCAATGCTTCGGCCGCCTGGGCATCAGGCAGCCGGTTTTCCGCCAGGGCGCACGCTCGGGCAAGGTTGGCGTACGGCGCGGGGATATCGAAAGCGCAGGCGCTGCATACGTGCGCCAGCATGATAGCGTTGGCCTGCCCGTGGGCGATTCCGGCCCGCGCGCCGATGGGGTGGGCAAAGCCGTGAACCATGCCCAGCCCGCTCTGGCTGAACGCTATTCCCGCGATCGCGCTGGCGTAGGCCATGTCCGAGCGGGCCTGCCTGTCGCCTGATACCGCTTTTTCCAGGGACGCGACGATGAGCCGTGCCGATTCTCCCGCGATCGCGCGCGTCAAAGGGGTAGACGAAAGGGATACGTAGGATTCCACCGCGTGCGTAAGCGCGTCCATGCCGGTGGCCGCGGCAAGGGCCGGGCTCATGTCCCGTTGCAGTTCCGGGTCGACAATCGCCGCTTTTGGAAAGAAAAAATCACTCGACAGGCCTCGCTTGGACTGTGCGAAGGTATCGGTCACCACGGCGGCCGAGCTCATCTCGCTGCCCGTGCCGGCCGTGGTGGGAATCGCGATAAGCGGGATTCCCGGCAGCGCGAGAGCCAGCCTGCCGTACAGGTACTCCAGGTAGCTTGCGCCGGGCTGCGGTCCGGCGGCTCCCGAATTTGCCGCATGGGCTATCGCCGCCTTTGCCAGGTCGATGGGGCTGCCCCCGCCGTAGGCAACGACAAGCGCAGCGCCGGATAGAAGAATGCGCTCGCTGAGGCGGTGCACCAGCTCTACATACGGGTCAGGCGTCGCTTCCGCGAAAAGCTCGATGCGGAAACCTGCGGCCAGGAGGTATTCTTTTGTCCGCGCAAAGCCTTCGGACCTAGCCGTATGGCTTGTGCCGCACACCAGCAGAATAGTTTTCGATGCGCCGATTACTCGTAATGCCTCTTCGGCTATTTTTGCCAGTGACCCTTCGCCGAAAATGAACCTCGAGGGCATGCGAAACAGTGAATCCATAGGCTTCCTTATTTTTTTGTCGCGAGATCGAGGGCAAAAGCATACACTGCATTTTCCAGTTTATCCAGCTCCGTCGAGGAAATTTTTTCGGTGGTATCACGATAGCTGTGATAATCGGTCTGGTCAAATTCGCACAGCGTTATCGCGTAAGCCCCGGCGGATCCCAGGGGGCCTGAATCGACATTAAGTACCGGCGATTCAGTTTTTGTTTCTATGCCGGCCGCCGACAGCGCTACGCCTAAATTTTTCCCGAGCTTGAGGCTTTCGCCGTTGCCGTTGGAATATATCGCCAGTGTCGTGTTTCCCTCGCCTCCCACCATGTCAAAGTTGATAACCGGCAGGCCGCTAAGGCGAAACGGCGCGTTTCTTGCAAAGTTGGAGGCACCGCTCAGGTTTATTTCCTCCGAATCGCTAAGTAAAAAGGCGACATCCTGCTTAATGCCGTCTTTTACATAGTTTTCCGCGATGGACAATAGCAGTGCGCTTCCCGATGCATTGTCCAGGGCGCCGGGAAATATTTTTCCGTCGTAGTCGAGCCCGATGTGGTCGTAATGCGCCATGTACATGATGGATGGCTCGAAGGCTCCGCCGTTGCCGTTCCAGCTTGCAAGGATGTTTTTGCAGTCGCGCTCCGCGAAGCCCAGCGGGTTGGCAAGCGACACGCTGGCGCCAAGCTTGGCGGACTCCGCCAGGAGTTCCGCGATGTCCGGGGAAACGGCCATTTTGACCAGGCCGGTTTTAGGCTCGGCCATCTGGAATTGCTCCTGCCCCGGATACGTGGCGCGGCGCTCGATGCCCGGTGCGTCGATAATCAGCAGCAGCGCGACCGCTCCCCGTTCGAGATACCGGCCGTCTCTCGAGTTGTCGTAATTTTTACCCGACAGCAATAACGCCGATCCGGCGGGAAAATCGGCGTCGGGATCCTCCAGGTAGACCAGCGGACCTTCCGCGCTTTCGCCGATCCAGGCTCCCCGTACCGAATCCCGGTAATCTTTTCTAAACACCAGTTCACGCGCCGGCTTGCCAGGCAGCCGCACCGAGAATCGCGGTTCCCGTACGTAGACGGGAACGTTCTCCCGGAATTCCATGACCCTGGTCTGCAGTCCCGCCCAGGTGAGCTTCGCCAGCAGGTAATCCCCCGCCTTTATTCCTCCGACCGATCCCGCCTGCCTGCCTTGATACGACTCGCCGGAAAGCTCCTCCACCAGCTCGATCGCCTTGATGCCGTCCCCGCTTCTGTCGGCGGGTTCCGGTGAGTTCCGGCTTGACGGCCTGGGGCTGCAGGCGATGCACGAAACGCAAAATAACAGCAGCGGCCCTAAATTGATTTTCAACGTGCCGGTCATGGAATACTCCCTTTCGGCAAAGCGGCAGACATCGAATCCTCGGGTACTTCGTCAGAAAGACTTGTTTTCCGTCCGTTCTATGATTTCGTCCTGCAGTTCGCGCGACAGGTCGCAAAAATAATCGCTGTAGCCGGCCACGCGCACTATCAGGTCGCGGAATTTTTCGGGTGACGCCTGAGCCTCGCGCAGTGTTTCCGCGCGCACGACGTTGAACTGCAGATGGTGTCCGTCCATCTTGAAGTAGCCGCGTATCAGATGCGCCATACTGTCCAGTCCCGCTTCGCCCTCCAGCAGCGCCGGCGTGAATTTCATGTTGAGCAGGGTTCCGCCCGTCTTGACGTGATCCATCTTGCCGGCGGACTTGAGTACGGCCGTAGGGCCGTTTCTATCGGCGCCTTGAACCGGGCTGATGCCTTCGGAAAGCGGCAGGCCGGCTTTCCTGCCGTCGGGCATCGCGCCGCACACCTTGCCGAAGTATACGTGACAGGTTGTGGGCAGCATCTCCAGGCGGTACACGCCGCCCTTGGTGTTGGGCTTGCCGTCGATGGCCTTGAAAGACATGTCGAAGATGCGGGTCATGAAGCGGTCTGCTTCGATATCGTCGTTGCCGTATTTGGGCGTTTTATTGAGGAGCCTCTGGCGGAGGCCATCCACACCTTCGAAATTTTTGGCGAGTGCGTCCACAAGGGCTTTGCCGCTGATTGTTTTTTCCTCATAGACCAGTTTGTTTATCGCGGCCAGCGAATCGGCAATCGAACCGATGCCCACCGCCTGTATGAAGCTGTTGTTGTATCGCGCCCCGCCTGAGTTGTAGTCGCGGCCTTTCTTGACGCAGTCGTCGGTAAGCACCGACAGGAACGGCGCGGGCATGAGTTCGGAATACAGGCGCTCTATTATCTGGTTGCCTTCTATCTTTACGCCTACGAAGTGCTCGAGCTGCGCGTCGAAGGCTTCCAGCAGGGAGTCCATGGACTCGAACGATTCGAAGGAGCCTGTTTTAGGTCCAAGCTGCCTCTTGAGCCTGGGGTCGAATCCGTCGTTCATGGCAAGTTCTAAAATCTTAACTAAATTGAAGTAGCCGGTAAGGATGTAGGCTTCCTTGCCGAAGGCTCCCACCTCGACGCAGCCCGAGCATCCGCCCGCGCGCGCGTCCTCCAGGCTCTTGCCCTGGCGCAGCTGCTCTTCCACCACGCTGTCCGCGTTGAACACGCTGGGAAACCCGTATCCCTTGCGTATCACGGCGAGCGCAGCCTTGAGCACGCGGTCCGGCGTCTTGCGGCTGAGCTGTATGTTGTTGCTGGGCTGGAGCAGGTGCATCTCGTCGATTACCTCCAGCAAGAGGAGCGTCACCTCGTTGCTGCCGTCGCTGCCGTCGGACAGGAGCCCCGCCAGGTTTATGTTGGCGAAGTCGGTATAGGTGCCGCTCTCCGCGGCGGTGACGCCTACCTTGGAAGGCGCGGTGTGGTTGTTGAATTTTACGAAAAAGCACTCGAGGAGTTCGCGCGCCGTTTCTTTTGTAAGACTGCCATCGGCGATGCCTTTTTCATAAAAGGGCAGCAGGTGCTGGTCCAGGTGACCGGGGCAGTATGCGTCCCAGCCGTTCAGCTCGGTTATGACCCCTAGGTGGCAGAACCAGTAGTACTGCAGCGCTTCCTGGAAATCGCGCGGAGCATGGGCGGGGACCCGGCGGCAGGTCCGGGCTATCTTGGCCAGCTCCGCCTTGCGGACGGGATCGCCTTCCCGCAGCGCTTCCGATTCGGCGAGCGCGGCATGGCGCTCGGCGAACAGGATTACGGCGTCGCAGGCGATGTCGAAGGATCGCAGCGCCTCGCGTCTGTCGGATGCCGACGGATCATTTATGAAATCCAGGGCGGCTTCCGCGGCTGCTATGTCCGCCTTGAAGTCCACCATGCCTTTTTTGTATATTTTGTCGTCCAGAACAGTGTGGCCGGGCGCGCGCTGCTCCATGAACTCGGTAAAGATACCGGCCTCGTAGGCATCCTTCCATCGTCGCGGCAGCAGGCCGAACATCCGGTTCCGCAGGCTTCGATCGTTCCAGTATGGTATTATTTTATCACGGTAGGTATCGATGCACAGCGGGTCCACTTTGTAGGCGGTCATGGGACGCGAGTCGAGTATCCGGAGGTCTTCGACGCTGTGGCAGCTTATCTCCGGAAAGGTAGGTACTTCCTTTGGCGCAGGCCCGCGCTCTCCCACGATCAGTTCGCCTTTACCCATGTAAATCTTTTTTCTCTCGCATAGCGTCTTGAACGAGAGGGCTCGCATTACGGGAACGCTGTAACGCCCGACTGCTTCGCTATAGAATTCCGTAAGGATGAACGATCTCTCGACTGATATTCGGGGCTGCGAGCCGAGGCTTTCCCGGCGCAGCAGGGTTGTTCTTTCGTTCATGGTTATCCTCCGATATAAACGTTAAGCCCGAATTCGCGGAAATGCGCTGCGGCGATTTCCATTGCATCGGTTCCGGGAGTTTCGATTATCGCCGCCGCGGAAAGGCGACCCAATTTGGTCAGCTTGCCTTCTCCCAGGCGATGATAGGGCAATAGATATAAGCGTTCTATTCGACCGAGACTCGAGGCGAATTCCGCCATGCCTTCCAGTTCGTCCGCGCCGGCATTGAATGCGGGAACCAGCGGGATGCGGAGCCAGATGCGCGCGCGGCTTGCCTCCAGCGCCTTAAGATTCTCCAGAATGGGCTGTACCGAGACGCCGGTGTTTTTTTTATGGCGCTCATCGTCTATCCCTTTCAGGTCGAACAAAACGAGGTCGGCTTGGGCGCATACTTCCAGCATGGTTTTTTTATCCGCGTATCCGCAAGTCTCGATTGCGGTATGTATTCCCGATTCCCTGCAGCGGCGCAAAAGTTCGATGCAGAATTCGCCCTGGGCAAGGGGTTCGCCTCCGGAAAGGGTAATTCCGCCTCCGGACTCATCGAAAAAAATCCTGTCGCGGTAGACGGCCGCGTATAGTTCGCCGGTATTCATGTTGAAACCGGCCAGCGACCGAGCCTCCGATGGGCAGGCTTGCGCGCAGGCTCCGCATGCCAGGCAGAGGGGCTCCCCTGCGGGAAACGGACCGCCGGATTTACATACCGGTTTGCACGCCCCGCAGCTAACGCAGCGCGAGAAGTCGGTCATGGGCTCCTGGCTAAAGGATTGGCTTTCGGGATTGTGGCACCACAGACAGTGCAAGGGGCAGCCTTTAAGAAAAACGGTCGTGCGTATCCCCGGGCCGTCATGGGTGGAGTATCGCTGAATATTCAGAATGCATCCGTCTCTCATGCGGCCCTTACTTCCTTGGATTTGTTGTTAGTCGTGCACGATCGTGCTGTGTACTAACTGATATATCAGAAGTAGCATCGTAGGTAAAGCGCAATTTGTCAAGCTGCCCTAAATATTTTACGGAGCTGCGGTAACGATTACAAAGCCTTCGGCATAGTAATCCACAACGAGAGTCAGAACGTACCAACTGGCCAGCGACCAACCGGATAGCATCCAGTAAAATGAAACATTGGAAAGACCGGTGCCTCCCGCCTCTTTAGCGTTTTCAAGCAGCTGTTCGTATAATTCCTGCTTAATTTTGTTTCGATCGCTAAATAACAGCGGCATGACGGCGGTTTTTTTTGCCTGGGCGATGCCAAGCGTCCTAACCCCGGGAACGTAGTCGCCGGTAGAGATAAAGGACATGCCGGGCGGAGTCTTGACAGCCAGGGTAGAGCAGCCGGAAAGCAGAATCAGGCATGCCAAAGCCAAGCCCGGACTCAACAGGAATTTTTTCATCGATAAGCCTCTTTTCGTGGAAAGTCTAGTTGAGCTTGCCGATGTTGTCAACGTTGCGATTATTCAGGATTTAGAGGATACTGGGCTCTACCGGAGCCAGCGGCTTTTGGGAAAGGTGCCATCATGAAAATCGTATTCTTCCATTATGACGGGTTCGCTGTGGCATTGGCTGACGCTGCCGGCTTGCACAAGGACAAGGCCGAGAGCGAAGGCACCTTGAATTGGCTGCGGAACATCCGGGACTGACGCCGGCCGGACCCCCGCCCGGAGTTATTTTTTTGTAAGCGCCAGGGTCTTGCCCGGTTCCAGCGATATGACTTGCGGCCTGGAGAGCTTGGCGGCGTTGGCTTTATCGTACAATCCGGCACCGCTGGAATGTATGGCTATGGCGAAGCGCGGCTTGACGGCGTCCACGCAGAGGCCGGCTTCTTCGCCGCCCATGTTCCATTTGCCGTCGGTGGGCAGCAGGGCGTAATCCACGGCCAGGGCGGCCAGGCTGGCCATCTCCGGTATAAAATTGGTGTCGCCCGCGTGATACACGGTGATGCCCTCGAAGCTGATGACGTAGCCTACCGAGCTTGCCCTCTGGTGGTTGCCGTTGTAGGCGGGTACGACGCGTATCTTTATCGAAGCCGCGCTGAACTCGTCGCCTTCCTTGATTTTGCGATAGCTGGAGCCATCCAGTGCCCCGGAAGGAGCTGCGACAACGCAATTGTCTTTCATCGCTACCAAACCAACAGCGTTGTGGTCGCTGTGGCCATGGGTAACCAGGACGAGGTCGGCGGATTGCGAGTAGTCGCCTTTGGCGTAGGGATCAATATAGATAACGAGATTCTCGGCTGTCACTATTTTAATGGTTGACCTGCCGAAATAGGTCAAGGTCTGCGCCGCCGCGCCGCTTGTTCCGGCAATCGCGGCCAGGGCGAGCGCGATGCAATATCTGGTGTTCATGGAAGCCTCCTCGTACATGTCCTAATCAATAATACCCCGTTTTTTATTTGCGGGCAATCCAGAATCCATTAAAAAAACAGGAAAGGATAAGGCGAACTGAATCCCCCCTGTCATTGAATTATTCCTCCGGGCAGGTGAACCTTGAAAACCATAAGCAATAAAAAATTAATCACGCCCAGGGCGAGCGCGGCCAGCAGCACAAAAGCCATGACTTTTTTATAAATCCTGGATTCCTGCCCGGACATTCCGGTGGCCGATGCGGCCATCAGAATGTTGGTCGGTCCTATGCTTACGCCCACGGAGCCTGCGATGGACTGCAGTCCGCACATCAGCACCGTGCTTACTCCCAGGCTTTCGGCGACGGAAAATTGGAACTTGCCGAAAATGATGTTGGAGTTGGTGTTGCTTCCGGTAATGAAGCTTCCGAGTATGCCCACAAGCGGCGCGAAGAGGGGATAGAAGCCGCCGCTTACGGCGGCCGCGCCCTGGGCGAGTTGCGCCGTCATGCCCGAGTCCATCATGACCAATGCCATGCTGATGAGAAATGTGAGGCTTACGGACGTGGGGATGCACTTGGCTACCGTTTTTCGCAAGGCGCTGTGGAACCTCTCGCTGCGCCAAACACCGAGTTTTGCGTAAACGAGGGCAGAAAGGCCTATGGACAGGACGATTACGGGAGCCGGATGCCCGAAGATTTTTATCTTGGCGTAGGCGCTTTCGGCCACGGCCAGGTAGCCAAGGGCGGTCGAGGTTTCCGGATAGCGGAATGCTATAAATAATTTACCCAGGGGGAGCAGCCCGAAGAGCAGCGACAGCGCTATAACCGAAGAATAGGGAAGCAAAGCCTGGCCCAGCGTAAGCTCTCCCTTGAAAGGGGCTTCGGGCATGGACGGTTTTTCTTTGACGATGTACATGATAGCCATGGTGAGCAGCCCTGCCAGCGCAGAAAGGAGCCCCACGAGCGAATGCATCTCCAGGCGAACGGTTCCCAGCATTACCGCAACCATTGCAAGTGACGAAGGAATTACGTAAAAAACCCCTTTTCGTACCGAAGCGAATTCCCCGTGTATGAAGCAGACGAAAAACCCCATGAGCACCATGGCTGCCGCGTCGAACAGTATCATGGCATAGCCCAGGCTTTGCTGCGGCAATTTGCTTACCAGGAAAATCGTGAAGTACGAAGAGCCCATGGAGCCGAAACTTACCGACCAGCAGTGGCCCAGCAATACGGCGGCCGCGGACTTGATCGGGTCGAAACCCAGGCGCAGAAGTATGGGCACCACGATGATGACGGGCACTCCGAAACCGGCTATGCCCTGCAGCACCGAAGAGAACAGCCAGGAGAGCATCAGGAACTGCGCGAACGGGTCCTTGATGAACAGGATGACGTTTTTAGCTATGACGTCCACGGCCTTGTATTGCTCCAGAAGCTGGTAAAGGAAAATAGCCGCCCAGATGATGAGCAGAACGTAGAGCGCAAGCGACATGCCCTTGCTCAACGCGACCGAGACTCCCGTTATGTTCATGCCAAAAACAAGCCATCCAACTATCAGGGAGGCAAGCAACGAGAGAGCGCCGGACTTGGCTGCTGAAAGCTTCAGAAAGAGCAGGCAGAAAAGGAGCAGCAGTACGGGGATGCAGGCCGCGAAAGTCAACATAAATTTACCATGCCGCTATTGAGCCGTCTGAGCGCGGTTCGGTTCCGCCCACGAGCGTGCCGTCATCAGTCTTAAGGATTATCTGGCCCCGCCCGAATGATCCGCTCTCCAGCTGTACCTGAACGTCGTGGCCCATGCGCGCGAGCTTTTGGCCTATGCTCGCGGGAAAGCTCGATTCGACATGCACTGTTTTACCTTCGATCCACTGCCAGCGTGGAGCGTCGAGCGCGGACTGCGGGTTCAAGTGGAAATCCACCATGTTCATGACTGCCTGAACGTGGCCTTGCGGCTGCATGTAGCCTCCCATTACTCCGAAGGCTCCCACCGCTTTGTCTTCCCTGGTAAGGAAGCCGGGGATTATCGTATGATAACTTCGTTTGCCGCCTTCCAGCCGGTTTGCGGCCGTAGGGTCAAGCGAGAAGTCGTGACCCCTGTTCTGCAGGGCTATGCCCGTTCCGGGAACCACGAGACCCGAGCCGAATCCCATGTAGTTGCTCTGGATGAACGACACCATGTTGCCTTCTCCATCGGCGGCGGCCAGGTACACGGTGCCGCCTTTCGGGGGACTTCCCGCGGCGGGCAGCGAGGCTTCAGCGCCTATAAGTTGCCTGCGGCCGGAGGCATATGCCTCGGACAGGAATGCTTCCGGCCCCCGGCTCATGGATTCCGCATCGGTGATATATTTTAAACCATCGGCAAAAGCCAGCTTGATCGCCTCGAGCTGCCGGTGGAAGGTTAGGGCATCGGGGGTTTTGGGAATGTCGAAGCCTTTGAGCATGTTCAGGGCAAGGAGGGCGACAAGGCCCTGGCCGTTGGGCGGAATTTCCCAGACATCGTAGCCGCGGTAGTTTACGCGTATTGGATTAACCCACTCGCACTCGTGCCCGGCGAGGTCTTCCTTGCGGATGAATCCGCCGGTAGCCCTCGAAAAGGAATCTATTTTATCCGCCAGCTCGCCGCGGTAAAAGGCCTCCGCATCGGTTTCGGCTATCAGCCGAAGCGTGCGCGCATGGGCGGGAGACGCCCAGACTTCCCCGATGCGCGGGGCTCTACCCGCCGGGGCAAAGGTGTCGAACCAATGGGAAAACTCCGGTCCCAGAGCATTTTTACGGTAGTTTTTATACGCTCTGTCCCAGGAATACCCGGTAAGCGGAGAGACGGGGTAGCCGGATTCCGCATACTCGATGGCCGGTTTCAAGCTTTCGCTTAGAGGCATTTTACCGAATCTTTTTGACAGCGCCGCCCATGCGGACGGAATCCCCGGAACGGTAACCGGAGCCCAGCCGTATTTTGGCATGCTCGCATGTCCCGCCTCTTTTACCGCATCCATCGAGATTCCCAGCGGCGCTCGGCCGCTCGCGTTCAGGCCGTGCAGCTTGCCTTGCATCCAGACCAGGGCGAAAGCGTCGCCCCCGATGCCGTTGGACGAGGGTTCCACCACCGTAAGGCAGGCGGCCGCGGCGATGGCGGCATCCACCGCGTTTCCGCCTCTTTTAAGGATCTCGATCCCCGCTTGCGCGGCTAAAGGCTGAGAGGTCGCCACCATGCCTTTTTTGGCATATACAAGTTCGCGACGGGACGGATACGGGTGGTTCAGCGGATCGAATTCCATTGTCTAATCCTTGGTGCTTTGCTGATGAAAGGCGCTGTCAGGCATCGCCGATTTCTTCTAGTTCTTCAAACACTTCTTCCTGCGCGTTGAGGCCAGGATTTTTTATCGATGCAGCGGCCGTTTTTTGGTTTCCGCCGGAGGCTTTGAGACTGGATAAACCCAGCCGTTCTATAAGCTCATGTACCGATTTTTTTGTCGCAGGCTCGTCTATCATGGAACAGCCCACGCGTTTTATGGCTCCATCGTTTTCAGCTCGGCGCGGAATGCAGCGCACAGGCATGCGTCTTTCGCCTTCGGAACTCAGAGGCAGGCGTATGTGCAGCTCCAGTGGAGTCCCGATCGGCAATGGGCTTTCGGCATAAAGCAGCATTCCCGAAGGAGATATGTCCCCGAGGTATGCGACGAGGGAGCCCTTCGTATCGAAAGCCTCCAGATTGTAGATAAGCATTTCCCGCTTTTCGCGTCGCTGATGACGCAGTGCGGCTTTTTCTTCGTCTACCTTAAAAGCGCGAAGGGATCGATCCATGTCGTAGCCCCCGACGCGAAGGTAGGTTCCAAGCTGGCTTAGAATGCCCGCCGAGCCTGCGGCGATTTTTGCCGCGACGGCGGCTTTGGCTACATCCTCGCTGATAGACTCGTAACCTTTTTGCTGGTCTGTTACCGATTGACCAAGCCTGGAAAGCGCCAGGATGGCGCTGGCGGACGTATCGCGGGTGCGGTCCGTCGCTTGGCTCACCTCGGAAAATATCGCTGAGAACGAAGAAAGCAATGCTTCCGTGCGATGCGATTCCTGTTCCAGCACTAGGAAGGTGTCGCGGCTTGCGCTGCCGGTCTGGGCAAGGAGTCCAGCCATATGCTCGCTCTCCGAGGCCACGTGGTCGGCTTCGGCTATATCTGCCATGGTTTGTTTAAGCACTATGGAGACTTGCGCGGTACTCGCGCCTGCGCTCTCCGCCAACTTGCGAATCTCGCCGGCTATAACGGCAAAGCCTCTGCCAGCCGATCCGGCATGGGCTGCTTCTATGGAAGCGTTCGTTGCCAGTATCCTGGTGCGTTCCGCAATGTCGTCCACCAGAAGCAATGCGGCTTCGGCGGTCTTGGTTCTCGCCTCGGCGCGGTGCAGCGTCGTCGCGATAGCCGACAATGCGTGGCAGACGTCCGTCCGCGCCTGTTCGGCTTTGTCCACGCTCGCCTTGCCCAGGGCGGTAGTCCGTGCGGCATCGGCGGCGCGGATTTTTAGCTCCTTAAGCGCCGACGCGGATTTTTCGGACTTGGCGGCCAGATTCGAAGCGGCCTGGGATGTTTGCCCCAGTTCGCCGGACAATGAAGAAAATTGCCTGGAAAGAGTCTGCAGCGCCTGCCCGTAGTCGGCGGCCAGGATATGAATCCTGTCCATTGCCTGGGCTTGCCCCGAGGCTACGTCTGAAAGATGCGAGGCCGAAAAGGATATGTCCTGCGAAAATAGCCGGAATTTAAGCGCCGCCCTGGTTATCTCCACCAGGTAGCCGTTGATGTTCGAAGACAGCATGCGCAAGGCGCTTAAGCCGGAAATTCCGGCGGCGGGTCCCCGATGCTCGTCTTTCAAGAGAGATACGAGGTCTACGGATTCATCGTGCGAGTCGCCAAGTATAGTGATTAGCCTGCGCTCGTCCGTGCGCAGCTTTTGCACGCAATATGCGGAAATCAGCAGACCGGGCAGCAATCCCGCGAGCAGAATGGGTAAAAATGCCGCAGCATTGCCAGGATGGAACAGAGCGGCGGAAAGCAGAGAAACCAGGGTAGATACCAGGACTGACGCCAGCGGAAGGTAGTGGGTCGAATTCAGTTTTTTTTGTAATGCCATAATGCCTATATTCATACTTAATGGCAAAATTAGCAATAGGAATATTTTCAGGATGTCAGATTGAAAACTTCCGGGTTTCAGTGTATAAAGCTAAAAAGGCGCCGGGGAAAGACCCGATTTTAAAGCGCCGGAATATCAGGAAACCATGCAATCGATAATCACCAGCAACAAACTCATCGGTCCCGGAAGCTTTTACAGGCAAGCCATGGCAATCGTCATTCCCGTGATGCTGCAAACCTTCTTTACCGGACTCGTATCTCTCGTGGACAACTTCATGGTGGCCGGGCTGGGCGACGCCAAGATGGCCGGCGTCAACGTCGCCAACCAGATTATTTTTATCTATCTTGTCATCGTCAACACGGTTTGCGTAGCGGGAGGCATCTACCTGTCGCAGCACCGCGGCGCGGGGAACGCGGAAGGCATGAGGCAGGCTTTCCGTTTCAAGATAGTCATGGCAACGATTATCTCTGTTGCTTTTTCGCTTATCTGCGCGATTTTTCCCGAGGCTCTCCTTACGGCAATGCTGGGCGGCAACGCGGAAGGCGGGCAGATAATCGCCGAAGGCGCGAGGTTCATGCGCGCGGTTTCCTTTACCTTCGTGCCCATAGCGCTCTCGACTTCCATGGGCAGCGCTTTCCGCGATATCGGCGAAACCAAGGTGGCGCTCCTTGTTTCGGTTTCCGCGGCGCTTATCGCCACCTTCTTCAACTGGGTTCTTATTTATGGAAACCTGGGTGCTCCCCGGCTCGAGGTTACCGGTGCGGCCATTGCCACGGTGATAGCGCGCGTCGTAGAAATGATCGCCTTCTTTGCTATAATCGCGAAGCGGAAACCATCCTTCGCCTTTCATCCGCGCCTCATGCTCGCCATAGACAAAAAACTATTCGGCCATATTTTTTCCAAGTCCGCCATGATGCTCTTCTCGGAAACCGCCTGGGTGCTTTCGGAAACCATCATCACCATGCTGTACAACGGCAAGGGAGGCGCGGAGACCGTGGCGGGCATGGCGGCCGGCTGGACCATCGCCAACCTTATCTTCCTCGTGTTCCCGGCAATCCATACCGCTACCAATGTAATAGTCGGCTCCACGCTGGGCGCCGGAAATCTGGAGGAGGGCAGGCTGAAAGCCCGCTGGATCATGTCCGGCTCGGTTTTCTTTGGCATGGCCGCCTCCCTTGTGGCCATGGTGACGACCCTTGCGATACCTCTGGTCTTCGGTAACCTTTCAGGCGAGGCTCAAGTCGTTACCCGCGGCCTTGTATTCGTAATAGCCTGCTATCTGCCCATCTGGTGCCTGCTCAATTCCCAATTCGCCGTTTCCCGCGCAGGCGGCGACACGCTCATGGGGCTGTGGGTGGACGTGGGCGTAACCTATCTCGTGTTTATCCCCCTGGCTTTTGCCATAGCGCGCCTGACTCCCTGGGGGCCGGTAGCCCTGTTTGGCCTTGCCAAACTTTCGGATATTCCAAAAGCATTAGTGGCGTACTGGTGGCTCAAAAAGGAGCGCTGGGTAAGGAATCTGGCGGTAGGGGAAAAGGTTGCTTAATCGGAATTTAATGGTGCCGTCCTGACGGAAGCAAAGTACAATTCTCGCGGCGCTGGGTGCGAGCACAAAAATAAGCCTTAAAGTCCGTGTTTTTTCTAATCAAGCGCATTAAGCTTTCTGTCATGGGCAAAAAACAAAAAATCCGTGATCGTTTCCTGAAAATCGGCATGCTGACGGTTTTATTATTGGCAGCGCTAATTTTTATTTCCTGTTCCTCGACGCCTATAGCCCGTCGCGGGAGTCTGAGCGGCGCCATGGAAAAATCACAGGACGATTACCCCGGGACTCGAATCGTGCCAAAAGAATTCGAAGAGCCTGAAAGTGTTTGGCCTCCCGTTTATGACGGCGACTATGGTTCTTCGAGTCAGCCGGACTATTCCACCGGTGAATCGCTTCCCCTTGAGCCGCTCAAGCTTTGGGTAGGCGCGCGCGGAGGGAACGCGCTCAATCCGGCCAACGACATCGGAACCTGGGCGGATGTCGATATGACGATCGGTGGCGACCTCTCGGAAAACCTCGGAATTTACGCAAGCGCGGGCATCAAGGCGGCGTATCCGGTAGCCGGCAGCGCCCTCGATGCCTCCATAGCAGATTCGTTGCTGTTCGCGAAGGCGGATTTAGAGGGCCGCTTTACGCCCTTCGCGCGCTGGCCTGTCCTGAGCCCTTATTTTTTCGCCGGATTCGGCGGCTTCATCATGGCTTGGACATTCCAGAATCCGCTTTATTCGGGGGGCGACACGATAAGTTCGGACAGCCTCCAGGGATTTTCCGTTTCCGCCGGGGCGGGAGTCTACCTGCTTAACCTGGAACACTTGAGGATAGGATTATGCGCCGTTCCGGAATTATATGTATTCGGCTCGGTGACGCAGGAAGGTTTCAAAAACGATTATTTCGGCACTTTCGAGTCGCTCAAGATCGTGGGGGAAGTATCGGTGCTGTTTTAAACTCCTCTTACTCGGGTTTATCCCAGTTCATCATCCAGCGCACCTCGAATTTATCGATAAAATCGCCGTAGATGGCGCCCCAGAATTCTTCCTTGAGCTCGGTCTTATTGCTGCCACCCGCCGAAAGTTTTGGAAACAGCGTCCTTATTTCCTCTTCGCTTGAGCAGTAGAGCATCAGGTACACATCGTTTCCGCGAACCAGCGCTGCGCTGTCCATGCGGTCCGATGCCAAAATCGTAATGCCGTCCGCGCTCAGATTCGCATGCATTATTTTGCTTTGGTTTTCTGCCGGCATGTCATTGGCCATCGGCGTATCGCGTATCCTCATAAAAGTCAGCTTGCCGCCAAGGCATTCTTTATAAAAAGTCATCGCCTGATCGCAGTTTCCGTCGAATTGCAGGTACGGGTTAATTGTGGCCATGGGAACTCCTTAGTAGGGTGTTGAAAAACCTCGGATGAGGATTTTCAACACTTCCAAAATGTAACATTACCGTAGCATTTGTAATCAAATGCGAGGAATGTTGAAGGCTGTTGGAAAAGTAACCGACTTTTTCAACAGCCTGTTAGTGCGATAGATCTAACTATCGTACTATTAAAAATAATATAAAATTGAGCAGCAGTCTATAAAAAAGCCGCGCCCTCACGGGCGCGGCCTGATTTATAAAGAACAGTAGCTTGAGCTTAGTAGTCCATTCGTCATGCTTCGCATGCCGGTTGCCGAGTGGAATGGATTGTAGTGCGCAGCTGAAAGCTGCGCGGCGTCACGCCGCCCGAGCCTGAGTGCTACGCACCCGCTTCGCGGCTTTGTTTGCCATGGGCGGAAGCTTTAAATAAAAAACCGCGCCCTTTCGGGCGCGGCCTCTATTACAAATAACAGTAGCTTGGCTTAGTAGTCCATTCGTCATGCTTCGCATGCCGGTTGCCGAGTGGAAGTTATTGTAGTGGTCGCACTCACGCTTCGCGTTCGATTGCGACCGCGTCATGCCGCCCCAGGCTGAGTGCTGCGCACCCGCTTTGCGGCTTCATTTTTCATGGGCGGAAGTGTTAAATAAAAAACCGCGCCCTCACGGGCGCGGCCTTCATTAAATAAACTAGTAGCTTGAGCTTAGTAGTCCATGCCGCCCATTCCACCCATTCCGCCGCCCATGCCGCCGCCCATTCCGCCGGCGGGAGAGCCGGATTTCGGTTCGGGGAGGTCGCTTATGGCGCACTCGGTGGTCAGGAGCAAGGACGCCACGGATGCGGCGTTTTGCAAAGCAGAGCGGGTAACCTTGGCGGGATCGATGATTCCGGCCTTGATCATGTCCACCCATTCCATCTTGGCGGCGTCGAAGCCCAGGCCTTTGTTGGTCTTGGCTTTGTCGGCAATCACGGCGCCGTCGAGGCCCGCATTCTCCACGATCTGGCGAATCGGCTCTTCAAGCGCGCGGTTTACGATCTTGTAGCCAACTTTTTCGGCATCGCCGAGCTTGGTGGTGTCAATCTTGGATACGGCGAGTGCCGCGATGATAAGGGCCATTCCGCCGCCGGGAACGATACCTTCCTCGATAGCCGCGCGTGTGGCCGAAAGCGCGTCTTCCACGCGGTGCTTCTTTTCTTTCATCTCTACTTCGGTGGCAGCTCCTACGTTAATCACGGCAACACCGCCGGCGAGCTTGGCCAGGCGTTCCTGGAGTTTTTCGCGGTCGTAGTCGCTGGTGGTCTCTTCGATCTGAGCCTTGATCTGGGCCTTGCGGTCGTCGATGTCTTTCTGCTTGCCCGCTCCGTTGATGATGGTGCTGTTGTCCTTGTCGATCTTCACGGTCTTGGCCTGACCAAGCTGGGCAATCTCGGTGTTCTCGAGCTTCATGCCCAGTTCCTCGGCGATAACTTCGCCGCCGGTAAGCATGGCGATATCCTCGAGCATGGCCTTGCGGCGGTCGCCGAAGCCGGGGGCTTTAACGGCGCATACGTTTATGGTGCCGCGGATGTGGTTTACCACAAGTGTAGCCAAAGCTTCGCCGTCCACGTCCTCGGCGATGATCACCAGGGGTTTGCCCGTCTGCGCGATCTTCTCGAGGATGGGAAGAAGGTCCTTCATGGAAGAAATCTTTTTCTCATGTATGAGTATGTAGGGGTTTTCGAACACGCTGGTCATGGTGTCGCGGTTGGTCACGAAGTAGGGGGAGAGGTATCCGCGGTCAAACTGCATGCCTTCGACGAAGTCGATGGTGGTGTCCATGGTCTTGGATTCCTCGACCGTTATGACGCCGTCCTTGCCCACTTTTTCCATGGCGTCGGCAATCTGCTTGCCTATCTCCATGTCGTTGTTGGCGGAAACGGAAGCAACGTGGGCGATCTCGTCCTTTTCCTTGATTTCCTTGGACATTTTCTTAATCTCGGCAATGGCGGTCTCCACGGCTTTGTCCATGCCGCGCTTGATGCCCATCGGGTCTATGCCGGCCGCGACGGCTTTTACGCCTTCTTTAACCATGCTGTACGCAAGAACGGTGGCGGTGGTGGTACCGTCGCCGGCGATATCGTTGGTCTTGGTGGCAACTTCCTTCAGGAGCTGGGCACCCATGTTTTCATAGGGGTCTTCGAGCTCGATTTCCTTGGCAACGGACACGCCGTCCTTGGTAACCGTGGGGGCGCCGAACTTTTTGTCCAGGAGCACATTGCGGCCTTTGGGGCCAAGGGTAACTTTTACCGCGCGAGAAATCTGCTCTACGCCGGAAAGAAGGCGTCTGCGGGCATCTTCGCTGAACATCAATTGCTTTGCCATGTTGTCTATCTCCCTTTCATCTGTGGGACCGCCCCGATTTATCCGTAACACGGAGAATAACCGTACCGGCTTTTCATGCGCTCGTACTGTGGGCGGTTTGCTATAATAGTTTAAGCGAACCGATCCGGCTCGCGAAAGAAAGATACTAAAAATCCTGCCACAACGGCAAGTGGTATAACCCCTTCCAACGCGGTTTTTCGGACCTTCCTGCCATAATACGCGGTTTCCTGACCTTTTCTGCCCTAGAATATGAAGTTTTCGGGTTTTTGCCTGTTTTTTTGGCGCATGCGCGTCACGCCGCGCACCGCTCTCTCCCTCCTAGTTCGTCTCCCTGGCAGGCAGCTGCCAGGAAGACGCCCTATCCGTCCGATCCCTTGCGATCGGATATCGGCCGCTTTAAAAAAACATTTCGCCGTTTACCGGCCCTGGTCGATGCCAAATTACCGCCAGTTTTATTTAAGCGCTGGCCCCTCAAAACTGCAGTTTTAGCGTTCCCCATAATGCGCATTTATGTTGACAAACCCTGGTTCTGGACACAAAATCAGTGTTTCGGCTTTACGGGGCCATGATTTTAAAAATTCGTCTTTAGCAGGGTCTTGAAAAACCTCGGATGAGGATTTTCAACACTTCCAAAATGTAACATTACCGTAGCATTTGTAATCAAATGCGAGGAATGTTTAAGGTTGTTGGAAAAGCCACAAGCTTTTTCAACAACCTGTTAGGGAGGCAAGAATTGAGAGTGTCGAGGAAGGCAAAACCGGCGTGCCTGTATTTGCTGCACGTGCTTCTACAGCTTGCCGTCTTTTTATTGTCTTCATGTTCCGATTCGCTTAAGACTTCTCCCGAAAAGAGCGCAAAGGCAGAGGCTTTCGCCTCAAAAGATAAGCGCAAGGTCCTCCTAATTAATTCCTACCATGCCGGACTTTCCTGGACAGACAACTTGAGCGAGGAAATCAAGGAACTTATGCTTGGGCCTGGGGATATAGACCTTTCAATAGAATACCTGGACACAAAGCGTTTTCCACTGGCGCAAACACAATCGGCCCAGCTTGTTTTGCTCAAGGAGAAATACGGCGGTTCCCCTCCCGCACTAGTCATCGTAAGCGATAATGACGCATTGGCATTTGCCAAAAGACATCGGCTGGAACTATTTCCCGATACCCCCATCGTGTTTTGCGGAATCAACTGCTATTCTCCCTCCTTTATCGACGATTCGGGGTTCTTTACCGGGACGGTCGAGAAAACCGATCCCCTGGAGACCTTCCAGCTCGCGCGAGCGTTGAATCCCGGCTTAAAAAGGGTTCTGTTCGTGTCGGATGGAACTCCAACGGGTGTAGCCGAAATGCAGCACGCCCGCGACACGGTGGAAAGCGCACGGGGTACCATTACGATCTCGTACCTGTTCAACCTTGACGTGGAGGCGATGGTGGAAGCGGTTTTGCCCTTGGATCCTCGCAGCGACGCCGTTATTCTCATGGCTTTTACCCGCGATTCAAAAGGACGCTTTTTCGATTACGAAGAAATAAGCGAGATGATCCATGCCGCAACCAGGGCTCCCGTATATGGCTTGTGGGATTTCTACCTTGGACACGGCGTCTTGGGCGGTTTTATGTCCAGCGCAAAAGACCAGGGTCTGGTCGCGGGGCAGCTCGCGCTGCGCATCCTTGCCGGGGAAAGCGCCGCGGCCATTCCCGTGCGAACCGATAGCCCCAATCGCCTGTACGTCGATTATTCCATGCTCGGGGGGTATGGAATAAAGCCAAGCCTCCTGCCTTTAGGGTGCACCGTAATAAACAGACCGGAAAACTGGATCTTGGACAATTGGCGGACGCTTTCTATTCTCCTGGCAATAATGCTTGCCGAGGCTTTGGCCTTGTTTTGGGTTTCCTTCCTCAAACAGAAGGAACGTAATCTGAGCCTCCGTGAATTAATCAAGAACAAGGCCAACTTGAGCGCCACCCTCAATGCCACCGCCGACGGCATAATCGCGGTGCGGGCACGGGACGAAATCCTGTTTGCGAACCGGCAATTCGCAGAACTATGGAAGATCCCCGAATCCATTGCAGCCGCAGGCGACGTGACAGCCCAAATCGCGTATATAACGTCCATGGTCGCCGATCCGCAAGCCTATACGCAGGAAGTGCTCCGGCTCTACGAATCTACGGACAGCAGTTTCGATTTCATCGATTTGAAGGATGGCCGCGTGTTCGAGCGTTACTCGCTTCCGCTGCAGGAAGGAAAAGCCTCGGCAGGGCGCGTATGGTCGTTCCGCGACGTAACCGAGCGCGTAAAGGCGGAAAAAGAACTCAGGCGCTCGGCAATCGAAAATCGCGACCTTCTGAGCGAGCTGCAGCATCGGGTCAAGAATAGTTTCCACATGATTGCCGGCCTTATAAGCCTTTCCGCCAGTGCCGAAATATCGGAAGCCGCCAGGATAACCCTCGAGGGATTGCTTTCGCGGGTCATGGCCATCTCGGAACTGTACTCTCTTTTGTATTCATCGGGATCGTTTGCAGAGTTGGATCTCGGCGAATATTGCGCCCGCGTGGCGACTCCCCTCGTTGAGTTTAAAAAGTCGGTCAAACTGCTTCTGCATCTTGAACGCATCGTCATAGAGGCCAAGCGCGCGGCGCCGTGCGGGCTTATCGTTACCGAATTGCTGACCAACGCCCTCAAGTACGCGTTCCCCGACGAGCGCAGCGGAGCAATAACGGTGACGCTTAAAAAAAACGGGAACGAAATTTCCCTTAGCATCCGCGACGACGGCATCGGCTTGGAGCCCGGCTTCGAGACCGCCGAAGCCTCCGGTATCGGCATGAAACTGGTCAAAGGGCTGTGTTCCCAATTGGGAGGCTCCTTTAAAGTAGAGCGGCTGGCGGATGGAACTAACTGCCTCGTCGAGTTTAGCCTGGAAAATGCGCAGCAAGTACCGGCGGGGGAAAGCTGAGAGATAGAGCGGTACTTTATCGAACACCTACAATACGCTATACTGCGCGCAATGAAATCCAACATTGAAGTCATACATGAAGACAATTCGATACTCGTCGTCAACAAGCCTGCCGGCCTGTTATCCGCGCCGGACCGCTACGACGAGGAAGCGCCCGTCGTGGCCAAGGAACTTGAGCCTGAGTTCGGAGACCTGTGGCCGGTACACCGCCTGGACAAGGACACGAGCGGCGTGCTCCTGTTCGCCCGCGATGCCGACGCTCACCGCATAATTTCCACGGCTTTCGAGTTTGGCCAGATACATAAAACCTATCATGCGGTAATAGCCGCCCGCCCGGCCTGGAAAGAAACCCTGTGCGAGCTTCCGCTGACACCAGACGGGGACAAGCGGCACCGCACTATCGTGGACGGCATGGGCAAGCCCAGCACCACCGGATTTTTGGTTCTCGAATCGCGCAATACGCTCGCCCTGCTTGAAGCGCGGCCGCTGACAGGCAGAACACACCAAATTCGCGTGCATCTGGCGGCTTTAGGGTATCCGATAGTTTGCGACCCCTTGTATGGCAATGGCGAAGCGCTCTTTCTTTCTAAAATAAAGAGGCGATGGAAGGGAGATAATGCAGGCGAGCGGCCAATTATTTCCAGGACGGCGCTGCATGCCTTCAGTATCGAGTTCGACCATCCGTCAAGCGGGGAAAAAGTAAGGTACGAGGCTCCGTATCCCAAGGATTTCCGGGCACTCGTCACTCAGCTCAAGAAAATGTAGGGAGCGGCACTACTTATGGAACACTGCGAAAACTTCGAACTCGGCGTATTGTCCGCGTTGCGGCTCCGCCTCGAAAACGGTTCGAGCGCCGAAATAATTCCAGCCCTTGGCGGTACGGTTCATTCCCTGAGGCTTGCCGATACTGCCGGAACGCTCCGCGAGATACTCCGTTCCGATTCCGAGGGCGAGCTGCTGGAGAACCGCTATTACCGCGGGCGATTTATGTTTCCCTTTGCCGGAAGGATTCCCGGCGGCGCTTATTCCTGGTTGGGCAGGGAACACGCGCTTTCGCTCAACATCCCCGGCGAGGACCTGGCACTCCACGGTTTCTTGTACCGCAAGCCCATGCGGGTTTTATCGAGGGAATCGGGCCACGGTTTTTCCGCGCTCAGCCTTTGCTATGCGCTGGCGGCGGATGATGAGCCGGGTTATCCATTTTCGATGGAAGTTATAATTTCTTACCGGCTCGACGAGAGTGGTTTCACCGTCGTGTTTTCGGCGGAAAACACGGGGACCCTCCCCGCGCCGCTAGGCTTCGGCTGGCATCCGTATTTTATGTGCGAAAGCCCGCTGGCCGATCTGTCGCTGTCCATGGGTAACAGCGCTTGGGCGCCCGTCGACGCAAAACTTCTGCCCACGGGCGGGCTGCTGCCGGTTGTCGGAACTGCCCACGATTACGCGCGTGGATATTTTCCGGCGCGGAACGCGCCTCTCGATGCGGCGTTCTATACACCCCGTGACGAATCTATTACCTTGAATTTCGGCTCCGGCCGGCCAAAAGTCCGCTTGACCGTGGATCGGGATGCATTTCCATACACGCACCTGTTCATTCCGCCGCAGGGAGACAGCCTGGCCGTGGAGCCCGTAAGCTCCGCGGCAAACGCATTTAATCTGCCGGCACTCGGCTTGCGCGTCCTGCAGGCAGGTGCCTGCGCAAGCGGAAAAATCGTCGTTGCCCTCGACTAGCGGGCTGTTGAAAATCCTCATCCGGGGTTTTTTAACACCCTGCTAGGACTCAGGAGGTTTTTTTCGTGGTGGGCTCGGCTGTCACAGCCGCAGCTGTCGCAGCCGCAGCTGTCGCAGCCGAGGCTGCCGCAGACGAGCCTACCGCGGCAAGCCTTGTCTGAGCCCGAAGCAAAGCTTCCTTTGAGCGCTTGACTGCCCAGGAAAGCGTCTCGGTTTCAAGACGCACTTTTGCGCGGTCCCTTGCCGCTTTTGCGCGTTCCGTGTCGATCTCGGAGGGCCACTCGGCGGAATCCGCGAAAATCTCGACATGGTCCGCGTGCACGGTGACGAATCCCTCCGACAGGTACGCAGTGGCGTTGCCGTCGGGTTTCTTCAGTTCCAGGAGGCAGGTTTTCAGCGACGCAAGAACCGTTTCATGATTGGCCAGTATTTCGAAGCGGCCGGCTTCGCCCGTTACGGTAACCGACTCCGCATTTCCCGAGAAAAACTTGCGGTACGGCGTCAGCACTTCGCACTTAAAAAGTTTTGCCATGGCAGAACCTCATAGATTTTTCGCCTTTTCCAAAACTTCCTCGATGGTGCCTACCATATAGAAGGCCTGCTCGGGCACGGAATCGTGTTTGCCTTCTACGATTTCCCGGAACCCGTGTATAGTGTCGGCGAGCGTTACGTAGCGGCCCGGAATGCCCGTGTATTGTTCCGCCACGAAGAAAGGCTGGGAGAAGAATCTTTGTATTTTGCGCGCCCTTACCACGATGGTCTTGTCTTCGGGCGTAAGCTCGTCCATGCCCAGGATGGCTATTACGTCCTGCAGCTCGCGGTAGCGCTGGAGTATCTGCTGCACCGATCGGGCTACCTTGTAGTGTTCCTCGCCGACAATCTGGGGATCCAGGATGCGCGAGCTCGATGCCAGGGGATCCACCGAAGGATAGATTCCCAGCTCCACGATATTGCGCGACAGCACCGTGGTGGCGTCCAGGTGGGAGAATGTGGTTGCGGGAGCCGGGTCGGTAAGGTCGTCCGCGGGAACGTATACTGCCTGCACCGAAGTTATAGAACCTTTACTGGTTGACGTAATGCGCTCCTGCAGGGTTCCCAGCTCGTTGGCCAGCGTGGGCTGATAGCCTACGGCGCTGGGGATGCGGCCCAGCAGGGCGGATACTTCGCTGCCCGCCTGAACGAAACGGAAGATGTTGTCTATGAACAGGAGCACGTCCTGCCCGGCCACGTCGCGGAAATATTCCGCCATGGTAAGGCCGGAAAGGGCTACGCGCATGCGCGCTCCGGGCGGCTCGTTCATCTGGCCGAAGACCAGCGCGGTATTTTTTATAACGCCCGACTCGTTCATTTCATGCCACAGGTCGTTGCCCTCGCGGCTTCGCTCTCCCACTCCCGTAAATACGGAATAGCCGGAGTGCTCGGAGGCGATGTTGCGGATAAGCTCCATGATTACCACGGTTTTTCCGACGCCTGCGCCGCCGAACAGGCCAATTTTGCCGCCTTTAGCATAGGGGGCGATGAGGTCTATAACCTTGATGCCCGTCTCGAAAAGTTCCGCCGCCGGTCTCTGTTCCGATAGCTCGGGTGCCTGCCTGTGGATAGGCCAGAATTCCGTCTCGGGCAAAGGAGGGCCGCCGTCGATTGCTTTTCCCGACATGTTGAACATGCGGCCGAGCACTTCTTTGCCAACGGGCACCTTAAGCGGAGAACCCGTGTCCACGGCCAGTAGTCCGCGCGACAAGCCTTCGGTGGCTTCGAGCGCAACGCAGCGCACGACGCTGTCGCCGGTATGCTGGAGTATCTCAACGAGGATTTTTTTCCCGTCCATGCGGTGTATTTCCACGGCGTTAAGCAATGGCGGGATTTTGTGTTCCGGAAACCGTATGTCGATGATCGGTCCGAGTATCTGTACGACATGTCCTTCGAGCCTGCTCATAGAATCTCCTGTCACTATGTTAGCGCCGCGGCGCCGGCGACTATTTCGCTTACTTCCTGCGTGATGGCCTGCTGTCGCGCCCTGTTATATTTAAGCTTAATCCTGGCAAGCATGTCCCCGGCGTTCTTTACGGCGGAATCCATCGCCGTCATGCGCGCCGCCTGTTCCGACGCGAACGTTTCCACGAGGCAGCCGTAAATGACTCCCTTGAGATAGTGCGGAACCATCGCGGCAAAAGCGGACTCCTCGTCGGGCTCGCAATTATAGCGCCGGCCAATAAGGTCGTTCTTCTCGAATAATTTTTTTTCGAGCGGAAGCAGCTGAAAAAGCTCGGGCACCAGCTTAACCGTGGAAATCATCCTCGTGTAAATAACCCGAAACTCGTCGATGCGCTCGTTGCTGTATTGATCCATGATGAAATTCGCGATGTCCCGTGCTTCGTAGACGGTTGGGACTTTTCTGCTCGAGGCAAAGTCCTCGAGAAGGATGTAGTTTTTGTCCATGAAATAGCGCTTGCACACGGAGCCGATGGTCATGACTATCGACCCTTCGGGACACTTTTCCTCGGCGAGCCGGATCGCGTTGATGTTGAATCCTCCCGCGAGTCCGCGATCCGAGCTGATGATTATGGTTGCGATTTTTTTGTCCGGCTTCCGCTCGCGGCGGTCAAACCAGGTGCTGGCGGCGATATTGCTGTTGACCGCGATGTCCGCCATGGCGTTTTTGATGGAATCGAAGTAGGGAATCGCGTCGGAGAGCTGCCGGCGCGCCTTGCGCAGTTTTGCCGTGGATATCAGCTTCATGGCCTTGGTCATCTGCAGTGACTGCCCGATGCTCTTCATCCTGGCCCGGAGGTCGCGCATCGTTTCCATTAATGGGACCTCATGTGGCTCGAATATTCGGTAATGAGATTTTTGAGGGTATCCTCGGTTTCCGGTTCGAGCTTGCACGTTTTTTCTATGGTGTCGATAAGCTCCTGGTTCTTGTAGCGAATAAAACTTATCAGGGCTTTGAGCGTCTTCCCGAGCTCATCGACTTTTACCGAGAGCATGCCGTTTACCGTCGCATACAGTATGATTATCTCGTCGGCGAGGTTGTAGGGGCAAAACTGGCCCTGCTTCATGGCCTCGACGAGCAGCGCTCCGTGGTTGAGCCTTTCCTGCGTTGCCTTGTCAAGGTCGCTTCCGAACTGGGAAAAGGCCGCAAGCTCGCGGTATTGCGCCAGGTCGATGCGAAGGCGGCCGGCTACCTTGCGCATCGCTTTCGTCTGGGCGGATCCCCCCACCCTGGACACCGAAAGCCCTACGTTTACCGGAGGGCGGATGCCCGCAAAGAAAAGATCGCTTTCAAGGAATATCTGCCCGTCGGTTATGGAAATAACGTTGGTGGGGATGTATGACGATATGTCGCCGCCCTGGGTCTCGATGATGGGAAGCGCCGTGATGGACCCTCCGCCAAGCTTGTCGGACAGGCGGGCCGAGCGTTCGAGCAGCCTGGAATGCAGGTAGAACACGTCCCCGGGAAACGCCTCGCGTCCGGGCGGCCTTCGGAGGAGCAGCGACAGCGCGCGATAGGCGACAGCGTGCTTTGACAAATCGTCGTAGACTATGAGCACGTCCTTTTTTTCCTGCTCCATAAAGTATTCCGCGATGGCGGAGCCCGAGTAAGGCGCCAAGTACTGCATGGCCGCAGGATCCCTGGCGGTCGAAGCCACGATTATCGTATAGTCGAGCGCCCCGTATTTCCTGAGGTTTTCCACGACCTGGGCGGTGGTGCTCGCTTTTTGCCCGATGGCTACGTAAATGCAGATTACATCCCTGTTTTTTTGGGAGATGATCGTATCCACGGCTATGGTGGTCTTGCCTGTCTGCCTGTCGCCGATGATGAGTTCCCGCTGACCCCTGCCTATCGGCACCATGGAGTCGATGGCCAGTATTCCGGTATGCAGCGGCACGCTGACGCCTTTACGGTCGATAACCGACGGGGCTGTCCGTTCTGCCTTCATCATCATTTTGCATTCTATAGAGCCCAAACCGTCGATAGGCTTTCCCAATGGATCGACGATGCGTCCGAGCAATGCAGGGCCGGCGGGAACTTCCACGACCTTGCCGGTACGCCGCACGGTCTGGCCTTCCGCTATGGCGTTTTCCCCGGAGAACAGAATGCAACCCACGTCGTCCGTCTCGAGGTTCATGGCCATGCCTATCGACCCGCCGTCGAACTCCACCAATTCGCCATACATGCAGTCGTTGAGTCCGTAAACGCGCGCTATTCCGTCGCCTGCCTTTACGACAAGCCCCGTTTCGCTCCGGGAGAGCGTATCCTTGAAATTGGCTATCCTTTCTTTAAGGATAGCCGCCAGTTCATCGGTTTTTATTGCCATACAATCCTCATTTCGTTCATAGGGAGCCCAGCGGCATGGAGAGCATTTTTCCCATTGCCTTGAGGCGGCCGGTTACCGAGCCGTCCCAGCACATGCCGTCGGAATATATCTTGACGCCCGCGATCAGGGCCTGGTTCACCATGGTGCTTGCGCAAATTCTCCGCGCGCCCGTGTCCTTCGAGATTACCCGTTGCAGCCTTTCCAGCTCGATTATGTCGAGATCCTTGGCCGATTCGATACGGATGCGCAGGATGCCGGCTTCCTCGTCCAGCAGTCCCCGAACGGCAAACGCGATATGGCTGATCAGGGGGAATCGCTTTTTTTCCACCAGCAGTCCAAAAAATCTTGCCGCCATGTCATCGGAATCTTTACTGATATCCGAAAGCAGGCCGGCTACTACTTTTTTCTTATCGTCAAGGCTTATGGAAGGTTCCGACAAAAAAGCCCTGAAGGACTTGTCTTTTTCGTATAGCGCGGAAAAGGAGCTTATATACTCATAACGCAATTCCGCAAGCGGGGAAATAGAGTCCTGTTCGCCCGAATCGTAATCCGCGATGAGGCTCTTTGCCCACTGCAGGGCGTCAGGTCGCATCTCTGGCTCCCGGACGAGCGTGGTGGCCCGACTGGGCCTGGCGGACGAATTTTTCGGCCATACGAAGCTGGTCGTCGGTTTCCAGCGAGCGCTCTATTATTTCCGAGGCTGCGAACATGGCTATCTTGGCCGTTTCGGCCGAGAAGTCGTCACGCGCTTTCCTGGCTTCCTGCAGGATGCGCTCTCGTTCGCGCTTGCGAAGCAGGTCCGCTTCCTTGTTGGCCTCCGAGAGTATGGCATCATAGCGCTCCTTGCCCCGGTCCTCCGCGTCGCGCACGACCCATTCGGATTCGTCCTCCGCGTTTACCAGCAAGGCCTCGTATTGGTCCTTCATTTCTTCGGCGCGGCGCTTCATGCTCTGCGCCTCGTTCATCTGCCTGGAAATACGCTCGGCACGGTCTTCCATGAACTTCGTAACGCGCCCGAACAGCACCTTCTTCAAAATGACGAAAAGAACCGCGAGATTGACGAGGGTTATTAAAAAAGTAACGCCGAAATCGAGCACGCGGCCTCCTTACTTGAACAGCAGCATCAGGGCAACGACGAGCCCGTATATAGCTGTCGCCTCCGAAAGGGCGATACCCAAAAGGAACATCGAAGAAATTTTTCCGGAAGCCTCCGGTTGCCTTGCAATGGCCTCGGCGGTATGGCCCGTGGCTATGCCGATTCCGATACCTGCGCCTAAGCCGCCCATGACGGCGAGTCCTGCTCCGATTGCGATCATTGGTTCCATTGACTGCTCCTTCAAATAAAAATTATCACTCTACCGCCTCGGCGATAAAAATAGTGCTCAGAAACACGAATACGATTGTCTGCAGCGCCCCGTCGAACAGGTCGAAGTACAAGCCGAAAATGGGTGGTATGAGTACCGGTACGAGAGCTTCGACCAGGCGCATTATAATGAAGGCTCCGAGTATGTTGCCGAAGAGCCGGAGGCACAGCGACAGCGGCCTGACTATGTATTCCAGCAGGTTAAAAGGCAGCATGAACGCCACCGGCTTAAACAGGCTCTTGAGGAATCCTAGCGGTCCCTTGTAGCGGAAACGGGAGAAAATGACGATTCCGATGGTGCTTACGGCAAAGGCGGCGGTAATATTAATATCGCGTGTGGGAGGCTTGATTTCGAACAGCGGCTCGAATCCGAAGCCGGCCACCGGCGTCAGGATGGAGGCGCAGTTCGCAAGCGCCAGGAAAAGCGCGACGGTGCCGATATATGGCGCGTATGGTCTCCAATGATGGCCTATGTTGTTTTTCGCGAAATTGTTTATGAATTCCACGAAGCCTTCAACCAGCGCCTGAGGACGGCCTGGAACATCCTGCAGGTTTCGCGTCAGGAATATCGAGCCGCCGATCAGGATAGCCATTATTATCCAGGTGGAAATAACGGTATCGGTGATAGGCAGCTTGTAGAATCCCAGATCGGCGGTAAAGACGACGTTGATGGCTATGGCCTCGTTTATCTGTTCGCCCATCGACTTGGACTCGTGGCCGGTTTCGCCATGGAGCATGAGCAGGGAAAGGGCAAAGATAAGGGCCAGACAGATTTTTTTCATGGGGTCGGCTCCCTGCCGCCAAGCAGCATGCGGAATCCTGAAAACAGCGAGTAGAGGAACAGGATGACGGGTTGGGTAAGGACTACCGCCAATACCCACGGCATGGCGGAAGGCAGCTTGGCGATGGCCAGCACAAGGACGGCTATGGTCAACAGAAAAAACATTAAATAGAGGGAACCGGAGCGAAGAAGTAATTTTTTCTTTCCTAATGTTTCGGTTATCTCCCGCAGGAACTTCCAGCGAAACAGGACTATAAAGGATGCGACGAGGCAGGTAAGGGGGATGGTAAGCGAATAATCGTCGAAAATTGAAAAAACGACTATAAAACCAAGCGGAAGAGTTACTAGTATATTTAAAATACGCGGTACGTGCTTCATTTTTTTTCCGTTCTGCCAAAAGTATTGTGCATGCATTTCCAAAATGCAAGCGCTGCCCGGTTTATTTAAAGAAAAAATCATCCTTGAAGTATTTGCGGAGTTCGGATTCCGGGATTGCCGCGTTTTTGGCCAAGGCCTTGAACGTGTCCTCGAGGTATCCCTTGGTCAGGTAATATGAGCCCAGGGCGTAAAAATCCGAGATTTGATCCACTGTTTGAAGTATTGAATAGAGCTCCAGGGAATTCTCCATCATTGAGTCCCTCTGGAAATGATCCACCAGCGACTTGCGGGATACCACCAGAAAATAGATAGATTCCGAGACGGGGATACCCGCCGTGCACAAAGTTTTTCCTATGGAGGCGAAGGTCGCGCCTACTTCGTTTTTTCCGCCGGATTTATCGAACCACTTGATGAGCCCCCGGTAGATTTGGCTGTTGATGTCTATAAGCTGGTCGTTTTGCAACCCCCCCAGGGTTTTTAAGGCGGGCAGGTCCCGGAGTTTGGCCATTTCGGTGGTCGCGATTACCGCGGTGTCGCTGGCGAGTAAGTCGAGAAGCGCTTTTGAAGGCATTATGTTCTCCCCTGTAATCACGAATATACAATTCAGTTAAGCTCTAAAAACTTCGGTTTTCAGAGCTTTCGTTTACTCTAACACTTTGCGGAAATAAATGCAAATTTGATGGCCATCTTTCTTTTAACAGGTTGTTGAAAAAGCTTGTGGCTTTTCCAACAACCTTAAACATTCCTCGCATTTGAATACAAATGCTACGGTAATGTTACATTTTGGAAGTGTTGAAAATCCTCATCCGAGGTTTTTCAACACCCTGTTAAAGATGTTTTCAGCATAGTATGCTCATTACCATGCGTAAAAAATTACAACTTAGCCTTTTGTGCTGCGTTTTGAGTTTCTCCTGCAGCCTCAAGCAGGTACCTGTCGTTTTTTCCTCGCATGAGCCATGGTTTAACGGGGTCGACTTTTTGGAGAAGCACCCATTGCCCGAAGTTTTTCTTCTTTCGGGCAGCGGGAATCCGCCGATGGTGCGTTTTTCCCTTGTCCGGCACGCGGAAACAGCCGCGATTCTGCCGGGAGCGGTGGCGCGGCGCTGGCTTGCCGTCGAGTTGCCTTATTCTTCCGCCACGGCGGTTTCCAGTACCACGGACCTGCCCCGGGTTCCTCTGGATGCGATACGTTCCGACATGCGGGCAGCCGCGATAGACGGTTTCCTTCCGGGCGAGGCGGGTTATCCGCTTGTCGAAAGCGTAGTTGTTTCTATAGAAGGTACGATATCTAAAGCGCTGCGGGACTGGTTTGACCGCCTGCCTGATCTGACGGACGAAAAACCACTTGTTCTAGGCGCGGTCGGCGACATGATAGTAAACCGCTCGTATCAGGATGCTTTTATCGCAGCCGGAAAAAAGACGGAGTTTCTGCTTGGGGATACCCTGCCGCTGTTGCGCTCCCGGGATATATTGGTAGGGAATCTTGAAGGGCCCGTCTCCCTGCGGGGGAAGCCGAATCCCGTAAAACGCTATCAATTCCGTCATGATCCATCGCTGCTCGCCGCCATCGTCGATGCGGGTTTCGACCATGTAACGTTTGCGAATAATCACACCCTCGATTACGGGCAGGAGGCGTTCTCCGATACCCTGCGCTACCTGCGGCAGGCAAAGCTGAGCTGGACTGGCGCAGGGAATAACCTGCAGGAAGCCGCGCAGGCGGTATTCAAGGATGTAAAGGGCGAGCGAATCAGCTTTCTGTCCTTCGCCGGCTACCCCGTGGAGAGCCGGGGGTATTCTCCCCAGGATGCCGCCGCCGGACCATCTTCTCCGGGAATCCTCGTCGATCCCCGGCTGCTCCGCTCGCGCATCGGGGAGGAAGCTGCCTCCGGCCGGACGGTGGTCGTAATCGCGCATGCAGGTTTCGAATATATAACAAGTCCCCATGAATCGATAAGAACGCTGTACCGGTCCTTTATCGATGCCGGGGCAAGCCTCGTTCTGGGCGGGCACCCCCACGTGCTCCAGGGAATCGAGCCATGGGGTCGGGGCGTCATAGCCTATTCGCTGGGGAATTTCTTGTTCCTCGGATTGAACGAAGACCCGCCGGCGCAGAAGTCTGGAATCTTCTCCTTTGTGGTTTACAAAGGCGCGGTTCGCGGGTTTTCATTCGCGCCGGTCGTCGCGGGCAACGATAAAACCAGGCTCGACCCGGCCGTGTCCAAGGCTACGGCGTATTTTTTCTCGCTGTGCCAGGCTCTGGCATCGGAAAACTGAGCCATGAAACGCCGCGCCGCCCTTCCGGAAGGTGACAGAAATATAATGCTTGTCCTGGCTTACGACGGCACGGGTTTCAAAGGCTGGCAGCGGCTTGCCGGCGCGCAGCGAACCGTCCAGGAGACCCTCGAGGCGCTGCTGTCCGGCCTGCTGGGCGAGCGCATAAACCTGATGGGCTCGGGCAGGACCGATGCCGGGGTTCATGCCGCCGGCCAGGCGGCGAATTTCCATACGGTAAACCCTATAGCCCTGGAGGCGCTGCTCGCGGCGCTCGACGCCATCCTGCCTGCGGATATCGCCTGCGTCTGCACCCGCCTCTGCCAGCCTTCGTTCCATGCCCGCTATCGGGCTTTGGAGAAAACCTATTCCTACCTGTTCAGGGAAGGAAGCTCCGGCGAGCCGGGCTTAAACGACTATTCTCTGGCCGTAAAAAGCGCGCTTGACGACGGGCGCATTCGGGAAGCTGCAGACGAGTTCGCCGGCACGCTTAACTTCCGGGCTTTTACCAACGCCAAGACCGACGAATTGGATTTTATCCGCACCGTCGCCGCGGTATCGCTGAATCGGCGCAACGGCGTCGTGCGCCTGGGTTTTCGCGGCGAGGGCTTCATGTTTAACCAGGTAAGGCTCATGGCGTCCGCGCTTATGCTTGCCGGCCTGGGCAGGCTCGCTTCGGCCGATATCAGGGGTATGCTTGCAACAGGAGTCAGGCACCCGCTTGTCGGGGCGCTGGGAGCCCATGGCCTGTGCCTCGATGCCGTTTCCTATCGGCGTGAAGATTTTTTGTCTGAACCAGAGTGCGGGAATTTACCGGGTTTGCGTTCCTTGGGAACGAATCTCTGTCGGGGCTGGCTAAAGAAATTGGCGGGAGCGGGGCTTTCCAGCACCAGCACGCTGCCCTTGAACGGCATCTGAAACTCCAGGAGCGATGCGTGGAGGCACAATCGTTCCAGCGGATTCTGGCGCGCACCGTAACGCTCGTCCCCTGAAACCGGGCAGCCTATCGCGGCGAGCTGGACGCGAATCTGGTGCCGCCGTCCTGTTTCCAGTTCCAGCTCCAATACCGTATAGCCGGCCAGGCGCTCGAGCACCTTGAAATGAGTCAGCGCGCGCATGGCTCCGTTTGTTCCGGGCGCTACCTGCCGCACGATTCTGGCGTCGATTTCCAGCAGCCAGGAATCCAGGGTTCCCTCGTCTGCCTCAGGCGATCCTTCCACCAATGCGGTATAAAGGCGTTTTTTAACCAGATCGTTCCACGAGCCCATCAAGGCGGTTTTAGCCCGGGCATTCTTGGCGAATATCATGATGCCCGAGGTATCGCGGTCCAGGCGGTGCACGACGGCGGCCCTGCCTTTGGGATTGCGTTTCTGAATGTGGGCGCTAACGATGTCGAGGAGGCTTTTGGATCTGCCACCGTTTACGGCGATTACGGGAATTCCCGCGGGTTTTTCCACCGCTACGATGTCATCGTCTTCATAGACTATCTCTACCTGCTGCCTTCCGCCGCCGGGAATGCGCCTCTTGTCTTTTTCCTGCTTTTTCATCGAAGCGATACTAGCATGCTCCTTGTATTTTGTCTGCCTGAACAATCCTCAAAGGCCTTGCGCGGCAGGACCTTGACCCTTGCGCCTCCCTTCTCTACCATGGTGGCGGCAACAGCCGGCAAGAGAGTTCGCAAGCATGAATATCGTATCGATGACGGAAATATCCAAAACCCTGATTGGCGCGCCGCTTTTTGCCGACGTGTCGCTCGGAATAGAAGAGGGCGAGCGCATCGGGCTCGTGGGCAGGAACGGCGCGGGAAAGTCCACGTTTTTGCGGGTGCTCGCGGGAGTGCTGGAACCCGATGGCGGCATCATAGCACGCCGGAAAGGCCTCCGCACCAGCGTCCTGCCCCAATCCCCCATGGCGTCTCCGGGTATGACGCTTTGTGATTTTTTGTTAGCGGGAGATTCTCCTTCCGCCAAGCTCGTGCGCGAGTACGAGGACGCCATGCACGGAAGGCCGGGGGCCGACGGCCGGATCCCCGACGGCCGCAAGCGCGACGTTTTGGCGCAGCGGATGGAAGACGAGGGCGGGTTTTCCCTGGAGCGCTCGTTCAGCTCCCTGTGCAGCGAGTTCGGGCTGCCGGGGATCGAAGCCTGCATGGACGGCATGTCCGGGGGCATGGTAAAAAAAGCCGCGGTTTGCAGATGCCTGGCGGGAGGGTCCGAGCTCGTGCTGCTGGACGAGCCCACCAATCACCTGGACCTGTATTCCATCGAGCTGCTCGAGAAAAAACTTCGAAACTCAGCGTTTGCCTTTCTGCTCGTTACCCACGACAGGGCATTTCTGGAAGCCGTCTGCGGGCGGATTCTGGAAGTGGAACGTTCCCGGATTTATTCCTATCCGGGCAGCTATTCCACATTCATAGAGATGCGCCGCGAGCGCTGGAACGCCCTGGAGAAGGCCGATTCCAGGCGCGAGGCCATACTCAAGATAGAGATGAAGTGGCTGAACCGCGGAGCCCGAGCGCGCGCCACCAAGAGCGAGCGCCGCAAGGGTCTTATCAAAGACATGCAGGCCGCCGCGCTGGACCGTCCGCAGGACATGGGCGCTTTTGCCTCCGGGACCCGCCGGCTTGGCAAGAAGATACTCGAGCTTAAATCCGTCAGCAAGATATACGGTGGCCGGCGGATTTTTTTTCCGTTCAGCTACGAGGTAAACAAGGGCGACCGCATAGGCATCGTAGGTCCCAACGGCTGCGGAAAAACCACGCTGCTCGGCATTCTATCGGGCAAGATCGCGCCGGACGGGGGCAGCGTCGAAAAAGGCATCAACACGCTCGTGGCGTATTACGGCCAGACGGCGGACGAGCTGCCCCGAGAGCTGCGGATGTTGGAGTTCATACGCAAGCAGGCGGAGCTGATGCGCCTGGACAACAGCACGGTGCTTGACGCGGAACGCCTGCTGGAGCGCTTTCTGTTCGACAGGACCATGCACGACCAGAAGCTCTCCACGCTCTCGGGCGGCGAATTGCGCCGGCTGCAGCTCGTATCCGTGCTGGTTACCGCTCCCAACGTGCTGGTGCTCGACGAGCCCACCAACGACCTGGACATCGACACCATCGAGCTGCTGGAGGACTACGTAGAGTCCTTCGAAGGCGCGGTTATAATTGTATCGCATGATAGGGCTTTCCTCGATTCGGCGACGGAAACGACGCTCGCGTTCGGCGACTCCGGCTCGGTATCGCTTTTTCCCGGCTGCTATTCCGAGTACCGCGCGGCCCTCGAGGATGCGGCTTCGGGACCGGACGCGGCGGAAGCTGCCGCCAGGACGGAGGAATCCGCGAAGCGCCAGGGCGTCCAAGGCCCGGAGGCCGGAAGGAACCCGCGCGGCCGCAAGCCCAGCTTCGCCGAGAAAAAGGAATATGACGGAATCCTGGACGAAATCTCAAGCCTTGAGGCGGAAAAAGCCGGACTTGAAGCCTATTTTTCGTCGGGAAGGTCGGGAAGCGAAGCGGATAAAAAGCATAGGCATTATGAAGAAATAACCGCTCTTATCGATGCCAAAACCGCTCGCTGGGAAGAACTCTCCGGCATAATGGGCGAGTAGTACTATTGGAGAATCCATGAATCAGGAAAATGATACTGCCGAAAATCGCTTTGCGCTTCTGGAGACGAAGCTCGTGTATCAGGAGCGGACGATCAAGGAACTGGGCGCGCTTGTGTATGAACAGGGATGCGTCATCGATCACATGGAATCCATGCTCAAGCTGATAAGCACAAAGCTTAAAAGCATGGATGCCGGTGCCGAGCTGCCTTTGCCTGCATTGGAGCGGCCGCCGCATTATTGAGAAAAAGGCACCGGGTGCGGCTGCCCTTAATCGTTGGGCAGATCGGTTTCTTCTATAGAGGACAGCATTTCCTGCGTTAATTCCGGGCAGGGCGCTAGCCGGTTTGCCTGGTTTTCCAGGGCTCGCTCGAACAAGTTCCGCACAAGCCTGCCGTTGCCGAAGTGCGAATCGCGGCGGTTCCATGCATCCTGCAGGTAGACGCGCAGTTTTCCTATCGAGCCATCGCTTATGCACATGCCCGCGTCCTCTACGAACTTCAGGAAAATAGTTTCCAGCTCCTTGGGAGAAAAATCGTCGAAGGTGAATCTGCGCGAAAAGCGGCTTGCCAGGCCGGGATTCGAATCCAGGAAGCGGAACATTTCGTCGGGGTAGCCGGCTACCACAACCACCAGGCGGTCGCGGTAATCTTCCATGCGCTTGAGCAGGGTGTCCACCGCTTCGCGGCCAAAATCGCCGCTCGCGGTTTCTGGTATCAGCGTGTATGCCTCGTCGATAAACAGTACGCCGTCAAGCGCCCTGGTTACGGCTTCGTCCACCTTGCCCGCCGTCTGCCCCACGAAACCGGCTACCAGCCCGGCGCGGTCCGTTTCCACGAGGTGGCCCTTTTTTAAAAAAACCTGTGCCGCGAATATCTGGCCCAGGAGGCGGGCGACGGTGGTTTTTCCGGTTCCGGGCCTGCCTGTAAACACCGAGTGCAGCGAAACAGGCGGTATGTTCATGCCCAGGCTGGCGCGTTTTTGGTGCACTTTCATCAAATTAGATAAAGTTTTAACCTGCTCTTTGATCGGGTTCATTCCCGTAAGCTTTTCGAGCTTTCCCAGGGCTTCCGACAGGGCTTTTTCGTTATCCTTGCGCGCCTGGGGGTTTTCGTCAATCTTAAAATTGGCTCCCGCTGCGGATCCGGCGGCTCCGCTTGCGGTTGCGGGAATTCCCTCCGGATTGAGTATGCGCCTGTTCAGGTTTTTAAGAAACTCGGCGGCATCGGCGGGCAGGCCTCCCGTCGTCATATACACGTCCGCCCACTGGGTAAACGCAGTGGCAACACGGTGGAAGTTAGCGCCGGAAGTGCCTTCGCGCTCCTCCCGCTGCTTGAGCTTTGCCAGTCCGTCGCCCCAGGGACTTCCGCGTTTCAGCTCGATGTTCCTGCTTATGAGACCTGAGTATTGGCGCAGGTTCTCCTTGTCGCTCTCGTTAAGGTAATCGACGTGGAAGAAGCGCTTCATGCCGTCGGGTCCCGGACCTTCCTCCTTGATGAAGGGCAGGAAGCTGAGGGCCATGAAGGCCGCCCTGTCCGGATGGGTCATCGCGGTTCGGTCGATGCACGCTGCGGCAAGACCCCAGGCTTCGGGCAAAAGAAGTTCGAGATTGGGAATTATCGATTCCATGAAACGGCGTGCGGCGCTTACGAGAGGAGCTCCCGGCAGTCCGGGTGTCGGTTGGTTGTCTCTGGTCATGGCCTAATATACCAGCCACGGGCGTCCAGTGGCAAGCATTGCAGAATAGTTGAAAAAAAATTCCTGAAAACACTAGGTTTTATTCGGGATATTCCATTATAATTTATGTATCGGGAGTGTGTATGCTAAAAATGTCCGGTATTGCCGCGTTGGCTTTGGTTCTTTGTTTTTCCTGCGCTTCGCTGGGGGATCCTTTCGTCGTTTTGTTTTCCATGCCGGAGGCCTATACCTCCACAGCCCTGACCAATGCGGGGATCGACGCGTACAAGCAGACGCTGCTCAAGGACGGCGATTTGTCCGCGATAGGGAAAGTGCGTAATTTTTTCAGCGCCGCCCTGCGCTACGACCCTTCCAACTCCACGGCCCAGCGCTATCTGATGCTGGTAGACGATTTTCAGAGCAGCCGCGTTTCATCCTATATCCGCACCGCGAGCGCGCTGCAAAAAAAACCATCCAGGTCCGAAGCCGATGAATATGGAATGCAGGTGGCGATCTCCAGCGCCCTTCAGCTGGATTTTTTCAACGAGGACGCCAGGGCTTTGCAATCGGGAACGGGCGAGACCCGAAAAGCCCTCGTCGATAAATACCTCGAAAAGGTCGCGGAGTATAAAGTCGAGCTGGCAAAATCTCCGTCGGCGGCTAAGCGGGAACGGCTTCTCATCGATTCCTTTGCCCTCGTCCTGAAGGTTCGAAACATCGATACCCTGAATGCCGAGGCCAACCGTTCCCATAATTCTCTCAAGGCGGACATAAGCGCGATAGTGGAAAAATATCTATCGGGTCTGGAGGCTCTCTATGCCAAGGGCTCGTTTGAAACCGCGGGGTCCCAGATATTCCTGCTGCGGGATCTGGATTCCAAGATAGGCAGGATTTTCCGCTCCAGGATAGACGCTGCCGAGTATTCGCTGTACCTGCACTGGGCAAAGAAATTCGAGGCGCAGAAGGACTATGATGCTTCGCAGGAAAAAGTACTGCGCGCGATTTCCATTCAGCGCGGTCCGGAGGCTCTATCCCTCCAGAAAAAACTTGTGGATACGAAAGCCAAGGCGGAGCAGGGCAGCAGTTTCGGCGCTGGCCTTAAAAATCTCGATGGCTATATCGTCAGGAAGGAATATTCCTCGGCACAGCGGCTGCTCCTTGCCCTGGCAAAAAACGCGACGGACCCCGTGCAAAAAAAAGAGCTGGACATTCGCCGCAATCGCATAAGGGAGAACTTGAGCGCCCTGTACGCCGATGCCGTACGAGCCTATAGCGAGGAACGCTTCAAGGACGCCATCGCGTTGTTTACAACGGTGCTGACGCTGGATTCCACCTATGAGGACGCTCCGGGCTACCTGGAAAAAGCCCAGGCCAAGCAAAAAGTCCTCGACCAATATTGATATACGGAAAGGTTAAAACATGAAGGATTCAAAGTCCAATACAAGGCTTTTTATGAATTTACTCTACTTTTTTTGGGCGGCTTTTTCTTTCGCCTGGTTTTTTATTCCCTTTCTAGCGGGTCCTGGGCAACAAAATGTCGTTCCAATGCCTTTTTATCTTCTGGCCGTCCTTAAGGATGCGGGTTTTTCGCCGCTGCTGCAAATAGCGGGATTAGTGCTCGCCTGGTTTCCCCTCGTGATTGCGATTTGGAAAATCGTCTCCTATTTTATCGCAAAAAAAATTCCGCTCTGGCTCAGGCCGGAAAGCATTGCTTCCCTTTCGGTGGATATACTGGCTTCGGCATGCGCCTTAGCGGTGCCTGTGGTTCATGTCCTCCTGTTTGCATCGCGCACTGCGTACTTCCAGGCTTTGCCCTGGTGGGAATGGCTGTTCGTAACCCTTGCGGTGGCATGGAACGCCGTATCCATAATCATGGTGCTCAATACCTTCAGCGCGAAGGACGAGGCCTATCAGCAGTATATAGCCTTTAGAAGCGTAGCCGAGCCAGAAAGGCAAACCCTCTGGGGCGTGCTCCGGAAATGGGGTATACAGAAACGGCTTACCGTGGCGTTTACCGGCCTTTTATTTACGGTTATCGTGGTTTTGGCGGCCGTGCTGCTCAAGGATTTTTCCAGCACCCTTCTTGGAGCGGTAAAAGACAATGCCCACGCCTTGGCGGACCGTACTTCCAGCATAGTAAAGACGAATCTTGGGGATAGGATAGCCATCAGCGATTATTTTACCATCGAGGAAAAAAAGAACGGCGCAGCTTCCTTCGGTTTTGCCGACCTGAGCTGGTTTCGGCGAGACGCCAAAACGGACGGTTTTACCGTGCAGGCAAGCACCAATAAAAAAATGCTCGACCTGACCCGCGCCAATGACAAGATAGAGGCAGACAACCAGGGGCGCATCCTGGTCGAAAAAGACGGTTATATGGAATTCCGCGCGCCGGTGGTTCTGGGCGGCCTCTCCATCGGCTATGTCGCGGTACGCTATTCTCGCGACGTCATTTACGGCCCGTATTTCAGGACCAGGACCAAGGCTATCATGATATCCGCCGTATTTATCTATCTGTCCATATTTATTACCTATCTGTTTGGACGCGGAATAGTGTTTCCCATTTTGTTCCTTCGCATGAGCGTAAACGAGATAGCCTCGCGCCTGTCCTCGATGGTAAAGGGCACCGAAAAGATATCCGCGGAACGGCTCCGCTACGACGATCGGGTGGTAACCAAGGACGAGATTAAGAAATTATCGCTTGAGGTGGGCAACATGACCTCGGTGATACGCGGCGTCATACCCTACATATCCGCTTCCACGCTTCAGCATTCGGAACGGGAAATACCGGCGACGGAAAGCCGCGATTTAGCATTTCTTTTTACGGATATACGGGGTTTTACCTCTTTGTGCGAGGGCAGAACGCCCGAATCCGTCGTCCAGATGCTCAACCATTACCTGGATCTGCAAACCAACGCGATCATAAGCCATGGCGGCGACGTGGATAAATTCGTGGGCGACGAGGTGATGGCCATGTTCGACGGGCCGCAAAAGGAACTGAACGCGTGCCGCGCCGGCATGGCTATACGCAAGGCCATGGCTGTGGAGCAGGAACGCGCCCGCAAGGAGTCGGAAGCGGTGATAGCCATCGGCATAGGCATCAATTCGGGGCCGGTGGTTTTTGGCTCCGTAGGCTCCCGCGACCGCATGGATTTTACCAGCATCGGCGACACGGTAAACCTCGCCGCAAGGCTGGAAGGGGCGACCAAGACTTACGGCACCAAGTCGCTCATTACCGAATCGGTCTACGAAAAGGTCAAGGATGTAATTCTGTGCCGCGAAATCGACTTGATGACGGTAAAAGGCAAGAGCCAGCCTGTGCGAATCTACGAGTTCATACAGGAGCTGGAAAGCGTCAATCCATCGTTGATACCACTGAAGGAAAGATTCGAAGCGGGGCTCGCCGCCTATAGGATGCAGTCCTGGGCAGCGGCGCATAAGATTTTTTCCACCTTGATAAAGACCCACCATGACGCGACGAGTGCCGTTTTTTTGCAGCGTGTGGAGCTGTTCAAGGTAAGTCCACCGCCCAAAGACTGGGATGGCGTATTTAATCTTACCGTAAAGTAAGGGAGGGCAGCGCGGGGAAGCCAGGCAATTTTCCTGCGCCCCCTACTATGCGAGTTGCGGTGTTTTCAAGTATACTGTAAGCAACGAGAATATACGCTAAAGGTTACACTGTAACAGTAACGACAAAGATCGAAGCAGTTTTTATTCTCACCAAGGATTTTCATGCTTAACAAAGATTTTGCATCACTTGGCCTGATGCCAGAGAGCCTGCAGGCTCTCCTCCACGAAGGCTACACGCACCCCACGCCCATTCAGCAAGAGGCGATTCCGGTGGTGCTCCAGGGCCGCGACCTGCTCGCATGCGCCCAGACAGGCACCGGCAAGACTGCCGCGTTTGCCCTGCCCGTAATTCAGCGATTGGTTCAGGCAGCAATCAAACGAACCCCAAGGCACGCGCGCGCCCTGGTTGTGGCACCTACGCGCGAGCTTGCCGCGCAGATAGACGCCAGCTTTGCCGCTTATGGCCGCCATGCCGGCCTGCACCGCGCCTGCGTCTACGGCGGCGTGGGAAAAGTTCCCCAGATACGGGCCATGGACCGCGGTGTGGACGTACTCGTCGCAACTCCCGGCCGGCTTTTGGACCTGCGCCATGATGGAGCCATCGATTTGTCCAAAGTGGAAATCGTGGTCTTCGACGAAGCAGACCGCATGCTGGACATGGGCTTTATCCACGATGTACGCAAGATAATCGCCATGCTGCCCCAGGTGCGGCAAACGCTGCTTTTTTCTGCGACCATGCCTGGCGAAATCGAGGAACTGGCTCGCGGACTACTGCGGAATCCCGCCCGCATAGCCATAGAGCCGGAAAAACCGGCCGTGGAACTCATCAGCCAGTCACTCTATTATGTGGAAAAAGGGGCCAAGCGGGAGCTGCTGGCGCATTTGATGCTGGAGCTCAACGTGGATCGGGCCATAGTATTTTCCCGCACGAAACACGGCGCGGATCGCATCGCGCGAGGCCTGCACGCCGCCGGAATCACCTCGGGCGTCATACACGCCAACAAGGGGCAGGGCAACCGCACCAGGACCATGGACGCCTTCCGCGCAGGCGAAACCCGGGTGCTCGTAGCTACCGATATCGCGGCCCGCGGCATCGACGTGGACAACATTACGCACATATTCAACTTCGACATGCCCACCGAACCGGAGACCTACGTGCACCGCATCGGAAGAACGGCGCGGGCCGGAGCCTCCGGATGCGCCATATCGTTCTGCGATACCGAGGAAAAGCGCCTTCTGCGCCTGGTGGAGCGTCTTCTTAACAAGCCGATACCGGTGGTTCACGCGCACGCATTCGCGGGAGTCCGGGGCAGCGATCTGCACAACGACGACGAAGACCGCAAGCCATGGCACTCGGACGCGCGCAGGAAAGACGAAGCCCGCTCCTCACGGCCGGCACGCGGTGCTCCCCGAAGCCCGGTAGACAGAGCTTCCTCTTCCAGAGGAAACCCCCGAAGCGGCGAGAAGCCGCAGGGCAGGACTTTTAGAGGACTAGGAAGCGGCGGCGCTAAAGGAAGGCCGGCTACCAGAAGTTCAAGGCCGGCAGGGCAGGATTCGCAGGCGCCCAGGCCTTCGGCCGAGCCCGGCCGCAGTTCCGCGCCGCAAGAGCGTTCCCCCGGTTCCGGCGGAAGGGGGGCCGCTGCCGATCGCGGCTATTCTTCGAGGCAGCGGAGCCCCGATCGTCCGACGCCAAGCAGGCAGCAGCCGGGTGTAAGCTCGGCAGCGAGCACGCGCAAAGCCATAGATGATATTACGGGAAGAAATTCTTAAGAGGGCCTCTAAAAACTTCAGTTTTTCAGAGCCCTGCTATTAAAACGCCGGAAGCAGCTTGCAAAGCGCTGCTTCCGGCGTTTCTGTTTTTTCAGGATCTCTCGGCCAGGCACCGAGTGAGGCTAGCGAAGCGCGATCAATGCCACTCCGGCGAGCGCCACTACCAAGCCCGAAATTCTTGCGAAACCAAGGCGCTGCTTGAATACCACGCGAGCCAAAATTACGGTCGGAGCGGGATAGAGCGAGGTGAGCACGGAAACCACCATCAGGAGTCCCATGCGGCTGGCGAGAAGAAAGGCGATATTGGCGGCCATGTCGAATAATCCTCCGGCGATTGCCGGAAGCCTTGTACCCCGAACCGGCAGGGCGTTTTGGCGGGACAGCAGGGCGAAAATCGCTACGGCTATGATAGCGGCCGAGCGCGCTCCCAACAGGGGCCACAATCCCGATGCGGGATTAGTCCGCGAAATAAAAATATAGAAGCCGCCCAGCAGACAGCCCGCAAAAATGCCCAGAAGCAGCGAAACGCGGATTTGGCCTTTTGCATGGCTGGTTTTAGGCTCGATGGAAAGCAGCACTATCGCGGGAAGGCACAGTAGACCTCCGATTATGGCCAGCGTGGAAGGCCTTTCGCCGAGGATAGACCCGAAAATTACCGGCAGCATCGCAGCGGAAAGGGCGGAAAGCGGTGCGACGATAGCCACCACCCCAAGCGCAATTCCCCGGTAAAGCAGGGCCAGGCCGCCGACTCCCGTAAGTCCGGCGAGGGCACCCCAGATAAAATCGCCAGGGGAAGGTTTTCCCGCTCCGATCCAGGGCGCTACGGCGATTAGCAGCAAGGCTCCGGCGATTTGCGACAAAAATACGACGGGAACCGAAGTATTCCTTCGGGTTGCGAATCCGCAGCTGAAATCCGCAAGGCCGAATAGGGTCGCGGAAAGGAGCGAAAGCATTAAAAACATGAAACCTCGTTTCCGGAGGCTGGAAAAGCCGGAACGTCATGACCATGCGGATAGAGCAGATATGCCATTCCTCCCGAGGCGGAGATCCAGAGCGCTTCCAGTTCTGCGCGGAGATACCTGCGGGCTACGCCTTCGTTGTCGGCCGATGCAGGCTCGTGCATCAAAAGATTGCCTGTGGCGTCGAAGCCCACGAGCAGTGTCAGGTGTCCGGAGCTTTTCTGCAGCGGGGCGCCGGTTAAAATACGGTTTTGACCGTTGTTCCAGGAAATGCTCAGGGCCACGGGAATGCCGGCCGCTATCCAGGGCTCAAGCTGCGCCAGGGAGGAGAATCGGACCGCGAAGGCGTCCAGGCCGGCGCTTGCGACGCCTGCAGTATTAAAAACCCAGTTGCCGCATCCGCGGTAGACCTGGTCGTAGACAGCCGCTACGTTCTTGCGGATGCGAGCCTCGCAAGAGCCCGAAGGCTTGCGCCAGTAATCTTCCATCATGGTTATGCAGGTAGGGCTGCACCAAACGCTGCCTCCGTCCGGATAGACCATTTGCGAGTACGCGGGTACCCCCGGCACAACCCTGTTCCAAAGGGATGAATCCCCGGGCGGAAATACAGGGACGGCGCAGCGAGCCGTCGCGTAGGAAAGCCCCAGCACGCGCACGACGGGGTAGGCCAGTCCGTCTTCCGAGAACAGGCTGACGCGCAGCTGCGCTGTCTCGGCAACCGCCTTGAGATCCAGTGTGTCCGTCGCTACGGAGCCGAACTCGTCCTCCTGGCCTTCGACGCTGTGCCGGTGAATCATTGCCTCGCCGGATGCCCATACCCCCATGCTGAACCAGCGCGACCATGCCGATTTCCCGCGAACCCGGAGGAGTATTTCTATCCATGTACCCGGTGGCGTATCGGCTATCCACGATACGACTATCGAAACGGCGGGAAAGCCCAGCTTTAATATGGGGCTGGTCATGCCGCGGGTTGCATCGGCGCTCTCGAAATCCCAGCCCTCAAAAACGGCTTCATGTTCAGGTACCCTCATGAACCCTGTGCGATACGTCATCGTTATCTCTCCCCGATTACAGGATATTAGCATAAAATGCCAGGTTTACAAAATTATTATGAACTATTGTGCCGATTATTTCTTGCACGGGGCAATAAAACTGGTAGTATGATGCTGCATCATATGTTTGCTGAATTTTATTCGCTAGAGCGAAGAGGATGCTACTTGCATGAAACGGCTTGCGTTCTCCAAGATGACGGGGGCAGGAAACGATTTTATCGTTATCGACCAAAAAGACCTGCCGGCTGCTTTGTCCAAAGAGGACATCGTCCTCCTGTGCGACCGGAAATACGGGATAGGCGCAGACGGACTCATGGTGGTGGACGGAAAGGCAGGAACCCTCCGGGCGTCGCGATTCTCGGTGGATTTTTACAACGCGGACGGATTAGGAGGCATGCTGTGCGGCAACGGCGCCCGCTGCGCCTTGGCCTTCGTCAGGGATGCGGGCATCATTCGGGCGGGCTCAACCGTCCGCTTTGCGTTTGCGGGCGTAGACTATTCAGGGGAAGCGCTGGCCGACGGCAGGATACGGATCGACCTGGATACCGCGTTTGAACTGAGGGCGGTAAAGGGGCTCGAGGCGGAAGGGTCCACCATGGACGGCTGGTTCGTAGACCTTGGCAGCCGGCATTTCGTACTTGACGCGGCAGGCATCGAAGAAAGCATGTCGCACGGAGATATGGGCGACCTGCCCATCGCCAAATTCGGGCCGGCCCTGCGGTATCACCCTTTTTTCGCGCCGCACGGCGTCAATGTTAATTTTTGTTCCCTGAAGGACGGAATACTTCGGGTGCGCACCTGGGAGCGGGGAGTGGAGGGCGAGACGCTTGCATGCGGGACCGGATCCACCGCCTCGGCTCTCGTGTACGCCCTGCGCGCTCTCGTAAATCCGCCGGTCAGGGTTCGGACCAGGAGCGGGGAGGATCTGATCGTCGATTTCGATTCACCGTCTTCACCGACCTACCTTACGCTTACGGGAAACGCCAGACTTGTTTTTTCCGGCAGCTTTTCTCTGCCGGGGTAATCGGACATCATCCGACTACGTCCCGGATTACGCGCAGCCAGTTGCCTCCCATTATCTTGCGAATATCGTCTTCGCCATAGTTTCTGTCGAGGAGCGCCTGGGTAAGCTCGCCCAAATGCGAGCAGTCCCGCATCACGGTGCCGTACTGAGGAGAAAACCCGTCGAAGTCCGTTCCCAGCCCGACGTGGTCGGCTCCTACTACCGAGACCAGATGGTCCAGATGGTCCAGCACCCGCGAAAAGGTAACCTTTGCCGGGTCGGCATCGATAAAGACGCCGGCGAAGGTAATGCCTATGAGTCCTCCTGTTTCGGCTATGCGCAGTGCCTGGGCGTCGCTCAGGTTGCGCCGGTGCGGGCACAGGGCTTTGGCGTTGGAGTGGGATGCCACCAGGGGGCGCTTGGCGAAAGGCAGCAGTTCGTCGAGGGCTTCGTCGGACAGGTGGGATACGTCCACTATCATGCCCAGGTTTTCCATCTCGCGAACCACCAGTCGGCCGAAGTCGGTGAGGCCCCCTGTGCCATCCGCTCCCACGCCGCGCGCGATGGCGTTTCGCCGGTTCCAGGTCAAGCCCATGAGCCGGACGCCGCGTGAATAAAACTTTCGCAGCTCGTCAAGGCTTTCGCCGATGGCTTCCCCGCCTTCCAGCGTAAGCATGGCTCCAACCCGGCGGGCTTTCTTGGCGCTTTCAAGGTCGGCGGCGCAGAGCGCGAGCTTCAATCCAGAGCTTCGCGAGAAGAGGCCTTCCATCGCTTCGAGCAGCTCCCAGGTATGCGGGCCGGCTTTTCGTACGTAGTGGTCATCGGTAAACAGCGCGAAGAATTGCCCGCTTACGCCTCCTTCGAGCAGCCTTGGAAGGTCGATGTGCCCCTCGGTGCCGCGCGCGAGAAGGTCCCGGCTTTTTTGCTCGCCCCTGACGTAACTTTTCCCAACCTGATCCAGCGCGGAATCGCAATGCCCGTCGATAACCAGAAGCGTTTCGTGCAGCTTTGGGCCGTCCATATTATAGTTCCCTTCCGAGTAAGTCTTCGTATGTTTCGCGGCGCACCGACAGGCGGTCGGAGCCGTCGTTTACCAGCACCATCGCGGGCCGGGGAATCCGGTTGTAATTGCTCGCCATGGAGTAATTGTAGGCGCCCGTGGCGAAAACGGCGAGCGTGTCCCCGGGAACGGGATTCTGCAGGCTTATGTCCTTGATAAGTATGTCTCCGGACTCGCAGCATTTTCCGGCTACCGTTACCTTCGTGTCGCGCGGCCCGTCGTGCCTGTTGGCCACGGTGGCCTCGTAAACGGCTCCGTACAGGGCGGGCCGCGGATTGTCGGGCAGGCCGCCGTCTACGCCCACGTAGGTCCGGTAGCCCGGTATCTCCTTGCGGGATCCAATCGTATAGAGGGTAATGCCCGCTTCCCCGACTATCCAGCGGCCTGGTTCTATAACCACGGTGGGCATGGCCAGAGCCGCTTCGCCGCACAGGCGTTTTATGTCGGCCATGAGCGTGTCCGTGAAATAGGCGAGGCTCCTGGGCTTGTCGGTATCGTTGTAGCGGATGCCGAAGCCCCCGCCGATGTTGAGTATTTTGGTTACGAAATTATACTCAGCATGAGTCTCTTCCATCAGCTTCACGAGAATCCCCGCGGCCTTCCTGTGGGACTCGTTGGAATGCAATTGGGAACCGACGTGGAAGTGGAAACCCCGCAAGTCCAGGTTTTCAAGCCGCAAGGCTTCGCCGATGTAGGCATCGCGTACGGAAGGGTCCAGCGGTATCCCGAATTTCGAGTCGATGTGGCCCGTGGATATGAACTCGTGCGTGTGGCTGTCCACGCCAGGTGTTACGCGGAAGAGTATGGGCATGCGCACGCCTTTTTCCGAGGCGGCGGCGTTGAGCGAAGCGAGTTCGTGCAGGTTGTCCACCACGACGTGGCCCACGCCGTATTCCACCGCCATGCGTATCTCCGCCTGCGTCTTGCTGTTGCCGTGGAAGTAGACGCTTTCCATCGGGAAGCCCGCCTTTTTGGCCGCGTACAGCTCTCCGCCGGAAACGACGTCGAGCCCGATACCCTCGGACGCGACGATTCGGCAGATGTCGAGGGTCTGCAGCGACTTGCTGGCGAAAACCGCCCCGGTGTTGGGATATTTGGCAAGAAATTCATTTTTTATAACACCGATTCGTTCGCGTATCATTCTTTCGGAGACCACGTAGAGCGGGGTTCCGTATCTTTGGGCAAGCTCTACCGTATCGCAACCGTCGAAAATCAAGTGTGCCATTGTATGCTCCAATCTAAACTTCAAGAATTCAAGTAGCCCGGATTCCCGTCGTAGCCGATTCGGTAATCTCGAGCGTCGCTTCGTCGGCATCGAGGAAAGCCTGGACGCCGAAGGCCATGGTATGGGTCGGAACGCAATGTCCGGCCGCAAAATCGGCGATGCACGGTTTTCCCGAAGGCCCGATGACGTCCTTAAATACTTGCGCAAGCGTAAGCGAGCGCGAGGTGTCCTTGGCCACGCAATTATTCCAGTTGCCCAGAATTACGCCTTCGCATTGTTCGAACACGCCCGCCAGGCGCAGTTGCGTCAGCAGGCGGTCCACGCGGTAAGGTTCCTCGTCGATATCTTCCAGAAACAGTATTTTACCGCGAGGGTCCAGCGCGTAGGGCGTGCCGGTAAGCGCGGCCACAAGTGAAAGGTTCCCCCCGATGAGTATTCCCCTGGCTTTTCCACCGGCAAGCGAAACTGGCCGGTAATCCGCGAGCGGGGGAGGATCAAGCCTGCCCAGCGGCCCTTCCGCGCTTATCGCCCGCATCCAGGACTCGACGGAAAACCTGTCGGCGCCGCCGGCCATGCTTACCGCCATGATTCCGTGGAACGTGGGCATTCCCGCGTGCCGCTGTATGGCCAAGTGCAGTCCGGTTATATCGCTGTAACCTACGAACACCTTGGGATGGGCGGCGATGAGATCGTAGTCTATGGAGTCGAGTATGCGCGGGGTTCCGTAGCCGCCTTTGAGGCATACGATGCCATCGATTTCCCCGTCGGCGAAAAAATCATTTACATCGGAAGCGCGCAGGGCGTCCGGCGCGGCAAGGTAGCCGTATTTTCCCGTGCAGCTCCTGCCCGCCTTGACCCTGAAGCCCAGACCGGAAAGGAACTTTATCCCTTTCGCCGCCAAATCAGGGTCGTTGCTGGAGCCCGAGGGCGCTATCAGGGCCAGTGTATCTCCGGGTTTAAGAGCCCGGGGTTTGGGTACGTTTTTTCCTGAACTTTTCATAAAACAAAAAAGAGGAAGCCCAGAACGTCTGCCCAGGATTTCGAAGAATAGGCCAGCGTTACGGGGCCGGCTAGTTTTGCGCCTGGATAAAAAGAACCGCGATACGCCAGGTGATGCTGCCTGAATTCGATGCGTATCTCGAAAACTTCCGGTAGCGGAATCAGCAGTTTTTTTGGATCCATCTCCAGGGCGGATGCGAGTGCTTCGCGGATGCGCCTAACGGCAAGTTCCGGATGGATGGAGACCGACGCGTTGCCTATGCCTTCGGATACCGCCACGGACTTTATCGAGGGATTCAATTGCCCGGCAGTCTCGCAGAGGGCGCGGTCGCCGGTCAGGAGCAGAACGGGAATGCCCAGGTGGGCGGCCGTGTACGCGTTGAGCGTAAACTCCGACGCCAGGCTGCCGTTTATCCTTATTTCCTGGGTATTGTCGTTCATGGTATGCGCGAGCGGATTGCCGTCGGTTCCCGCCCCGGAGTGGTAGCCTATGAAGCAGACTCCCTCGTACGTCGAATCGATGCCGCCCATCATGGAGTAGGGGTCCCGCGTCCATGCGCGCAGGATGCGCACGTTCTGCGGCAGAGCAGATGGATCGATGGATCGTCCCGAACCGTGAGCGTCCTTGACGAGGATGTCCGCCACGCCCGCATTGCAGGCCGCTTCGCAGGCCGCGTTTACTTCGCGCGTCATCTGGTTGCGGAAATACGCGCCTTGCGCCTCGCCTATGTGTGTTTCCTTCCAGTCCACGATGCCGCACACGCCCTCGATGTCCGCGCTTATGTATAATTTTTTCACACTGCTTCCTTTCGGGTTCTGCCCTAGCTGCGATTTTTTAGAAACTCCAGGACTGTACGTACCTGCATGGCCACTCCCAGCGGAAGGCAATCTTCCTCCAGGAGGAACTTTCCGCTGTGCAGCGGCGCGCTTTCGCCAGGAATTCCGCCGCCGCAACCCAAGTGATAAAATGCTCCCATCCGCTCCTTCAGGAAGAAGGAGAAGTCCTCGACGCCCATGCTCGGTTTTTCTTTCCAGACCACGCTATCCTTTCCCAGCACATCCTGCGCGGCGGCCGAGACCATGTCCACCCCTTCTTCATGGTTTACCAGGGCGGCGTAGCCATAGGAAACTTCCAGGCAGGCGCTGCCGCCGTACGATGCGCTGATGCCCTCGACCATCGCGCGCGTCTTGTCCACGAGCAGGTCGCGTACGCGGTCGTCGGTAGAGCGCAGCGTCGCCGACATTTTAACTTCGTCGGCGATTATGTTGGAGCGAGTGCCTCCCGCGATGGTGCCTATCGACAATACCGCCGAGTCCAGGGGGGAGACGCAGCGGGATACCAGGGTATTCAGTGCGCTTATCACGGCGGCGGCGATAAGGATGGCGTCGACGCCGGATTCCGGATATGCGCCATGGCCGCCCTTGCCACGTATCGTTATCGCAAGCGTCGTGCTGCAGCCGTTGAGCGCCCCATATTTTATTTCTATTTTTCCGACGGGCAGGTAGGGCATGACGTGAAGGCCGAATATGGCGTCTACGCGCGGATTCTCAAGGCATCCTTGGGCTATCATGGTTTGTGCGCCGCCGGACGTCTCCTCGGCAGGTTGAAATAAAAACTTTACATTTCCGGCGATGCTTTTCCGGTGGGCGGAAAACCAGCGCGCCGCGCCCAGGAGTATGGCCGTATGGGCGTCGTGCCCGCAGGCATGCATGAAGCCTCCGCGGACCGATGCGAAGTCCAGTCCGGTTTCTTCGTTTACGGGAAGCGCGTCGATGTCGGCTCGCAGGGCTGCGGTTTTTCCTTCCATGCCGCCCCAAAGGAGTCCGACGACCGCCGTACCCGCCCTGGTACTTTCGATGCCCAGCTCCGCCAGGCGGCGCTCTATCTCGCCGGCCGTCCTGAATTCCTCGAGCCCCGGTTCGGGGTTCCGGTGAAGGTCGCGCCGGATGTCCACAAGCCACTGGCGCATGGACAGCGTCTCGGCTTTAATGGAAGCTCCGCTGAAAATATCGTTCTCAGCTTTCATATACTGTCTCCCCTCCCAGAACGTAATCCCGCTCGGCGTGCGCCCTGCCGTTCAGTCGATAAAGCCTGGGTACCCTGCGTCCTATTGCGCACAGTATCTCGTTTCTGTTGGTGCCTCCCCAGGAGGCAAGTTCGAGCACGGGCACGCTTTCGCCATCCGCCTGACCCAAAAGGAGCACCTCGTCGCCTTCGATAACACCCGGCACAGCGCTGACATCGACGGTGCATTGGTCCATGCACACCAGTCCGACGACCGGTGCTTTTTCTCCGCGGACAATCACCGTGGCCTTGTTCGCCATGCACCGTTTGTAACCGTCCGCGTAGCCTATCGGCAGGGTTGCAAGCAACGCGCCTGCCTGAGGCGCCTTCCAGCTGTAGTCGTAGCCGACGCCTTCGCCGGGCTTAAGAGCCCTGAGCCTGCTTATTTTCGTGCGCAGTGCGAACGGCACCCGGATGTCGATGCTGCCCGACAGAGGCGTGTTCATGGGCGTAACGCCGAAAAGCACTGCGCCTGCGCGAACCATGTCCATGCGGAATTCCGGGTAGCGCATCATGCCTATCGAGTCGCACACGTGAGCCAGCTTGAATCGGAGACCGGCTTTTTCCGCGTCGGCGAGCACGCGGCGGAACAGGGCGACCTGCGCCTCGTCCGATTCCCTGTCGCACAGGGCCAGATGCGTGAATATTCCTTTACACTCGATCGCGGGCAGGGATGCTATCGCCAGGAGCAGGGCGCTTGTTTCTCCGTCTGGTTTAATGCCCAGGCGATTCATGCCGGTATCGATTTTTATGTGTATGAGAGCCGTGGTTCCGTATTTTTTGGCGGCCGCGGAGACGAGGCGGGATTGGTGCAGGTCAAAGACGGTAAGGGCGATGTTTTTGCCTATCGCGGTCTCGATGTATTCGTCGGGCGTATGCCCCATGATTAACAGCGGCGCATCCGGATACCCGGCGCGCAGTTCGAGCGCTTCGGGCAGGCAGGCTACGGCGAGCATGTCTACGCCGCAGTAAAGGAGAACTTCGGCGACATGGATTGCACCGAGACCGTATGCGTCTGCCTTTACGACCGCGGCTAGAAGAGGCGTGGCTCTCGCTGCCGTTTGGGCAAGCAGATTCCTGACGACGCGCACATTGTGCGCGATGATGTCGAGATCTACTTCGTAGCGGGTTGCTCTCAACATGAGAATCCTCCAACGGGCGTAGTATTGCAGAACTTTTAGCTCGAGTCCAGAGAATAATTGCAGGGGCACTAGCGTGATTGACTGGCAGATTGTGCCATTTAACGCAATGGATATGCAAATTTCGCATCTGATTACTTTTGTTGCAAAATAAATTGAAATAAAATATTTGACTATACGGTAAAATAATGAAATAATGTTTCGGGCGACGGTGTTACCGTCTTTTATTTCGGATCAAGGAAGCAAAAGGAAGCAGAGCGATGAAAAAGAGTATAATCATCCTGGCAGTTCTATTGACAGCATTGGCTGCCGCGCAGCTTGGGGCTCAGAGCCGCAAGTCAGGCGATTTTTTCACCATTTATTCAGGCGAGGTGTCCACGCTCAATTACTTGATCTCGGGATCCGAGAACGAGCACTTCATGTTCGCGAACATGATAGACAACCTGGTCGAGTACGATAAATATGGCGTGCTGCAGCCCGGGCTCGCCGAATCCTGGACATCGTCGGCCGACGGCCTGGTGTGGACCTTCAAGCTCCGCAAAGGCGTGCAGTGGTATACCTGGGACCAGAAGGCGTATGCCGAAGTCATGGCCCAGGATTGGGTGGATGCTGCAAAATATGTAATGACGAAGGTTAACGCCTCCCTGACCGCAGATGCGCTTTATGGAGTCATCAAGAACGGCGAAGAGTTTTATGAAGGCAAGATAAGCGATTTCGCTCAGGTAGGAATCAAGGCAGTGGACAAATATACTTTGCAGTATACCTTGAGCCGCCCCATTCCGTACTTCATGTCCATGCTTACCTATGTGACCTTCCTGCCGGTAAACGGCAAATTCCTGGCCGAGCAAGGCGTAAAATTCGGACGCGACAACAAGTCCATACTTGCAAACGGCTGCTATATCATGACGGAGTTCGAGCCTCAGGTTTCCAGGGTTCTCACGAAAAACAAGAAGTACTGGGATGCCAAGAACGTATTCATTCCCCGCTTGATCTATCGCTACAACAAGGAAGCTGCGACTCTTTCTCCCGAGCTTTTCCTGCGCGGCGAGATTTCCGCCACCGGCGTTCCCACCGCGATCCTCGACACCTGGATGAAGGATCCCGTAAAAAAACTGACGATCCGCCCTACGCGATTTACGAGCTACACCTATTTTTACGGCTTGAATTTCAATCCTAAATTCGCGCCCGAGTACGAGCCGGCCAACTGGACCGTGGCGGTAAACAACCTGAGTTTCCGCAAGGCGATTTTCCACGCCCTTGACCGCCAGGCAGCCCACCTGACCATGGACCCTTATAATCCCGCAAGGCAGCTTAGCTCGACCGTTACCCCGCGTGGTTTCGCGTCTACAGGCGGCAGCGATTTCGTGGACAAGGGCGACTTGGCTCTCATAGCCAAGACGGACTCGTTCAACAAGGCCAAAGCCGCAGAATTCAAAGCCAAAGCGATGAAGGAGCTCGCGGGCAAGGCTACGTTCCCCGTTAAGGTTATGATGCCGTACAATGCTGGTTCGACGGACTGGGCCAACCGCGTTCAGGTAGTCGAGCAGCAGATGGAAACTCTCCTTGGAAAGGATTTCGTCGATATCATTCCTGTTTCCTTCCCGTCCACCGGTTTCCTAGGAGCCACCCGCCGCGTCGGAAATTACTGCCTCATGGAGCTCAACTGGGGACCGGATTACGCCGATCCCGAAACCTACAGCGACCCGTTTACCATCGGCTCAAACTATAACTGGCCCGAGCTCGCCACCGCTTACGCCGTAAAATACGACGATATGGTCAATCTCGCCAAGCTCGAGACCAAGGACATGAAAAAACGTTATGAATTATTCGCAAAGGCCGAGGCGTTCCTGATCAACGAAGCCTTCATAATTCCGTATCGCCTGGGCGGCGGCGGCTATGAAGCCTCGAAGCTCGAGCCTTTTGCCTCTCCCTTCGCTCCGTTCGGGCTCTCCAACCTCAAGTACAAGGGACAGATCGTCATGACCAAGGCTGTCACGAACGAAGAGTACCTGAAGCTCGAGGCTGCCTGGAATACCGGCCGCGAGGCCGCGCTCAAGAAAGCGAAGAATTGATTTTCCTGTTTTTTGGATAGGCGGAGACCTTTGAAAGCTTCGGTTTTTAGAGGTCTTTCCAAAGTGAGCAAAGGGGTGCGAGCCGCCGCGCCTGCACCCCTTTTTCTATCTTCTCTCGACCCCCAGGAGGAGGCTTCGGCCTGACTGCGATGCTCAAATATTCATTGAAACGATTGGCGCAATCGCTGGTCACGCTGTTGATCGTCGTCAGCGCGGTTTTCCTTCTTATGCGTCTCCTGCCGATGGAGGGGTACTTCGGCGACTCTTACGACAAGCTCACCCCTAGCCAGCGGGAAGCCGTCCTGCAGAAAATGGGGCTTCTGGACCCCTGGTATGCCCAGCTGGGGAAATTTTATTCAGGATTGCTCAAAGGCGACCTCGGTACCTCGGCCATCTATCGCCGGGATGTTCCGATAACGGAAATAATAGTTTCGCGCATCCCTCCCTCCGTCTATTTCGGTCTCGTCGCAACCTTCATGTCCATCGTGCTTGGCCTGGCGATGGGCGTCCACATGGCTCGCTACAAGGGAAAGCTCTGGGATAAGACCTGGACGGTCTATATAATATTCGTGGAGTCCGTGCCTTCGGCCGTATACCTCCTGTTCGTGCAGCTCTACGGCACCGCCGCCTTCCACGTTCCCCTCCTGTTCGACAAGTACAGGCCTTCCAGCTGGATACTTCCGGCCATCTCCATGGCCTTGGGCGGAATAGCCGGCTACGCCATGTGGATGAGACGCTATATGGTAGACGAGCTTAATAAAGATTATATCAAACTCGCCCGGGCCAAAGGGCTTTCCGAGACGGCGATAATGATAAAGCATGTGATGCGCAACGCGACGGTACCCATGGCGCAATACCTCCCCGCGGCCATACTGGCCACCATCTCCGGCTCTATCTACATCGAGTCGCTGTATTCCATACCCGGCATGGGCGGACTTCTCGTGGACGTTATCCAGCGGCAGGACAACCCTATCGTACAAGCGCTTGTCCTGATTTTTTCGTCGGTGGGAATCCTGGGCCTGTTCCTGGGAGACCTCCTGATGGCTGTCTTCGATCCGCGAATTCAATTGGTAAAAAGCGAGGGCTCACGATGAGCACCATAGAAAGCAAAGGCGCGAAGCCCTTCGATTTCGTGGAATTCGACGCTAACGCCGGCGAGCGGATCGGCTATTCCAACTACTCCTATTGGGGCTGCACCGTGCGCGTGTTCTTCAAGAACAAGGTGGCCGTGCTCCTGCTCTGCGTGCTTGTATCGCTGTTGGTGTTCACCTTCCTGCAGCCCCTGCTGCCGGACCAGAAAAACCCGACAAAAATATATAACGACCCCGCGACCGGAACCCAGTTCCGCAACGTGGGGCCGGGGGCGGAATTCTGGTTTGGCACCAATTCCATAGGACAGGACCTTTGGTCCCGCATCTGGAGCGGAACGCGCACGAGCCTCCTTATCGGGATACTCGTGGGTTTAGCTGAAATGCTTATCGGCATCGTGTACGGCGCGGTTTGGGGTTATGCCCGGAGGTTCGACCGCGTACTTACGGAAATATACAATGTCCTTAACAACATACCCACCACGATTATTCTCATGCTGCTCGCCTATATCCTCAAGCCCAGCTTCAAGACCATGGTGATAGCCATGTGCGCCACGGGCTGGATAGGACTCGCCCGCTTCGTGCGAAACCAGATCGTAATTATCCGCGACCGCGAATATAACCTCGCATCCCGCTGCCTCGGTACCCCTCCGGGACGGATCATCATGCGCAACATCATGCCCTACCTCGTTTCCGTCATCATGCTCAAGACGGCGCTCTCCATTCCCGGGACCATCGGATGGGAAGTTTTCCTTACATACATAGGCCTGGGATTGCCGGTAAGCATCCCGTCCCTTGGAAACCTCGTAAACGAAGGAAGGCTCATCATGATGGCTCCCGAGCTTAGGTACCAACTTATTTTTCCCACCATCGTGGTATCCGTAATCACGATTTCGTTCTACATCCTGGGCAACGCGTTCTCCGATGCGTCCGACCCAAGAAACCACGTGTAAGGGGCTCTCGATGGATGCAAAGAAACCTATACTGTCCGTCAGGGATCTGGTTATAAAATTCAACCTGCGCGGCAGGGTGCTTACGGCGATCCGGGGTGCGAGCCTCGACCTGTACGAAGGGGAGACGCTGGCCATAGTCGGCGAATCGGGCTCGGGCAAGTCGGTATTTACCAAAAGCTTCCTGGGCATGCTCGACCAGAACGGCTGGGTGGATTCTGGCACCATCGAGTTCGAGGGCAGGGATCTGGCGAAATACAAGACAACCCGGGACTGGATGAGCATACGGGGCAAGAAAATATCCATGGTATTCCAGGACCCGATGACGGCGCTCAATCCCCTTCGCACGGTGGGCAAGCAGATAGAGGAAGTACTGGAGCTTCACCAGGGTATGAAAGGCAAGCTGGCCACCTTGGCCGCGGTGGAGATACTCGACCGGGTAGGCATTCCCGACGCCAAGACCAGGCACAGGCAATACCCCCATGAGTTTTCCGGCGGCATGCGCCAGCGGGTGGTAATCGCCATAGCCATGGCATGCAAACCGCGCATCCTCGTGTGCGACGAGCCTACGACCGCGCTTGACGTAACGATTCAGGCGCAGATACTGGACCTCATACGCAGCCTGCAGCGTGATTTATCCTTTACCACCATTTACATAACGCACGACCTTGGCGTGGTGGCCAACGTGGCCGACCGCGTAGCCGTCATGTACGGCGGGCAGATGATCGAGAAGGGAACGGCGGAGGAGATTTTCTACGATCCGCGGCATCCGTATACCTGGGCTTTGCTGTCATCGCTTCCCCAGCTGGGAACCAAGCATCAGCCGCTCTATGCCATCAAGGGAACTCCGCCCAACCTGTTCAACACCATCGTGGGTGACGCCTTCGCACCGCGCAATCCCCGCGCCCTCAACATAGACTTTACCGATCAGAGCCCGTCTTTCGACGTAAGCCCCACGCATTCCGCGTCGACATGGCTGCTTGATCCGCGAGCGCCAAAGGTGGAGCCTCCACCTGCCATTGCCGCGCTCAAGGCGAAATACGCAAGGAGCGAGGCATGAACGATCCAAAGCGAGGCGAGATCCTCCTTGAAGTAGAAAACCTGCGAGTCGAATTCGACACGAAAGAAGGCAAATTCATAGCCGTTAAGGATGTCAATTTCGAAATCAAGCGCGGCGAGACCTTTGGTTTGGTGGGCGAGTCGGGATCGGGCAAGACTACCATCGGGCGCAGCATCGTCAGGATAAATGAAGCTACTTCCGGTTCCATTTTGTGGAAGGGCAGGCGGATCAACGGGAAGATAGGGAGGGAACTGGACCTCGAGGTGGTGCAGAAGATACAGATGATCTTCCAGGACCCGATGGCATCGCTCAACGAGCGCGCCAAGGTGGATTACATCGTATCCGAAGGTTTATATAACCTGAAGAATTTTTCATCCGAGGCGGAACGGAAGGCCAGGGTCGAGAAGGCCCTGCTGGAGGTGGGGCTTCTGCCCGAGTTCGCCAGCCGCTTTCCCCACGAGTTTTCCGGAGGGCAGCGGCAGCGTATCGGCATAGCCCGCGCGCTTATAATGGAACCGGAGCTTATCGTGGCCGACGAGCCCATCTCCGCGTTGGACGTGTCGATACGCGCACAGGTATTGAACCTCATGTCGGAACTTCAGCAAAAAAAAGGGCTTACCTACCTGTTCATCGCGCACGATCTTTCGGTAGTCCGCTTCATCACCGACAGGATCGCGGTAATCAACAAGGGCGAGATCGTCGAACTTGCGGAAACCGAGGAGCTTTTCGAGCACCCGCTGCATCCGTATACCAAGGCGCTTCTATCCGCCATTCCCGTACCCGATCCGCGCATGGAGAAAAAGAAGAAAGTTATAATCTATGACCCGAACGCCCACGATTATTCCATCGAGAGGCCGGCCTGGACGGAGGTGGCTCCCGGGCACTTCGTGCTTGCCAACCGTGCTGAGGCCGATTCTTATCGGGGGCAACTGAAATAAGGGCTGGGAGCCTAAGCGAAGAACCTCGTGCCCACCCCGGCGAAAACGTAGAGAAGGGTCGCGGCCAGCGCAAGCTCGGCGGCAGCCCAGAGCAGTGCCCTGCGGGCAGGTTTGCCCCGATTTCCGGCGCTTTGAAGCGAGCTGCCTGGTTCTGCCCGCGGGACCAGCGTATTGTCGCGGGGCGCGAACAGCGATGCATCGGGTTTTCCTGTCGCGGCTTCTGTAATTAATTCTTCAGGGGAATCTGCATGGTCCCCTGCGCGCATGTCGCTTGTCTGGAGCGGGTCGCCCGGCCTTGGTACCGACAGTTCCCCCGGGTTTGACCGTTTGCCGGCCGTGGCATGCTGTTTGATGAAGCCGTCATCCTTCAAGTAGAGCCCCCAGGACACGAGCAGGCAGCCCATCATGGCGATGGGGATAAGGATGGCGAAGTAGTAGTCGTTCCTGAATCCGAAGCGCGCCAGGGCAAAGGCGGCCGCAAGGAAAACGGCGGCAAGCACCGAGCCGCGTGCAAGATCGCCTGCGTGGAATTTCGGCCTGTTCACGGCTCGATCCCGATACGGGAAGGCTCCCCGTGCTTTTTCAAGGAATCCATGGTATTCTCCTCGTAATCGTTCATTAGCAGTTTGTTGAAAAAGCTTGTGGCTTTTCCAACAACCTTAAACATTCCTCGCATTTGAATACAAATGCTACGGTAATGTTACATTTTGGAAGTGTTGAAAATCCTCATCCGAGGTTTTTCAACACTCTGTTAAAGGCTGCGCTTAAAAATGCGGCATAGGACACCGATGGAACAGATCGTGACTCATTGCCGCCGTTATGTCAAGAACGGCGGGCGGAAACGCTTGCCGACTCTCCGCCTTTGAAAAAAAAATTTTATTAACGGTCTCAAGCCGGTTGAACAGGAAGGATCGAGTATGAACACGGAAAAAAGTTCCAGAAACGCGGTTTTGGACAGGCGCCTGGCGGAGATAGCCCGGACGCCGGGCGCGGAGACTGCCGGACTTTCGGTTGCGATCGTTGGAGATGACCGCATCGGCTATACTTTTTTCAGTGGCCGCAGGCACATCGCAGGTGGAACTTCAGGCGGCGATCTGCCGGTGGAAGCCGGCACGAAATTCCGGATCGCCTCCATCTCCAAGCCGGTCGTAGGCATCGCCGCAATGATGCTCATGGAGGCAGGCAAGCTCGATCTGAAGCGGGACGTTTCCGAATACCTGGGTTTCAGGCTGGGCAATCCATATTTTCCGGAGGTTCCCATTACCTTCGAGATGCTGTTGTCCCATACTTCTTCCCTGCGCGACGGGGAAGTGTATTCTATTCCCCTTGGAAAGAGTCTTCGTGAGTTTTTCGAGCCCGGAAGCCAATCATGGGAAGACGGCGGACATTTTGCGAAGCCTCAGGCGGGACCAAATATTTCTCCCGGCCATTACTTCAGCTACTGCAATTTAGGTTTCGGCGTGGCTGGAACCGTTCTGGAACGGATTACCGGAATGCGCTTCGACCTGCTGATGAAAAAATACATCTTCGAGCCGCTGGGTATGGACGCATCGTTCAATGTAAATATTTTATCCGACCTTGGTTTTTCCACCCTGGGCTCGTCCTATCGCAAAGCCAGGGATGGCATATGGGATTCGCGATTTCCGTGGCTGCCGCAGATCGATGACTACCAAGGGAAAAAACCGCTGATATCGTGCACGGTTTTGCCCGGACTCGGCCCGGACGATCTCGAATCCTACGAACCGGGAACGAACGGGACGCTTTTTTCGCCGCAGGGTGGGCTTCGGGTCTCCATACTGGACCAGGCTAAAGTTCTCAGGCTGCTCATCAACGGCGGCTCGGTGGACGGGGTGCGGATGCTGTCGCCCGATTCTGTACGCCGGATGACGACGGCCCGGTGGACATTCGATCCCCAAACGGTCAACGGCGAGATGTCCGTCGGTCTGACCCGCTCGACGGGGCTTGCCCTTGTTCGCAACACGGGAACACTCGACGGATTCGGGGGAGACCGCCTGCTTCCGCAAGGCAGCCCCGGGCTCTGGGGACACCACGGCGACGCGTATGGATTTTTAGGCGGGATGATGTTTCATCCGGAGCGCGGTTACGGGTATCTTTATTTTATCAATGGCACGGCAGCCGAGCCGGAAAAGAGGCTGGGAAAGCACTCCTCGTTTTTTTTGTGGGAGGAAGAGATTCAGGAGGCCATCCTCGACTGGCTGGGTGAAGCCTGACCCTTGCGCAGTCGCTTCCGCCGCTGGCCTAGCCGAAAAACAGAGCGCGGGCTAACAGGCATGCGCCTGTTTGGGCGTCTCCGGCAGTCTGCACTGTATCGAATTCAGGACAGGTCCTGCCGAGGTTTGAGCTTACCAGGTTTCGGAGGTGAATATTTCCTTCCAGGAGCCCGCCGCAGAGCGCGATTCGGCGGCTCGAGATCTTGTCATGAAACCTGGAATAGACCGAGGAGGCAAGCAGGGCAAGCTCCGCGGCTGCCTGTTGGAAGATTCGCCCGGCCACAGAGTCGCCGGCCGCCCTTAGCTCCTCGACCTTCCCCGAGAAACGGGCAATCGCGGACTTGTCGAAATTTCCGTACATAAGCGGGATAAGCTCCTGGTATCCCGCCATGCCGAAAAACTCCAGCGCCGACTCGGCGAGCGCCGTGGCTTCGCCCCTGCCTTCGGACGCGCGGATTGCGCGTTTTATCGCCTCGAGCGCTATCCAGAACGCTGAACCTTCGTCGCCCAGCCAATGACCCCAGCCGCCTGAGCGGAACGATTCTCCCGATGCGCCTCGTCCAAGGGCTATCGACCCGGTACCTGAAATAAGAATATAACCTTCCACGGCGCCAAGGGCTCCGGCGAGCGCAGGCTCCGCGTCGTCGCCGACGCGGATTTTCGCCCCGGCGGGCACGTTGTCCGCTATAAGGCGGGCAAGGGCGGATTTTTCCGCCTGCCTGCCCGCTCCTGCGCTTCCGATGAAGCCTGCGACGCAGCCGGCTTTTTCGGCGCAGCCGCTTGCGTAGGCGCATTCGAACAGGATGCGCAACTGTTCCCTCACCGATTCCGGATTGCTGCTGTTAAGGTTTGTGCCGCCCGAGCTTCCTTCGTACAGCAAAGTCCCGTCAAGGCTTTCTATGCGCAGGCGCGAGGAAGTTCCCCCTCCGTCAATGCCGAATACCCAGTCTTTCATTCCGTCTCCCCTTGTCGGTTCGGCAAAAAAAGCGCGCCAGCGCAGACGGCGTGCCTGGCACCGGTCGACTCGGGCAGCGTGTTTGGCAGTCCCAGGAAGCGAAGCAGGCCGAAGAGCCCGAAGGCCGCGGCTTCCATGTAGTCGATGCTGAAGCCTGCCGCATCGGCATCCAGGACGGTGGCGCAGGGAAGGGCAAGGCGGAGCTCTGCCATGATGACGGGGTTGTGCGCTCCGCCTCCGCTTACGATTACCGTTTTGGGCATGGCAGGCAGATGCAGCTTGTATGCCCTCGCCGTGGCCCGCGCCGAAAACGCCTCCGCGCTGCGGACCAGGTCCTGCAGAATTCCCCGGTCGCCGTTCGCCTTGGCGAGCGCTACGGTTTCCCCAAGTTCACGGTCGTAGAAAGCGCTTCCGAATTCCTCGCGTCCCGAGCTCTTGGGCGGCGTTTTTGCGAAATATCCGTGGGAGAGCCAGGATGTTACTAAATCTTCACGGATAGTTCCTTTAAGTCCGATAAGGCCGTCACGGTCGAATCGAAGTTCTCCGTCGCTCGCCTCGAAAGCCAGCATGTCGGCAATCATGTTGCCCGGTCCCGTGTCGAATGCGACGAGATTACCCGATTCGGGAATCCAGCATACATTACCGATGCCCCCGAAATTCTGGAACGCAACGGGCTTGGGGAAGCCGTCGGCGATGGTTTTTGCGAAGAACGGCACCAGGGGAGCGCCCGTCCCGCCGGCGGCGATGTCCCCGGGCCGGAAGTCGCAGGCCGTGGGTATATCCGTGCGCTGCGCGATTACCGAGCCCGAACCTATTTGCAGGCTGGCTCTGCCACCCGGATCTCCGGCGACGTGGCGTATCGTCTGGCCATGGCTGCCGATTACCGTTATGTCTTTCGCGTTCATGCCGGCCTTGCGCAGCAGTTCGTTTGCCGCGTCGGCGAACAGCTCTCCCAGTTCCATGTCAAGGAGGGCAAGGCTCTGAAGCGATCCTGCCCTGTCCTCGAACAAATCGAATATGCGTTTTTTGGTACTCACCGGCAGGGGGTGGCCGTGGGAGGAAATCAGTTCAGTTACTATTTTATAATTACTTGCGTTGTTCCGGTCAAGGACTATCGAGTACCTGGAAAGCGATGCGTCTATCCCGTCGACGCTCGTACCCGACATCAGCCCGATCGCCAGCCAGGAGCCTTCCGCCACCGGCGCGCTCTTCATCGTCATCCGCTTTTCCCCGACCCGTACAGCAGGAAAGGCGCGCGTTGGATGCTGAACCGGGAAAGCCGGGATTTTTCTTCGCTGTCTGCCCCGGGCGGGACGCAAGCATCCGCGAGGCTGTCGTTTCCGTACAGGAGGCTCAGGGGGCGCTTGCCTCCTTCCTTCCAGGGCGGCAAAACGGAGAAGCGGCGGGGATACGCTTCCCGGAGCATGTTTATAATCCTCGGTCCAAGCGATACGAGGGAGGCGTATAGTTGCGACGAGGAATCCGGATCGACGTACAGCTGGACGCCGCCGCAGCGTTTGCCCTTGTGTTTTGAAAACCATGGGGTAAAGTATATAGGCCTGCAGAGCAGGCCTTCGATTTTTGCACAGTCAAGCGCGTCCTTGACGAGGTTGCCGTCGATCCACGGTGCGCCGAAAATCTCGAACGGGCGGGTCGTTCCGCGTCCCTCGGATACGTTGGTGCCTTCCAGAAGGCAGGTTCCCGCGTAGGCTCGCAGCGAGTCCATGGTAGGCAGATTGGGGGAAGGCGGAATCCAGGGCAGGGCGCATTCCGCCATGTCCATTCCGCGGGTCCAGCCCTGCATAGGCAGTACGTCCGCGCTCAGTTCGAATTCGGCACAAACCATGCGCGCGTATTCGCCCAGGGTCATGCCGTGGCGGGCGGGAATATTTCGCGGTCCTACGAGCGACTCGAACCCCGGATCGAGTCCCGGCCCTTCCAGTATCGATCCGGACAGCGGATTGGGCCTATCCAGAACAAGCAACCTCGGGTAATGTTTTTTTTCGGCATTAATGTCGGCGATGGCTTCGATGATGCGCGTCAGCGTGCCCAGGTAGGTATACCAGCGGAGACCTGCGTCCTGCATGTCAAAAACGAGGAGTTGCAGGTCTTCCAGGTTTCTTTTGTCCGGCTTCGTCGATGTGCCGTACAGGCTGACTTCGGGAATTCCCGTTTGCCCGTCCATGCGGTCGGGAACCCGGACACCCGCCTGGGCTTCGCCGTAGTAACCGTGTTCCGGACCGAACAGGCGGACAAGGCAGGCTCCCGCATCAGCGCAGGCTTTGGCCAGGATTTTCGCGGCCGGAACGAAGGTGGAAGTGCATGCGGAGGGATTGGCGACCAGTCCTACACGGTCGCCGCTGCGCAAAAACGGTCTTAAAACAAGCGGATCGTTAAAAATCCGTTCGAGGCCGGTAATAACCATGGTTATTTTATTATTCCATTAAAGGCGTCCACGGCGCTGGAAAGATGGCCGCCGTGTTTTTTTACGAGCTCTTCGGCGCTTTTCGCGTCTATTCCGAGCAGTACCATGACTATGGCTATCTTCGGCTTTTTACCCGAGTTTTCGAAAGCCGTCTCTGCCGTTTCCCGGTTGCAGTCGGTGGCGCGCATTATCAGGTTCTTGGAACGCTCCACGAGTTTCTTGTTTACGGGCGTAAGGTCGATCATCAGGTTCTTGTATACCTTGCCGATGCGGATCATCGCGGTGGTGGTAATCATGTTGAGCACGAGTTTTTGCGCGGTTCCCGATTTCATGCGGGTTGACCCGGTAAGCACCTCGGGGCCGACGTCCACGAAGATGACATGGTGGGCGAATTTGAAGGTTTCCGAATTCTGGTTGCAAGAAACCGCTCCTACCTTTGCACCGAGCCTGCGCGCGTATTCGAGGGCTCCCAGGACGTAGGGAGCCTGGCCCGACGCTGTAATGCCTACCAGCACATCATCCTTGCCGAAACGTATCGCCTCGAGATCCGCCACACCCTGGTCCACTTTATCTTCCGCCCATTCCACGGAACGCACCAGCGCGTCGAGTCCTCCCGCGATAAGCCCCTGCACCATTTCCGGCGGAGTTCCGAACGTAGGCGGGCATTCGGATGCGTCCAGCACACCCAGCCTGCCCGAGGTTCCCGCTCCGACGTAGACGAGCTTGCCGCCTTTTCTGAAAGACGCCACGACGTCCTCCACAAGAGCGGCCATGTTGGGTATGCATTTTTCCACGGAGAAGGCTACTTTTTTGTCTTCCCTGTTGATGATGGTGAGCACCTCCATCGTCGACTTAGAATCGATGTCGCTGCTCACGGGGTTTTCCCTCTCGGTGGTAAGGCCGGATAAGTCGATGTTCATGTCCTGTCCTGTGTTCGACTCATGAGCCTGTAGGCTTTCCATACCGCAAAGCCCATCTTTGCATAAAAACCGACCAGGTCGGTCCAGTCGATTACCATGGTTCCGACACCCCGCGATTTGAGTTCTCCAAGGCAAAAATGCAATAAGGCCAGACCAAGGCCGTTGCCGCGAAGGCTTTGGTCTATACCGATAGGGCCCAGGCCGCCGGGATTTTTTCCCATGGCTTTGCGCCAGTAGAGTCCAGGTCCGAGTACCGTGCTTTCTTCCGTGTAGATTCGCGAGAATCCCCGGACGGCGCCTTCCGAATCGACGGCAAGGAAAAAATCCTCGCTTCTCATCCCGGCTTCCAGGGCTTCGAGGACTTCGCCGTACCATCGGCCGGGGAAATTCCTCTCGAAGAACAGGCGCATGGACGCGTCGAGTTCCCTGCTGTAGGGCACGAAGGAATAGCCCACGGGTTTTCGCGTTCCGACCGCCAGCGCATCCAGATCCAGTGCGGACAGGTCGGCTATGAGGTCGAATTCTTCGCGCTCCGGTAAAAAACCTTGCTTCGCGGCGAAAGCCGCGATAGCAAAATAGTCCTGCGTCCCTGTGGTCGGCATACCGGGAAAAAGATGGTAGGTGTCGCGGCCCAGGCGGATTTCCGCGGCGCCGGATGAGCCAAGCCATGCGGCGGCTTCGGCGAAAAGGCGGGAGCCCAGTCCCTTGCGCCGATGGTTTTGTGCCACCATTATAAAGGAAACATTGCCGATCGACGGGGCTTCGCCTCCTAAAGGCGCGCGCGCGACGCGTTTAGCGAGCAATGCTCCAGAAAGGGAATCGTCGTCGGCTCGTGTTATAAAAAGCTTGCGTGGATCCGTATCCAACGCAAGCTGCTGCGAAAGGAGCCTCTCGTCCAGGGGGAAGTCGTCGCCGAAGCATTCGGCCCAAAGCCCCAGCAGCTCTCCGAGTATTTTTGCCGGATCGGCGATGATAATTGAAGGTTTCATGATTTTTTCGATTTCCCTTCCTCGATGTTAGCCTTGTCGTGCACCGCCTTCATGCTTCGCTCGATGCGCGGAATCGATTTTTTGATGCTGCGGCAGACGATGGTTGTATAGAGGATATCCACGAGAACGAGTTGGGTGGCGCGAGAGAGCGAGGCTCCCGTCCGCATAAGTGGTTCCGTATTGGGTACCTGCAGCACGATGTCCGATATTTTTTCCAGCGGGCTGTTGCCCACGCCGGTAATGGATATGAGTTCCGCCCTGGAGCGCTTGGCTTCGCGGGCGCTGGCGTTGGTCGTGATGGTTCTTCCCGAATAGGAGAACGCTACTGCCACATCGCCCTGTTCTAGTCCGCATGCGATGCTCGTCTGTACGCCGGGGTCGAATGAAAAGCTGCATACGATGCCGATGCGCGTAAGTTTCTGGAAAAAATCGTAGGCTACGTTGCCCGATGCCCCCGAGCCAAGAACGGTAACCGAGCGAGAGCCCAGGATTTTTGACGCGGCGGATTCGATTGCGGCAGGATTGACGAGGGAGAGAACCCGCTCGATGGCGTCCGTGGTTTTGGCGATTACCGTACGGGCTATGGCGTCCACGGTAAGGTTTGAATCCAGCTCTATCGTCTGTTGCGGTTCCTCCGCTCCCGCCTGTGCGTAAATGTCCTTCGTAAGCAGTATCTGCAATTCGCGATAACCCGATAAGCCTGCGCGTTTGCAGAGCCTGATCGCGGCGGACGGATTGCTCTTTGCTTGGTTTGCGAGTTCGGCTATGGTGCAAAAAACGGCGGTCTTGGGATTCTTGATAAGGTGGTCTGCGATTTTGCGTTCTGCCTCGGTGCAGGAAGGCTGGATTTCCTTGAGTAATGCGATTCCACTCGTCATGATTCCTCCAAATTTTTTTCCACCGATTTTAGTGTAACACAGGTTTTAAGAAAATGGAATATTATTTTAAAAATTGCAAATTTATTTTAAAATTTTGTTGCGCAATTTTCAAAATGGGGTGATACTATGGTCATGTCATCCAGCGTAGCCGAGGTAGGGACAATAAGCCTCGAAAAAAAGATAGGGCAAATGCTTCTCATTGGATATCCGGGTGGCCAGGAAGGCTTCGCCATGCTCGGTGGAATCCTTTCGCAGCGTCCATTCGGCAATATCATTTTATTCTCCAGGAACTCAGGCTCTCCTTCGTTTATGATGGAACAATCCCGAAAGATCAATACCATGATGACGGAAATTACCGGAATACGGCCGCTTATAGCCGTCGACCAAGAGGGAGGCACGGTAGCCAGAGTCGCCCAGGGAATGACCTTGATTCCCGGCGCCATGGCCATCGCAGCTGCGTTCAATGCCGGGGAAATAGGCCTTGCGGATGTGGAACGCCTGGGTTTGATAAGCGGCACGGAGCTCATGGCCCTGGGTATCAACATGAATCTGGCGCCGGTAGCGGACATCAACGTAAATCCGGAGAATCCCGTTATCGGGGTACGCAGTTACGGCGAGAATCCTCAGAAGGTGGCGGAGCTTTCCGCGGCTTTTGCACGGGGTCTTGCCTCAGCCGGAATGCTCGCAACGGCCAAGCATTTCCCCGGCCATGGCGATACCACCGTGGATTCGCACCTCGGATTGCCCGTGGTGGATGTCAGTCCCGATCGTCTGGATACCGTGGAGCTCGTTCCCTTCAAGCGGCTTATAAAAGAAGGAATCGCCGCCATAATGAGCGCCCATCTTGTGTTCCCCGCAGTGGAGCCCGAGGGAATTCCCGCTACCTTATCGGCGCGCATACTTGGCGGGCTGCTTCGTGAACGCCTCGGATTCCGGGGACTCATCATCACCGACTGCCTGGAAATGCACGCGGTCCAGGGGCGCTTCGATAATCTGGCGGTTCGGGCTGTGCTTGCCGGGGCGGATATCCTGTGCCTGAGCCACAGCGCTTCCGTCCAAAACGAGGCGTTCGACTCCCTCGTTGCCGCGGTGCGCGACGGAACGATTTCCGAATCCCGTATCGACGAGTCGCTATGCAGGATACTGGAAGCCAAAGCCGGAATCGGCGCCCTATGCGCCTACGATGCCGCCTCGCTCGGCGGGCTTAGAAAAGCCTCCTCCGTCGCTTTGGCCGCCAGGGTGGCCGACGCATCGATAAGCGTTCTGCGCGGCAGGAATGGGGGGCCGCTGGCCGGTGGTGGAAACTATATAGACATGCTTCCCGAGGTTCAGACAGGCGTCGAGGATGCTGGCCGGCCGCGCCAGACGGTAGCATCATTTCTTGCTTCCCGGAATCCCCAAATAAAATCGATGTGCATAGGGCTGGACCCCGACGATTCAGCGCTGGCTGCCTGCCTTGCATCGATAATCGAGGGACCGGTGGCGCTAGGTGTTTATGCCCTGGGCAAGCATCCGGCTCAGGCGGTTTTTTTGGCTGGAGTGGCGGCGGAGTGCGCGCGGCGGGGAATCGAGCTGTTCTGCGTTTCGATGCGCAGCCCCTACGACGCGGCGCTCGTCCAAGCGATCTGCAAGGGAGCGGTTTCGGGAATCTCGTGCGCATACGAGTACACCGACCTGTCCGCGGAGGCAGTCGCGGAGTTTTTATGTAAAGTCAGCAATGCGCGTGGAATTTGCCCCGTTCAGGCGTTTCCGCGCATAGAATGAACAGGTGATTTCCGGCAGGCCAAGCCGGAATCGCCGCAAGAACATCAAGGAGGAAAAGAATGAAGCAATTCAGAATGGCCGTCGTTTGTACCATGGCCGTGCTCGCATGCGGTTTCGTTTTTGCCCAAAGCGCAGGTCAAATAACTCCTGCGGCAAAAGCGAAGCTTACGGTCCAGACCAAGGAAGCCAAGGTCGTGGACACGCAACTTACCCTGGACAAAGCGCCCAACCGCGGCGGTACCGTAACGCTCAGGCTGCCCGGAGCGCCCCAGACTTTCAATTATTACGGTGTGCTGGGCGACAACAACACCTACACCATCCAGCAGCAGGCTCTCGACCGCCTCGTGGAGATGAACCCGGTTAACAACGCGCTCGAACCGGGTCTGGCCACCAGCTGGAAGATCGAAGGCAACAGCGTAATCTTCAAGCTTCGCGACGTAAAATGGTCGGATGGCAAGCCGTTTACCGCCGACGACGTGATTTTTACCATGAACTATTTCGTGCAGAACAAGAACGCCCTGGGCAACCAGGTAACCGTGTTCATGGTGGACGGCAAGCCCTTCGAGTGGTCCAAGATCGACGACCGCACGGTAAAGGTGACCATGGCAAGACCGGTGGGGACTCTGTTCACATCGCTTACCTTCGTGCTCATGACTCCCAAGCACAAGCTCGAGAGCCTCATCAACAAAGACGACATGAGCTCGGTGAACAATCCCTGGACCACAAACTCCGACCTTACCCAGATCGTGGGAACCGGCGCGTTCGTGCTGGACAAGTACATCGTGGACCAGCGCGTCGTGCTCAAGCGCAACCCGTATTCGTGGCGAGTGGACTCCATGGGCAACTCGCTGCCCTACGCCGACTTCCTGGAGTTTGCCCTGGTAAAGGATAACGAAGCCGCAATGCTCAAATTCGAGTCCGGCGAAATCACCTATCCCGACGGAATCTCGGCAGCGCAGTTCCCCGGCCTCAAGGAGAAGGAACTCAAAGGCGCGCCCTACGTTATTTTCCGCACCGAGCCCACCAAACCCACTCCGTCGCCGATGCACATAGCATTCAACTTTGACTCCAAAGACCCCGTGCTCCAAAAAATATTCCGCACCAAGGAATTCCGCATGGCGGTGGAACGCGCCCTAGACCGCAAGAAAGTTATCGAACAGGTCTATTCCGGGCTGGCCGTACTCGGCGGCAGCCCCATCCTGCCTTCCAACAAGGCTTTCTACAATCCGGCCATCGAGAAGATTCGCCGCGTCTACGATACCAAGATCGCCGCAACCCTGCTTTCCGGCATGGGACTCAAGGACGCCAACGCCGACGGCTGGCTTGACCGCAGCGACGGCAAGCCCCTGGAAATCGTACTTACCGTGGGTGGAACGAAGGAACACGTGGAAACCGCGATGCTTTTGAGCGAGAGTCTCAAGAAGCTGGGAGTAAAGCTCGAGATGCAGTCTGTAGACGACAAACTGTTCGGCGAGAAGATAAACTCCGGTACCTTCGACATGTGCATCCGCGCCTTCGGCAACCAGCCCGACCCGCACCTGCGCCTGGGAATCTACCAGCCCACCGGCAATCTGTATTATTGGCACATATCCACCAAAGATGCGGACAGCAAGCCCGTATTCGCGGAAATGTACCCGTGGGAAAAGGAACTGTACGACATTTTCGCCCAGGGCGCGGTAGAGATGGATCAGGCCAAGCGCAAGGCGCTCTACGACCGCCACCAGGCTATCTACGCCGAGGAAATCCCGATTATATTCGTCTGCAAGGGCATGAACCTGTATGGAGCCAGCAAGAACGTCGGCAATTTCTACCAGAACCCGCAAGGACTCATCGTCTACTCGCCCTACACCGTTTTCTTCAAGAAATAAAGCGCTACAAAAAAGGTCTGCCGGCTTGAGGCAGGCCTTTTCACCGAGGAGAAAGCCATGTGGTCCTTCATCGTGCGGCGGATACTCATCATGATTCCCATGATGCTCGTAGTTTCCGTCATCTGCTTTACCGTGGTGGAACTGCAGCCAGGCGATTACGTCAGCCAGTTTCTTTCCAATCCCGACATAACCAGGGAACAGATCGAGACGATACGCCTCGAGTACGGCCTGGACAAGAACCCGGTGGAGCGCTACTTCATGTGGATAGGCGGTATCGTATTCCGCGGAGATTTCGGCTGGTCGTTCGCCTCGCGGAGGCCGGTATGGGACCTGATTTCCGAGCGCATGGGGTGGACCATAGCCATAGCCGTGCTGGCCATACTCTACCAGTGGATACTTGCCATACCCCTTGGCGTATATTCGGCGACGAGGCCGCGGAGCATCGGTGATTATTCCTTGACGGGCGCCGCTTTTTTCGGCTTATCCGTGCCTGATTTCTTCCTTGCTATACTCATCATGTTCCTCCTGGTACTGGGCGGTTCCAAGAGCGTCGGCGGTCTTTTCTCGAGCGCCTACACCGCGGCGCCGTGGTCCGCCGGAAAATTGTGGGATCTCGCCAAGCATATCTGGGTCCCGGTCGTGGTAATCGGTTCGGCGGGAGTGGCCTCCCTTATGCGCGTGATGCGCGGCAACTACCTGGACGCATCGGGAGCGCCGTATGTGGAAGCGCTTCGAGCGCGCGGACTCAAGGAATCCAAGGTACGGGGACATATACTCAAAAACGCAATAAACCCGATGATAAGCATAGCCGGCATGCAGCTGCCCGAGGTTTTTTCGGGCACCATAACCGCGTCCATCGTTATAGGCCTGCCCACCATCGGACCATTCTTTTACGAGGCTTTGCTCAACAGCGACCAATACCTTATCATGGCGTTTCTCATGTTTATCGCCTTTGTTACGCAGATCGGGAGCCTCCTTTCGGACATTGCGCTCGCCTTCCTCGACCCCCGGATACGGATGAGCTGACAGGAGCCTCGACATGAAAAAAAAACATAACAGCGGCAACAGGAAGCTCTCCTCGTTCATGAAGCACAAGCTCGGGCGCTTGGGACTCGCATGCCTGGCCGTGCTCTACCTTTGCGCCGTTTTCGCCGACTTCATCGCGCCGTACGGGATGAAGGACGACAACGAGCTGGCTGCGTACGCCGCTCCCTCCCGTGTTCGCTGGGTCCACGGGGGAAACTTCATCGGACCCTTCGTGTACGCCAAAAGCCAGTCGAGGAATCCGGATACCTTCCGGCTCGAGTACCGCGAAGATGCCGAAACCCCGTTCAGGCTGCGCTTTTTCGTGAAGGGTTCGCCGTACATGGTCCTGGGATTCATCCCCGGCGACCTGCATCTGTTCGGCCTCGGACCCGGGGCGGTTTTGAGCGGAGAAGAAGGAGACCTGCCCGTGCCCCTGAATATCTTCGGCGCGGACCAGTTTG
>JANNSO010000063.1:0-30167 GCA_031402655.1 Spirochaetota bacterium | reverse complement strand
TCTTGCAGCGGTGGGTCAGGCTAGGAAATAAGAGCCTGTCGATGCAAAAACTGACTGACCGGTCAGTACAGTAACTCGGCAAATCCATTCGCACGTGCAGCACAAATCAATGCAAATTACCCCTTTTTGCCGCCGGGATGCAGTCCAAATCGTATGCACGCCCGGTGCACGCTTTGTGCACGCCTAGTGCACACACATTTTACGCTCAACCACCCGGGCTTGCTGCACTGCAACACGTCCGGCCAATCGACGTCAAATCTCGATCACTGCCCCCGGATTCATGATCCCGTTCGGGTCCAAAGCCCGCTTGATTGCCCGCATCGCTGCCAACCGGCCCGTACCGGCGGCATCCTTCCCCGGAAGATATTTTTTTTCGTACGCACCGGCAAGGTGCTCCTCAAACGAATAAAAGGCTTCGTGATGGAACAAGTCAAGATCGAGGAAGAAGCCTACTTCCGCAAGATTCGGGAGTACAGGGAAGGTCCCATAATCATGTTCAAGAAATAAAAACTGTTGTAAACGGCGGGGCAAGTAGAAGATAAGAAGCTGCGGCGGATGAACTTTTTTATAATTTTGCGGACGGGATCCTGTCGCATAAAAACAACAGGGCCGTCGGCGCTGTTGTTTTACGCGCCACCCCGCGGCCGCCTGGAATAAAAGTATCGGCGAACCGGTTATATCGTCTTGCGCCGCAATGCGACCGGTGGTTTTAAATCCTTTTTACACGCGGAGCAGTAAGCTGTAAAGTTCATCCGCCGCTGTATCACCCGTGTTGCACCGTAGTATTTCTTCCCTCCAACACCCCGATATCGAGGTAGGAAGAACACCCTCGGCGCAAAACGATATAATCAAGTCGCATGCTTGTCGTATTACAGGCGGCTTGCGGGGTGGCGTAAAAAAACACATCGCCCTACGCGATGTGTTTTTGTTACGACAGGACCCCGTACCTCAACTATAAAAAAAGTTGATCCGCCGCTGTATCACCCGTGTTGCACCGTAGTATTTCTTCCCTCCAACACCCCGATATCGAGGTGGGAAAAACATCTCCGGCGCGGTTCATATAACCAAGTCTCATGCTTGTCGTATTACAGGCGGCTTGCGGGGTGGCGTAAAAAAACACATCGCCCTGCGCGATGTGTTTTTGTTACGACAGGACCCCGTCAGCCAGCTATAAAGAAAGTTCATCCGCCGCTGTTTATTGCTCTTTGCGATGATGATGGTGTTTTTCTTCCTTCCTCGATAACACAAAGTCGCCTTGGGGCATGTACACGCGCGACTCCGGAGGAAGCGATGATGTAAGCCACACGTTGCCTCCGATTATCGAGTCGCGGCCTATTATTGTTTCGCCGCCAAGGATGGTAGCGCCTGAGTAGATGGTAACGCCATCCTCGATGGTGGGGTGGCGCTTGGCTTCGCTCTTGTTTTTGCGGACGCTGAGCGCGCCCAGTGTTACGCCCTGGTATACCTTTACGTTGCTGCCGATTACCGTGGTTTCGCCGATTACCACGCCGGTGCCGTGGTCTATGAAGAATTTGTCGCCGATGGTCGCGCCGGGGTGTATGTCGATTCCGGTGCGCGCGTGCACGTACTCGCTCATCATGCGGGGGATGAGGGGAACGCCGGATTTCCACAGGCTGTTGGCGAAGCGGTGCACGGTGATGGCTTCCAAGCCGGGGTAAGAAAGTATAACTTCCTCGATGGACTTGGCCGCGGGGTCGCCTTCCCAGGCTGCCTGTACGTCCAGCATGAGGCGCGCGCGGATTCCCGGTATCGACTCGAAGAATTCCTGCACGATCTCGTCGGCCTCCAGATGGCAGGCGGCGGGGCAGCCTTTTTCGTTTTTGAGCCTATATGCGTAATCGAGGCTTTTTGCCGTTTCGGCCACCATGGCGCGCGCGGTACGGTTGGCGAGTTCTCCGATCACGAAGGCTGCGTTGGTATCGTCTATGCCGTCCTCGCGGCGGTAACCCGGAAACGCGAGCGTCTCCAGGTCCACCACGATTGCCTGGACGGCTTCCTTGGACGGCAGGTTCTTGCCAGTGCGCCGGTTGATGCCGCCGGTTGTCTCGTAGGAGTCCATGAGGGAAGCTATCGCGCGCGTAAACAATTCCATCAATTTGAAGTCTTCGCCGGATCGTCGGCAGGTTCGCCGCTGGTTACTTTAGCCATGACGAAGAATGCCGCCATCATGCATAGTGCGGCGAAGATGAATATCCCCGGATAGCCTACGGTATCGATTATCTTTCCTGTCAGCGGCGGCGACGCAATTGCGGCGCTCTGGCTGAAGGTATAGTAAAGGCCGGTGTAAAGGCCGATTGACCCGAACGTAGCCATCTGCCACAGCATGGGGAATGAATTGGTGATGATGGTAATCCAGAAAATTCCGAATGCGAACATGAGACCGAGGAGAATGTTGAAGCGCAGGCCTATCCCGAGGAAGCCTGCCAGGGGGCTGGAAAGGAAAGCCACGCAGCCAAGGAGAATCGCTATTATCAATAGAGAAGCCCTGATCGCTTTTTTCCTGCCTATCCGGTGGGCAAAATATCCGGCGGGTATCGCGAAGAGCGTCTGGGCTATGGCGACGGCCGACGCGGGAAGCGCTGCCTTGCTGTTCTGCTGGATTTCAAAAACTTCCCTGCACAGTTTGCCAAGGAAAGGGAGTATCCCTTGATAGCCAAGGAACCAGAAGAATAGGGCGATGAGAATCCATAGCGCTGATTTATCCTTCTCGCCTGCGATTGCCTTGAGGGATTTTAGCAGCGAGACTTTTGCTTCCTTTGCTTCGCTGTTCAGGTTGCGCTCCCGCACGAATGCGAAAACGAGTATCGTGGCGATCACGACGAATATGCCGGCGATGGGGAAGGGTATGGTGTCCTTGGTCCTGCCGAAGAAAGGCAGTACGGTGTCCAAATCCATGAGCTTGGCCAGACCCAGGGTGCTGATGATGGCTCCCAGTGCGCCCATCGTGTTTATGACGCCGTTGGCTTCCGAGCGGAATTGCCCCGGAATCGTGTCCGGCATGAGGGCAACGATAGGGCCGCGGGCCGATTGCTTGAATAGGTTGAGACCGAACACCACGAGGAGCAGCGCCCCGATGGACTGGAACGCGGCATAGGGTATGAGGGAGAAACAAATTGCGGCAAGCGGCAAAAGCGTAATGATGAAGGGCATGCGTCTGCCGATTTTAGTGCGCGTGTTGTCGGACCACAGGGATACGAACGGGATAAGCAAGACGGCCAGGATGTTGTCCAGGGTCATGAGCCCGCCCACGATCCAGTTTTTGCCGATATACTTTCCCAGGAATATGGGCACATAGGTATCGTAGAGGATGTCCATGAGACCCATGGTAAAGAAGCCGAATCCTATAAGGAAGGTAAGCCCCAGATATTTGTTGAAGCCGCCTGATTTTTTTTCCATGGCTGTCGATTCCTGCCTTTCTCGTATGTGTAGGTTTGCACGAATATAAAAATCTTCGTGGTAAACGTCATGATTATAGCATACAATTACTGCCGATGGGAGGGAATCATGGGTGCAAAAAACGACGCTTATTGCCTGGTGCTGGGCGGCGGTGGAGCCAAGGGAGTGTATCACATCGGTGCGTGGAAGGCATTGCGGGAACTGGGGATTCCCGTAAACGCGTTCATAGGCAATTCCATAGGCGCGATCGTGGCGGGTTTCCTGGCGCAGGGCGCGTTCGCGGAGCTTGAAAAAATAGGGGACACGATTACCGTGGATACGATACTCAAGCTGCCCCCCTCCCTTACCGAAAACGGCGAGCTTAAACTTGGAAACGATGCGCTGGGGAGCATCCTCAAGATAATTACCGAGGGTAAGGGTCTCGATACTTCCCCTTTGCGCAGGACCCTGGAGAGCGTCATCGACGAAGCCGCCTTGCGAAAAACAGGCAACGACCTGGGCGTGGTAACGGTTAGCGCGGCTGATTTGGCGCCGAGCGAAGTATTCCTGGAATCCATGGAGCGCGGTACGATTATCGATTACCTCATGGCGAGTTCCGCGTTTCCCGGCTTTGCGATGTCGCAGATAGACGGCAAAAAATACCTGGACGGAGGGCTTTCCGACAACGTTCCCTACGACATGGCCAGAAAGCGTGGTTATAAAAATATTATCGTGCTTGACATATCGGGGGCGGGGATCGTCAAGCACGCGGACGTGGCCGGTGCCAGGACCGTTTATGTGAAGAACTCCATCCGGATGGGAAGCGAGTTCGACTTTAAGCGGAAATTCCTGGATGAATACCGATTGCTGGGATACTTGGATACCAAAAAGGCTTTTTCGGCGCTGGACGGCTGGTCGTATTTCGTGAGGCCTGAGCCGGCTGCGGAAAAACGCTTTGCCGCCTTTGCGGCCAAGAAAGTATCGCCGCAGCCGATAATCGCTGCCTGGAACGCGGCGGTTCCCGAAAAAATGCGCCATGACCGCAAGCTGCTCCTCAAGCTCATGGATTGCTGCGCATCGACTCTGGATTTGCCGCGTATCGTCGAATATACCTATGGCAGCCTCGCTGCCGCCATTGTGCTTAAAAAATCGGAAGAAGATGGACGCATCGATGGATTCATGGAATCCGCAAAAAAATCGGGACGTAAAATCTTCGATGAAGTGGTTGCAACGGCAATAAAGGAGAAACGTTTCGAGGCTTCTCCCTATTACTACCACAAGCTCGTGGAAGCCATGGCGGAAGGAAAAGCCCGAGTAGTGTTGAACCGGATGCTTACGGCGGTTTTTCCGGAGATGACCGCGGGCTTGCACTATTTTGCCACAGGTTTTTTCTTGTAATTGTGCGCTAAACGTTTTACACTTTAGGATACAGTGGCAAAACTCCGCAGGTAATCCGCGAATCAGGGGCAAGGAGATCCCATGGAAGGACGCGAACAAAAAACCATTCTTCTCGTAGAGGATGAGGCTTTGATAGCCCTGTCCGAAAAAAAATCCCTGGAACGCCTGGGCTATTCCGTGACAATAGCCAGGAGCGGCGAGGATGCCGTCGAAATAATCGAAAAATCCTCCGAAATCAGCCTTGTTTTAATGGATATCGATCTTGGCGAGGGGATGGACGGCACGGCTGCTGCGCGCAGCATACTGGAAAAACAGGATCTGCCCATAGTATTCATGTCTTCCCACCGGGAAAAAGAGATCGTCGAAAAAACGGATGCCATAACCTCCTATGGCTATATCGTAAAGACCGATGAAGCCATTATCTTGGATGCATCCATAAAAATGGCTTTCAAATTGTTTAACGCACGCGAAAAGATGGAGCATAACTATGCGCTCTACCGCGATCTTGTGGAAACCTCCCAGGACTTAATCTGGCAATGCGACCTGGAAGGCCGCTATACCTACCTGAATCCTGCTTGGGAACAGGTTTTCGGCTACAGGTTGGAGGAGATGCTCGGAAGGAAATTCAGCGAATTTCAGACTGCCGGCCAGGCAGAAAAGGATATCCTGCGCTTTTCCAGCCTGTTGACCGGCGATATCGTCTCCGGTTACGAAACGGTTCACCTTTCAAAAACCGGGGAGGATATATACCTCGTGTTCAACGCTAAATCCATTGTCGGAAAGACGGGAACCGTAATGGGGACCCGAGGAACCGCCTACGACGTCAGCGCCCGGAAAAAGATCGAGTCGGCATTGCAGAAAAGCGAGTTCGGCTATCGCAGCATCATAGAAGCTTCTCCCATGGGAATGCACCAGTATGAACTGCTCGAAGACGGGCGCCTCGTATTCGCCGCAGGGAATCCCGAGGCGGACAGGATATTGGGAGTCGATCATTCCCTTTTCGTGGGCAAGACGATAGAGGAGGCCTTCCCTCCGCTCGCCGCGACCGAGGTTCCGACGCGATATCGAGAAGTGGCCGGAACCGGAAGGCAGTGGCAGACGGAGCAGATCGATTACGCGGACGATAAAATCCGCGGCGCGTTTTATGTGGTGGCTTTCCAGACGGCTCAGAACAAAATGGTATCCACCTTCCTGGATATCACCGCGCTGAAAAAGGCGGAGGAAGCCAAAGTGCAAAGCGAGCGCCGCTATGCGTCGATTTTTGAAAACGCGGTGGACGGAATACTGCTCGGCTCGCCTGGCGGCATCTGTACCGACGCGAACGCCAGCATGTGCGCTATTCTAGGCTTGGCCAAAGAGGATATTCTCGGAAAGCACATTCGGGCAATGCCGTTTTCCGCCGGCAGCCTCGAGAAAAAGCCCTTGCGTTTCGACCTTTTGGACAAAGGCGAAACGGTTGTTTCCAATCGGGAAATCGCCCGCGCCGACGGGTCGGTCCTGGCGGTGGAAATGCAATCCGTAAAACTCCCCGATGGCTCGTATAAAGCGGTGTTTCGCGATATCAGCGACAGAAACCGCCTGGAGGGCGAGCTCGAGGAGAATCTGGCCCGCTTCCGCAGCATTTTCGACCATTCTTCGGTCGGGTCGGTGATAGTGGGAATGGACAAGCGCTTTATACGGTGCAACCAGGCATTCTGCGAGTTTATCGGGTATGCCCAGTCCGAACTCATCGGCAAAAGCATCGCGGACATCACCTATCCCGAGGATCGGGAGATAGGCATGGAGGCGCTCGCATCCTTGGTGGAGGGCACGATAGAATCCGCGCGCTTCCAGAAACGCTATCGGCGGAAGGACGGCGGCACCACCTGGGGAGAGGTGAGCATATCCCTCGTGCGGGACGGCCTTGGAAAGCCCTTGTATTTCCTGCCGGTCATCAACGATATAAACGCGCGCATGCTTCACGAAGAAGAGATCTTGAAACTACTGGAAGAAAAGAAGACTTTGCTCAAGGAGACGCATCACCGGATAAAGAACAATCTATGCGCCATCGAATCCCTCCTTGGAATGCAATGCGGAGAAACCCGGAATCCCGAAGCGGTGGCGGCGCTCAAGGATGCGCTGGGACGGGTTACGAGTATCCGCCTCATTTACGACAAACTCCTGATAGGCGACGACTACCGGGATGTTTCGGTAAAAAAATATACGGAGAGCCTGATAGACGCGATCGTGGGTTTGTTTCCCCGAAGCCTGAAAATAAGCTGCGACAGGCAAATCGGGGATTTTGACTTGTCATCGAAACTGTTGTTCCCCTTGGGCATAATCATCAATGAACTCCTTACGAATATCATGAAATACGCGTTTGCCGGGAGGGAGAGCGGCCATATCGGCGTTTCGCTCGCCAAGGCGGAAAACATGGTGACCCTCGTGGTAAAGGACGACGGCGCGGGGCTCCCCCCCGGATTCGACCTGGGCAAGGCGACGGGGTTCGGGTTGGTGCTCATAAAAATGCTGGGCGAGCAATTGGGCGGTACCGTCGCGTTTGAAGGCGATCACGGTACGCGGTCCACCTTGCAATTCGAGCTGTGAAAGCGATGCGCAAGAATCGGTTTGGCATACGAGCAATTTTGTCCCTGCTTTTGTCGCTGGCCATTTTGCCGCTGTCCGGGATGCTCGTATACCACATTCTCTATGACAGAGGCGAACGTCTGGCCCAGCTGTACGGCGAAGCCGAGCAGCTGAGCAGGCTCAGCGCGAGCCGCGTCGGGGCGGTCATCAATTCGGCCAGGCAGCTTCTGACCGCATTGGCGCACATAAAGGAAATCCAGGAGCTTGACCCCGTTAAAACGGGATCGCTGCTCGTGGATCTGGCGGAACATTATCCGGAGTATGCCAATATCGCCATCGCGCTGCCGGATGGAGTCAACATCGCCAGCGTGATCCCTACCGGTACGATGAATTTCAGCGACCAGCCTTGGTATTTGCGCTTGCAAAAGCAAAGGGATTTCGTGGTGGGCGATTTTCAAATCGGTAAGCTTACGAAAAAGCCCACCATAAATTTCGCGATGCCCTTGCCTTCCTCCAAACCCGATGGCCCATTCGCTGCCGTCTATCTTGCCATTAAGCTTTCGTTTTTGGACGAAATCCTCACTCAGGCGGAGCTGCCTCCGGATGCAGCCATTGCGATCGTGGATGCGGGGCAAAAAATCCTGAGCAGAATCCCCGATCCGTCGCTCTGGCGCGGCAAGACGCAGCCCGCCATAGGGGGAACCGCCTCGGGCATCGATTCGCGTTTCATGGAAGGACCGGGAATCGACGGCAAGTCGCGGCTGTACCATACCATCGCCGTACCGCAGAGCAACGGTCAACTTTCGATAATAATCGGTTTTTCCAAAGAACTGATCGAGCGTCAGACAAACCGCGAGTTGACAAGCGGATTATTGAGCCTGCTCGGAATTTTGACGGCCGTACTGGCTCTGGCAGGATTCCTGGGAAGCAGGGTCTTGATTCGCCCGATAAGCGCTTTGAGCCATGCAGCTGAACGGATAGGAAAAGGGGATTTTGCCGCTCATGTTTCCACGGTGGGTGGAACTCGCGAGATGTCTGTGCTGGCCGAGTCATTCAATTCCATGGCTGAGTCCCTGCACGGTAATTTCGAGTTGACGCAAGTATGGATCGATACGATGCCCAGTCTCGTGTACCGTAAAAACCGGCATGGCGTGTACCTGGCCTGCAATAGGGCTCTTGCCGATTTTTGGGGCAGGCCCGTGTCGGAAGTTCTCGGCAAAACCGTTCCCGATTTGGCCGATTCCGAGACGTCCGCGTTTCACAAAGCCAAGGATGCCGAATTGTTTGCGCATCCGGGGACTCAGACTTTCGAGACTGAGCTTACGGCCGCGGACGGCAGGCACATGTCAGTCATCTTCAGCAAGGCGACGTATACCGATGCGGACGGAAACGTCGACGGCCTGGTAGGGGTAATCGTCGACATCAGCGAGAGAAAAAAAATCGAGCGGCAGATATTCGACCTGAACCGCAACCTGGAGTCTACGGTGGCGGAACGGACCGCGAGTTTTGAAAGCGCCAACCTGAGGCTGCGCGAAACCCGCAAAATGCTGGAACTCGTGCTCGATTCCATCCCCAGCCGGGTATATTGGAAAGACAAGGAAGGCCGGTACCTGGGCTGCAACCGAATTTTTGCCCTCGATGCCGGGCTTGAAAGCCCGCAGGCCATAGTCGGTAAAACTGATGCCGAATTGCGGCTGGACCTAGAACAGCTACCCCACCAGGGAAGCGACCGATCCATACTGGATGACGGTTGGCCGCTTATCGGGTTTGAGGAAATCCTGCGCCCGGTTGCCCAAAGCCCTCGCATCGTGCGCACGAGCAAGATACCGCTCTTTGATTCGAATAACGAGGCGCTGGGTCTGCTCTGCGTCTACGACGACATAAGCGAGCAGAAAAACCTGACGCGCGACCGGGAGTTTTTCTTCGAGACCGCCATGGACATGGTGGCCATCGCCAACCTCAAGGGATACTTTGTGCAGGTCTCACCGTCATGGACCGCCACGCTGGGCTGGTCCGCCGAAGAGCTCTTGAGCCGACCGTATGACGAACTGGTGCACCCGGACGACCTTGCGTCCACCCGTGAAGCCTCCGGTAAATTGGCAGACGGAATGAGCGTCGCTGGCTTCGACAACCGCTACCGCTGCAAGGACGGAAGTTGGCGCTGGCTGTCGTGGAGAACGTCGGTGTCGCTGGAGCAGGGACTGGCCTTCGCGATTGCGCGCGATATTACCGACCGCAAGGCTATGGAAGAAGCGCTTCGCCAAGCCAAGGAAGCGGCGGAATCCGCCAATTCGGCCAAGAGCAATTTCCTCGCCAACATGAGCCACGAGATCCGCACTCCCATGAACGCGATACTCGGCTTTTCGGAAATACTGGGCAGGCTCGTGGAGGACTCCAGGCAGCAGGAATACCTGCAGGCGATACGTGCCAGCGGCAAGACTTTGCTTACCCTGATAAACGACATACTGGATCTTTCCAAGATAGAGGCGGGCGGAATCGAGCTTGCGCTGACCGCGGTTAACGTCAGAAGCCTGCTTGGAGAAGTTGAGTCGATCTTCAGCCGGAAATGCGGTGAAAAAGGATTAACATTCGCGCTGGAAATTTCTCCCGATGTCCCCGAGGGATTTTTGCTGGACGGAATACGGCTGCGCCAGATATTGTTTAATCTGGTGGGCAACGCCGTAAAATTCACCGACCTTGGCGGAATAGTCCTTGGCATGGCGTACAACCAAGAAATAACGGAGCAGTCGCAATGCCGCCTGTGCCTTGACTTTTTCGTGCGCGACACGGGCATAGGAATACCGGCGGATCAGCAGGAACTCATCTTCGAGCCTTTTACGCAGCAGGCGGGGCAGGTGCATGCGGTATACGGGGGAACCGGACTGGGTCTTTCCATAAGCAGGCGGCTTGCGGATGTGATGAACGCCTCCCTGACGGTAAAAAGCGAGCCCGGAGCGGGATCGCTTTTTACGCTGCATTTCGACGATGCGGAGCCGGCTCTGGCATTAAGCGATTCAAGTGCGGATCAAGGCGGGGGAGCCGAGTTTTTATTTACCGATTGCCGGGTGCTTGTCGCGGATGACATTAGCTACAACAGGGAGCTGCTCGTCGCAATGCTTGACCTTCCCGGCCTCACCGTAAAGGCCGTAAAAAACGGGGCGGAAGCTCTTGAAGCCATGGGGATCGAAGCGCCCGACATCGTGCTTATGGATATTCGAATGCCGCTGCTGGACGGTTTCGAAACGGTGAGGCGCCTTAAAAACAATTCTGCCACCGCGAAGATTCCGGTAATCGCCATTACGGCGTCCGTCTTGGGCGAGGCTGAGCGAGAAGCGCGCCTGGCCGGATTTGACGCGTATCTGCGCAAGCCCATAGACCGGCGGGAATTGCTGCATCTGATGGGCACGCTCCTGGGAGAAAAAGCCGTAAAAAATGAGGTTTCTTATCCTTATGCCCGCAGTCTGCCCCGGAATTTGATCTGCTGTGTCGACCCAGAAATGCTGGGAATCATGGAAGGTGAAATCCTACCTGCGTGCGACAGGCTGCAGTCGAAACTATTCGTCGAGGAAATCCGTACGCTGGCGAACTCGGCGGAAGGCTTGGCGCTCCGCTTCAAGGACGACGCATTGCAAAATTGGGCTGCCTCGCTAAAAGACAGGGTTGATAATTACGATACTGCCGGCATGAAACGGGTCCTCGCTGAATTGAGATCTTTGTTGCCTGCGGGTTCGAACGACGACTCGCGAGGAGCACAGGATGATTGACGAAGAACGGCCGCTTCTTTTGCTGGTCGACGACACTCCGGCCAATATCAAGCTGCTTGCGGGGATACTGGAGGGCGAATTCAGGCTGGCCATCGCAACGGGCGGAATCCAAGCCCTGGACATGGCTCTCGACACGCCGCCCGACCTTATCCTCCTTGACGTCATGATGCCGGACCTTGACGGGTTTGAGGTGTGCAAACGGCTGAAAGCTCAGAAGGCTACAGCATCCATTCCCGTGATTTTCCTTACCGCGAAAACGGAGGCTGCAGATATAATAGAAGGTTTCAATTCCGGCGGTGTGGATTACCTGACCAAGCCCTTTATTCGCGAAGAGCTTTTGGCGCGGGTAAACGTGCACCTGCGCATCCAGCACCTGGTGCGCGAACTGGAGGAGAAAAACGCCGAACTCCAGCGCATGACCGAAACCGACACGCTGACGGGAGTCGCAAACCGGCGCTTCATCATGGCGCGCCTGGAAGAAGTTGTTAAGCTTTCTTTACGCCACGCTTTTCCCGTAGGCGCGCTGATGCTGGATATCGATTTTTTCAAGAATGTAAACGACACCTTCGGACACCAGGCGGGCGACGAAGTGTTGACAAAAATCGCAGCCGCAATCCGGGAGTCCATACGCGAGACCGACTGGCTTGGACGCTGCGGCGGCGAGGAATTCCTGGTGTGCTTCCCGTACACGGAGCCGGAAAGCGCCGGCCTGGTCGCCGAAAAAGTCAGGCTCTCGGTAGAGGTGCTGGCGTGGGACTACCCCGGGCTGCATGTAACCATCTCCGGCGGCCTGGCGTTCCTGGAAGCCCGGGATACGTGCGAAGCTTTGATAGCCCGGGCGGACGAACTGCTGTACGCCGCAAAAAGAGCGGGCAGGAACCGGATATGCGTGGGGCAGGCTGCGGGAGCCTGATTCGCCGGGCAGGAATTCCCCGTCAATCGGACGCCTCGAGCGCCTCCAGCGCAGCGTGATATAAAGTTTCCAGCCCGGCGCTCGTTTCCAGCGACAGGAACTCGGGTTTCCATTCGGGCTCGGCGAGCGAGTCGCTTATAGTGAAGCAGGCGGCGAGCTTGGCCTCACGGTATCGGGCTACGGTAAACAAGGCGCTGGCCTCCATCTCCACGACCACCGCGCCTTTGGCGACCCGTTCCTCAAGCTCCAGCTGCGTCTCCCGGTAAATGGCGTCGGTGGTCCAGGTGAGCCCGCGCGTAAACGGAATACCCTGTCCGGACAGCGCGCGCTGAAGCGCCAGACACAAGGTCTCGTCGGGGAGGGCGGGAGCCCCGCCTGGCACATAGTGGTAAGACACGCCGTCGTCGCGCAGTGCGCCGGTGCACACGACGAGGCTGCCGGGGTACAGGCCGGGTATCAAGCCGCCCGCGGTTCCCGCCGAAACGAAACGCCTGGACCCGAAGGCTATAAGCTCCTCCAGCATGACCGCCGCCGCCGGCGCCCCGATTCCGAAATGGCCGGCTATCGCTATTCTACCGCCGGTTTCCTCGAGGAACGCCATGTGATTCTTGAAATAGCCATCGTGAAATCGTACGGGGTGGGTTTTTACGACGTAATCGAATAATGACTTCTGGTAACACAGTATAACCGCCTCGGGGGCCGTTTCGCCATCGCGCAGAAGATTGGAGCGCTTCATGTAGCCAAGGAAATCCGACGGGGCAAAGATGGAAGGCTGGCCGTATTTATCGGGGCTGAGCGGTACTGGCATGGCTACTCCTTGTCATCCATGGACTATAATTGATTTCAAGCATGTTCACAATGGCGGGTGCTTGAAAACAGCGCGCAATGAGCTTATGCTTCACAGGCACTTCGTGCGCAAGAAAATAATTTGCGGGGGCATTCGTGAAAATTCTGATCGTCGAAGACGACCCAATCCAGAGAAAATATCTGCTGACGCTTTTAATCAAGGCCGGGCACGAGGTGTCAGAGGCGAAAAACGGGAACGCCGCCTGGCCCATGATCGAGTCGGGTGACTTCCGGATCGTAATAAGCGACTGGATGATGCCCGGTTTGAGCGGCACGGAACTCGTGCAGAAAATACGCGGGCGCTCCTCTACCGACTACATGTACGTCATCCTGCTTTCCGCCAAGGATACGCGCAAAAACATGATTGAAGGGCTTGAATCGGGAGCCGACGATTATATTGCCAAGCCGCTGGACAAAGCAGAGCTCATGGCGCGCCTCAAGATCGCGTCCCGAATCCTGGATCTGGAGCAGCGTCTCAAGGAAATGGCTCTGCGCGACGCGCTGACCGGCGTTTTTAACCGGCATGCGTTCGTTCCCGACGTCGAAGCGGAATTCATCCGGGCGGACAGGGCAGGCATCGGAATGGGCGTGCTGATGATAGACATCGACGACTTCAAGCTGGTCAACGATACCTACGGGCACGGGGCCGGCGACGAAACGCTGCAGCAGGTTGCGCAGGCGATTAAGATTTCGTGCAGGCCCTACGATACCGTGTGCCGCTGGGGCGGCGAGGAATTCGTGGTGCTGATAGTCGACTGCGACGAGTCCACGCTTTTTTTGCTGGCCGACAGGATTCGGGTATCCATCGGGGAAATCGGTCCCGTTTCCGCACCGAAAGGTTATTTTAAAGTTACGGCTAGCATCGGCTCGGCGTTCAGGCGGCCGGAATCCGGTTCGCTTCCCGCCGCCATCGCCCGCGCCGACGAGTGCATGTACAAAGCCAAGAAGGCGGGGAAAAACCGCGTGCTGCAGGAAGCTTTGGGCGATTGAGACTTTGAGTCCACTAGCTTCGCAGACCGACCGCAAGCGCAGCGCAGGCTTTTTCGAGCTCTGCTATCAAATCCAGTATATCCGCGTCCAGTTTTGCCCAAAGAACCAGGTTGGCCGGATCGGCCGACTCCTGCGTCTGTATCCTTTCGCACAGCGCCGCCGTCGTGATTGCGCCGAAAATCAAGGCAGTTCCCTTAAGCGAATGGGCTTGTTTCTTAAGTTCAGCCGAATCCTTGCCGGCTCCGGCAAGGCGCAGCCCGGCAATACATCGCGGGGCATCCTCGAGAAAGTCGCGGAGCAGCTCTTCTGCGCCGCCGCCCATGTCCTCGAAATAGGAGGCCAGTATTTTCGAATCCACTGCCGCGTTTTTTGCATGGAGTTTTTTGCCAAGCTCCTGCGGCGCGCCTTTTTCCTGCTTGTCGTTATATTTTATTATTGTGGGGTTTCGGTGAATCGACGCAAGTACCCTCTGCAGTTCTTCCTGGCGGATAGGCTTGGACAGGTAATCGTTCATCCCCGCCCCAAGGCTCTTTTCCCGGTCGCCGCGCATGGCGTCCGCGGTCATGGCCACGATGGCGGTGCCCTGCGCCAGGCTAATCGTCCTTATCGCGCGCGCGGCCTCGTAGCCGTCCATCCGGGGCATCTGTATGTCCATTAGAATGAGGTCGAAATGCTTTTTACCGGCACGCTCGACGGCTTCCATCCCGTCAGCGGCACTGTCCGGCCGGTAGCCGAATTTCCGCAGCATGTGATCCGCGACCTTGAGGTTGATGCCGTTGTCGTCCACGACGAGTATATCCAGCGGATTGCCTTCGGCGATATCCGGAATATGCCTGGCGCGCCTGTCAAGGCGAACCGGGACCCTCGCGTGGCCCATCGCCAGGAGAAGCGAGGAATACAAGGCTGAAGGACGGGCCGGTTTCGACAGGACGTCCGCGAACAGCTTAAGGTTTTTTCCTGGGGCCGGATAGGCAAGGGAACTAAGGAGTATCAGGGGCATGCTCGTGTGCGAAGGCAAAGCCTTGATGGAAAGGGCAAGATCGATACCGTCCATCTGCGGCATGTGCATGTCCAGAATGGCCAGGTCGAATTTCCTGCGCTCATCGGAGAGTGCCGCCAGCGCGTCGTGGGGGTTCTGGAAATCGGTGGGTAGCATTCCCCAGGCTTTGGCCTGCAGGCCCAGGATGCGCCGGTTCGACACATTGTCGTCCACGATAAGAACGCGTTTGTCCCGCAGGTTCGGCTGGCTTGTGTCAAGGTATTCGGGCTTGGCTCCCGTCGCCGGGCGCACGACGAGGGTAAACGTAAAGACGCAGCCTTCTCCGGGTTTGCCGCTGCTGGACGCCGAAATGCCCCCGCCCATGATCTGCGCAATGCGCAGGCCTATCACCAAGCCCAAACCCGTTCCCCCGTATTTCCTGGTAGTCGAACCGTCTACCTGGCTGAAGGATTTGAACAGCCTGTCCATTTTTTCCGGCGGAATGCCTATTCCCGTATCATGTACTTCTATGGTAAGCGTGAACCCACCGTCCCTCCGCCCCTGTGCGGCTGCCTTGATGGACACCTCGCCGCGATCGGTGAACTTTACCGCGTTGCCCACGAGATTGTTAAGTACCTGTCGCATGCGCATCTCGTCTCCGCCGGCGAAAACGGGTACGGACTCATCGATCCAGTACGTTATTTCTATGCCCTTGTGCGCCGCCTTTTCGGCCAGCAGCTCGGCGGAGGCGGCTATGCATTCCCGTATGGAGAAAGGCTTTTCTTCCATATCCAGTTTGCCTGCCTCGATCTTGGAAAAATCCAGGATATCGTTGATAAGCACGAGCAGGTCCTCGCCGCCGCTGCGTATCGTGGCGGCGAACTCCGCCTGCCTAGCGTCTAAATCCGTATCCATGAGCAGGCTCGTCATGCCGATTACCGCGTTGAGCGGAGTGCGTATTTCGTGGCTCATGGCAGCCAGGAAGGCGCTTTTAGCGCGGGTAGCCTCTTCGGCTATAACCTTCTGGCTTTCCAGTTCGGCGGTGCGCTCGGATACTCGCTGTTCGAGGTTGCGCATGGAATTTACATGGGCGATGGCTATGGCAGACTGGCTCGCGAGTGTGCGCATAAAGGCGAGCGTGTCGGAATCGCTGCCTTTTTTTGCATATACCTGGAATGCGCCGAGGTAGCGGGAATCGTTTTGCAGTACGTGCGCTATGTATTCCGTGCTGTCCGGGTCAAAGCCGCTGGCTTCGTCCGCAAGAAAGGAAGGTCCCGCGTCAAGTCCTACCAGTAAGCCCGTGGTCTGCGCTTCGGTAAAGCTGCCGGCGGCTTTGCAGGAATTTTCCGCCGCCGGCAGCCGGCCGTAGCCGATGGTGCGCGAGTAGGCGCTGTTCTTGTGCTCTATTATTTCCGCCCCCAGAATTCCGGGTTGGCAGGCTGCGCACTGCACGATGTACGACAGTGCGGACTCGAGGTCGAAACCGGATGTAATGAGGCTGTCCGCGTGATGCAGCGAATCAAGCCTGGAAATCTGCCTGGTAATTGTTATTTTTGCTTCACGCAGGCTTTTGAGCATGGAAAGAAGGGCGTTGCCCAGGACGTCGTTGGCCGATTTGGGAAGTATCTCCACGTCCAGGTTCCCGTCGGCTACGCTGTGAGCGATGGCGGCGGTCTTGTCGACGTAGCGGATCAGCGTGAGGAACGCGTCTTCCGACAGTTTGAGGCTGGCTACCATTCGCTTAAAGGCGCGCGCCATGGTACCCGTCTCGTCGTCCGAGCGAACTTCTATCTCCGGCCACTGGCTTGCCTCGAAGGCGCTTGTGTTTCCCCTGGACAGCTCCAGGAGTCCCGTGGTAAGCGTGGCGATTCCCCGGTCGGCGATCTGACCGGAGGCCTTCATTACCTGGTTGAGGGGCCTTCTTATGGATCTTGCAATTCGCGCGCTGACCCACAGGCTCGCCAATACGGCGATGACAAGCGAGAAGACCAGCAGGAATTGGGTCTGGCTTATGATGAGTTGTTCCCGCCTGTCGGCGTTTTCTATAAGCTCCATGTACGGGTCGATGAAAACGGATTTTTGTTCGGCGATTAGTTCCAAAAGGCCGGCGGCAGCGCTTATGTCGGATTGGGTTCGGAGCAAAACGATTTTTTTATCTATGGCCTCCATATTCCCTTGCAGCAGGGCGATGCCTTCGCTGGTTTCTTGTATGCTTTTGGACACCAGTTCCATGCGCGCCATCGAGAGAATAACCACCAGCGCAAGCAAAGAGAGCGCTATCATGTTGGCGGCGAGTATTTTTTTTCCAATCGTGGGGAAAAGCCTGGCGGACAAGCCCGACATGCGCGACCGCATGTTTTTTTTACCGTTGTCGCGGAAAATTTCCACGGGCTATTTCCCTGCCAGCGCGGGAGGCGTCGGGCGGCATCGGGGATACGCGGACAGGTGCGATAAGAGGCGATCCAATCCGGGGCATGCCCTGCATGGTTTCAGATATTTCATTTATTGTTCTCCGCTATGCTAGAATAATGAAGAGAAAGTTGTTGCGCAAGTGACAAAGCTGGGTAATAATAGTGCTAATTATATCGATATGGCCGGAGAGTCGGCGTGGTGAAATTTTAGGAGGACCAATGAGTTGCGTATCTGAGCTGCTCGCGGATATTGACAAGGATCGAAGCAATCTCATTAAAGCATTGCAGTCTGCGCAAGCGGTGGAAGGCTTTATTTCCGATGGTACAATCGTGGAAATCGCCGGTCACTTTAGCATCGCAGCGGTTGAAGTGGAAGGCGTGGTGAGTTTTTATGCCCAGTTCAAACGGATAAAACCGGGCAAATTCAAGATATCGATCTGCGATGGCACTGCCTGCCATATCAAGGGCTCGTCCCTCGTGCAGGGCTGGATAGCGGAAGACCTGCATATTCAAAACGGCCAGACTGACGGCGAAGGGCTTTTTTCCCTGGAATCGGTGGCATGCCTGGGCTGCTGCAGCCTGGCGCCGGTTATCAGCGTCAACGGGAAGGTTTTCGGCAACCTGGACCGCAAGGGAATCCTCAAGATAATCAAAAGCTACCGCGTATCCGGGGGTGTGTCATGACGATAAAGCGCATCAAAGTGGGTGCGGGAAGCTGCGGTATCGCCGCCGGAGCCACCGAGCTGGTCGCCTACCTCAAGGCGGAAGTGCGGGAGATCCCGGTGGTGGAGGTCGGTTGCATAGGACATTGTTATGCCGAGCCGCTCGTGGAAGTGGAAACGGATGGCGGATCGTTTATCTACACATGCGTGCGCCCGGATGCACGGCATCTGGAGCGAATCCTGGGCCTCAAGGACGAAGGCCGCCTCGAACAGCGGAAGGAACGCGCAAGCCGCGAGCTCGTCAAGGTGCTCGCGCTGGCAGGCCGCATCGACATGACTTCCATAGAAGAATATATCGCGCATGGCGGCTACGTGGCCCTCAAGAAGGCTCTGGCCATGGCAGGGGCGGACATCCTGGCCGAAATAAAAGCCTCCGGGCTGCGGGGCAGGGGCGGCGGAGGATTTCCCACGGGAACGAAGTGGGGTTTTCTGGCGGCAAAAGAGGCGGCCGAAAAAGTTCTGATCTGCAATGCGGACGAAGGCGACCCCGGAGCCTTCATGGACCGCTCCCTCATGGAGTCGGTGCCGCACCAGGTGCTTGAAGGCATGCTCATCGGCGCACTGGCCACCGGGGCGACCATGCTTACGATCTATTGCAGGGCCGAGTATCCTCTGGCCATCAGGAACCTCAAGATAGCGATAGACCAGATATACGAATACGGTTTCAACAAACTGGGCGGCCGCAGCGTGCAGTTTAAGCTCAAGGAAGGCGCTGGCGCCTTTGTCTGCGGCGAGGAAACGGCCATGATCCACTCGCTGGAAGGCAAGAGAGGCACTCCGCGTTTCCGGCCGCCCTATCCCACGGACTCAGGGTATCACGGCTATCCAACCGCCATAAACAATGTGGAGACCTTCGGCAACGTGCCCCTCATTCTACGGGAAGGTTCCGCCGCCTTTGCGTCGGTGGGAACCGCGGGTTCCAAGGGCACCAAGCTTTTCGCCCTGGCCGGCGACGTAAAATACCCCGGTCTGGCCGAAGTTCCCATGGGGGTTACCATCGCGGACATCGTCTACAAGGTGGGCGGTTCCGAACCGGGATCTGTCAAGGCGGTGCAGATAGGCGGCCCGTCGGGAGGCTGCATCCCCGCGGATAAATTCGACGCCGTCGTGGATTACGACTCGCTTAAAAGCCTGGGAGCCATCATGGGTTCCGGCGGCCTCATCGTCATAGGGCAGGATCGCTGCATGGTGGAGACCGCGCGCTATTTTCTGGAGTTTACCGCGCGCGAATCCTGCGGAAAGTGCACCTTCTGCAGGGTGGGCACCAAGCGCATGCTCGAGCGCCTCGAGAAGATAACGCACGGGCAAGGCACGGCCGGGGATATCGAGTTTCTGACCGATCTGGGTCCAAAGGTTATAAAAGGTTCATTATGCGGGCTGGGTCAGACAGCTCCCAACCCGGTTATATCGACGCTCCGCTACTTCATGAACGAGTACGAGAGCCACGTCAAGGAAAAGAAATGCCCGGCGCTCCAGTGCAGCGAGCTGTGCGAGATAATGGTGCACCAGGAAAACTGCATCAAGTGCGGGCTGTGCATCAAAAACTGCCCGGTAGCAGCGGTGAGCAAGGATTTTGTAATCGATAACGCGCTGTGCACCAGGTGCAATTCCTGCATCGAGGTGTGCCCCAAAAATACAATTAGCCGCGTTGAAAAGGGAACAGCTTTCAGCAGCGCGGAAGGAGCTTCCCGGTGAGTGTCTCGATAAGCATAGACGGCAAAGCCTATAGCGCCGAAAAAGGCGAAACCATACTGCAGGTGGCGGAACGCAACGGTATCCGGATACCCACGCTCTGCTCCAGCGCATTGATAAGCAAATCCACTTCCTGTTTCGTATGCATCGTCAAGGACGCCAAAACGGGGCGCTTCGTGCCTTCCTGCGCGATGGAAGCGGCCGAAGGCATGCAGCTGGAATCCGAAAGCCCCGAAGTTCGCGACATGCGCATTACGGCGCTCAACCTCATCCTCTCCGAGCATACGGGCGACTGCGAAGCGCCCTGCACCATCTCGTGCCCGGCACATGCCAAGGTGGAGGAATATGTCGCGCTGGGCAGGCAGGGGCGCCACCTCGAGGCGCTCAAGCTAATCAAGGAGCGCATACCCCTGCCCATGTCCATCGGGCGGGTCTGTCCGCGCTTCTGCGAAAAAGACTGCCGGCGAAACGCGGTGGACGAGGAAGCGCTCGCCATCAACGACTTCAAGCGCCTGGCTGCGGACCTGCACTACGAAACCTACATGGAGGATCTTCCGCCTCTCAACGGAAAAAAAGCGGCGATCGTGGGAGCAGGGCCGGCAGGCTTGAGCGTCGCATACTTTTTAAGGCTTAACGGCATCGCCAGCGACATTTTCGACAAGATGCCGCAGCCCGGCGGTATGCTGCGCTATGGCATACCCGAATACCGCCTGCCCAAGGCAATACTCGAGCGGGAGATAGCCCATTTCGGCAAGATGGGCGGAATCGCCATCGAGGGCAACAGGGAGCTTGGAAAGAATTTATCACTTGACGAGCTTAAAAAAGGATACGGAGCCGTGGCGATTACCATAGGTTCCTGGAAATCCAGCGCGGCGGGAGTCGAGGGCGAGGACTTGGCCATAGGGGGCATCCAGTACCTCGAGAAACTGGCGCTCGCCGGCTGGAAAGGCGAAAATCCGGGCAAGACCATCGTGATAGGCGGCGGCAATACCGCGATGGACTGCCTGCGCAGTTCCGTACGTCTGGGTTCCAAGGACGTTTCCTGCTTCTACCGCCGAACAGAAGCGGAAATCCCCGCCGAAAAAATAGAAATCTTCGAAGCGAAGGAAGAAGGCGTCAAATTCGAATACCTGGTGGCGCCCGTCAGCCTCCGGCGGGAAAATGGCCGCCTGGTGCTCAGGAGCCAGCGCATGAGCCTGGGGGAACCCGACGCATCGGGACGCCGCAAACCGGTTCCCGTTCCCGGCTCCGACTTCGACACGGTGGCCGACACGGTCATAGCCGCCATCGGGCAGAAGACCAGTGCGCCACAGGGCTTGAAGACCGGCAAGTGGGGCGATGTCGACGTAAACACGAATACCTGCGAGATGGAAAACCAGGTGTTTGCGGCGGGAGACTGCGTAAGCGGACCGGCCACCGTCGTGGAAGCGGTCGCCGGAGCCAGGCGAACGGCCCTGGCCATTGTCGCGGCTCTGGAAGGACGGCTCTACGCCGAGCCGTATCAGCTCAACGTAACGCGCGGCGCATGGCAGGGACTGAAACCCAAAGACCTCGTGTTTCTCAAGGAGCCGATACGTAGAATTCGCCAGGCACAGCGCTTTATTCCCCTGCAGGAAAGAACAAACAGCTTTAAGGAGGTCTCGTTTACCTACACCGCCGCAGAAATCACCCAAGAGGGCGAGCGATGCATCGAGTGCTCCTGCACAGCCAAAGGCGACTGCTTCCTCAAGAAACAGTGCGAGAACTATGGCGCAAAACCGGAAACCATCACCGGAGAAAAGCCGCAGTTTGGCTATGATGTACGCCATCCGGCAATAATCCTGGACCGTGGTAAATGCATCAAGTGCGGCATTTGCGTAAAAGTCTGTTCGGAAGTAGTCAACCAGAATTTGCTTGGGTTTAAGTTCCGCGGCTTTTCCACCCATATCGATACCGCCTTCTCGCAGGTACTTCCCTCTGCCTTGTGCAGCGATTGCGGAAAATGCCTGGCTGAATGCCCGGTAGGCGCGCTTGACTGGAAGGAAAAAGAACGGGAACTGCCAATCGCGTAGCAACTATGCCATTGCAGGTCGAATAATATTAAATATTATTCGGCCTGTTTCGGCCATATCGATGAGTGCTCATCTTGATTCAGCGCTCATGTTTGGCCATAATGGGCAGGCACAGAGGAGCCGTATGCGAAGATTCACCTTTTTTTTGACGCTTGCAACATGTGCAGGCCTGCTGTTTGCCCAGGATGGCTCTATCCCTTCCGCAGCGAGTCCGGAGGAGTCGGCGACCCTTCCGCAACTTTTGCCTCCGCCTCCGCAGTCATTTAGTACGCCCAGCGCCATCAAGGCAGATGCCCTGCTGCCGTACAAGCAGGGTCGCGATCTGGATGCACTAGGCAGGAGAAGCGAAGCCGTCGTCAAGTATCAGGAAGCTATCGTTATATGCGATAAAGAAATAGCCCTTGATTCCACCCGCATGGATTCCTACACCGTAAAGTGCTGGGCCTTATTTCGCCTGGAGCGCTATCGCCAGGTGGTGGATGTGGGGCTGCTCTCGCTCAAGATAAAGTTCGATGCCCGCGTCGTGGAAGTAATGGGGGAATCGTTTTATTATCTTGCCGATGACCTCAACACCATTAAATACCTGCAGCGCTATATCGATAACGTGGGCGAGTTCGGAGACCGCGTGCCATCCGCTTATTTTTACATGGCAGAGAGTTATCTGCGGCAAAAACGCTACGACCATGCGGATATCGCCTACAGTTTTGCCGTCTATCGAGAGGCAAACATAGCCAGGTGGTGGTTTCGCTATGCCAGCGTCGTGGAAACTTTGGGCGAGAATAAGCGAGCCTATGATCTTTACGTCAAAGCGCTCAAGCTGAGTCCCGGCCTAAAAGAAGCGTCGGACGGCATGGCCAGGGTAAAAGCGAAGCTGTAATGCAAGGTAAAATAAAACCAGTCCGCTTTACTTGCGCTATGGCAATGGATACTTTAGGATTAACCATATGGCTACCATGCATTACATAGATTTACTGCCGCTGCGGGACCAAAGCCGGGGCGAGGACTGCCGTGACTTCGTATGCAGGCTGAATATGCGGGGAAACCTGAACATAGAAAACGCGAGCGAAACCGCGATATTGGTTCGTGCTTTGGTTCAAGGCGGCTTTACCCGCATCATACTTAACCTCGAAAACATGAATTATGTAGACTCCACGGGTATAGGAACGATAATCCGCATTAAAAAAGACCTCTTGCACGCCTCCGGAGACATGGTTCTGTGCAATGTTCCGCCCAAGGTAAACGAGGTGTTTGACCTCGTAAATCTCAAGGAATTCATCAAGATTTTTTATTCCGACCAAAAAGCGGTGGAATATTTGCGAAGCTCCCAGCCTCTAACGGAGATTCCTCCTATAGCAGACTGACCGGATCCACGTCCAGCTCCAGGTACACCCTGGCCGGCGTCGCATAGGAAGCCAGAACGGCGGCTAGCGCTGCCCGGGGCTTGGAGACGTCGTCCGATCGCAGAAGAACCTGCACGCGGGCGTTTCCCGCGATCCGGGCGATAGGGCATTCCGCCGGACCCAGCACATCCATGTTCCAGGATTCCGCTTTGGCCGTCGCAAGCAGGCGCAAGGCAAGGTCCGATGCGGCAGAAACCGCGGCTTCCTGGTCCTTGCTGCGAACCACCACGCGAACCAGCCTCGCGAAGGGCGGAAAGCCAAGGTCCTTCCGCACCCGCAGCTCGTCGTCATAAAAACCTTCCGCCTCGTATTTCGCCGCCCGAAGGATGACGGAACTGTGCGGTCGGTAGGTCTGCACTATCACGCGGCCGCCCCGCACGAAACGGCCCGCCCGTCCGGAAACCTGGGTAATCAGCGCGAACGCGCGCTCCGCCGAGCGAAAGTCGGGCAGGTTCAGCGTCGTGTCCGCGAGTATGACGCCCACGAGCTGCACTCCGGGGAAGTTAAGGCCCTTGGCCACCATCTGGGTGCCCAGGAGTATGTCGATCCTGCCCTCGCGAAAATCGCTTAAGGTAGACTCCACGACGCCTTTTTTAGCCGCCGTGTCCGCGTCCAGGCGCGCGATGGTCATGGCGGGAAACAGCGCGGCGGCCTCTTCCTCCACCCGCTCGGTGCCAAATCCCGCGTAGCCGGTGTCCAGGGATCCGCAAGCGGGGCAGGAGCGCGGGGGAACGCTCTGGTAGCCGCAGTAATGGCACACGAGCCGGTTTTTTTCCTTGTGGTAGGTAAGGCCAACCGAACACTGCCTGCAGCTCATCTCGGCGCCGCAGGTCTTGCAGTTCCAGAAATACGAGAACCCCCGCCGGTTAAGAAAAAGTATAGCCTGGCCGCCGGCTGCCTTGGTTTCGCGCACGGCCGCCACGAGAGCCTTGGACAGCGAGCCGCTCTCGCCGCGCATGTCCACGATTTCCACTTTGGGCATCTCGCCGCCGGCCAGCCTTTTGGTAAGCTGCAGGCGCTGCATGCCCCCGGTTTTCATGAGATGCCACGATTCCACGCTGGGGGTGGCCGAGCCCATGACAAGGCGCGCGCCTTCCGAGCCAGCCCTGCGCATCGCCACCTGCCTGGCATGGTAGCGCGGCGTGTTGCCCGCCTTGTAGGAACTCTCGTGCTCCTCGTCCAGGACGATGAGGCCCAGTTTAAGCACAGGCGCGAATATGGCGCTGCGCGCCCCCACCACGACGGTAGCCTCGCCGCGCAGGATGCGGCGCCAGGCCAAAAGTTTTTTGTTCGGCGTTAGGCCCGAATGGATAACGGCGCAGTTCTCGCCGAAACGCTGCCGCACGGCTTCCACCACCTGATGGGTAAGGGCAATCTCGGGCACGAGGTAAATGACGCTTCGCCCTTCGGCCAGCGTAGCCTCCGCCGCCTGCAGGAACACTTCGGTCTTGCCCGTTCCCGTGGGGCCGTAGAGGTACCACCTGCCCGCGCTCTCGGCCAGGATGGCCGCCAGCGCGTTCTTTTGCTCCGCCGATGCGCTTATGGCGCGCGCGCCGATTTCCACGTCGTCGAAGGCCGAAGGGCTCTGGCCGCCTTCTTTTTTTCCCCCCGGCATCATGGCGCCGAGAGCCTCGCCCAGCGAGCAAAAATACATGCCGGCCATCCAGCGCGCCAGACCGAGGGTTTGCGGGCCAAACAGCGGCTGCGCATCCACGAGTTTAAGCCAGGGCTTAATTTTGGCGCCGTCGATGTCGGCCGTGTCGGAGGCGCCTACCACCCAGCCGATGGCCGAACGCCGGCCGAAGCCCGCCTCCACGCGCGAGCCTATGGGCGCGTCCTGGCCTTCGGGGTTGCGGTAGCTCCATTCCCTGTCCACGGGCACGTCGAATACGACGCGTACGAACTCAGGCATTGCCCAGCACGGATTTAAGGAGCTTCAGGTCTTCCCAGGCCGAGCGCTTGAGGTTTTCGTCCTTTAGAATGTTGGCCGGGCTAAAGGTGGGTATGCATGGAATTCCCCCCGAGTCCCAGATTTTTCCGCGCAGCTTGGTCATGCCTTCCTTGGTGGCAAGCAGATGCTGCGCGGCGGTGCGGCCCAGGGCCAGTATCGCGCGGGGCTGCAATATATCCAGCTGCCTGTTCAGGTAGGGGATGCAGGCAGACTGCTCGTCGGGGGACGCGTCGCGTTCGGGCGGCTTGCACTTGACCAGGGTGGTAAGGAAGCAGTTGGTGGCGCGCGACAGGCCGATGGCTAACAGCATGCGGTCCAGCAGCTCTCCCTGCGCGCCGCTGAAGGGGAAACCCCGTTCGTCGTCGTCCGGCCCCGGAGCCTCTCCCAGCACCAGCACCACGGGATTCGGCACGCCCTGGCCGGGAACGGCCCGCTTGCGGGTCTGGGTAAGGCGGCACTTGTTGCAGCGCGCGGCCTCGGTGGCAATGGTTTCCAGGCTGTCGTTGGCTCGCGGGCTTCTTGCCGCCTGACCGGCGACTGCCCTTAGCGCGGCTTCGGGCTCTGGTGCGCTTGCCTCGGCCATGGGAGGGGGGAGCCGGCGGGAATCATAGCCGTCCACCATACAGTCTTCTATCCGCGACAGGGCGAGGTACAGGCCGATGCGCTCGTCACTCATGCTTTACCCCCGTCAACCTGGCCAGATTCTTCTGTATCTCGCCGTATCCCCGCGTGGAAAGGAAGCCGTCCACCAGGACTTTCTCGCGTATCCTGCCCTTTTCGTCCTCGATGAGCTTGTAGGCGATGGTGGCGCTCCGCTCCGAGTCCTTGCCCTCGAACAGCTGCGAAGAGTAATAATAATATAAGATAACATCCTTGTAGGGCAGGAGGAGCCCGGTGGTAAAGAAGTAGGAGGCTTCCCGCAGGAAGAACCTTGCCTCGTCGCTCTTGTTCCTGCGCACCTGTATCTGCACCAGCACCATGGCCAGCGTAAAGGTGGGAAAGTAGCACGAATGGCGCAGGCCAAGGCTCATGCCTTCCATCGCGAAGGCCTCCGCCTTTTTCTCCTCGCCCGAGATGAAGTGGCAAAGGGCCAGCGTGCGCAAGGCGTCGATGCGGTCGTAGTCGTTGCGTATCAGGTCGGCGTAGAACTCCGCCTGCAGGAAGCTCTCCGAGGCGGATTTTTTGTCTCCCGTAAAATTCTGGGATACGGCGAGCATCGCGTGCGCCCCGGCCATGCTCATTTCCGAAAGGGCGCCGGCGTCCAGCATTGCGCGAGCCGCGGGGCCAAGCGCGGCGAAGTCGCAGAGCTGCCAGAGAATCTTGAGTTTCTGGTCCATGCCAAAGAAGCGGGCCACCACCTCGTAGTCGCAGTCGCCCTCGTTCAGGCAAGCCTGTCCGTCCAGCAGGGCGAGCGCCCCGTGGTAATCGCCGGAGAGCGCCCGGTATTCCGCCCGCGCGGTGGTGTACTCGAAGTCGTCGAATTCCGGAATGTCCTTCATCTGCTCGATAAGCGTGCGCGCTTCCTGGAAGTTGTTCCGCATCATTTCCGCAAAGGCGATATAGCGTACCACGTTCTGCACGCTGCGGGCGCTCATCGCGGAGCGCCGGTAGTAATAAAGGGCCTTCTGTCCGGTAAACTGCGCCTTCTGGAACGCGTAGGCCATGGTGTTAAGCGCGCATATCATGTGGTAGGCGAAACCCATGGAGTTGTCGTTTTTCTGGGCCAGGGCGCTGCGCATGATGCGCTTGAGCTCCAGCTCGGCCTCTTCTATCTTGCCCGAGTTGAAGAACAGCGAACTCTTCAGGATCAGGAGCTGGACGGCATCCTCCGGCGCCGCCTTGGCGAGGTTCCTGTGCAGCGTGTCGATGTAGGCCAGGTATTCGTAGGTGTAGGTCCTGGCGGGGTCGCGCCGCATAATCTGCGAAGCCTCGAGCCAGCGCTCCGCGTGCATAAGGTGGTGTATGAGCCGCAGCCGGGTCGGGTTCTCGCCCTCCAGCATTATATCCGCTATCAGCGAGTGTATGATGCGCTTGTTGTGGTTTAGGAGGCTCGCGTACAGCGCCTTCTTGAAAACGTCCAGGGTAAAGTTGTAATAATCTCCCGCGCGATTGAGCACGCCGTCCTGGACCAGGCGCTTCAACGCGCGGTCCACGATGGTCTCATCCTCGTCGGAGGCCTTCTGGATGCGCCTCGCATCGTCCGCCGAGAAGTGGAGCAGGAATACGGACAGCTTCATCACCAGGTCGCGGGTTGGCCCGTCGTAGCGCTCCAGGCTCGTAAGGAATATATTCTGTATCGTGTCTGGCAGGTTGGAAAGGTCCTTGTGCTTGCGCGCGAACAGCGCGTACTCGCGAATAAAAAGGGGGTTGCCCATTCCCTGCGATACGATGGCATCGAGAAGGGCGGCCGAACCTTCGGGCAGGTGTGCCAGCGCCAGAGCCTTGGCGTCCTCTCCCGAGAGCACCCCGAGTCGAAGGCCCTTGAGGTCGGCAAACGCGTCGCGGAGGTTTTGCGGATGCTCGCGCCCCGCCATTATCACGAAGGGCTTTATCCTGCCGTTCTTGAAGTAGTATTGGAAGAATTCGCGGGACAGCCTGTCCAGGGCCTGTGCGTTGTCCACGAACACGAAACTCGAGTACATGGAGCTGGCATGGTTTTCCATTATCGCCGAAAAGACGGAGAACAGCGAAAGCACAAGATCGGGGTCCGCAGCGCTTGCCTTTTTAGGGTCCAGGAGGTCCACGAAGCGGCGGATATGCTCGTCGGCCACGCCGGGCACCTTGGCAAGCGCCGCGCGTATCTCGGACGCCTGGGAATACGGCTCAAGCCCCAGATATTCCGTAATCAGGTCGCTTACCACCGCGTAGCGAGAGTTTCGGTAGCCCTGCGCCCGCGCCCGCAGCACCGGCGAGTTGAAGTCGGGGAATTTCCGGATACGCTCGATAAGCGCCTGCACCAGGCGCGTCTTGCCCATGCCCGCCTCGCCCACAATATAGCGCCCTGTAATTATAGAAGTATCGTCCTTGATATACAGGCGCAGCAGGTCCTCGAGAATCTCCTTGCGGCCCACGAAGGGCCCGGTTTCCGCGCTCTCGCCCACGGCCGCGCCGCGAACCGCCCAGGCGCGTATCTTCTCGGACTTGCCCCGTACCGTCAGTTCCAGGGGACCGGAAAAGTCGAAATCGCTCTCGCAGTTTTCCCGCAGCGCGTCGGACACAAGTATCCCGTTTGGTTCCGCCTCGCTTTGCAGGCGCTGCGCCACCGTCATCGCGTGCCCCGTAACCACGTCGAAGTCGCCCCGCGTGCCCGTCGCTATAAGCCCCGAGTGTATGCCCACCCGGAACTGCACGTCGCCTGCTTTGCCCGCCAGCTCGCGCGAGAGCGCCCGGTTGCGCTCCAAGAATTCCAGAGCCGACTCTATGGCCCGTATCGGGTCGTCCTCGTGCAGCTCGGGTACCCCGAAAACCGCCACCAGCGCGTCGCCTATGTATTTTTCCACGATGCCGCCGTTGCTCTTGATAATTTCCTCGAAGGTTCCGAACACCCGGTTCATAAGCGTGTCCATTTCTTCGGGATCCATGCGCTCGGACAGGCTCGTAAAGCCCTTCATGTCGGCAAAAAGTATGGTTGCTGTGCGGCGCTCGCCGGATTTTATGGCTGACTTGGGCATGATGGCTAAGTGTAGCGCAATTTACGGGAACAGGCAACGTGAGGAAGGGCAGAGATAGGGTTTTTACCACAGAGGCGCAGAGGCACAGAGAAGTAGGAAGGGGGGCACGAAGGTCACGAAGAAAGAGGGGGCGCATGTTCGTCAAGCTGACCTGCGGCGCTGGTTTCTTTTGCATACGTCAACCTCTGTATCGGCTATTAAAACGATTATTGCCGATTCTCCCTTGCAATCAGGCGGGGAGTAATTAAGCTTTAGATAAGTATAAAGTTTAATGCAGGTAGGTACGCCATGCAGGATGAAGAAGACAAATATCGCTACGTATTCGAGCATTCTGTTACCGGGATGTCCCTTACGCAGCCTTCAGGCCAACTCGACGCCAACCCGGCCCTATGCGAAATGCTGGGATATTCCCTTGCAGAGCTTCAAAGCCGTACCTGGCAGGATATTACGCACCTCGACGACATTGAGCTTACGAAGGGGCAGATGAAGCTTCTCATTCAAGGCAAACAGTCAAACGTCCAGTTTACGAAACGCTTTATTAGAAGAGACGGCATGCTTGTCTGGGCGGATATTCATTCTTCGGTGCGGATGGACAAAGACGGTAAGCCGCTTCACTTTATATCCACCGCCATCGATATTACCGAGCGCAAGCTGGGCGAGCAAAAAATGGCAGAAAAAAATGCGGAACTGGAGCGATTCAACGCTTTGATGGTTGGCCGGGAGCTAAAGATGGCCAGGCTTAAAAAAGAGATAAACGTCCTGCTTGCCAGGCTGGGAGAGCCCCCGCGCTACCCGCGGGCGGAATCGGAAAGCGCTAATGGCTGACGCGCCGAACCTGAAAAGCCTTACTCCCCTCAGCTGGAAACGGCTCGGTTTGGCGATTGCGCTGGTACTGCTAGCCGCTCTCTTGCGACTTTGGCCTTTGCAGGCCCTTGGTACCACCATGATGTGGCTTACCTTCTATCCGGCCGTCATGGTTGTTTCCATTTACGGAGGTTTGTGGGCCGGGCTCCTTGGGACCTTGGCGGCCTGCCTTACCGTGCAATTTCTGTGGTCTTTTCTGGTAGGCCAGCCATTCATGCGCACCCCGGCCGATTACCTGGGTATGTCCGTATTCATTCTTACGGGAACCATGATTTCCTCGGTATCCGAGGCCATGCGCTGGGCCAACCGCAGGGCCGTAACGGAACGGACGCAGGCGGAGGAAGCCAACCGGGCCAAGAGCCTGTTCCTGGCCAACATGAGCCATGAGCTGCGGACGCCGCTCAACGCAATCCTGGGCTATTCCCAGCTTATGCAAAGGGACGCTGGGCTGTCCGAGGCAAATGCGGAATACCTCGAGATAATTAACAGGAGCGGCGGCCATTTGCTGGATCTTATCAACAATGTCCTTGAGATTTCCAAGCTCGAGGCGGGGA
>JANNSO010000062.1:0-82496 GCA_031402655.1 Spirochaetota bacterium | reverse complement strand
GGACGACCCGCTTGCGGGAACCATAACGATACCAGGCAACCCGATAAAGATGGAAAGCATTCCCGAATCGCCCACCCGCCCCCGGGCTCCCGAAATCGGCGAGCACACGCACAAAATACTATCCGGAATGCTCGGCCTCTCCGATTCGGCAATAGAAAATTTACGCGCAGAGTGGGCTAAATAGAATGGCCGGGGAGGGAGTACCGGAAAGCATCGCCCCATGCGCGCTCGAGCCGCTGGCAAGAGACTTGCGGAACGGAAAACTTCCCTTGCATGAATTTATTATAACAACGCTTGACCGTATCGACTCGATCGAAGCCGGAATCATGGCTCTCCTTCCCGAACCACGGCGACGTGAAAGGCTGCTTGCGCAAGCATCCGCGCTTGAAAAAGAATTCCCCCATCCGGGTAAGCGACCTCCGCTTTTTGGAGTGCTCCTGGGCGTCAAGGATCTTTTCGCCGCCGACGGATTCGAGACGCGCGCAGGTTCCCGCCTGCCGCCCTCTCTTTTTGCCATGGACGAAGGCCCCGTGGTAGTGGCTCTCAAAGAAGCGGGAGCTCTGGTTCTGGGTAAAACGGTAAGCACGGAGTTCGCCTATTTTTCGCCCGGCCCAACCCGAAACCCCTGGAATACCGCGCACACGCCCGGAGGCTCGAGCTCCGGTTCGGCCGCAGCCGTGGTAGCCGGCTACTGCCCGCTCGCCATCGGCACCCAGACCATCGGGTCAATATCCCGTCCCGCCGCATTCTGCGGTGTGGCCGGCTGGAAGCCCAGCTATGAGCGGACGAGCAGGAAAGGCGCGGTGGCATTCAGCCCATCGCTGGACCACGTTGGCCTGTTTGCCTCCGACGCGTCGGGCCTGGCCTTTGCCGCGCCGATCGTCACTTCATCCTGGAGCAGAGAGGCATTCGACCAGGCCCGCTGCCAAATGGAATCCCGGTTACCCATACTGGCCGTCGCGGAAGGCAGCTATCTTGACCAGGCGGATCCCGATTCCAGAATCCTGTTCGAGGCGCAGACCCAGGCGCTTGCGGCAGCTGGATTTACCATTATCCGCCTTGATCCTTTTTCCAACATCCAAAAGATCAACGAAAGGCACAGGCGCATCGCCGCAGCGGAACTCGAGCGGGTGCACCGAACCTGGTTCGCAGCCTACCGCGAGTTTTACTCCGCGACCACCGCGGAAATGATTCTTAAAGGCGCGGCTATCGGGGATGAACAGCTTGCGGAAGATATTTTGGGCCTCGCCGTTCTTCGCAGACATCTGGACGCCGCCCTTTCGGCCTCCGGAGCGTCCTTCTGGCTGAGCCCCGCCGCTTTGGGACCTGCCCCGTTGGGCATCGGAAACACGGGAAGCCCTATCATGAACCTGCCCTGGACGCATGCGGGGGTTCCCACCTTAACGATACCGGCGGGTTTTGCGCAGAATCACCTGCCCCTCGGGCTTCAGCTTGCCGGCCGCTTCGGGGGCGACGAAGAATTACTGGCCTTGGGGATTCACCTGGAAAAATTGATAAAATAAAACTTAACCCAAGGGTCTGCCCGGCCGCGCTCGAGCCTCAACGGACTTACCCTGCATAGTGTAGCGTTACCAACACAAGTGTCCTATATAATATTTTAAAGGCTGAATCTCTAATCCCTGTGACATATCCGGAGCGAACGAGAAATCCAGGTATTAGTATAGAAGCTTTTCATTTCAGAAATTGAATGCAAACGATTTCATACCACGGGTGTGGTTTAAAAAAATCAATTTGAACAAAAAAAAACTTGCAGTCTGGAATTAAGCATGCTAGACTCAAGCGTCCAAACCGGCCGGTCGCATTCGTGCGATATTGGCCGACAGTTACACAACTTTTAGGAGGCTTTCAAGATGTTCAGAAAAATGTCGCTTATAGCAGCTGTTTTAATGGCAGTGCTGGCCGTATCGGCGTTCGCCGCCCCGGTCAACTACAATATCAACTGGGGTCAGGAACCACCAAGTTTGGATCAGCACACCACAACCGACGCCCTTTCCGGCTCCATGCTCAGCCTCCTCATGGAAGGTCTCGTCCGCTACGGCAAAGACGGCGGATTCATCATGGGAATGGCCGATAAATATGATGTATCAAAAGATGGACTTACCTACACCTTCAACCTCAGGAAAGGCATAACCTGGTCCAATGGCGATCCAGTGACCGCTGCAGATTTCGTCTTCGGAATCAAGCGCGCCCTCAATCCGGTTACCGCTTCAGAGTATGCATACATCCTCTACGACATCAAGAATGCACAGGAAGCCAACGAAGGCAAGGTTGGCCTTGACCAGGTTGGCGTAAAAGCCGACGGAAACAAGGTTGTCTTTACCCTTAAAGGCCCCGTTCCCTACTTCCTTTCCATACTCTGCTTCCCCACAGCACTTCCGGGCAACGAGAAGTTCATTACCGCCAAAGGTGCGGATTACGCTTCTGATCCCGAAAACATGCTTTTTAACGGTCCCTACAGCATCACAACTTGGAAACACTCCGACAAGATGATCATGACCAAGAATTCCAAATACTGGGATGCCAAAAACCGCATGATCGATACGATCACCGGATTCATGATTTCCGACACCGGTACCGCGATCACCATGTTCCTCAACAAGGAACTCGATCAGGTCGGCGTTCCCGGCCCGCGCATCCAGGAACTCAAAGACAAGGGCTATGCCGTCAATGACTTTTCCGACAGCTCCGTTTGGTATCTCGAGCTCAATAATACCAATGAGGTTCTCAAGAACGTAAAAATTCGCAAGGCTTTGGCTCTGGCCATTGACCGCGCTTCTTTCGTAAAAAACGTGATCAAGAACAATTCGATGGCTGCCATGTCCTTCGTCTCTCCCTTTATCAACGGCGCAAAGAAGTACTTCCGCGACGAAGTTCCCAACTCCTACTTCAAGGACAATGACGCCGCCGGCGCAAAAGCGCTGCTTGCGGAAGGCATGAAGGAACTCGGTCTTTCCAAGCTCCCCGCCTTCTCCATGATTTGCGACGATACCGACCGCGCCAAGCTTTTTGCCGCATCCATCCAGGATATGGTAAGCAAGAACCTCGGCGTCGAGTTTATCGTTGAACCCATGCCCTTCAAGGCACGCATCCAGAAAATGACCAGCAAAGACTACCAGATCGTATTCGCCGGCTGGGGTGCAGATTATAACGACCCCATGACCTATATGGATATGTGGATTACCGACGGCGGCAATAACCACACCTCCTATTCCAGCGCTGCTTACGACAGTTTCATCGCCAAGGCAAAAGCAGAGCCCAATCCTGCCAAGCGCATGCAGATGCTTGTTGATGCCGAGAAGCTCCTTATGGCAGACATGCCTATCGTACCTATCTATTTCCGCCAGAATTCCTGGACACACCACACCAATGTCAGCGGCATTATCCGCCGCGCAGTAGGTCCCGATCCGGATCTGTACTGGGCAGTAAAGAAGTAATTTTCCACCTACGACGGCGGCTTAACGGCCGCCGTTTTTTAAATCCCTTGGATACCCCTAATCTCGTTTTTGACGCGATTAGGTCTGTCATCAGGAGCCTGTAATGTCACTATTCCGCTATATTTTCAGAAGGGTGATCATGTCGGTGCTGACGGTATTCGTCGTCATCACGCTCACCTTTTTCCTCATGAACCTCATGCCCGGCGACCCGTTCGTCGGCAATAAGGCGATTCCGAAGGCGATAAAAGCTAACCTGTACGCGAAGTACGGCCTCGACAAACCCATCCTGGAACGATATGTCCGCTATCTGGGCAATGTCATGAAAGGCGACCTGGGCATGTCGATGACCTACAAAAACCAGACGGTAGCCAAAGTCATCAAGCAATCGTTCCCCGTTTCCGCCGAACTTGGGCTTCGAGCCCTGATCTTCGGAGTTATCGGCGGTTTACTCCTGGGTATTATCGCGGCTTTGAAGCACAACGGCCCCATGGATACATTCGCCACCTTATTGGCCATCATAGGAGTGTCCATCCCGGGGTTTTTAATAGCCGTCATGCTGCAATACACCATGGGCTTTTTGCTGTCAAATCTTATAAAAGACGTTTTTAATACCACCTACCAGTTTTTACCCATAGCCCGATGGGAAGGCTTTAAATACACGATACTGCCTGCCTTCGCCCTGGGCTTCGGGTCGCTTGCCGGAACGTCCCGTCTTATGCGAGCCTCCATGCTCGATGTGCTTAATCAAGATTATATCAGGACAGCCAAGTCCAAGGGTCTTAAGCCCTTCCAGGTAACCTTTAACCATGCCATCAGAAATGCCATACTTCCCGTGATTACCATTCTTGGCCCCATGATGGCCGGAATCATGATGGGAAGCTTCGTTATAGAGCGGATTTTCGCGATTCCCGGACTCGGAAAGTTCTTCGTAATAAGCGTACAGATGTCCGACTATACCATGATCATGGGGCTGACGCTGTTCTTCGCTACAATTTTAATTTTCATGAATCTATTGGTGGATATTGCTTATGGGTTTATCGACCCGCGCATTCGCCTGGCAAAAGGGAAGGCATGACCATGAACACTCAGTTTGAACTACAGGCAGACGCCTTTACCCCGGTTCCAAAAGACCTGGCCCAAAGCCAGGCAATCGTCAGGCCAAGCCTCAACTATTGGCAGGATGCCTGGCGGCGCCTCAAGAAAAACAAGGTTGCGCTGGGATGCGCGCTTTTCCTTATTTTCATGGGTATGCTTGCCGTCTTTGGCCCCATGCTTTATCCCAATTACCGGGCTAACAACCTGGAAAAGAATTATTCAGCTCCCGATAAAGTCAATTGGTTCGGCACCGACGACCTTGGACGGGACCAATTCGCCCGCGTACTTCGCGGCGCACGAGTCTCACTTTTTATCGGCGTTACCTGCTCGCTTATTTGCGTCGCCATAGGCATACTCTATGGCGGTTTGGCCGGCTATCTGGGCGGCTGGATCGATGACCTCATGATGAGAATCGTGGACGTACTCATAACGATTCCGGACATGATAATCCTAATCTTGCTACTGGTTCTACTCGAACCAAGCATAGGAACACTCATACTGGCCATGTGCCTTACCGGCTGGACGGGTATGGCCCGCATGATGCGGGGCCAGGTTTTACAGATAAAAGAATCGGATTTCGTCCTGGTTTCCAAGATTATCGGCTCGGGAACGTTCCGCATCATCACCAAGCATCTCATACCCAACACCATCGGTATTATCATCGTGCGTCTCATGATGCTGATTCCCGCCTTTATTTTCGAGGAAGCGTTCCTGAGCTTCATAGGCCTGGGCGTGCGCCTCCCGGAAGCGAGCTGGGGTAACCTGGCCGAAGCCGGTGCCCTCCAGTTCCCCAATCATCTGTACATGTTCTTCATCCCGGCAACTTTTATGATGCTTACGATGCTCGCATTCAACCTATTCGGCGACGGCCTCCGCGATGCCCTCGACCCGAAGATGAGAAAGTAGGTCTACCATGTTATTGGAACTCACAGACCTCAAGGTCTCCTTCGACACCTATGCAGGGGAAGTACAGGCCGTACGAGGTGTTACCTTTTCCCTCGAAAAAGGCGAAGTAATCGCCATCGTCGGCGAGTCGGGCTGCGGCAAGTCCGTAACCGCCCAGTCTACCATGGGATTGTTGGCCAAACCGGCCGGCAGAATCAAATCAGGCTCCATCAAGATCGATGGCGAAGAAGCGTCCGGCTACAGCGAAAAGCAATGGGAAGGAATACGGGGAAAGAAGATAGGCATGATCTTCCAGGACCCGATGACTTCGCTTAACCCCACGATGAGGATAGGCGACCAGATTTGCGAAGGTCTGATACGTCACCAGGGTCTTTCCAAGAAGAAGGCCATGGTGCGTGCCGAGGAAATGCTCAAGCTCGTGGAGATACCCAACGTTCGCGAGCGGCTGCATCAATACCCGCACGAGTTTTCAGGCGGCATGCGCCAGCGAGCCATGATTGCCATTGCCCTGGCCTGCAATCCGGCCCTTATTATTGCCGACGAGCCGACAACGGCGTTGGACGTAACGATTCAGGCCCAGGTTCTGGATCTTCTGAAGAGCCTGCAGCAGAAGCTTAACACCGCGGTAATAATCATTACGCACGATCTTGGCGTTGTAGCGAACATTGCCCAGAAAGTGCTGGTAATGTACGGCGGCATTATCGTGGAATCGGGCAACCTTACCGATATCTACCACAACGCCAAGCACCCCTACACCTGGGGGCTCATGAAATCCATCCCGCGCATCGACAGCAACAAGGACGAACTCCTGACGCCCATCGAAGGCACGCCTCCCGACCTTCTTGCGCCGCCCCTGGGCTGCCCGTTCGCGGACCGCTGCGCCTGGTGCATGAAAATCTGCAAGTCCACGATGCCCACGAGGCACGAGATGAGCGGCACGCATGCCTGCAGCTGCTGGCTGCTCCATGATGGCGCACCCAAGGTCGAGTCTCCCCTGGTACGGCACGGCGCCCCAAGGAAAAGCGCGGACAAAGGAGCTACCGGTGCATGAAATAATCCAGGTCACTGACCTTAAAAAGAATTTCCACGTCGGCGCCGGCAGGGTCCTCAAGGCTATCGACGGAGTAAGCTTCTCCATTCGCGAAGGCGAGACTTTCGGCCTCGTGGGCGAATCGGGCTGCGGCAAGACTACTACGGGTCGCGTGCTGGTGCGCCTCTACCAGGCTTCCGGCGGCACGGTTTTGTACAACGGAAAAGATACCGCGCATTTCAGCAAAAAAGAGTCCCGGGCGTTTTGCCGCGACGTGCAGATGATCTTCCAGGATCCTTATGCCTCCCTTAATCCCCGCATGTCCGTCGAAGACATCGTGGCCGAAGGGCTGGACGTGCACATGAGGCTTCCGCGTGCCGCACGGGCACAAGCCGTGCACGAACTCCTGGAACTCGTCGGCCTCTCCAAGGAGCACGCCGGCCGTTTCCCCCACGAGTTCTCCGGTGGGCAGCGCCAGCGCATAGGCATTGCCAGGGCATTGGCCAGCAAGCCCAAGTTCCTCATTTGCGACGAGCCCATATCGGCTCTTGACGTATCCATCCAGGCGCAGATAGTCAACCTGCTCATGCGGCTGCAGCGGGAACTCAAGCTTACGCTGCTGTTCATCGCGCACGACCTGTCCATGGTAAAGTACATCTCCGATCGCGTAGGCGTCATGTACCTCGGCTCGCTCGTGGAAGTATCCACCTCGGACAAGATTTATGCCGAACCCATGCACCCCTATACCCAGGCCCTGCTTTCGGCGATTCCCATCCCCGACCCGGAGGCGGAGCAGAACCGCCAGCGCGTAAAGCTGGAAGGCGAAATTCCAAGCCCCATCAATACGCCGCCCGGATGCAAGTTCTCCAAGCGCTGCCCAAAGGTAATGGACATCTGCAGAATAGAAATGCCGCCCCTGGTAGAACTGAAGCCAGGACATTCCTGCGCCTGCCACCTGTACACAAAAAATTAAACAGCTCGTCGTCTCAAGACATCGTCTTGAGACGACGAGGCCGCGAGCTTCAAGACTCGGTCTTGGATCGGGAAAGCCGCAGGCATCAAGACAAAGTCTTGCGCCTGCGGCTTTTTTTTACCATACGACGATATCCCCGGCATCGGCTTTGGCGTACAGGCGCATATGCCCATCGCCCCTCGCGCCCCTGACCGAGCCGTGGTCACGCGAGCCGAGGGCCGCGATATCCCCGGCATCGCTCCGAAGCTCCCATTGCACTCCCCAGTCCGCTTCAAGCAGAATCGCGATATCCCCGGTATCGGCTGAAACCGAGAGCTTATCGGCCTTGATGTTCCGCAAGGCGATATCCCCCGCATCGGCGGAAAGACTCAAGTCCCCGCCCTTCAGGTCGTTGGCCACGATATCGCCTGCATTGGATTCAAGCACGAAGTCGTTGGCCTCGACGTCATGCACGGCGATATCGCCCGCGCCCAAGCTTATCGAAATGTTCAAGCCCGGAAGCTCGGGCAGGCTGATATAAAGAACGAGAGCCTGGCCGTTTGAGAGGGACATGCGCCCGGGGGTTTTTACTTCAACGATTGCCGTAGAGCCGCGCCGGGTTATGGAAAGTTCCGCTTCCTGCGCATTCTTCGCGTCAATCCGGGCAGCGAGCCTCGCGCTTGCCGATCCGTCGGCGCTTTTTAAGAGGACGACATCGGCCAGACGGCCGCCGACTTCCAGGTTTTGCACCCCGAATAAATCGAGAGGTGAGTTTTTTATAATATCGGTTCCGATGCCCGATTCAAGGTCCCATTCCGGGAATCCGCCGGACCAGTCGAAACCTTCTATGTCGGCCAGGGATCCAAGGCGATCGAAGAGCTCAGCGTCTGCGTTGATCTCTACTCCATTTTCTCCGGCCTGCAGGACTGTTTTTCCGTCCAAACTGATGCGCAAACCTTCCTTCTCGTTGGCCGTAAGGGAAAACCCCTGTTTTTTTTGCTGTTTCGCCTTTTCCGCGGCCTTGGCCATCGCGGGCAGGGCGTATCCCGCAGCCACGAGAGCGAAACCGCACATACCGCTTATCAGAACTACTTTCCTGAGACTCATGTAAGCTCCTTCTTCGCGCTCACTTTCGGGCAGCGCGTCCGTTGATATAGTTTCGCGACCTTTTACCGGACTCGACGAGTCCCAGCGCAAGGGCCAAAATTCCGGTAATTGCCAATAAGCCAAAGCCCGCCTGCCGAAGCAGGTCCGCGACGGCCACCGCTATGGATTCGGTCTCCCAATTCTCCGCAAGCCTGAGTCCCATGGCAAACCCAAAAATCCCCTTGAATGCGAGGATCAGCAGTGCGAACAGAATTGCACCGCCGAAGAGTCCGGCGATCCCCGCCAGCAAAGCGCCGGACGAGCCGGAAAACTTAATTTTAAACCCATGGCCCAGGAGGCGCAGTGAAGCCAGGAGTCCGGGGTTCTCCCCCGATTCGCGCGCGCAAGCCTGGGCACGGTACTCGCCGGCAAGGACATTTGCGCTACCAAGAGCTTGTATTATATCTTCTTCACTTCTGCCTGCTCTGCGAGCCTCGGCAATATGCTCGCGTATATCCGCAATAATCTCTTCCCTGTCGGGCAAACCTCGCAAACCAGAGGATAAATAGCCTATAAATTCTGATTCGTTCATGAAGAAGCCTCCATCATGTCGCTTACCGCCTTTGAAAAAGCGCGCCATTCCTTACCCAGTTCCAGCTGCCAGGTTCTGCCTGCATCGGTTATCCGGTAATATTTGCGCGATGGCCCTTCCTGCGATTCCACGAGATACGTATTCAGGTATCCCTCTTCCTTGAGACGGCGCATGAGCGGGTATACAGAACCCTCTGCGCTGGAAACGGAGCTTTCCAGCGCACGGGCCAGTTCATAGCCATAGCAGTCCTTGCGTGCCAGCAGCGAAAGCACGCAAAGTTCGAGAACACCTTTCTTGAACTGGATATTCATTGTTTCCACCGCATGAAAAGAATATACTACCGGCTATTGTATAATGCAAGGTACTGAATAAATAATATTAGCTGATTATAGGATATACAGGGGAAGTCGCCTTTTCGCCTACTACGGTAACCCATTCGCGAATTTGCCACCGCGTTACCAGACCATTTTGCACATAAGGATCAGCATGTACGAATTCTTCAATACCGCGGGGAAGATCGCATCTAAAATAAAAAACTGCGCTATCGATCGGGTTGGCTAAGACTCCGGCCAGAACCAGACCTGACTCTTTCTGAGCCTGCCATGCAAGACACAGGTGCTCATTCCTGAACTCTGCCCTGCGCTCAAGATAATCCGCGGAGTAATCGTAAATAAGCAAATAGTCCATAGTAAACCTCCTGCCCGTCATCAGCATAGTAACACGCGGAACCTTCCGATTAAAACGAAAAAATACCAAGCAGCCACACAGACTTGAGCTACCTCGAGTTTATTCGCTATACTCGCTCCATGGAAACGTATAATTGGACAGAAATCGAACGAAAATGGCAGGATTCCTGGCAAAAGTCGGGTATTTACAAAGTTGAAATCGACGCGAACAAACCCAAGTTTTTCGTGCTGGACATGTTCCCCTACCCTTCCGGCGCCGGGCTTCACGTGGGACATCCTCTTGGCTACATAGGCAGCGACATTTTCAGCCGCTACAAACGCCTGCGGGGCTTTAACGTGCTGCACCCCATGGGCTACGACACCTTCGGGCTCCCGACGGAACAATACGCCATCCAGACAGGCCAGCATCCAGCGGCGGCTACTGAAAAAAACGTGGCGCGTTACCGCGAACAGCTCGACAAGATCGGCTTCTCCTACGACTGGAGCCGCGAGGTCCAGACCTGCGACCCCGCTTATTATAAATGGACGCAATGGGTTTTCATCCGCCTGTTCCACCACTGGTACGACAAGGCCATAGGCAAGGCGCGCGCCATCGGCGAGCTCGAGGCGGCGTTTGCGGAAGCCGGCTCCGCGGGCGCCCGATCGGCGGCCGGCGGCGCTAGTAGCGGCGCTAGTAGCGGCGCTGGTAGCGGCGCTGGTAGCGGGGACCAGGTTTTCAACGCCGAGGATTGGCGTGCGATGTCCCGCAAGGAACAAGAAAAAATCCTGCTGGATTACCGCCTGGCCTACCTGGCCAACACCACGGTTAACTGGTGCCCGGACCTGGGCACGGTGCTGGCCAACGACGAGGTAAAAGACGGCCTTTCCGAGCGCGGCGGCCACAAGGTTATCCAGAAAGAAATGATGCAGTGGAGCCTCCGCATAAGCGCGTATGCCCAGCGCCTGCTGGACGGCCTCGAGACCCTGGACTGGTCGGATTCCCTGAAGGACATACAGCGCAACTGGATAGGCCGCAGCGAAGGCGCGCAGCTGCTGTTCGACGTGTCGGGTAAAAGTGATAAAATAGAAATATTCACCACGCGCCTCGACACCATCTACGGCGCCACCTTCATGGTTATAGCGCCGGAAAGCGATCTCGTAGACGCGTTGACCTCCACGGCTCAGCGCGGAGCCGTGGACGAATACCTCGAGGCAACCAAGAGCCGCACAGAACGCGACCGCATGGCCAACGTCAAGCAAGTCAGCGGCGTCTTTTCGGGCAGCTACGCGCTAAACCCCATCACCGGTAGGGAAATACCGGTGTGGATCGCCGACTACGTACTGGCGGGCTACGGCACGGGAGCCATCATGGCGGTACCCGCGCACGACGGGCGCGACTGGGCTTTTGCCCGCAAGTTCGGCCTGCCCGTCATTCCGGTGCTGGAAATCCCCGGCGCGGATTACGGCAAGGCATCGGCCGACGAAAAAGAGGGCGTCATGATAAACTCAGGCGAGTACTCGGGTCTGGATGTGGCCGAGGCCACGAAGCGCCTGTTTGCCCTCATCGAAAAGCGCGGCATCGGCAGGAAAAAAATCAATTACCGCTTGAGAGACGCTATCTTCGGCAGGCAGCGCTATTGGGGCGAACCGTTTCCCATCTACTACGTTGACGGCATGCCGCGCACCCTGGCCGATTCCGAACTTCCTCTCAAGCTGCCGGAAGTCGATGCCTACCTGCCCACATCCACAGGCGAGCCGCCGCTGGGGCGGGCTAAAAACTGGAAGAGCAAGGACGGCTACCCGCTGGAGCTTTCCACGATGCCCGGCTTCGCTGGTTCCTGCGCCTACTGGCTGCGCTATACCGACCCCCAAAACGCGGATGCCCTGGTCTCGCGCGAGAGCAACGACTACTGGAAATCCGTGGACCTGTACGTGGGAGGCTCGGAGCACGCCACCGGCCATTTAATCTATAGCAGATTTTGGACGCACTTCCTCTTCGACCTGGGCATCGTGTGCGAGAAGGAGCCGTTCAAGAAACTGGTAAACCAGGGCATGATCCAGGGGCGTTCCAATTTCGTCTACCGAAAAAAAGACACCAACACCTTCGTGAGCGCAGGCCTCGTCGACGGCCATGACGTAACGCCCATCCACGTGGACGTAAACATCGTGCGCAGCGACGCGCTGGACATGGCCGCCTTCAAGGCCAGTCGCCCCGATTACGCTACGGCGGACTTCATCCTGGAGAACGGCAAGTACATTTGCGGCTCCGTGGTGGAGAAAATGTCCAAGAGCAAGTACAACGTTGTAAATCCCGACGACATAATCACGCAGTACGGTGCGGACACGCTGCGCTTGTACGAGATGTTCCTGGGACCCATTCAGGTAGCCAAGCCCTGGACCACCGAGGGAATCCTGGGAGTCAACCGCTTCCTGGAAAAGGTATGGAAACTCATGCAAAAGCCCGACGCGGGCAAGGGCAAAGCACCGGCGGCGCTGCAAAAAATCCTTCACAAGACCATACGCAAAGTCAGTTCCGATATCGAGGGCCTGGAGTTCAACACCGCGATAAGCCAGATGATGATCTGCATCAACGAGCTCGGCCGTAGCGAGTTACGCTACGACGACCTCATGGATCCTTTCGTTCGCATCCTCTCCCCTTTTGCCCCCCACATAGCCGAGGAACTGTGGCGCGAATTGGGACATAAAGACAGCGTTATCACCGCCGCGTGGCCAAACTTCGATCCTGCGCTTTGCGAGGATGACACCATAGCGATTATGGTTCAGATTAACAATAAAAACCGATCCGAGCTGCAGGTAGCGCCAGGCACCCCAAAGGAAACCCTGGAGAAGCTGGCCCTGGCCGACCCCAAAATAATCGAAATACTGGCGGGTAAAACCATAGTGCGCACGGTTGCGGTGCCGGACAGGCTCGTAAATATCATTATCAAGTAGCAAAATTTACCGGGAGGACCATAGATGGACATACTCGCATGCATAACAAATCGGCGCGCGTGCCGGGCAATTTCCACCGAGGCTCTCGCCGGCGAAGAAATCGAAACCATCGTAGGAGCCGGGCTCCTGGCACCGTCGTGCTTCAATAGCCAGCCCTGGCGAATCGTCGTCGCCTCGGGGGACACCTTGGCGGCTCTCAAGGAATCCCTGGCGGAGAGCAATGCGTGGGCGAGGCAGTCGCCTGCCATTATCGCCGTAGCAGCGCGCGAATCGGACGATTGCCGCCAGGACGAGGGACGGGATTATGGCCTTTTCGACGCGGGCTTATGCGTCATGAACATGCTGACCCAGGCCACCGCGATGGATATAGTCGCCCATCCCATCGCCGGATTCAACGCTAAAAAAGCCAAAAAAGCGCTGGGGATACCAGGCGACTATATTTTAATCACCCTCGTCGTACTTGGAAAAAAAGGCGACAATCCAAAGATGACGCCTTCCCAGGCGCAAGCCGAAACAGCGCCCCGCGAGCGCAAACCTTCGTCGGCCCTTGTCTTTGCCGATACCATGGTGACAAGCTGAAATAACCGTGCTATGGTGTGCGCATGAGTGAAGCGCGCATCATAGGCATTTGCGGAGGGTCGGGCTCGGGCAAGACCACCATCGTACGCAAGATATCGGAACTGGTATCGGACTTCGTCTTTATGCCGCAGGACAACTATTACAAGTCCGCCGAGTACCTCTCCAACGAGAACATCACCGCCTTCAACTTCGACCATCCCGATGCCTTCGACAACGATCTTTTGCACAAACACCTGCATAACCTCAAAAAGCTAAAGAGCATCGACATGCCTACCTACGATTTCGTGCACCACCGCCGCGCACCCGAGGTGGTTCACGTCGAGCCCAAGAAGCTCATTATCTTCGAGGGCATCATGATTTTTACAAACCAGGCCGTGCGCGATCTCATCGACCTCAAAATATTCGTGGACACGCCCGACGACATCCGCTTTATCCGCCGCCTAACGCGCGACATAAAAGAGCGCGGCCGCACCATAGACTCCGTCATCGAGCAGTACATGACCGTCGTGCGCCCCGGACACTTCCAGTTCATCGAGCCCACCAAGCGCTTCGCCGACATAATAATTCCCGAAGGCGGGGCCAACGACAGCGCTCTCCACGTACTCGTAAGTTTTATAAACACGATATTGGGCGAGACAAAAAAGGGCCAATAGCCGCCGTTTCTTCCCCGCAAGTACTTGCCCAGCGCCTTTTTGCCCGCTAGTATGAGGCATGCGTTTTTTTCGTAACGTCGCGCGTGAATACAAAGAGGCATTTTCGCTTTTTACCCCCAACGCCCGTCTTTTTCTGCTTGGCAATGTACTTTTAGGCATTGGCGCCAACCTCGTGCAGCTGCTTTTAAACCTGTACCTCAAAAAGCTCGAGTTCGGCGAGAGCACCATCGGCACCATCCTGGCCGTGCGCGCGTTCGGCTCGTTCCTGGTAGCGCTGCCCGCCAGCATAGTCGTGGCCCGCCTCAACTCCCGCTGGCTCCTGGCCAGCACCGCCATACTTACGGCAATAGCCTACGCAAGCGTGGGGCTTTCCTCCGGCTTGTACCCCATCATAGCGGGCGTATTCTTTTCCGGCGCTTTTGCATCCCTGTATCAGGTAGCCGCCGGCCCCTTCTTCATGCGCAACTCAGGCGAAAAGGAACGCGTGCACCTATTCTCGCTCAACGGCGCCATCGGCATGGGAACCGGCGTAATAGGCTCGCTGGCGGGAGGCTTCTTCAAAGACATAATCTTCGCGTCCAGCGGCAACGAGATTTACGCATACCGCATGGCATTGGTTCTGGGCGCGTGTTTCGTACTGGCCGCCTTAGTTCCATTCCTGGCCATCCGGGACAGCCACGCGGCCGCAGCCGCCCGCAAGGAAAAAGTGGCGCTTGGAAAAGTGGATATTGCCCTGTTCATAAAAATCCTGCTGCCCGGCTTTTTCGTGGGCATGGGCGCAGGGCTTACCATCCCCTACCTTAACCTGTACTTTAAAAACGAATTCCTGATGCCCGACTCAGGCATCGCCCTGGTGTTCGCCGCCGGCCAGGTAGTCACCTTCGCAGGCATGATGAGCGGCCCCGCGTTAGCCAAGCGCCTGGGCAAGAGGCGCGCCATATTCCTGACGCAGGCGGTTTCGGTGCCCTTTATCCTGGTGCTCGCCTACCTCCGCTGGATGCCCCTGGTCATCCTGGCCTTCCTTGCGCGCCAGAGCCTCATGAACATGAGCACACCCATTGCGGACAACTTCGCCCTCGAGCGCGTCCCGCACAATCAGCAGCACTTCATGAACGCCCTGCGAATGCTCAATTGGACGGGCTCCTGGATGGTCTCGACAAAACTGTCCGGCGCCATAATCGCCAAAAGCGGCTTTGCCCCGAGCTTTACGCTCACGGCCTTCCTGTATGCGCTTTCCAGCGTACTGTTCTGGCTTTTCTTTCTTCGTAAGGGCGCATGCCCGCCCCAAGCCAAAGCCCAATCGGCGGCATAAAAGCCAGGCCCGGCCAGCCGCCAACCCAAGCGGGCGGTCACCGGGCCATTCTCTCCAATGGCTCGCGCGCAAAAGACAGCGTTAGGCGGGTCTTTGCAAGCCCCGCCCAAGCTTAAAACAGCACGCTCGCCGATTTCCGCGATGTCCCGTGCGCCGGCAATCGGCAAGCTTATTTGCACATCCCTATATCTTGAAGCGCACCATATTCGAGTCAAGGTCGCCTACGGTCTTCAGGTTTGCGTCCACCTCCCGCCTCACCGCCGAGAACGAGGCCTCGAGCGCCTGCACTTCCCCGGACTGGCGGCTGGCCGCATCCGCGAGAGCTTCCAGCCTCATAAGCATATTCTCCAGCGACTGCGCGATATCGTCGCTTTTCCTCGACTGGTCTGTCATCAGGTCGCCCACCGTCCGGGCCGACTCTACCGCCATCGTAATAGACCCCAGCACCAGGTTTGCGCCAACGGTCTGCTCCCTGGCCGCTTCCGATATCTCCCTTGAAATAGAGGCCGACTCCTTGATGCCTTCCACGAGTCGCGACAGTACGACGCCCGAGACGTCGGCTCGCTGGACGCCGTTTCTAACCCTGGCGCCCATGGCAGAAATCAAGTTCTTGATATCATTAGTATGCTTAGCCGCTTTGTTCGCCAGGTTCCTTACCTCGTCGGCTACTACCGCAAAGCCCTGGCCATGGGCACCGGCATGCGCGGCTTCGATGGCGGCATTCATGGCCAGCAGGTTGGTGTCTCCTGCTATCTTGTTAAGGGAAGCCAGGACGCCCAGAACCTCGCGCGCGGCTCCGTCAATCTCGTCGATGGCCGTGCGCGTGTCCCGTACCGCGGTCCCCCCCGATTCGCCGCGCTCCGCCAGCTCGCCGCTCAGCTCGCCGGCGTGAGCGGTCATCGTGGAGATGGAACGTATGCTCGTGGCCATTTCCTCCATAGCGGCCGATGTTTCCGCCACGAAGCGCTTTTGGTCGGCCGTAGCCTCGTCGGCTTTGGCAACCGAGTTCCTAAAGGAGCGCAATGCGGCCACGAAGAGCCCGGTCTGCTTTGCCTGTTCCGTCAAGGTCGTCTCCATGGAGCGTACCGACTCAAGGCTTCGTTTCGCCAGCCCCTCTGAAAGGACGAGCTCCCGGTCTATCGCACTTGCGCTTTCTCGGTTTTGGCCGGCGGCGGAGGCTATTCCGCGCGCCACTCCGTGGAAACTGTCCAGCATGCGGTTTATCAGGTCCGTCAGCTCGCCAAGGTCGTCCATGGAGCGCAGGTTGAGCCGAATGCGCAGGTCGCCTCCGCCGTCGAGTACGTCCCGTATGCGCCTGGAAATAGCCGCGAGCTGTTCCCTTACGTCAAGCGAAATTGTAATCTGAACGCCCGCGGCAACCACCAGCATAAAAAAGGCAAATATAAAGAATACCCGCTGCGCCCTGGTAGCCGCCGAATCGGGACGCTCCCAGGGAGCGGGCACGAGCTCGATATCGACGTCAGACCGCGATATAAAAGCAGAAAGCCTGGCGCCCAGCAAGCGGCGGAATTCGGCGGCGGCGTTCTCGCGCGCTACCGTCCCCGATACCACGGAGGCGAGTACCTCGTCGCCCGCAATGTCGTATTCAATAGCGTCCCTAACATTGAACTGGATAAAAGTAGCAACGTAGAGGACGAGGCTTATCGTGATGAACGCCTGCTTCGTCGTACTCCGGCGCTCCCGTTTCCTCGAGCCTATCTCCCGTATCCCCAGGCGCTCCCTGATATCCGAGAACGCCATGTTATGGAGAGAGGTCTGGGCAAAAGCGTAGACGACGCCGCCCGCCATGTTGGAGATTAGTATGATGAGCCTGTCCGGGCGCAGCATCTCCAAGGCGCGCCCCCGGAGAATCATCAGCAATATATAACCTGCCGCGAATCCCATCAGGTTTATTACAAGGACAACGGTGGAAAAGTGCAAAAGCCTCGTCCTCGTGCGTTCTATCTCCGCCGCCGGTATCAATTCCCCGGCTTCGAGGCGCTCGCCTATTCGCTGTATGCGAAATGCGAGGAAAAACAGAAGCAATCCGAATAACAAAGCCGGCGGCAGCACGTTGAAGGCTATGAAGGACGCGACCATGGCCGGCATCGACCCTATTCCCGTCAAGCCGAGTACTACGTTGTCTTTCCAGTAGGTAAAAGCCTGCATGACAATGTATACGCCGAGTATCATCGAAAGTGATTGCAGGGTAACCCTTAGTGCCAAACGTTTAGTAGTCATGTAAATCATTCTAGCATGGAATTACGCTAGCGAATCTAGGGCAGCTCCCCACTGTGGATATAGTCGTTCGAAAACTCTTGAGGTGTATTGGCAGGTCATACTGGAATTTATTTTTAAATTCCCGCCTCCCAAAGGCTTGACAGCAACTCTGCTTACCTTAAACTTGTTTAAGGGGATCCCCTTATATCAATCTAAAGGCAATTCCGGGAGGCTTACTCGATGTATTCGAAAGGTAGGATTAAGTTATGAGGCGTCTATCCACTCTCCTTGTGCTGTGCGGGATATTCTCGGCGGCCATGGGAGTTTTGGCGCTCGCAGGCTGGCTTACGGATGTTCCCCTTCTGGCTTCTTTCTATATAGATAAAATACCCATGGCTCCGAGCACGGCCGGGCTCTTTATTGCGTACGGCATGGCTTTAGTCCTTAAAGGAGCTACTCCCTATAACGCAAAACTTCAGGTGCCAGGCCAGGTTCTAGCGGCGCTTGGAAGTTTAATCGCAACGGTTTTGTTTACTCTGTCGCTTTTAAATATACAGCTGAACGCCGAGACACTGGGACTGCACTTTACGCAAAGCTTTACGGGCATAACCGTAGGTCACATGTCCAGAGTTTCTGCTTTATTTTTTGTAGCATGCGGCTTATGCATCTTCCTGGGAAACCCGTTTTATGCAAAATCCTTATGGCGGGGAATTGCCGCCTTTGCTCTGGCTTGCTTGCTCGCGGCTGCCAGCAGCGTTTTTTTACTTGGCTACTTTTTGGGCACGCCGCTCTTATATGCAACAGCGATTATTCCACCCGCGTTTTCGACCGTTCTGGTTTTTTTTGTGCTTGGCTCCACATTGACGGCTGCGAATTTCCGCTGGACTACCCGCCGTAAAGAAGAACACGAAACCGGCACGGAAAAAAACAGGCGCTGGGGTTTGGTGTTTGGGTCTTCCATTATTCTTATTCTGGTTTTTGGCTTTATGCTGTATCAATACAACGAAAAAACCTTTGTGCGCGAGATAGAAAATCAGCTTGTAATGATCTCAGGGCTAAAAGTGGACCAACTGGTGCAATACAGGAAGGAACGCTTGGCGGATGCCTCGATTCTCGGCAATAACCCCGTCATTTCCGCCCTGGTGGGCGACTACCTGAATAATCCTGCAAACCAGGACACCAAATATCAATTAGCGCTCTGGCTCAACAAATATAAAACAGTCTATCAATATGACAGCGCTTTTCTGCTGGATGCGCATGGTACAATCCTCATACCTTCACAAGCAAACCTCGAGAAGCACTTTGATGAGTTTTCGGCACGGGCCGCAGCGATTTTTAATTCTGACAATGCTATTTTCCTTGATTTTTACCGGGAACCCGGCGACGGCAAAATTTATCTGGCCGTGGCGACACCCATTTTTGATAAACTCAACGACAATAAAGCATTGGGCATTATCGTGCTTCGAATAAATCCCGAAACCTACCTTTATCCCTTTATACAGGACTGGCCAATTCCAAGCCTCACGGCGGAAACCCTTTTGGTGCGCAGGGAAGGTTCCTCTGCACTGTTCCTGAACGACCTCAAGTTCAAAAAGGATGTTGCGCTTGCCTTACAGTATCCCCTCGACAAAGCCTCCTCTCCGGCAGTGCAAGCCGTTCTCGGAAAGCAAGGCATCTTTAGCGGCCAGGATTACCGCAGCGTTTCCGTACTGGCAGCCTTGCAGCAAATACCCGACTCTCCCTGGTTTATCGTCGCAAAAGTGGACGTTTCCGAGGCTTACAAGCCCCTTCGCGACAAAGCCCTGCTTATGCTGCTTGTAAGCGGCGCACTGGTTTTTGCCGCCGCACTCAGCCTCGCACTCATTGGCAGAAACCAGAAGCTGCGTTTTTACCGCGAGAAGTACAATGCGCAAAAGGCGGTACAGGCCGCAAACCTGTTTCTTGAGAGCCTCATCCACAATGCCAGCGGCCCCATTATTGTCTGGAACCCCGAATATCGCATAACGCACTTTAACCAGGCTTTTGAGCTTTTAAGCGGGCACAAAGCCGTGGAAATAATCGGGCATTCACTCGACCCCAGCTATTCTCCCGCTCTTACGGAAGAATCCCTGGTATCCATTGCCCAGATTTATTCCAACAAGCATTCAGGCCCCCTCAAGCTGGATATCCAGAACGTAAACGGCACGATCCGCACCGTGCTTTGGACCTCAGCGGCCATCTACGATCCCGCCGGCACAACGCTCGTCGCCACGATAGCGCAAGGACAGGACATAACAGAACTCCAGCGCAACGAAGAGCGCTTGAACCTTGCCCTGGAAGAGAAGGAAATCCTGATGCGGGAACTGTTCCACCGCACCCGTAACAACATGCAGGTAATCATGGCCATCCTGGCTTTCGAAAAGGACATAAGCAGCGACGAATCCGTAAAGAGCATCGTGCAGCAAACGAGCGACCGCATCATGTCCATGTCCATCGTGCATAAAAAACTCTACGAATCCCAGGATCTATCCAGCATAGACCTTAAAACCTACCTGGAAGAGCTGCTGTGCGTGCTCATGTCCGAAAGATATTTTTCAGGCGACCGCATCAGCGTTAAAACCAACGTAGAACCAATATTGATGCTTATCGACACCGCAGTGCCCTTTGGTCTCGTGCTGCACGAGATAATCTCCAACGCCTTCAGGCACGCCTTCGCCGACGATCGCCGGGGTGAAGTTTCCATAACCATAAGCCAGGGGGAGGGCAGGCGAATCGAGCTTGAGGTGACGGACAACGGGGTCGGCCTGCCGGAAGGCTTCGATTTCAAGAATACAAAAAGCCTGGGCTTCCCCCTGCTTTCCATGCTTGTGGAACAACAACTGGGAGGTACGCTCCGTTTCCGGTCTTCCGGCGGGCTAAGCTGCCATGCCAGTTTTATCGATGCGAATTTGATTAAGAGGGTGTAACATGGAAAACCATGCCAAGATTCTGCTGGTGGAAGACGAAGCGCTCAACGCGTACCTGATGACGGTCATGCTCAAGAGCATTGGCTACCGCGTGCAGACTACCATTACCACCGGCGAGGACGCGATTCTATTCGTGGCCAGGGACACGCCCGACCTGATACTCATGGACATCAACCTGGCAGGCAGGATTAACGGCATCGAGGCGCTGCGCCAGATAAAAACCCGCTTCGACATCCCCGTGATTTTCGTTACCGGCTACTCGGACGCGGCGATAAGGCTTCAGGCGCAGGAACTCAATCCCGTGGCCTATCTTGTAAAGCCCATACTCATCGCGGAGCTGGAAAAAATACTGCGCTCGGTGCTCGGCGATGCAAAGAATCCGGTAAAGCCCTGACAGGGCCGACGGCGGCGAGCGAATTGCAAGCGGGTTCCATTCCGTTCTATTCGAGTTTTTCCAGCTCGCGATTTATGATTCTATCTAGCTTTTTGTTTTCTTCGTGCATGGTATAAATGCGCATCTCGTCTTTCTTGATCTCGAGCTCCAGTATTTCTTTCTTGAATCGAAGCTCCTCAACCCTATACTTTGCGCGCTTGCTCAAAAAAATAAACCCAAATACGATAGAAGGGGTAATCACCAGCGATACGATTATTCCCACCAAAGCGGTAACATTCATCATAGTCTCCCGGGTAATCCTTAAATACCCATGCGTTTCTGCATGGTAAGCCGCCAGTCGTACTTCGCGCCTTCTTTTTCGAACTGCAGCTTTCGCTTGATGGTAAAAAGCGTTTGCGACCGGTCGCGGTATTCCACCACGGCAAAAGAACCGCGGCCGACATACGCGATATGCTCGTTGGGACCCAGGCGCTCCATCTCCGCGAGCTTGGTAAGCGCGCAGTCGAAGTGAACCGGCTCGCCTGAGTTCGGGTCGGCAAGCGCGGACGATACGTCGAAAATCTGGCGCTGGCACAGGGGGCAACTCACCGCCGGCAATTCTGGCAGCTTGAGCTTTACTTCCTCGCGGGAATCCGGGCGGTCTTTTCGGCCGCCCCGGTTGAAACGTTTCCTTTGGTCTCTGTTATTGTCGGACATTATGGGCTCCATACCCTTCCATGATTTCCGCGCTCATGACTTGAGCGATGCGCAAAATGGCGCCGGAAAGGTAGTTTTCATCATGCACTTTTCTCTTAAGTTCCACAAGTCTCTGCTCGCGTTCTTCGCGAACCCTTGTCCTTGTTTCAGTGCTTATCATGTTTGCTCCGAGAAAGCGCTCTCTAGCCAGACTGGTGGTCGTCCATCGCGGACGGCAATAACATCATAACGAAGAATCATATTACTATATTCTCGATGCCTAGAGAGGAAGAGTTTAGACGTTTCGATGATTCTTCTGCGTTTATCTGCTCCTACGCTCCTGGAAATCGATTCCAGGCCCAGCGCATCCACCGTTTTTACTTCGACGAAAGCTATTTCCGGTTTTTTTTGGGCTATGATATCGATTTCCCCGCGCCTGCCGCGAAAATTCCTCGCCAGTATAGACCAGCCTGCCTCCAAAAGAAACAAGGCCGCACAGTCTTCACCCTGCCGGCCCCGCTCTGTCTTGCTTACGGTCTTTAATAGTTCGGTCACTTAGACGGCAAGTTCCCGCGGATCTATGGCGCGCGCGATAAACAAGGTTTTCTCGGTAAGCAGATCCAGGACTTCGCTCCCCGATTCCTTGTGGGCTTTTCCGAATTCGTCGACGATTATCTTGATACGCGGTCGAAGCGGAGCGTCTGCATGGGTTTCAACCACCCGGGCAATGGCCGCGTTATTAAGCACCACCAGTGAGCCTATGGGGTATATTCCCATTCCCCGCAGAAAGGCTTTGAGTACATCGGGGTCAAAACGCCTGGCATTGTCGGACAACAGGCTCTTCATGGCCGTGTACCCTATCATGGAGTTGCGGTACGGCTTCTCGCTTATCATGGCCTCGAAGGCGTCCGTCACCGAAACGATTCGTGCCAGCTGGTCTATATTGATACCTGCGGTTTTGCGGGGGTAGCCTTCGCCGTCCCATCGCTCGTGGTGCTGGAGCCCTATCAGGCCCACATCCTCGGGGTAATGAAGGTCCTTGACGATGACCCGGTAGGACAGCAGCGGATGGGCGCGGATTTTCTGCGCTTCCTCGGGCGTCAGCTTTTCCTTTTTTTCCACGATTTCTTTGGGAATGCGCAACATGCCGGCATCGTGCAGCAGCGAGCCCACTGCCAGATGATTCAGCTTATACGACGGCAATTTCATGGAAATACCCACCACAACCGACAGTATCGCGCAATTAACCGCGGATTTTGCCATTTCATAGCCGATTATGTCGCTGGCGAGTATCGCCGATACGACTATCGTTTCCTTGCCCTGCACCAGGCTTATAATATCGCGCGCTATATCGTCCACCGAATTATTCTTGAGCGATTCCGACTTTCGCAAAGCTGTTAAAAAATTATCACAGCCTTGCACAAGCACCGAATAGCTGTGGTACAGCGACGAATCCCCGAAGGCTTCCGTGCCGGCCACAACCGAGGCAAGCGTATTCTTGCCGCCCTGGGATATGCCGATTGTTTTGGGCTGCGCTATGAGTTTCTCGATTTCCCCTTCGGAGTAAACGTATGCTACGCCCCAACGCTGCAGATTCTCGATATCTTTTGGACGCACCGCAACGCCGCCTGGGACAAACAGGCTGTCGCCATCTATAAATACATCGGCGGTAAACACGACTCCAGCCTTAAGGTCCTCAAGCGCATACTTCTTTTTCATACATTTCTTTCCTTTTGGGAAGCTAGGCTAAGCCCCTTGGCTAGCAAAGCTTCCACGCTGATTCCTTGCAGGAATCAGGTTTTTTTATGGTTGACTTCCTTAAACTGAAGTTTTTAGAAATCTCCTTTAATTAATTTCCAAATTCACTTGAATGAGCGAATAGCTACCAAAACCTTCGCGATAAGCTCCCAATACTCCTGTGGAACAAAAGTACCCGCATCGAGGGGCACCAAAGCAGCGGCAAGCAGCTCGTCCCGAACAACAGGCACCCCGGCCGCCAAAGCAAGCGCTTCAATATGGTCGGCAACGCGCCCCGTACCCCGCGCTGCGATAAACGGAGCCGGAAACAGCGGATCATAACGCAGGGCCAGCGCTTTTTTTTGCACCTTCTTATGCATACGAAGCAAGCTCCACGGCCATGTCCATCAAGTCATCATCCAACTGGCCAGGCGATTGGTACACAAGAACCTCCAGACCCTCCCTGGCAAAGGAAGCCTTTATGGCGGCGCTCTCTTCCGGCTTGTCGCTGCCAAAACGCAGACATATCGAAGCATCCCGACCGGACACGCACAATAACCTTCTTGTGCCCCCCGTTTTAATATCGGCAGCCAAACACTCACTTATTCCAGTAGAATAGTTATAAAGTATACGAAATATACCCGAAAATTCAACCTTATCCAAAGGAAAGGAAAATGGAACGTGCACCCATGCCTTGTGTAAGGGTCCCGGACGGCAAAAATTCAACATCCCGGGGTTTTTAAAAGCCTGTATGCTCAGATCCGCCAGCTTGGAGGCAAGCTCGCCTTCTTTGGCGGAATCCCCTCCGGGAGGGGAGTTTTTACGGCGCGAATCAGTATCATGGCCGCTGGAGCCGGTATCCGCTTGATGGCTGGAACCAGGAACAAGAAGCTGCGACCACAGTTCATCCATGTCGGCAGATTCAGGATCTATGCCCGCTATCAGCGCCCGGGCTGCGATACGGCCTGCGGCTGCTTCCTCGCCGGGAAACTTTCGCTGAACCCTCGCCAAAATCTGCATCAGCGTTAGCGTGAGCGGCAGCCCTTCGGACATAAGCGCCCGCACCGCGAGAACGTTTTGCGGGCTCGGCTTGAGTTTTAAAGCGGCCAGAAGATCCTGCGCCATGGCTTGTGTGCCGCGCTGCGATTCGGCTGCTAAAACGGTAGCGGTTTCCTTGCCAAGACCTCGACTGGCAAGGCTGCTCAAGGACGCGGCCACGGTGGCGGCAGGGGATTTACCGGAATTTAAAAAGGCACCAGATACGGGTTTTTGTCCCGAATCGGTGCCTTTCTGTTGTGTCGACCGTAGAGCTTGGTCTACCGTTAACGGTTTCAAACTATTTGTTACGCCTTTGGAGCAAGCGAGCGAAACGGGGGTTTGCGACCGCCAAGGAGTTCCTTGATCTTGGCTTTCTTGCCGATTTTCTCGCGGATGTAATAAAGTTTTGCCCGTCGTACCCTGCCATAGCGGATTACTTCGATGCTCTCGATACGGGGTGAGTGAAACGGAAAAACGCGTTCCACGCCAACGCCATAGGAGGTTTTACGTACAGTAAAGGTTCTGGAAAGCCCGGCGTTTTTAAACGCGATGATAAGGCCTTCGTAAGCCTGGATGCGTTCTGTCTTGCCTTCAACGATCTTGAAGTTTACGCGTACGGTATCGCCGGCTTTTACGTCCGGCATTTCTTTTATCTGCGTCGCCTCGATCTTCTTAATAAGGTTCATGAATCTCCCCCTTGTTCCATCAGTTCCTGTAGTATAGCTCGCAACTCACCTTCAAGTCCTTTGCCTGCAAGCAGGTCAGGACGGTACAAAAGGGTCTTCTCAAGCCTCTTCTTATAACGCCACGCGACAATCCTGGCGTGGTGCCCGGAAACCAGGGTATCCGGGACTTTCATGTTATCATAAATGGCCGGCCGTGTATACTGGGGATACTCAAGGAGGCCGCCTTCGAAGCTTTCCTCCTCCAGTGATTCGCCCGTTATTACGCCTGGAACCAGGCGATACACGGCATCCACGATGTTCAGCGCCGCGATTTCGCCCGACGACAGAACATAGTCGCCCACGCTAATTTCGTCGGTAACGAATTTATCAATTATCCGCTGATCGATACCTTCGTAACGGCCGCAGATAATAACAAGATTCCGCTCGCCCGCCAGATCCCGCGCGTAGGCCTGGTTGAACAACCTGCCGCCGGGAGTCACGTACACGACGCGCGCGCCCGGTACCAGAACCGATTCAAGCGCCGCGGATAGCGGCTGGGTCATCATGAGCATTCCCGGACCGCCGCCGAAAAGTTCATCGTCACATTTATTGTGCTTGTTCGTCGCAAAATTCCGGATGTCCGTCAGGTCGTACTCGATCAAGCCCTTCGCAACCGACTTCGCCATGATGGAGCTCTCGAAAAAGCCCCTCATGATCCCGGGAAACAGCGACAGGACGTCTATCTTCACTCAAGCACCCACGGCGTCAAAAGTTCTATTCGACGGGTCTTCATGTCTACCTCGCCGATGAAGGGCTTCCCGAAAGGCACGTAGCTCGTGGATCCTGCGCCCGCATTGCCCGGTGTTACGCCGGAGCGGTCAATCTCCAGAAGAAAGCCGTTTCCGCCCTCAGATACTCCGACGACCCGGCCTACTGAATTTCCTTTGTCGCACAGGAGACATCCCACCAAGTCGGCTATATAAAACTCACCCTCGGCACAGTGGGCTCCCTTGTCACGCGAAACCCATAGTTCCAGCCCGGCAAGCACGCGAGTCGCCTCGGGAGATTCGTATCCGGCAAACTTCATCACAACGCCGTCCGCATGCGCTTCGACGCCCTGAACCTTGAGAGCCAGTGATTTATCGCCGTTTTTTGCCAGAACGGATTCCAGTTCCAGGAAATGATCTGACTCGCCGGAGAAAGACAGGACTTTTACCCAGCCTTCCACTCCGAACGAGCCGCCTATTTTACCGATGGCCAGTTGATCCATATCAGTCCAGAATCTGCAGTCTGACATCCTTGCCGCTGCGGGTCGCGGAGGCCGACAGTACGGTTCGTATAGCCTTGGCGATGCGCCCTTGCTTGCCGATAACCTTGCCGATATCCTCTGCCGCTACGCGGAGCTCAAGTACGGTAGCTTCGTCCGTTTCCACGATATTTACGGAAACGGCTGCAGGATCGTCCACGAGCGACTTGGCGATGTATTCAATGAGGTCGCGCTCCATGAGTCGCTCCTTTCTGAGATTGCCGAATCTTCAATATATAACAGATCCGACGAGCGAATTATGGGTACCTCGAAAAACTCCGATAGTTTCTCGAGCTGCCTTATTTAGCAGGCTGTTGAAAAAGCTTGTTGCTTTGTCAACAGCCTTCAACATTCCTCGCATTTGATTACAAATGCTACGGTAATGTTACATTTTGGAAGTGTTGAAAATCCTCATCCGAGGTTTTTCAACACCTTATTTAGTGTACGATCCATCCAGCTGGATATTGCTCTTGTTGAACAGGCTGCGGACGGTATCGGAGGGAGTTGCTCCCTTGGCGAGCCAGGCGCGCGCTTTAACCTCGTCGAGACGAATCTGCTTGCCGGCAACTTCGATAGGATGATACAGCCCAATCTCGTCTATGGTTTTGCCGTCGCGGGGCTGGCGGGAATCGAGTACGACGATACGATAATAAGGGCGCTTCTTTGCCCCGAATTTCTTAAGCCGGATTTTTACGCTCACATATTCCTCCTGGGAATTATTTGCAAAGTTTAAACTTGTCGCGATCGAATAACCATACTACTGCCGCGGGCATAGTTAGAGACCGTACAGAATCATGTCCTTGGGTTTATACCGTAAAATGATGCTTGAGTCAATGGTAGGGGCTTTGCCCTATCCCGTTTGAATTCTCCAGATAAAGGCAGAAAAGGTATTGTTTAGTGCTTCCGTTCCTGAAAATTATGGAAAAACCGAAAATATTTTAATAAATCGATTGTTTTATCGCTTTTTTTTACAAAAAGTACTAGCGCTAGTAATAAAGCTGTGCTAGACTTCTAAGTAACATGCACTTGGACATGCCGATATTTAAAGCGCCCTGCGTCGAGAATACTGTCAGTCCATAACCGATTAGTATTAATCGCGCATTATCGTTACTAAGGTCCTGCGATACTTATCGTAGGCGAAAGAAAAGAAAAGACCATGGGCAAGAAACTTTACGTCGGCAACCTCAGCTACAACACCTTCGAAGACAACCTCCGCAGCATGTTCCAGGCTTATGGAACTGTTGTGTCAGCCAAGATCGTAACCGACCGTGACTCCGGCAGCTCCAAAGGCTTCGGATTTGTTGAAATGGGAACTGACGACGAGGCTCGCGCCGCCGTTGCCGGCGCCAATGGCAGGGACCTCGATGGCCGCCAGATCAAGGTTAACGAAGCGATGGATAAACCCCGCCGCGACGATAACCGCTACTAATTCCGCAAGGAACCAAGTAAAAACCACCCGAAAGGGTGGTTTTTTTATTGCCGCACAAAACTACAGAGCGACTTGAGCAAGCGCAATCGAAGCGTGTATAGTCGCCCTCATGTTCACCATGCCCCCACGCGCCCTTCTTTTAGCTCCCATGGTGGAACTCAGCCACCGCCCGCTTCGCATGCTTATAAATCAATGGGGCGGCTGCGACCGCTATTATACCGAGATGACGAGCGCCCAGGGTTACCTGGCCAATGCCCCTTACGATAAATGGTTTCTGGACGGAGAGCCCGACCATGAAAAAACCGTTCTGCAGTTTTATGCCACGAAGGTCGAGGAAATGGCCAAGGCAGCCAAGCGCATACGCGACGAACGCGCTGCTGCAGGCATAACCATCGGCGGTATCGACATCAACTTTGGCTGCTCCGCGCCGCATATCGAACGCTCCGGAGGCGGCGTACACTGGATGAGCCGGCCGGAAGAAGCCTGGGACATGGTGGCGCGAACGAGGGATGCGGTTCCCGATACGGCCCTGTCGGTTAAGATGCGCCTGGGTTACGAAGAATCCTCGGAGGCGCTTATTTCTTTTTGCGAAGGCCTCGTGCGCGCGGGCGTGGATTACATCGTGCTGCACCCCCGGCTCAAGCACGAAAAATTCCGCCGTCTGGGACGCTGGCCCTATGTGCGCCAACTTGCCGACTGCCTAAAAGTCCCGGTTATCGGCAACGGCGATATTAAAAACGAGGCGCTCTACGGCAGCGCCCTGGGCGAGTACCATGCCGCCGGCGTTATGATAGGCCGGGAGGCGGTTCGGCGCCCCTGGTTCTTTAAGCTTATCCGCGCGCGCGAGCTTGATCCTTTTGCCGGCATGAGCATCAATATAGAAGAAACCGGCTTGCGATTCCTGCAGCTGGTGCGCCAGGAGCTTCCACCGGTATTTCACCTGAGCCGCGCCAAGCGTTTCTTTTTTTACTTTTGCGACAATCTGAGCTTCGGCCACCACATTCGCTTTCGGATACAGAATGCGCCGGACGTGGAAACCATCGAAGCGCAGTTCCTCGCCTATTTCGACGAAGTACCCGCCGACCGCATCAAGCTTGAGCAGCCGGCAGGCCTCGCAGCCCTTTAACAGGGTGTTGAAAAACCTCGGATGAGGATTTTCAACACTTCCAAGATGTAACATTACCGTAGCATTTGTAATCAAATGCGAGGAATGTTTAAGGTTGTTGGAAAAGCCACAAGCTTTTTCAACAACCTGTTAAAAGGCTGTTGACAAAGCAACAGGCTTTTTCAACAGCCTGTTAATCCGCAAGCGGTATATAAATAAACATTTCCGAGCGCTCAGGATCGCTGAGGGAAAATCGCTGATCGTAGTACTCGAAATCATCGGCATGGGCAAGGGCTAGACCTGACTTGGGCAGATAGGTCTTATAGATATAATCATACGTAGTTCTCAGCGTATCCAAAGCTCCTTTGTGGCAAAATACGGCATAACGCCTTGCAGGCATGGTTTTCTTAACCATGCCCTGGGGCAACGGCGCCTTCCCATACGCTTCCGCTCCTACGGTTTCCGTCCACTCGGTATTCTCGTCCATCGTCTTGACGTCCAGGTACCCGCAGATGCCATAACTGCCGCCGCCAGGCACAGGATCTTTGATCTCACCCCCGCGCGGCAGAAAAGCGTCCCACAGCGCAGGGATTCGGTTGTTCGCCTGCGAGCTGGGACCTTCCAGCCCCACGATGGTAAACTCAGGCTTGTGTACGATTGTCGGTTCCATGTCGATTCCTCCTATCATCGAGCGAAGGGCTTCCATCGAATACGGCTGGCGCGCAGGTATGGACGCGTGTATCCTGCGTTCCCGGTATGCGCCCGGCGCGGTTCCAAACCTGCGCTTGAACGCGCGGCTGAACGCTTCCTGCGACTCATACCCGCTTTGCAGCGCGATATCGATGATGCGCGCATCTGATTCCACGAGGGCATATGCCGCCGTAGTCAACTTGCGCTCGCGAATGTACTCGGTTACCGTAAGCCCCAGCACCGCCTCGAAAACTCGGTGAAAATGCCAGGGCGACAAATACGCAGCCTGGGACGCCACGTTCCGAAAGCCGATATCTTCGTCAAGGTGGCTTTCCACGAAAACAACGCAGCGATGCAGTTGCTCCAGATAATCCGTCATTCGCGATACCTCCACGTTCTTAGTGACACAGGAAACATACCACGCCAAACTGTTATAGTTTTGACTTGGATTGCTGTCTTGCAAAGGACTATGCAAAATTTCAATTTCGCACGGTATTCAGTTTGTAAAATCAATTCGCGGGGCGAATTGATTTTTAGACCTTGAATGATTTGCCATTTCCCTGGAGGTACCCTATACTGCCACGATGAACCGAGTAAATATCATAGCGCGCCATGACGCGCGGGTTTGCATCATCGGCGGCGGCGGGACTGGCGCGGCACTTGCCTACGACCTGGCGCTCCGAGGCCTGCAGGTTATACTTTTGGAACAGGGCGAGTTTACCTCGGGCACGACGGGGCGCCATCATGGCCAGCTGCATTGCGGTGCCCGCTACGCGGTAAAGGACGCCGCAATAGCGCGCGAGTGCATGGAAGAGAGCCTGGTGCTGCGACGCATCGTTCCGCAGGCGATCGAGTACAACGGCGGCATGTTCGTGGCTGTCACCGACGCCGATGCCGACTATGCGCCTTTGTTTATAGCCTCGTGCCTGGCAGCGGGTATTCCTGCGCGCGAGCTGACAGTGGAGGAAGCCCTTGAGCTTGAACCGGGAATCAGCGGAAAAATAAAAAAAGCGGTCTGGGTTCCCGATGCTACCTTTGACGCGTTCCGGGTACCTCTGTCCTTTCTGGCGGCCGCGAAACGCTTGGGTACCGACCTGCGGCCGTTTAACCCGGTTACAGCCATTGAAGTACTGAACCACCGGATGCGCTGGGTATCGGTGAGCCCTGCCGGCTCCCGGCAAAATGGCTCCCGGCAGGACGGCGGCCGCAGCGAAACCATAACTGCCGACTATTTCGTAAACGCGACGGGTGCCTGGGCTGCGAAACTGGGCTCTCTTGCCGGAATCGACATTCCCGTAACTCCCGCACCGGGGGCCATGGTGGCCGTGCGCGGCCGCTTAACGGACATGGTTATCAGCCGCCTGGCTCCTCCGGGAGACGGCGATATCATCGTACCTCAGCGCGGCTTGTCCATAATCGGCAGTACGCAGCGAAAATCCGCCAGCCCCGAGGGCATAGTTCCAACGGCAGACGAAATAGCGTTTCTTTTGCACAGAGCCGACGAGATGATGCCCAGATTCTCAGCGCATCCACTGCATGCGGCATGGGCTGCGGCGCGGCCGCTTGCCGGCCGGGCATCAAACAACGAAGACGGCCGAGGCATAAGCCGCGATTTTATGGTGCTGGACCACGAAGCGGACGGGGTAGCCGGATTCGCGACGCTGATCGGGGGTAAGGCTACCGTGCTTCGTGCCATGGCCGAAAAAGCTGCCGACCACGTGTGCGCCAGGCTCGGCATCGACGAGCCCTGCCGCACCGTGGATTTTGCCCTGCCCTCCTGGCGCGAGTTTTACGCAAGGAGCCGGAAATGATACAAATACAACTGCGCATCAAGCAAAGCGATGATGGCTTTTGCAGCTTCGCGATGGACGCCGACGAAAACGCAACTATTCTGGACCTGCTGGAAACCCTGCGCGCGGATAAAAAACCGGTACCCGCATACCGGCATTCCTGCCATCACGGTTCATGCGGTACCTGCGGGGCTCTTATAAACGGCAAAGAACAACTGTTATGCCTGGCGCGGGTCGGAAAATGCCTGGGCGATCGAAGCGATGCTCTCATTACGCTGGAACCGCTGCGCGGCATGAGCGTTATCGATGGAATCGCCGTGCATCCGGGAAAAGTATTCGAGGGAATACCCGATACGAGCTATCTGAAGTGCGCCGGGGACAGACTACTGGTTGAAGACAGTTCATTTCCGAGCGGTGCCTGTCACCGGCAGTGCTTTGAGGCATGCATCGAGTGCGGCCTGTGCGTGTCGGCCTGCCCGATACAGGTACCTTTTATTGGGCCGGCAGCATTGGCCGCCGTTAACCGGGAGCGGGAAAAGAATCCGGGCAGTCTGGCAGATATGTTACTGATAGCGGGGGCTGCGGATGGAGCGGCGGTTTGCGAACGCCATGTTGCCTGTTCGAGGGTCTGTCCCCAGGGGGTGTATCCGGCGAAGCATATTCAGATGCTGAAGAATGCGCTTCGGGCAGGCGGGCTGCCCCAGTAGAAAGCGTCAGCCAATCTCCACCGATGGTAGTGCGGGCTGTTACAGGCCGTCGTGGAAGCGTAATTCGCAGGCTAGGCCTTGCTCAGAGCTAAACTCGACCTTTGCCTTGAGCTGCTCTTCGCCCAGAAGAAAGATAGTTCTGAGTCCCAGGTTTCCATGCTGCCTGACATCGAAGCCGGGGGGCAGGCCCACACCATTGTCCCCTACCCGTAAAAATATCCCGGTATCGGGCTTCCCGCTGAAGTCCACTGAAATAGTTCCGACCCTGTCGCCGGGGAAGGCGTGCTTGAGGGAATTGGAAATAAGCTCGTTGAGTATCAAGCCGCAGGGCATGGCCGTCTCGATGGATACATGGATGTCTTCCATCCTGGAGCAGAAGGTGACGCGCTCGGGGGAAACGGAATAACTGCGCATGAGGTACGCTACCAGGTCGCCGATATAGGAACTGAGGTTGATGCGGGACAGGTCCCCGCTTTCGATGAGCTTTTCGTGGACGATGGCCATGGAGCGGATTCGATGCTCTGCCACGGCGAACGTGGCTTTGAGACGCTCGTCGGCAAACCCCTCCGCCTGCATGTTCAGAAGGGCTATGATCAGGTTCATGTTGTTTCTGGTGCGGTGGTACAATTCCCGGATGAGCGCTTCCCGCTCTTCGAGCGTCGTCTTGAGCCGTTCGTAGAGCTGGCTGTTCTTTATGGCGATGGATACCTGGGTTGCGACGAGCTCGAGCGTCTTGATCTGCGAGTGTCCATACGCTTCGGCCTGCCTATTCTGCATCGACAGGATTCCGATAGCCTGCTCACCCACGACAAGGGGCAAGCCAAGATATGACCGGGTTTGGGATGGAGTCGCGGATATGGTGATCGGAGTGATGCCCTCGGGAAGACAATGGACATCCGGTACGTAAATCGTTTCTTTGCGCCCGGTAATTTGCTTGGCGATGCCAGGGCTATCATTCATATCGGTTATCGGCCGAAACACTCGCGTGCCATCTGAATAGGAAAAAGGATAGCTCAATACAGAGGCTTGCTGGTCGTAAAATGCTATATAAAAAGAGTCGGAATAGGCTATCGCTTGGCATTGCTCGTAGACGGTCTGCATGAGCTGCTCGAATTCAAGGTCGGTGGTAATCTTGAGGCCGATGTGGTTGACCATAAGTAGCCGGTCCGCAGCCTGGCGGGCTTCTTCTTCGCTCTTTTTGACTGCTTGTTCCGCCAGCTCCCGCTCCGTCAGCTGCCGCTGGAGCTTTTCGTACATCCGCGCGTTTTCTATGGCGATAGCGGCCTGGGCTGCGATGGTAGACAGGAATTCGACGTGGGTTTCGTCGTAGGTACCGCTCTTCTTGTAATCCTGGAGGGCGATTACGCCGAGCACCCGGCTTTCCATAATGATGGGCACGCCAAGATAGCACTTGCAGAGTATCCCGACGGGGATTATACCCAGATCTTCGAGGACTTCCTCCATCATTTCGGGAATATTCAATGAAGAGCGGGACCGTATGACGAATTCGGTAATCCCGATACCCAGGGGCCGGCTGGCCACATTCGGTTTTCTTTCTCCTTCTATCCAATAGACGGGAAACGAGATGTAATCGCTCGTCTCGTCATACAAGGCGATATACAGGTTGCTGGTGTCGTAGACCCGGCCGATGAGCTGGCTGATGCGCTCCAGGATTTCAGGCAGCGGCGCAAGCCTGCTCAGCGTTTGACCGAGTTGGTTGAGCACGGCGAGCTGCCTGTTCCGCAGTTCCGTCTCCTCGTGCTTTTGCGCGGAGTTCGTCTCCGCGTTTCGCCGCGCGGCGTTTTCGGCCTTGGTAAGTGAAAGCACGTTTTCCAGGTCGCCGGCAAAGAGGGTTCGGGCGCGTGCCATGAATAAAAGCCCCAGAGCGGTCGCAAACCAGCTGAAGACCGAATTGAAGTCAAAAACCCTGGGTATGGCCAAAAACCCTTTTTCCCGCAGGATGGAGGCGGCGACGATTAGGGCGAAGGTGGTGCCGGTAAACGCATTGGCGAGCCGCGCTTCCAAAAAATAGCCGGCCACCAGTACCACGGTGGCGAAATAGAACATAGCCGTGCCCGACATGCCGTCCGACAGAACCATCAACGAGAGGACGCAGAGATACAGGATGGCGAAGATGAGAACGCACGCCAGGGCGACGCGCCCGCGAAAAATAAGGATTCTGCCGACGAATAGCGCGATAAACACCGCGAAGGCGATTATCCAGCTGCCCGTTTTTTGGTAGGCGAACACTGGAATGACGACGGCTATGACGACGATGAGCGCGGCACCGAGATAGAGTATGAGCGTATTTGCCAGATAGGCCAGGCGGGTCTTTTTTTCGTCGCCTTGGAAAACAGGCGATTCCAGCCATCGTCCGGATTTCATCGAGCTCCTTCTAAACCGTGGCGATGCCGCAAGTATAGCACGATGTTTCCCGGAAGCCCAAGTGATATTTTTAAAACGGCCGATGCCCGAGCGCGAGGGATTGCAGCGAAAAGCCCGGCCGCCAGCGCGAAGGACGAAGTCCGGAGCGACGCCGACGCGCCCAAAACTATATTTCCAGCTTGCTTCTGATGAGCTCGGAGACCTGGTCTTTGGTGACATCCAGGGAGAACGAGATTTCGTCCTGCAGGAGGTTGAGGGCGGAGTCGTAGAGCTTGCGCTCGAGTATGGGGAGTTCCTTGATTTTGGAGCGGTGGTACAGGGAGCGCACGACGCTGGCGATGTCCATGACCGAGCCTTTTTTGAGCAGGTCCAGGTTCATTTGATAGCGCAGTTTCCAGTCGGTGGGGATGGGCGCGTATTCTTCGGCGATAAAGTCGAGGGCGCGCTCGGCCTGGGCTTTGGGGACGATGGCGCGGATGCCGAGCTCGTCTGTTTTGTCTACGGGCACCATGACGGTCATGTCCGAAAACTCAAGGTAGATGATGTAATATAGAACCTTGGTTTCCTTGAAAGCCTTCTGCCGGATCTCGATGATCCGCCCGACGCCTTGACTGGGATACACGATTCTCTGGTCGACGCCGTACTGGGGCTTGGGTGTGGTGCTCATTGAGGTGGAGTATAGCCGAAAATTCGAGAAAAGTCAAACGCGGCTTGCCCACGGTGGAATCCAGTCATCGCTTGGAAGGGTAATGAATACTTCCGAACCGCCTTTGTTGGCCGTGCGCATGGCGCCGCCCAGCTGGGACACGAGCGCAAAAATAAGGCGGAAGCCCAAACCGGCATCCCGTTCGGGGTCGAAACCAGGGGGAAAACCCCGGCCTTTGTCGCGGAACGCCAGCAGAGCAGAGCCGTCGGAGAGGACGGAAAACTCCAGCGAGGCTTCGGAAAGGCCGGCGGGATTCGCGCCGTGGGTGACTGAGTTTGCGGCCAGCTCGCTGATGATAAGGGCAAGGGGCGTGGCTGCCAAAGGGGCCAGCGTACTGCCTGAGAAAGCTATATTCCAGGTAAAGCGCGATGCTTTCCCGTCTCTATTGAACTCGATGCGATGGGCCAGTGCCGACAAAAAGGCGTCCAGGGAGTTTTCGTCGAGGCCGCCGTGACCGTGTATTTCCTCTTCCACGAGCGAAATGGCGTAAATCTTCTCGCGCAGGTCGCACAGGGCGTCTGCGCAGGAATAGCCGTTTTTATCGCCATCGGCCAGGCCGAATAGGCTGATGACAAGCTGAAGGTTGTTTTTTACCCGATGCGACAGTTCGTGCAGGAGGAGGTCTTTTCCGAGCAGCGTGGTTTCCAGTGCGTTTTTTGCCTCCTGCAAGCGCAAGCCCGCGGCCGTAGCTGCGACGGAAGAGCGTTTCAATGCGCGCGCCTGCAGGGCAAGGGGTATCGACACACCGAGAAGACTCGTGGCAAGTATGCCCAGGACCAGGCTTACCCACAGGGGAGTTACATATTCCCGCCTTACGGGCACCTGGTAGCGGTCAAGCAGGCTTCGGAAAAATTCGGGCGAGCGCGCCTTGATCCTTGCCATCGAGGCATCGATCTGCGAGCCAAGGGCCATGCCGTGGGGACCCCTGCGGGAAACGGCGAAGCGCAGCTCGATGGGGTTATAAATTACCGGGGTAGACTGGATGGGCACACGATTTTGCCACACCAGACCGAGGGAATTGCTGGCCGCCACCGCCTCCACCGCGCCTTGCTCAAGGGCGGTAAACAGGGAGCTGTAATCGGGATAATAGGTATAAAAAGGTTCGAGGCCGAAGGATTTACACAGATCCGCCAGCGAACCTTCGCCGGAAAACCAAAAATCGTTCTTGAGGGCTCCGACGCTGCGCTTATGTAAATCGAGGACGGTGCCGATTCCGCTGCCCGCCCTTGCATAGACAGCGCCCCAGTCGGTCATTACGGACTGCTGGGTAAACGAGGCGAACGATTCCCGCTCTTTTGTTTGTACGATGGCCATGACGATGTCTATCGTGCCGTTTTGCAAGCCTGCCAGGAGTTCGTCCCATGCCCTGTACAAAAATGTAAGTGTCCAGCCTTCGTTTTTTGCTATTTCCCTTATCGCGTCGATGAAGATTCCCTTGGGCTCGCCGGAATAGTCCTGCCAACAGGAGGGCTGGGCGTCATAATAGCCGACGTTGAGGCGCAAGCCTCCCGTGATTCCAGAAAGCGGAAGCGGCTCCTGGGAAAGGAGGGGGGACATTGAGAGAAAATATAGTAAGGCTGGCAGGAACGAACTGCGTAAGCGCATGATTTAAGCGTAGGGATAAAAGTGGAAATGTCAAGAAGTAAGGTTTACGCTTTAACAGGGTGTTTTGCGCCTTTGCGGCAACTGGCGGGATAAGCCCGGGTATTGTATAATAATTTTAAGCTAGAACCGGGATATGAGGGGATGTATGCACAGGAAAAAAATGATTCTTGCCGGCGGCATCGCGGTGGCGGCACTGGTCGTGGCGCTGCTGGCGCTCGCGATTACGGGTCGGCTTCCGCTCAAGCCCAGGGTGGCGCTCATCGGCCTCGACGAAAACGAGCTTGCCGCCGTTCGCATGCTCCTTGGTCCGGATGTATCCATCGAGGAATACGCCGGCGGACTTCCCTTGCGGGGTAGCCAGGCCAAAGCCGATCTGAGCGTATACCGCTCTGCGGCGATTCCGGAAATCCTGGACGCATCCTGGCTTGTGCTGCCCGATGCGATCGCGAACCGGACCGTACCCAGCCTGCGGCAGGCGCAAATGGCCGGAGAGCGGACTACGGGCATGCCCATTTTGCTCGACCACTTCGAGCTGGCCTGGAACCGCAATCGGCTGGGCATGATAGGCCAGCGTGCTCCGACGGACCTTGAGGAGCTCGAATCGACCCTGAAGCGCTGGACGGCCCTAAAAACTGGAAGCAAGGATCCCAGCGAGGCCGCGACGTATGCCTTGGTTCTGGCCGGCGGCGACGACGAAACCCTGCTTTTGTTCATTTCCGCGCTGGTGGCGTCCGAAGGCGGTCTGTACGGTTATCGTGCTTTGGCAAAGGCGTGGCAGTCCTCGGCCAACCTTTCCGACAGCCTGGCTGTAACCGTCGACATAGATTCCTCCGGCAAAGCGAGCTCTTTCGGGGAAGTTCTTTCACGGCTTAAGACCTGGATAAAAGCCGGATACCTGCATCCGGAATGGTATAATTTCAAGCCTTCGGAGCTGAACGCTTTTGTCCGCAACAAGCGGGCCTTCTTCTGCGCGATGCTGCTCTCCCAGCATCGCAGCATCGATTACGACGCGCTTACCGGCTACGATTCGGGCATGTTTCCGACCAAGGCGAGCGGTGCGAACCGGGTATTGGTGGCGCCCCTTACCATGGCCGCGATATCTTCCAAGAGCTCCCGGCAAGCCAAGGCGTTGGCTGCACTGGAAAGGCTGACCGATGCGAAGCGCGGCAAGGAAGCCGCCGCCCGCTCTGGCCGAGCCACCTCCCTGGCGGCGGCGGTAGCCCCGGACATACAGGCTGCGGACGCCTTGGCATGGGCGGCAGGCTCACCGTACGTGGCAAGCGGATTGTTCCGCGACGCCTTTAGTTTGCCGCAAGACGCGAAGGCCATGGCGCAGGCGATACGGGATTGGCTGCGCAGGTAAGCCTCGAATTGGAATTGCACTCAAATAAAAGACCGCCGGGGAAGGGCGGTCTTTTATTTATAGAGCTCTAAGCATTTAATTATTCGGCTGGAGCTTGGCGTATTCGATGCGCGGAGTCCCGAGCCAGGCAACGACAGGGACCGTAGCAAGGTTGTTGACGTAGGTATCAAGCATGGTTCGGGTAAATTCCTCTTTGCCTCCGGCAGGTACCGTTTTGGCCGGTATCGAGATTACGTCCCAGTTACCCGTAAAACGCTCGTTCACCGCGTTGGCACCTGCCTCGAAAACGTTCTGGGCGGCGGTTCTGGCATTGGCCGCGACGGGGAAAGCCATCTTAATCGAGTTTTTGGTGCCATTATACGAATTATTGTAATACGTAATGTAAGGCAAGCCGTTAACCAGCTTGATATTGGTCCAGATACCCACCGACTGGTAGGAATCTATTACCTGGGTACTGACGACCGCCATGGTGCCTACGTCGATGGTTACCAGCTTGAGGTCGGCCTTCCCGCCGTCGGCATACGCGATGTAATAATAACTTGCATCGCGCGTCATCGACAGGTTTGCTCCGGTCAAGGCGGAACCATCGATCAATAGAGTCGCCCAGGATGCCGCGGTATCGGCCAAGCCGTCCTGGCGGATGGCGGCTCCGGCATAAGCCATCTTGAGTCCGCCCGTGCCATCCGTGGGATCGAAGTAGGCGATTACCACGCGAGACCCCTTGTAATACTGCAAGGCAGTGCCGGCGCTGGTTATGTTGAGGACGCCGCCGCCTTTGGTGGCGGAGATCGTGAAAGTCGTCGAACTGGGGACTGATTGTATGAAATATGTGGTAGTGCCGTTGATGCCGCCTGGGTAGCCTGTGGCGGTAAAGTAAATGGCGTCACCGACTGCATAGCCATGATCGCCGACTCCTGAGGTAAAGACATCCGTAGCCGCCACGACCGTTGCGGCGGCGAAGCTGCCGGGCAAATAATCCATCGCGGTGTATTGGCTGGAGGCATCCTTGGTGCCGCTCACCATCATATTGCCATTGGAGGCAATCAGTTGGTCGTTGGTCGGCTCGACAAGGTTGGTCGTATTCGCCCCGGTCTGCTTGAAGGCGAAGAACTGAATCTGCTGAACGCTGGGGTGGGCGTCAAAATAACTGACAAGAAGCTGAGCGCTGCCGCCCGCTCCGCTAGCGATCAAACTCGGGTACATAAAACGGTTCAATTGCCTGGAAGCGGCGCCGCCTCCCAAAGCGGTTCCATCCCATTCGACCCCGGCAAGCTCAATAACACCCGTACCGCTGGCAACCACGCTGTTGCCTATCATTGCGTTAGCGAAATTATCTGCCAGCGCGACATAAAGGAAACCTGCGCTGCCGCCTGTAAAGTTATCCTCGTTGCTTACCATGAAGTACGTCGGCGTGCTTGTCTTTGCCATGACGGCGTTGCGGGCAAACCATACGCCAGTTTTTTGGGCTGTAGTCGCATCGTCTGATGTGCGGTAGGTATAGCCGTTATTGTTGTTTGCGTAGGCAAATAGCGGCTGATTGACATTCATGACCATCGAAGGGTAATAGAAGGTTTGATTAGTAACCAAGGGCAGCACCGTTGTCTGTGCCCAGAACCAGAGGAAGCGGTCGTCCGTCCACAAGGCGGTATTCGACTTCGTATCGTCGTTTTCCATGTTGGCCATGAGACTGTTGTTGCTCAGGTTGTTGATCGAGGGTACCGAGTTGACGAAGACCGTGAGGTAGCCTGAGCGGCCGTTGGTGAAGGTCTTGGCGATGGTAACGCTAGAGGCGCTCACGTACGTGACGGCCGGAGCCTCGCCCGAAGGCGCGGTTATCACCGCCGGACTGATACGCGCGCTGGCCGCCACTCCGAAATTGAAACCGCTTACCTGCATCCTGTTGTTGACGGTATCGGTGTCGATGTCCATCGAGTACGTTCCGTTCGCGCCGCGAAGCACGGTATTGGCCAGGCCTTTGTTGGCAGAGTTGGCGATTCCCGTTATATACGGCACGACGTCCACCTGGTACAGTGGGCTCTGGTGCGCATCCAGGTAGATGGTATACGCCGTGACGCCGGTATCGATTGCGTCATTGAGCACGATGGTGCCGGCGGTATAGCTGGCTATGCGGCTGGCGTACGCCTGTTCTCCCGCTCCTAGAATAACCAGCTGGCCTGCCTTGATGCTTGCGTTGGGCGTTACCGCCAAGCTGATGTTGCTAGGCCTGGTTGCCGTGCCGGTCAAGGTATTCGCGGATGCGGTAATGATGCTTTGGCTTGTCGCGCGATCCTCGGCGATTACCCGCAAAATCTGGTCCGCCGCGGCCACGCCGGTAATCCTGGAGCTGTCTATATCCAGCTGCCAATCGATACGGTGGCCGTCTTGGGTAAGGCCGCGGTCGGTAATGGTGGATTTCCAGCCATTGGCCGCCCATTGGTCCACCGGCGTCCAAACGCCGGCCAAATAGGTGCCCAGGCGTGTATAGGTATATGCGCCGAACGGTTTCGTCGTTCCGCCGGTAAAGGGGAAGGTGGCCGTGGTAGCCGGTCCGACGAAGGCGTACAGCGCCGTTATGCGCTGGTCGTCGTAGGCTGTGCCGCGGAAGCTGATCTGACCCGAAACGTCGGGATCGACGCCGCCGTACACTCCGGTAATCTCTATGTGGCCGTTAACCGTGCTGTTAGAGTACAGTGAGTTGCTGGCGATGCCGTTCCAGTAAAAAGGCCGGACGGCCGCGGTCGGCACTACGCTGTCTACATAATCCACGGTGATGGTAGCGCCGCGGATTATGTTCAGGCTGTCCGTCCCGACGGTAGTCTCCTCGGTGCTGTCCCAAACGCTCATGGTAAAGGTTTTTGAACCGTCACCCATGGTAGCAAGGTCGCCGTCCGCAAGGGTTACGGGGTTCATTACCCCGGTGGTGCGCAGAGCGTAGCCGGGAACGCCGCCTAAAACATAGGCGCCTGTCATCCACAGCTTGAGGTCGCCGTTGCCGTTGGTGATGACGGGCTCGATGTACATGGGACCGTCTTTGACGGTGTAACCGAAGGCCTTGGTTTCGCTTGCGGCGGTGGCGCTGTTGAAATCGTATGCGGGTTCTTTTTCGCCCGCGGTAACCGTGCCCGAGCCGTCGAGATCCGAGCCCAGGATGACGCTGGCGAATCGGGGACCGTTATTCTGGATCTTGTAGGCGATGGTCTGGTAATGCGCGCTGTTGCCCGCGTTGTCGTACACCATATAATGGATTTCTATGGGTCCGTCGGGTATGGCGTCGCTCTTGACGTCCACCGACCAGGTATAGGTAATGCCCGAATCCTGCTTGAAGTATTCGACGTAGTGGTCGGCGTCGTCGTTGATGACCGGCAGCACTTCGTAAGCCTGGCCGACGCCTACGGTCACGTTGGCGCCGGTCCAGTCTATGCGGCCGGCAGCCTTGTTCCAGGTCGAGACAACCCGGTACTCGCCGTTGATGCGTACCATGTCGCCCACCGAGATATCATTGTTGTTGACGAGGGCGGCGGCGGTGAAATATTTCTCCTCCCCGCCGACACGCGTAACCGTACCGCTGACGGCGGCGGAGCTTTCTATATAATCCTTGTGGTCCACCTGCAGGCCCAGCCTGATGGTATAGGAGGTAGTGCCCAGGTCGACGATGCCTCCGGTCCAGGTGATGGTGCCGTTACCGATGTCAAAGACGCTGATGGTGCGCAAGTTGGTTCCCACCAAAACTTTCTGCCCCAGCTGTATCATCGTGTTGCCGATGAGGGCGGCATGCGTCATCGTTGTCGTGGAGCCGCGGGTGGCCGTACCCTGCAGGGTCGGATACTCAGCCGTCCAGTTGACGGTATTGAGCATGGCGGACGTATTCTGAGCGGCCGGATTGTAGATGCGCGCGGTGGCCGTGTTGATGGCCGCGGGATAAGGATTGGCCCTGTCGCGGCGCACGAAGTAGACTTCTACGCGGTCCACGTCCGAGCCTATGTCCTCCGCCGTTCCCTTTACCTTATACCAACCGTTGCTCTGAGCCACGACCGCGGGGCTTACCGCCGCATTTAAGGTGGCGCTGGGCGCCTGGTTATCGTAGTTGAAGCGAATCTCCATGATGCTTTCGCGGGCGGTCGCGTTGTTGTCGTAGGCGGTTATCGTTATCTGCTTGCTGCCCGAGGCTCCCGCGTCCAATACGACGGGTATGGCCATGTCGTAGCCCTGGCCGGCATAGCCTGCGGTAAACCAGCCGGAGAGGTCGATGGCGGCGGGAGTGGCGAAGGTGCCCGCCACTGCGCCTGTTACGGTTATGGCGGAAATGCTGCCGTCGTCGGTTATCGATCCGCGGAGGTACACCGTGTTGCCCGCGACGTACATGCCAACGGTGTAGGCTTGCGAGTTGCCGTTGCCTGCAGTGTTGTCCGGGTCGATTACCAAAGCGCTTTGGGAACCGAATTGCGGCACATTTTTATCTATTATAATGGATTGCGCCGCCGTCCATGGACCATAAGTGCCGTAGATGTCTTTTGCGCGGAGCCGTATGGATATGGTGTTCGTACCGGATACGGGGTCGAATTCCTGGGAAGCGTTGATTACCTGATACCAGTTGGCCGAACCGTTTACCAGCTGGCCAAGGCCGCCGTTATACCAGTCTTTCGTCGTGGAATCGATATCGAGCGCCGTAAAAAGGCCGTCGTCGTCCACGTCTACCTGCATGAAGACCGAGTCCACGGCATCGTCGTCGGAAGCCAGGCCATACACGCGAATCGAGCCGCCGAGCGTCTTGCCCGGAGCATCTGGATAATAAACCGTAACCCTGGGGCGGTCTCCGCCCGGATCCAGTTTGATTATCTGCGCGCCTAAAGCGGTAATGGCCACGTTACCGGCGCGGTCTTCGGCGCGGATCATTATGGGGAAATCCCAAATCTGGTCGTTGTCCGTGTCTCGTGCCTCGGCGCTTACCGTCACTTCGCTGCCGGCGGTCGTTATGTTGACTGCCACGCCGCCGTTCGTGAGGGAAACCTTGAACTGATTAGCCGCGGCGTCCCGCACGTAATAAGCCGTAGCGGAGCTTATGCCGGTAGGAAGCGTCGTGGCGCTGAAGTAGACCACGGTGCCGTCCGCAAAGCCGTGCGCCGTGGACGCGACGTAATCGGTAGCGGGATCGACCGTGCTGGTCTTGCCCGCGTACAGGTCGGAACGATTGGCGCCGGTCAGGTCGATTTCCCAGTTATATATCGTTCCGGCGACGTTTGCCCAGCCTGGACTCGCGGATGCGATGTCGGAATTGTAGCCCAGCTGGTACTTGACCGAAACCAAACCGGATGAAGCGTCGACGGCGGTACCGGTAACGGTAATATCGCCGTTGACGACCTGGTTGTTGGCCGGATTGATGAACGTATAGGTCGGCACCGTATTATCGATGCCGATATTCTTGCTTACCGGTGTTGCCAGGCCTGAATTGTCGGTAACAGTAAGGGTCATGGCGATGGTGGCGTCGGTTAGCGCAGTAACGTCTATGGTACCGGTATCGTAGCGGTTATAGGTAATGCCACCTAATGAGTCGGTTCCAACCTGAAGGGTTGCCGGGAAAGGCGAACCAGCGGCACCGGGAACGCTTACAGAGACACTCGCTATGCCATTGGCATCCGTGGCGTACACGCGCAGCTTGAACTGGCCGGAAGCCGAGCCGCCGAATGCCGAGGTGCTGGTAAGGTCCGACAGGGCTGCCATGTCCAGCGGAGCGGCTGCATCATAGCGCACGGTGGAATACACGTCCGGGAAATTGGTATCCACTTTATACGAAACCGTGGTTTCTATATACACGCCGATAGCGCCGTTTTCCACGCGCGGCTTGTTGGCACTGCTGCCGGCCGCGGTGGTAAACACCTTGCCGACTTTGTCGGTTACCTCGAAGTACAGCGTCTTGGTGGTATCGCCTGCGGATGAATTGTAGGAAAAAGTTCCGCCGCTCAGGGGGACGGTGGTCCAGCTGCTGCCGTCTTCGCTGACCCGGAACAAGGTTATGGTTCCGTCGTCGTCGCTGACGCTGCCGAATACCGTGCTTGCCAGTTTAAGGGTGGTGAGTGCGGGCACGCCGTCGGGGTCGATATTGGATAGTTTGATGATCGGGCGATCGGAATCCTGGTCTACGGTAAGGTCAAGGATTTCAGGGCTTAAGGCCATGGTATTGCCGGCTCCGTCCACGGCCACGAGATAGACCTTATACGCCGTGTCATCGGTCAGCAAGGCCGTATTCTGGATAAAGTTGAACGAGTATTTGCCGGTCAACAGAGTATAGCCTGTGGGATACACAGGGGGCGTTCCTAGGGAGGAAATCAGGTAATACAGCGCGCTTATCTGGTTGTTGTCGGTGGCGGTACCGCTGATGGTAATGAGGCCGTTAACGGTGGAAGCGTTGTCGGGGGTAAGGTACGCGACGGTTGGCGCGTCCACGGCTTTATCTAGGATTATCTGGATGGTTCCCGATCCGGTTTTGGCGGGGGAAGACTGGTCGGTAGCGTCAACGCGAATGGAGTTGGCTCCATCCGTGAGCCAGGCTTTATTGACCGTGAAGGAGAACGTGTAAGTGGGAACCGAGCCTCCAATCGCTGCTGCTCCGCGATCGGTGCCGTTTATGAATACGCGGACGCTGCCCAGGCTCTTGTCCTCGGTAACGGTGCCTTCAAGGGTAAAGGGAATCAAAATATCGTCGTTTACATAAGAACCGGAATCATGCGAGAAATCCGCCTGGTTTACCACCGGCACGTCATTATCCACGCTGAACGCAAGAGTGCCCGTACTGTACCAGTAGTTGGCTTGCGGCAAGACCGCCGAGCCGTAATTGCCCACCACCGAGTTGAGGTCCCTGGAACGAAGGGTAAGCCTGTAGGAACCCGAGCTCAGCGCGGGCAGGGTGTAGGTCCAGGAATAGCTGACCGGAGAACCGGTGCGGCTGGGTATATCCGTCCAAGTCTGCGCTACCACCCAGTTTCCGGGAGTGTTTTCGTTCTCTATAAATATCTGTATCCCGTCGGCGGCAGTAGCGACGCCGTCGTCGTCGGCTGCCGTGCCGGAAATAATGTAGGAACCGCCGATTACCTGCGCCGCCGTCAGGTTATTGACGGCTACCGACGGTTTGTTGGTAGTCTGGTCCACCGAGATAGCGAGGCTTTCTTCCGTAAAATTACCTGCAGTATCGTAGGCTTTTATCCACAATGTATGGGCACCGTCGCTGAGGAGGCGGGTGTCTTGAAACCATGACCAAGAATAGGTTCCCGTTATTTGAGTATAAACGCCACTGTCGAATTTGGCCTCTACCTTATCCAACACGGTAATAAATGCATCGGTTCCGCCATCGTCGACCGTACCGCGGAAGGTGACGTTTCCGTTCATGTTGCTGCCCGGATCGTTGAAGGCTATATCAGGAGCGTCGACGTCCATGATGATGAGGATTTCGCCTTGCCCCCAAACAAAGTTATTGTCTTGAGCACGCACGCGCACCTGCGTCGAACCGCCGGCCAAGCCGGAAAGGGACAGGGGATAGCTGCTCCAGGTAACCGTATCCGTTCCAAGGCCGGTCAAGCCGGTAATATTGGTCCACGGATTGCCTCCTACAGCTATCTCCACGTCGCCGATGGTTCCGCCGCTGCGAAGCGCCTCTCCCGTTACCAGGATGGTCTGATTGGCTCCATAATATAATTTCCAGGCCACGGGAAGCGCGGTATCGATGTTAACCAGCGGCTTGCCGTCGTCGATCTTGAAGTACTTGACCGCTGAGTACCCTGTCGCCGAGCCATTGTCCTGGCCGCGTAGCTGCAATTTATAGGAACCGTTGACGGCTGGCAGGTTGAAGCTCCAGCGCTGTTCGAAGCCAGGGTTACCCGCTACCGTCGCAACGGACCAGGAGCCCGTATTTATGTCGGAAGCCACGGGGACATAACGATACGACACTGCCATGTCGGCAGTGTTCAGGTCATCGTCCGAAACCGTACCGGTTGCCTTAGTGCCGCCGGCCCAGTATTCGGCCGCCGCCTCGCTGGTGCTCAGTTCGTCGGGGGTAACGAACACAAAGGTCGGCTGGTCGGAGCTGCTGTTTACCTTCAATAGAGTTGGGGTTATGGGTGGTGGAGTTGCATCGACATTGTCTTTGCGATAGGTAGCCAAAGTGGCTTTATCGAACGCCAGGCCGCTTATCGTAGCCGTTCCCAGTGCCTGGGCTTCCAGGGTATCCACGAGGGAAGCGGTGACGGGCCCCAGTTCTGTTACGCCCGGAGCTGGATTTAGATCGTTGTTTTCATAGAGTTCTTTGTATTCATATTGGAACGTATTTACGTTTCCACCCTCGTCCGTCGCGATGACCACTACCCGCAAATCTTCATCGAAGGAAAGTCCCAAGACGGAAGTGTTGAAAATCACGCTCCACTTGGGTACGGTAGCGGAAAGTAAGGCCGCGCCTACCAAGGAATTATCGGCGTTTCTGCGCAGCTCCACCGACACCGACACGATGGAGGAATTCGCGTCGTAAGCCTGGCCGGAAACTGTTATGGCACCGTTGTATTCCAGCGAAAGGTCCAGAGGCTCTTCGAGCACCACCGTGGGAGCGCGGTTGTCGAATCCGAGCAGCACGCGGTCCTCGGAGGAATTGCCGCGGGCATCTTTGAGGGTTATGGCGACATTGTACAGGCCGTCGGGAAAAATTGCGGTGTTTACAGTCGCTCCGGTGGTCCAGGCGGTGCCGGAAACGGTGGTGGAAAAAGCAGCAAGCTCCACACCGCTTCCACGGTCAAGAATGCGGACGTCTGCGGATGCCAGACCATAGGCATCCAAGGTGGTACCGCTGATGGTAATGACGCCGGAGCGATAGGAACCCGCTCCCGGAGAAACGGTGATAGACCGGGGCGCTTCCAGATCCACCTGTCCGCCCAAGCCTACCAAAGGGCTTTTACAGGTGCTTAAACCCACTATTGAAAGCATGGTCATGGCTACTATTGCCAATTTGACATAGTGAGAACCGGTAGTGGTGAAACGCATAAAACCCCCTTGTGACTCAGTAACTATTTAGCAGGAAGCATGCCAACCGTTGAATAGTTATTGCTCAGCAGGCAGAACTTCCTAAGTTCAGTATCGGCAATAAGTTATACCTTCTGGTAGTGATTTAAAATTTAAGAATACTTAAAATAATACGCCCAAATTGTCGAATTCGACAATTATGTCGACTGCAACTTGTAAAAATAATTTAATGTTCAGTAATAATATACTGCACCGAGTTTAGGCAACCAATAAAAAAGCGTAGAATCGCTTGAATTCTGCAAAATATCCATAATATCCATCATGCCATGATTCCTTGGAGCACCTTGCCCCGCTCCCCATCTTTCATTACACTACCCTCATGGGAATACCACAAGAAAATCCAAGTAACTCCTTTACCTACGCCGACTACCGCAGCTGGTCCCACGACGAGCGCTGGGAGCTGATCAACGGCCAGGCATGGGCAATGAGCCCCGCGCCCAATCGCCGGCATCAAGGATTACTCGGCACGTTTACCGACAGCTTTCAAAGTTTTTTTAGAAACAAGAAGTGTAAGGTCTATTTTGCGCCATTCGATGTTGTTTTACCAAAATTCGGTCAAAAAGAAGATGAAAGCGACACCGTGGTACAACCGGACCTTGTTGTTATATGCGACCTCAATAAACTTACCGACGCAGGATGCACCGGCGCACCCGACCTGGCAATCGAAATACTGTCTCCTTCCACTGCCTACAAGGATATGGATCAGAAACTTAAACTATACGAGCGCAGCGGCGTAAAAGAATATTGGATCGTGAACCCGGCCAATGCAACCGTCATGGTTTACCGCCAAGTTGCGCCGGCCAGTTTTGGCAAGCCGCTGCTTTTTGCCCGCGGCGACCGGCTTGAGGCAGGCTTATATCCCGGCCTGATCGTAAACTTGAACGACGCTTTCGCGGAATAACCACGCTAGCCGAGGCCAAACGCCGTCAGTTCCTCTCCAACCCGTTCTATATGTTCGCGCAGAGCCTGTTCTTTTATCGTATCTACAACTACTACATCAAAACTCCACGGAAAAAACGCATCTTCCACTTCTTCTTTTACGTGTTCGGCAACCAACTCGTCCCAACCTGAGCCCCATACGGCGAGATCGACGTCCGAGCCTTCTTTCCAATTTCCTTTAGCCCGGGAACCGAATAGAACCAGCTTGGAATAGGGTTTTATTTGCGCTATTTTTTGGGCTATTGCCTGCCACTTGGTTTCTGTAAATCCGCCCATCATGGAATAAGTACCTGCAGATGCTGTTCAAGCATTTCATAAGCGCTTAAAAAGGAATCCCGAATCTGTTTTTCAAGAAAAACCGCATGTTCCAAATCATAGGTATGTGCGGCTAAATTACGGGCCTCGTGTAGGGAGTGCCAAAGTGCACCGTCTTGTATCAAGCCATCGGCAAAGGCTTTTCGGATAGTGGGCTTGGGACCTGCTATATCGTCATATCCCCGGCTGTGCAGTAAATCCTGCAGGGTTTTCCAGGCGAGCTCGTAGCAAATTTCAAATGCTTTTATCAATCCCTGGCGTTCAAGTTCGTTGAACGATTCCTGCCGCAATCCTCGCTGAAGGTTTGCAAGCGCTTTTTTATAATTTGAAAACCGCTGCTGCCAACGGACATCTTCCTCATACATCATGGATTTATTATACCTGATTCCTTTAAAAAAGCTATAAGCTTTATAACAGCCAGATCGTTGCAATCGCCTTGGCGCAGAACATGATTCTGGTTACCCACAATTCTGCTGATTTTAACGTCATTTCGCACCTTATGCTTGAAAATTGGTTTGAAGAAAAAAGGAGACAGTTAGGAATAATTAGACTATTACAAGTATTTATATTCCTTATAATTGACATATTTAGAGGAATATCATATCTTATTATTATGATACAGCGCATATATTCTGACCTTTCGGACTTTTTGTCTCCTGGAAAGGTTCTTATTTTATTTGGCGCCAGACAGGTTGGCAAGACAACGCTAATAAAAAAATTCCTTACAAAGCAGACTTGCCGCTGGCGTTTGGAATCAGGAGACAACATTCTGCTTCACGAAATTCTATCTAGTCTGGAGTTCCCAAAAATCATTTCATTTGTTGAAGGTCTCGATTTATTGGTTATTGACGAAGCTCAGCGCATTCCGAATATCGGCATGGCCTTGAAAATATTATGCGACCAAGTTCCCGATTTGCAGATTTTGGTAACCGGATCCTCGTCTTTCGAGCTGGCCGGACAAGTAGGAGAACCGCTTACCGGTAGAAAAAAAACACTCACTCTTTTCCCGGTTTCAGTCCTGGAGCTTTCCAAAGAGCAATCTGCATATGAACTCTCCAGCAGTTTGGAAAATTTCTTGTTATTCGGAATGTATCCAGCGGTATTAAGCGTAAAAACAACAACCGAAAAGAGACAGGTACTCGAAGAATTGGTAGGCTCCTATCTTTTAAAGGACCTGTTGGAACTCGAACGAATCAAGTCATCCAAAATTCTTCTTGATCTATTGCGCTTACTGGCATATCAGGTTGGCTCGGAAGTCAGCGCGCACGAACTGGGCCAGAAACTCGGGCTTGACGGTAAAACAGTGGCTCGATACCTGGACCTGCTGGAAAAAGGATTTGTTTTGTTTTCTTTACGTGGCTACAGCAATAATCTGCGCAAAGAAATAACCAGAAAAGGCAAATACTATTTTTTTGACACCGGCTTGCGGAATTGCTTGATATCCAACTTCAATCCGCTTGACCGCCGTAACGATATCGGTGCGCTTTGGGAAAATTTCCTTATGATCGAACGCCTTAAAACACGGATGTATTCCGGGATTTACGGGAACCCGTTCTTTTGGCGAACATGGGATAAAAAAGAAATCGATCTGGTAGAAGAACGAGACGGTCAACTGTGGGCCTATGAATTCAAATGGAAAAACCTGGAAGTAACTGCCCCTAAAGATTTTATGGCAGCATATCCAAATTCGGTTTTTTGCATCGTGCATAAAGAAAATTGGGCGCCGTTTCTGCTTACCAATAAATAAGCACAGTGGAGGCCGGCACTACTACCGGCCTCCGCTGTTCATATTTTATCATAATTATTTATTCGGCTTCTTCTTCCCTTTCGCCGCCCTTATCTTCTTCGCCTTCTTCATCAATGACTCGTCAAAAACCACCACGGTGCCCGCCATGTTGATGACGTCGCCGGATTCAAGCCGCTTCCTCGTTACGCTGTTGTTGTTCACGGTAACCGGCGATTCCGAAACCACGGTATATACGTTTTTTTCTTCGTCGAACAGGATGGTGGCATGCGAGGCCTTGAGAGACGGATTACCCGCTATGCTTATGTCCGCGTTGGGGGCGGCCCCGATTATGGTTTGCGCCCCCGCAAGCTCGAAGAACTTCGTGGACTGGCCGCCGGGGCCGTACAGCAGGCGGACGCCGGCGCGGTCGGTTTCGCGCTCGAGCTTGAACAGCACGAGGGCCAGCCAGAGCAAAGCCGCCGGCAGGATTAATAAAATATACCAAAGCTGCGGTTTTTCCGCGCTCTGGCCAAGCACGGTACCTGCAAAATAGTGGCGGGTGGCGCTAAGCCTCCTGCCATCGGAATTGTTTACCGTTACGCGCACCCAGCGTTTCTCGCCGCGCGCCATGCCGGCTCGGTAATCGACGGAAAACTCCGCCAGGACGTCCTTGCGAATCGTGTCGTACACGCCGGCAAGCTCGTCGCCGTCCATGGCGTCGAAGGAACGACCGCCGGACTCCAGCGCCACATTGGCGATGAGCGGGTCTCGCTGCGCGCCGAACCTTACGGCATACACGGTAATGCCGTCGCGTATCGCCTTGTCTATCACCTCGTTGGGCGAGCTGGTCGCGATTCCGGTATCCGGGTTCGGCTTGCCTGTTTTAAGCGCATAGGGAAAATTTTCCCCGTCGGATAAAACTATAAGGACGCGCCGGCCACTTTCTTCCGCAAAGCCGGCGAGAGCGCGCTCCATGGACAGATACAATTCGGTGTAGGCGTCCTCGCCTGCGGGGCGGCTTATCTCGCTTATGGCGCGCGAGGCGTCGGCTGGCGCGCCACCGGGCGGAACCGCGTTCCAGTAGCGCGTATTGAATACGGCAAGTCCGACGCGGTCCTTGGGCGACAGGGCTCCCAGGAACGACAGCGCTGCGTTCTTCGCGCTTTCCACCCGCATGGCGCTTCGGTCCTCGGTTTCGGAACCCGCCATGTCCGTCCACATGCTGCCCGAGTTGTCCAGTAGCAGGAAGAAGGAGATGCCTTCGTCGGCATTGGGATTCAGTGATACTTTTATTACTTTACTGGCAAGCCAATCCTGGTTGTTGCCGGATTCCCATACCTCGAACGCCGGACTCTCGGAACCGATAGAGGTCCTCAACGCCGGTGCAGACAGATACAGCCGCGTTTCCTGGAAACTGAGCAGCTTCTCCGTCCCGATTTGCGTTATGGACATCCCCTGCGCCCCCGCTCCCGCCACGAAAAAGGCCAGCAGCACCGCCAGCACCGAATATTTACTAACTCTATTAAAGATCCTCATCGTACGTCCCCTCCGTATCTCCGTGTCTCCGTGCCCATATTTACTCGAGGTATTCATCCGAAGTATCCATAGATGAACTTGGCCTTACCCACCGCGAGCACATCCTCGGGCTTAAGCGCCCGCCCGGCGGGAGGCGCATCGTTGAGCAGCAGTTTGGCACTTGCCTTCTCCTGCTCCACCAGCACCTTATGGCCGGAAACCCTTATGGTCGCGTGGAACTCCTCCACCTCGGGGTAGCCCTTGAGCACGATATCGCAGGAGCTTCCCGAGCCTATCTTCATTTTCCTGGAGAGCACATAATATTCCTTGCCCTTGAGCGCACCGTTGAGCAGCATAAGGCTCCCGGACGAGAACCGGTTCTCGAACAAGGAATAAAACAGGCTCAGGCACAAACCGAACACGGCCAATCCCGCAAGCAAAGACAGAGCCTCACCGGGAAAGAAAAACGAAATGCCCGAAAGCGCGGCGCCGCCGGCTAGTCCGCCTATCGCCCCGCCCGCAAGGCCCACGAGCAGCTTGCGGGCCGATCGGGCTCGGAGGCCTTCGGTAAGCGCCAGGAACAATCCCACGATAGTCCATGCGACGCCGCTGGCGACTGCCATTCCCACCCCGTTGCGGGCGCTGGCGGTACGCCAGAGCGTTGATCCCGCGGCAAACAGGAATAGTTGGCCGGCCATTACCCCGACCGCTCCGGCAAGCGCGCCGAAGGCCGCGCCGAACAAAAGTCCTTTGAACGCCTTTGGCCTGGACGATACCACGACGCCTTCGAAAGAACCGAAAAACGCCCCAAAAACCGTTCCCAGCGTTATTCCTTGCGCCAGCGAAAACAACAGATAGCTTGGAAAGGACTGCTGTATATATTGAAGGACCAGAAGACAAGGCCACAGTGCCAGGGCGGCGAGGAGGCCAAACGCGGCCATGAATATTCGTTTCAATGCGAGCGACATGATATTCTCCTTTTTATTTCCGGCTTCCCGTCGGAATGAGGGATGCCGACAGGAACAGTTTGTCCTGGTCGGGGGCTATCCTGAGCGAAAAAACCTGTGAATCGTATCCGTAAGATTCCATGCGAAACTTGCGTACCGCTCCTGTAGTCAGTGCATACTCAGGCAAGTCCTCCAGGGCGATCCATGCGCCGTCGGACAGCACCGTAAGCAGAAAAGGAATCTCCCTGCCTGTCGCATCGTCGCGGGCGGCTGCGGACACGGAAAGGGGCCTGGGGCTTTCCTCGCTTGTACGCAGGTGCAGGGTGAGGCCATCTTCGCCTCCTGGAGCGGAAAATGCCGACACCTGGAAGCTTTCCCATTGCACCGAAGCGCCTACGATAAACTTGAGGCGGTATGCGCCGGGGGCGAGGAAAAGCGGCTTTGATGCGAAGGAGTGATAAGGATCGGCTTCCGCGCCTGCCAGCGCGGAAAGGTTGACAGGCGACAAAGCCGACTCGGGCATGTCCTTGCCGTCATCCGCGAAAAGCCTCGCCTTTATCAATAGTTCCTCACCTTGCCTGCCGGCTTTGGGCACGCGCACTTCAAGGCGCAGCTGACCGTAAGAATCGGGCATAATCCAGCGGTAGACGTATCCTGCCTGCCATGCATACCAGGAACCGCCGGTAAGTCCTGCCAGCAGGATGAGCACCACAGGAAGGACGGATCGCTTGCGCCGTGCGCGGGGATAGCGGCTCTCGTCGGGGCAGGTTCCCTGCATCAAGCCCACGAGAGAAGCCATGATCGGCTCGGCCCTGAAGCGGCGCAGATATTTTTCTATTACTTTTATTACCCTTTCCATGTCCTGGAAGCGCCTGTCGGCTTTGGGCTGCATCAGCTTCTTTATGAGCCTGTCCACGAAGGGATGGATCTTGCCGTTTATTTTGCCCGCGCGGCGGTAGCGGCCCTTGCGTATGGCCACGACGGTCTCGGCGGAAAAGTTTCCCGGATAGGGCTTCTTGCCGGTAACCATCTCGTAGAGCATTACGCCCATCGAGTATATGTCCGCGCGCCTGTCCACGTTCTTGGAATTCTCTATCTGCTCGGGGGGCATGTAGCAGGGCGTGCCCAGGGTCATGCCTTCCCGGGTAAGGCCCGAGTCCTCGTCTTCCTCGGAGGAAGCGATGCCGAAGTCGGCGAGCTTTATCTCGCCCTTCTTGGAAATAAGTATGTTCCCGGGCTTTATGTCCCGGTGGATTACACCCATCGAGTGCGCATACGCCAGAGCCCTGGAGGCCTCAAGCAGTATCGTTAATGAAAGTTCACTAGAAAGGAAGCGTTGTTTCTTGATGAGGCCGTCCAGGGACATGCCGTCCACGTACTCGAGCACCATATAGTGCGAATTGCCTTCCTTGAAATGGTCGAATACCCGCACGATGTTGTCGTTCATGAAATCCATGAGTATGCGGGCTTCGCGCTTGAAGCGCTCGGCGATGGCCGCGCTGCCTCGGATAGTCAGCTTCTTGAGCACCACGAAGCGCTTGAGGGTAGGATGAACAGCCTTGAGGACCGCGCCCATGCCCCCGCGAGCCACCAGGGACTCGACCTTGTATTTACCAATGTACTCGGGCAGTTCAGCCATGTTCGTGCTCCTCGATTCAGCTTCCGGCGATGAGGCGACTGATATCGCGTATTTCGCCTATGTCAATGGACGGTTCGACGTCGCGGTCGGGCATTGCCCATGCAATGACGAACTTGTCCGGGTTATGTATCTGCAAATGCGCACCGCCCGAGCGCTCCTTAAAAAGGCCGGATACGGTTCGGTGACCGGTAAAATACCTGGGTTTGGCCACCAGGGGCAAAAACCGGGCAAGCAGCGTCGTTACCGACCCGGTATCCGCCTCATTATTGTCGGTCCAGGTTAGACCCAGCACCACATCGGGCCGCAGCCGCGCATCCACGAGCTGGTCCTGGGTATACGGCTGCAAAGGCTCCGCATGCGATGCCAGGAATCTGCTGCCCAGCGCAAAAACCGGGAGGCAGTTCTCGAAAGCGGCGTATTTTGCCAGGAAAGACGCGTCGTAGAATTTCTGGAGCCAGCTTAAGACCATCTCTCCCTCCAGAACGAACTTGCGAAAAGGATGATTGCCGTTTCCTTCCTCGTTCAGGATATTCTCGTGGTTGCCTTTAAGAAAGTGGAAATGCCGCGGGTACGACAACTTTGCCAGCATTACCATCTCCATAAGCGCCATGCTCTCGCTCATCTCCTGGTCCATGGCAGCATGGTTGCGATAGCCATCCAGGTACTCCTCATGGGCGGCTTTCCACCGTTCGACGGCCCGGGCCTCGGCATGAAAGCCGTCACCCAGGCATAGTATCTGCAGCTCTCCCCTGCCCAGCGCGTCCCGTACGGTTCCACCTCCCGGCAGGGGGCTGCAAAACAGGCTCAGCAAAAAAGCGGTCCTGGCATGCAAGTCGGGCACTATGATGGTGGGCAGACCCGGGATCAGGCGGATCAGGCCACCGGGCAGGCCGCGCGAATCGGCCGGGCGCATGGCGGCCGGCTCGGTGGAAAGAACCGTCCTTGCAGCATCGGCGAGAGCGGCATAACCGGCTGCCGGCGGTGGCACCTTCCTCTGGAAAGCTCTTGCCATGGGGTCGCGCGTTTTCATGCTTAATTCGATTCCATGCCGATCAAGCTATAATCGTCTTGTTGACTTCCGCAAAATCTTCAGCAAGGTCCTGGCTGACCTGGGTAAGCAGGGCTTCTTCTTCTTCCGGCTCCATAGGCTCATTGGCCACCGCGATTTTATAGACGGGCGAACTGGTCTTAATGGGGCCTTTGCCGAATTGAACCGGCTCGTCCAGCTCGATGTCCGCGGACAGCTTGGATGACTCGTCGGTGGCAGATGGCGGGACGTCCGCCCGCATCCCGATGGAAGTATACTCGCATCGGCGAAGCCCGTCCACGAGAGGCCCTATATTGATGATGGAGCCGGACCAGGTAAGAGCAAGACTTCCCTTCTGGTCGCTTTGGCTAAAAAAATTGACCTCGGCAAGATTATTGTCCGCCAGGCTCTTCTCGAAAATGTCTTTCTTTTCAAGCCACGCGGCTGCCATTCGTTCATAACTGTCCTCGTTCATGGGAAGTCCCGAGGTCTTGGCTATCTGCTTAAGGTGACCCTGAATTTCCGCACTCAATGCATTAAAAGCGTTCATAACGCCTCCTGTTACGGTATAGTATACTGCATAAATTGAATTATCAACGGTAAAACACGGAAAATAATTTAATAATGTGTTTTTTTTACGTTTCTTCGATATACTATGATTCGGAGGCTATGATGAAAAAAGATACGTTCGACCAACTCCCTAAGCAGATACAGGTGCAACTGGACGCCTTGCTCTCCGATTTAGGCAAGGCCGGGGATACGGAAGCACAGGATAAACTGGCTGCCATCTGGGCGGAAAAATTTCGCCTGTTTACCGGCCAGACTTTTTCCCTTGGCATGGAAGAAGTATCTGAACTGGCGCCTAACGATGAGCGCGCGGCTATCTTCCTAACCTATTCCGGCTCGCTTATAAGCCTGGGACCCAGGCGCGGCAAAGACCGCTGGCTGGAATATGCTTCCATTAAACTGCGCGTGGACGTGCCCGAGCTTGTTCGGGGCGACAAAGCCAACATGAGCGCTCCGGCCAGGCTTGACCATGCCTGCGCCTTCGAAGGCACAGGCCTCAAGCGCTCCTCGTCCCTGTATCGCATCGCCGTTTGTCCCGCCGGAACCAGCCCCGACGAGCAGGAGCGGCGCGTCCGCGAAGCCACCGTCTACCTGACCAACGGCTTCATCAAGCTGAACCGTACGCTGGCGCTGGAAGGCGCGGACGAGGTGGACCAGTTTACGGCCAAGGCCATCGTCAACTACGTCGCCAAAAAAAATGGAGTAACCCAGATCGTTGCACGCGGTATTATCGATGATTACATATCGATGATAGAGACAGGCATGCTGCTTGGCGAGCGCGTATCGGTAGGCAAACTAGGCAGCGCGAGCCTGCGCTTTCAGGCATCCCGCAAGGCCCGCATCATCAAAAACCTCAAGACCGGCGAAGATTTGCTGGTGCCCGCGAAACCTCCCGCCATGGCGCCCAAGTTCAATTTTTCGCAGGCGGTCAAGGAGAAATGCGTAAACGTTGACCCAACCTTCGTAGGCCTGGAGGAGGAAGAAGGGGAAGACGAGGAAGAATGACGTATCTTAGATGGGATTAAAGAGAAACCCCGCCGCCACCGAAACGGTGTAGAAAATAAAACATAACAAAATTTTCCCCATGTTGCGTCCTTTGGTGGCATGGGAGTACGAGAGGCGGTGCATGGAAACCCAGACGGCGATTATGGGAACGGTGCCCGCCATTACGCTCGGCGCTATGGCTCCCGGCAGGAAACCCGACAGGGCAGCGAGCACGGAGGCTGCCTGCCCCAGCAATCCGAGGAGCATAAAGGCGATCCCGCCGCCCTTGACGCCTACGAGTATGGAGAGCGTCTTCCTGCCCGCTTCCGTGTCGCCCTTGATGTCGCAGGTGTTGTTTACCGTCAGTATCGAGGCAATCCAGAAAGTGGATGGCAACGCGGCGAATGCTACTCCCGCGTCCAGCGGCAGCGACCAGACGCCGCAGGCGGCGGAAAAAAGGACAAAGCCCAGGCAGCCGCCGGCAAACAACTCTCCGAACGGCGTGCGAGACAGGGGGAACGGACCTCCGGTATAGAGGAATCCAACGGCCATGCAGGCCGCTCCGACGGGGATTACCCAAGGGTTTCCCGTAAAAGCGATTACCAGCCCCAAGGCGGCGGCAAGCAAAAAGCAGCACAGAGCCGTAACGAACGCAAAGGCCGGCGAAACATTCGAAGTAACAAGAACTTTATCTTTCTCCCGTATATCCGGATGTCGGTCGGTGCCTCGCCAGTAGTCGTAGTAGTTGTTGAATGCGGTGGTACCCATATCCACGGCGAGGGCCGCCGCCCACATGGGCAGAAGCAGCCCGGTACCCGGAAAGCGAAAACGCCAGCTTACGTACAATGTGGCCAACAGGAGCGTGGAAACGGAAACCAGCTTCGTGCGAATTTCCACTACCGCCAAAAAATTCGCGAACGTCGACGGCATGCCTTCGCCTTATTTCTTGCGGTTGATGAACGAAGAAAAAATAAGGGCAAGCTGGTCGCGGGCAAAGGAAGGCGGAAGCCTTTCCAGGTCGCGCAGGCAGCGGTCGCAATATTTTTTTGCCAGGGCGGATGCCCTGTCCAGGGCCCCGGACGACTTTACGATTGAAGCCACCTCGGCGGACGCTCCCGCATTGATGGCCCGCGGATCCAGAAGCGCTGCAAGAGCCTCGCTCTCGGTAGCCAGCGCATACGCCAGAGGCAAGGTGCACAAACCCTCCGCAAGGTCGTTCATTACGGATTTACCCAGATTTTTTTCATCGCCGGACCAGTCAAGAATATCATCCTGAATCTGAAAGGCAATCCCGGCCGCCCAGGCCGCACGGCTAAGAGCGGAAACGACCTGTTTTGGCGCTTTTGCCTCCGTAGCGCCGGCACGGGCGCCGAGCGCAAAGAGCACGGCCGTCTTTCCGGATATCTTCCTGATGCAGGAACGGACGCTGGGGCTGAAGGTCCATCGCGCGGAAGCCTGCGCTATTTCGGAGGAAACCATTATGTCTATCGCCTTTGCCAGGCCGCGCGCATTGTCCGTGCTCGTGCTGCTGGCAGCAAGGAGGAAGCAGCGCGAAAACAGGAAATCGCCGGCGAGCACAGCGTCCTTCCTGCCGATCTGGGTGTGGGCGGAAGGAAGCCCCCTGCGCAGGGGCGAATCGTCGATTACATCGTCGTGAAGCAGCGTGGCCGTATGAAGCAATTCCACGGCCGCCGCGAGCGGACGAATCCGCCCGCCGTCGTACTTGCCCGTCATGGCGGAGAGCAGCAATATTTGAGGCCGGAGCAATTTTCCTCCGGCCCCGATCAAGGCGCTTAGGGAGGCCTGCGCGCGGGGATCGGTCATCTGTGCCGTTGCGCCGATAACCGCCTTTACCGCTTCGAGTTCCGCCTCAAAGAAAGATTTGTTCACTTAGTCGGGTCATCCAGATAGAAGAAGCGGCGCCTTACCCACCTGAAACCGTTCCAGATTTTCTTGGCTACGCGAACTATCCAGTAATCGAGCCCGAATGCCCTGCCCGCTCCGCCCATGCACAATATCGCCGCGAATACGAACCAAAGCTGATCCCAGCGGAACATGCCCGACAGGGTAAAGATAAAGCACATCACTATGCTCACGACGGCAGCCCACCAGGTAAACGCGCCGCCGAATATCGCCAGGCCGATCGCTATTTCCGAAATTACTATCATGGGCTGGAATATTTGAAACGGCACCAGGGCAAATATACCGTCCATGAACGTAGTCCTGAACCAGGTTGCCACCGTACCCGTAACGTCAAAAATGGGTTTGGTCATGTCGAGCAGGGGTTTCAGTACGTTCCCGGCGGCATCGCCTACCGCAGTGGCGACCTGAGCCACTTCCGTTGCCGCTTCAACCACTTCCTCGGAGGCTTCCGAGACGGCGTCCGCCGCTTCGACTACCTTTACGCCCGCCTGGGTAATACCCTTGGAAAACATCCACCAGGATTTAGAGCCTTCGCCGAATTTAAGCCAGCCCTCTCCGACCTTGTTGAGCCCTTCCATCACCCAGCTGAAACCCAGCCAGAAACGCAGGGGAACCAACCAGTAGCCGCGGGTTTTGTGCTCGGCAAAACCGCCGATAAGGGAGCGGCCGTCCTTGATATCCAAAAACTCGTGTTTTGCGTATTCCCAGCATTGGTTGATGCCGGCAATCGTAAATAAATAGTAGAAATTGATCATGTGCTTCATGGCCACGGCGAAAAAGCCCGAAACTTTTATGCCACCGGCATCGGCGACGCCGTACTTGCCGCCGAGGGATATCATGAAGCCGTGGAAACTGGACTTGAAGGACTTCAGTTTTCCGCTGCCCGCCATGGTGGTGATGATATTGTGGGCTGCGACATGCGCGGTCTGATGAGCGCCTTCCACGATTTGAGGCAGGGGCTTGCCGCCCTCCGCGAACCAGAGGTTGTCGCCGGCCGCCCACACATTGGCTTGTCCTTCCACCTTCATGTTTTCGTTGGTCACGATGCGGTTTCTCTTGGCTTCGAGCCCAAGGCCGCCGGAGAAATGGGAGCCGGACACCCCGCATGTCCAGATAAAGGTTCCCGCTTCGATGAACGTGCCGTCCTTTAGCTTTACTACGCCGTTTTCCGCGCCGGCAATGGGAGAAGAAAGGCGGATCTCGCAATGTTGTTTATACAAAAACGCCTGGGCTTTGGCGCGTTCTTTCTCGTCCAGCATGGCAAGAATAAACGGGAGCGCCTCGATAATGATGATTCGAACATCGCTCTCTTCTATATGATGCTTCGCGCACATGACGGTTCGCAGTTCAAGCAGCTCGCCGACCATCTCTATTCCGGTAAAACCAGCGCCGGCCACCGTAAAGGTAAGCAGCTTTTTGCGTTTTACAGGGTCGCTTTCCCCGGCAGCAGCTGCCCAGGTATCGGCAAGGTGCCTGCGTATCTTCATCGCGTCCTCGAAAGACGCCAGAGTAAACGCATTTTCCTTGATGCCGGGAATCTGGAAAAAATCAGGATCCGCGCCGGCTCCCAAAATAACGTGGTCGTATTTAATTTTGGAATTGGTCAGGGTAGCCTGACTAGCGGCAAAATCAATCGATTCAACCGTATCCGCAATAAGCTTTATTTTTGTCCCGCCAAAAATTTTCTTGAATGGCACTTGTATGGAATCCGGTTCCGTTCGCCACCCGGCGACTTCGTGCAACTCGGTCATAAGGGTGTGGTAAGGATGCTTATCCACCAGCACAATCTCCACATCATTGCGCCTGCGATACGCTTTTTCGAGTATTTTGCCGGCAGTAACGCCTGCGTAACCGCCGCCTACTATAAGAATTCGCTTCGAATCAGCCATAAAAACCTCCGGGTTATTTTGGAGCTCCCCGCGATTATAATTTGCGCCGATACCCATGTCAACCGCGCAGCATTAGGATTTTTCTATATTTCGACGTTTAATAAGGGCAAAACGAATAACTTTGCTTGACAATTCAACCGCGATTGATAGAATTGAATTTCGCCTATCCTGCAGGCAAAACCCAGGGAACAAGAAGGAGCAAGTATGAAAAGCTATATCTGCGACGTTTGCGGTTACATCTATGACCCCGCTGTCGGCGATCCGGGAAACGGCGTTGTGCCCGGTACGGCATTCGAAAAAGTGCCCGCCGATTGGACCTGCCCGGAATGCGGCGCCGGCAAGGATAATTTTTCCGCCGCCAGCTGATTTGCAAAGACAGCCCGGAAAGCCGGTAGCCTTCCGGGCTGAGTATTTCAATGCAGGTGCGCCTCCATAACAACTCGACTGTAATTCCCCGCCAATGCAGAAACCCTATTAAGCCCTACTTCGGTATGTCAACCAGGAATTCAAGCAAGGTTCTTTCCCACAGCGCCGGATCCTCGGCCATGACCGAATGTCCTACCGTTTCGAGGATTATAAGGCTGGAATTCGGAAACTCCGCCGCAGTTTCCCTCGCCATGGTTTCGCTTACCACGACATCCTTCCTGCCCCAGATAACGAGCACGAGCTTCTTGAAATGCCTGAGTTTTCCGCGCCAGTCGAAGCGGGAAAGCGCGGCCGCATTGCCTATCCAGGCAGGCACAGCCATCCGCCTCGCATCGGCTACCAAGGAGTTGAACCACGCATCGTCGGCCATGGTGGGCACTACCGCTTTCAAAGCCATAGCCAGGTATGCCGGATTTACGCGCATCGCCTCGATTCCCGGATATCGTTCCTCCGGCGTAAATAATCCCGAAGGGGCGCCTGAGTCCACAAGAACGAGGGCACGTACCAGGTCCGGTCTCGTGGCAACCAGAATCTGGGCGACCGCTCCCCCCAGGGAGTGCGCAACCACCACGGGCCGGTCCATACCGGCGGCCTCGATGAAACCCGCCAGATACCCTGCATAGTCGGCAAGGTCGGCATTCGCCGTCGTCCATCCGGGTATCGGGTCGGATCGCCCGAAATTGGGCAGGTCCACGGCCACGGTTTTAAAGCCCGGCAGGTCCATGGACTTGGCCCACCACAAGCTCGAGCCGAGGTTGCCGTGGACGAAGAGCAGGGGGACTCCCGCTCCCGCCGTCAAGAAAAACATCGCGAGTCCGTTTACGAGCAGCCTGCCTTCGTCCATCGCTATATTCCCAAATAGGCCGAGAGCACATGCGGGTTTTTCGCAAGCCCCTCGGCCGTGTCCTGCAGGGCAACCGAGCCGTTTTCCAATACATATCCGCGGTCTATCGCCTTGAGGCTCTCGCGCACATTCTGTTCGGTCACCACTATCGCGATCTCCTTCTTGAGCTTCGCAAGCCTCTCGAAAACTTCCGCCACGATGGAGGGCTGGAGTCCGAGGGAAGGTTCATCCAAAATGAGCAGCAGAGGATTGGCCATAAGCGCCCGACCGATGGCCACCATGCGCTGCTGGCCACCGGACATGGTTCCCACGAGCTGCCTGTAGCGTTCCTTAAGGATGGGGAACAGCTCCGTTACCATTTCCAGCTGTCGTTTTTGGATTCCCTTCGCGCGGGGAACGAAAGCGGCTCCCAACTCCAGGTTGTCGGCGACGCTCATGCCAGGAAACAGTTCCCGTTCCTGCGGCACAAGAGCTATGCCCGAGCGCGCAACAAGGTGCGTGGACCTGCCCCCGATGTCCTGTCCGTCAAAATTCACGGTACCCGACCAGGGCTTGTTGATACCCATGATCGTATTGATAAGCGTAGTCTTTCCCGCGCCGTTGGGGCCGAACAGCCCCACCGATTCCCTGCCTACGCAAAGATCCACGCCGGTAAGCACGCGGAGCTTGCCGTAACCTGTCTCGAGTTTTCGTATGTCGAGTATCATGCGGCACCTCCGAGGTAAGCGGCGATGACACGCGGATTCTTCGAGACTTCCTCGTATGGTCCCTGGGCGATAAGTTCGCCGGCCTCGAGCACGATGACGCGATGCGTAAGCTCGCGAATGACGCCCATCACGTGCTCGACTACGCCTACGGCCAATTTACGCTCTCTGGCCACGGTCTGGATCATGGCTATCAACGCGCGGGTTTCGTCGGAATTGAGGCCAGCCATCACTTCATCCAAAAACAATACCTCAGGTTCGTTGGCCAGCGCCCTGGCTATTTCCATTTTCTTGATCTCGAGTATGGTTAGTTTCGAAGTGTCGCGGTCGAGGTCCGCCAGGCCCAGGGATGAACATATATCCACGGCTTTGCGCCTGGCGGTCTTCAAGCTGTTTCCGCGGGAGAAAATGGATCCCACCATGACGTTTTCGATAAGGCTGAGGTTTTCAAGCGGATGAATGAGCTGATAGGTTCTGGCTATGCCCATCTGCGCGCGCTTGTACGCGGGAACGTAGGTGATGTCCCTGCCCTTGTACTCGATGCGCCCCGAACTGGCCATCGTAATGCCGGAAACAAGGTTTATGAACGTAGTCTTGCCCGCTCCGTTGGGGCCGATTATGCCCAGTATCTCGCCTGAGTCCAGCGAGAACGAAATATCGTTTACGGCCACGAGGCCATCGAAGCGTCTCGTAAGCCCTTCGGTTTTCAAGGTGCTCATGCCTTACTCCCCTGCGGTGTCCTGATATTCTTTTTTATCAGCCCGTATATGCCTTGGGGCATGAAAAGAATTACGATGATGATGATGATGCCGTATACCACCAGGTGTCCATAGGGAATCCTGAGCTTGAGCCATTCCGCCGCGAGACCGAGCAGCACCGCGCCGAATACGGGTCCCACCGTGCTGTGAATGCCGCCAAGCAGCGCGATGGCCAGCGGCAGTAAAGTAAAATTCGCGTCGAACACGCTGTCGGGCGTGGCGAAACCGTAGGACTGCACGTAGATGCCGCCCAGGAAACCCTGTATGGCCGACGTGATCACGAAGACCACGAGAAGCCAGTTGAAGATATTGATACCGCTGGACTTGGCGCTGGTCTCGTTGTTCCGTATCGCGGTGAGCGCAAAGTGAATTTTACTTTTCTCGAACCACCACGACGAACCTAGCGCCACCGCCAACCCTAAAAGGGTTAGCCAGTATAATCCCCCGGCCGAACCGCCAAACATGACGCCTTCAAGAACGACGCCTTCGGGTCCACCGGTAAAGTCGGGAATATTCTGTATGACGATGCGGAATATCTCCGCCAGGGCAAGGGTGACGATTGAAAAATACATGGCGCGCAGCCTTAGTATCAGGAAGCCTATCAAAAACGCGGCAGCGCCAGAAAACAATGCCGCAAAGACGAGACTCAGCCAGGGAGCCATTCCTCCGCGCAGTACTCCCAGGACAGCAGCATAAGCTCCCAAGCCAAAAAGCCCGGCGATTCCGAAGGAAATCTGCCCCGAGCGGAGCAGCATGTCCCAAGTAATGGCAAGAGCCATGTAGAGAATGACGTTGCGCGCCACCTGCAGCGGATACGCGCCGGCGAACGCCGGCAGAGCCACGGCCGTGACGCCTATCAGAGCCGCTATGACCCGAAGTAAATTTCTGTTCACGACTTTCTCCCTTTGATGGTGCGTCCCAGTATCACGGTAATTATCAACACGAAGAAGATGATGTCCGCCCAGCCTCGCAGCCCGCGGAAGGCGCGCAGAAAACTCTCCGAAAGCCCGAGCAGTATGCTGGCTCCGAGTATCCCGGGGATATTGCCTATGCCCGCCATCGCGACGAGGCAAAAACTTTTCATGGTAAAAGGTCCGCCCACTCCGGGGAATATCGCCGAACGCGTAAGGAAGAGGGCACCCATGGCGCCTATGAGCGCGCTTGCGATTACGAACACGAGGCTGTAAATCCTATCCACGTCGATGCCCACTATCGCGGCGCCTCGCGGGTTCTGGCCTACCGCCAGTGCGGCCTTGCCCGTAATGGTCCGCGTAAGGAAAAGCTTGAGACCCACGGCCATCAAAGTGGCCACAAGGACGAAAACGAAGGGCCAGACCCCGAAAGAGAGCTCGCCGACGGTCATGGAGGCCGAAACGTAATCCAGCGAGATTTTTCTGGTTTGGGAGGTAAACAGAAGGTTAATGCCTTGCGTCAGCGTAATGGCCAGGCCAAAGGTAAGGATAAGCTGGTTGAGCTCGGGAGACTTGAGCGCGCGCCGTATGGTTAGTTTGTAGATTACGAGACCGAAAATAGCGGTAACCAGCGCGGAGGGGACTATGGCCAGAAGCGGATCCATCCCCGTGGCCTTGCAGGCGAAATACGTTGCGTACGCCGCGATCATCATGAACTCGCCGTGGGCCAGGTTCACGATGTGGACGATGCCCAGGACCAGACCCATGGGAATCGCGATGGCGGCGTAGAGCCCCGCCTGCTGGAGGCCGTAGATAAGAACGGTCGGTTTCCAGAGTGCCACGAAAACAGCGGCCACGATGCCCAGGACGGCGAGAATCGCCGTGCGACGTTTTAATGCCATATGACTACCTTTATTGCGGGAATTACATCGCCGCCGGAATAGTCCGGCGGCGACCCAGAATCAAATACCAGAAAAGTTATTTTTTCCAAACAGGAAAAGGATACACGGGCGTAGCCGTCTTGGCCTCGAACGGCCAGATGACTTCCTGCCGGCCGCTCTGCCACTGAAGTATTTTCTGCCTGGTTATGCCCTGATGGGCGATTATCTTGGACGGCTTGAAAGTTATGGTTTCTCCCAGGGGAGAAGCATACTTGGTGGCCTCAAGAGCCTTGATTAAGGCGACCGTCTCGGTTGTCTTGGCGAGATTGATGGCATTGGCCACCACATACACCGCCGAATAGGCCAGGGGCGCGAAATAGGTGGCGGGTTCTTCCTTGTACTTCGCGACGAAACCGTTGTAGAAGGCTTTGCTGGAAGGAATGCTTTCGTTCATGGTTGGAGACCACATGCCATACAGCATCACGCTCTCGGAAAGTCTGGAAGTACCGAATCCGATGGGCCATCCGGGAGGTGCTCCCAGATAAATGCCGGGGTTGAATTTCATGGCCTTCGACTGCTCCAGCATGGGGAGCGCGTCTGCATCGTAGCCGGCCCACAGGAACAGGTCGGGCTTAAACGCTTTTGCGGCCTCGAGCACGGATGCATAATCGCCGCCGCCAAAAGCCGCGCTCTTGAAGGGTGCGCCGTCTACGGTATAGCGGGCGTCCGCTCCGAAGAGAAGTTTGGTTGCGTCCCAGGACGACTTCCCGAATGCGCCTTCTTCATATGCCAGAAACAGTTTCTTTATCTTGATCTTGGGATACTGCTTCTGGATGGCGTCCCAGCCTTCCGCATAGCTCGCACCCTGATTGTAATCCCACGGGTGAAGGTGGAAATACCAGTTGGCGTCTTTTCCGAGGGCTTCTTCCACTTTATAGCTTGCCGCTCCGGTGGATACGACGACTTTGCCGTATTTCTTGAACGTGGGGATTTTGCCAAGCTCGATGCCGCTTGCCATGCCGCCGATTATCAGCTCGACATTGTCTACGGTCATCAGTTTTTCCACTGCCGCCGCGCCTTTGTCCGGTTTGCCTTCATCGTCGATGACGATAAGCTCCAGCGGCCTGCCCAGAACGCCGCCGGCTTTGTTGATTTCGGCCACAGCCTGCTGCGCGGCCATGTTGCCCTGCCTGCCCGTAACGTCGGCCAGGGTCCATATGCCGCCGATCTTGACCGGGTCGCCGCTTTGGGCGAAGCCAGGGATCGCCAGCATCGCGATCGCAATGATTGCGAACATTTTCTTCATCGTATGCCTCCTTGAGCATGACGGACGCCAAGCGTCCGGCTTCATCAACACCTAACCGGAACCCCAAGGCCCCGGGTAATTCAAAAATAAATTTCCTAAAACCACAAACCCGCTCCGCAACTCCACAAACCCACTCAACAACAAACGCACAATCACATATTTTCTTAACTCTTCATCCCTCTTCTCCGTCCCTCCGTGTCTCCGTGCAAATATTCTTATTCGTCCTTATTCTTCATTCCTCTTCTCTGTGCCTCTGTGGTTAAAATTCCCAGAGTCTTCTACAGTACCAGCCCCCCATCCACCCGTAGCACCTGCCCCGTGATGAACGACGACTCCTCCGACGCCAGGAACAGAACCGCGTTGGCGATGTCCTGTATCTCGGCAAGCCGTCCCAGCGGCGTTCTAAGAATAAAAGGCTCGAGCACTTTCTCGGGCACCGTTTCCAGCATCGGAGTTCGGGTGTATCCCGGACTTACCGCGTTGACGCGGACCTTCGCGCCTTTCCGCGCGAATTCCTTGGCCCAGCCCTTGCTCATGGAAACGACTCCGCCCTTTGTGGCCGCGTAGTTGCTCTGGCCGATATTGCCATCGAGGCCGACAATGCTGGAAACCGATACGATGGAGCCCGAACCGGCTTCCATCATTACGGGAGCTATCGCGCGGGTCATCAGGAAAACACCTTTAAGATTCACGTTGATTACGGCGTCCCATTCGTCGTCGCTCATTTTTTGTATCAGCGCGTCCTTGGTGATGCCGGCATTGTTTACGAGCACGTCGATGCGTCCATGCTCGGCCTTGGCTTTTTCCGCGAAGGCGTTTACCGAGGCCGAATCCGTAACGTTTACCACCGCACCTTTAACGCAGGGAAACGCTTTCTCCAGAGCGGGAAATTCCGCTTCGTTCATGTCCAAAGCCCACACGCGCAAAGCTCCTTCGCGCGCCAGGGTCTCCACGACACCCCTGCCGATGCCTCGTGCGCCACCCGTAACGACGCAAACCCTGCCCTTCATCCGTTCCATTAAAGTCTCCTTATCCGGATGCCCGTTAGACCCCGGTTTAAAATCTCAGCCTTGCAATGCCCCGGTATATGGCCCCCATCGCACCACGCTGGCAGCCCAGACGAATCCAAGGCCAGCTCCCACCAGTACTATCGTGCTTCCATCCTGAATCTTGCCTGCCTGCAAACCCAGCTCGATGGATAGAATCTGGTCGTTCTGACCCAGGTGACCATAATTGTCCAGATACGTCGTTTTCGTCCCATCGAGGCCCAGTTCCGCGAGTATCGCGTCATGGGCGCTTTTCTTGAAATGCAGAACAGCCAAATAATCGATATTTCGCCGGCTAAGGGCTCCCGAAAGGGACAAGGCCCTGTCTATCACCGCATAAAAATTTGGCAGGGTCTTCTGAGCCAACTTAGCCTTGAACCCAGGCTCATCGGGCACCACAAAATGGGCCTTTGCCTCGTCGCCGGCTTTCGGCGGCCATGCTTTTGATCCCAATACCGGCACGATGCAGTCCAGGCTCAGGGAACCGTCTCCCTTGAACGCGGAACACAGTACCGCGTTGCGGCCGGCGTTTTTGCGCAACACCACAGCCGATCCCCCAGACCCGATATCCATGAGGAACTTAGTGGAGGGCTCAGCCAGGTCCACAAGATCATTGTTGCGGTAGCCGGAAACGAGAATCACGGTGGACAGATCCTCGCGGGCAAGCATCAGACTCTTGGCGACATCGAGGGCAGCCATCATCGAACCGCACATAGCCTCCATATCGAAGCTCCAGGCATTGACAGCGCCCAGTTCGCCCGCTACGTGCAAACCAGCCAGCCAGCAAGGATAATCCTTGTGCTGCGCACCGCACCAAAGCACCAGATCGATGTCGCCGCCAGCGATACCAGCCTCTTTCATGGCGGCTTTTGCGGCTTTTACGCCCATGACGGCCGTAGTATCCTCCGCTCCCGCTACCGGCTTGCTGCGCACCCCGAATTTTTCCGCGATTATATCTTCGGGGACACCGCTGGCTTTGGCCAAGTCGGCCGCGCTTAATCGGGTCGGTGGAATATAGGTTCCCAAGCCAATAATACCAATATGCATTACTAATCCTTATAGAGGAAATCTCCACTAACTTTTCTTGGTTATTAGAACTCACTAATAGTGAATCATCTCTCAATTCATTAATGAATCCAATTTATCAAATTGTCAAGCTAATATTTACTATTTTTAGCTTTATTCTGCTTTTACGGATAACAATGCATCATTTTGCTTGCATAACTCCATAATCCCTCTTATAATCTACTCGAAACATGAATCAGCTCTCAATACTTTGAGAGATCAGCGAGGAGCTGCTGTGGAATCCGATAAGAATGAAACACAGACGCGACTGGAAACCAGCGCTGTAAAATTATTCTCCCGGCGTTGGTACTCCTCGGTTTCTGTCGCGGAAATCTGCCGCGACGCCAAATTATCCAATGGAATTTTTTACGCTTACTTCAATAATAAAGAAGAGCTTTTGCGCAGCATACTCAATGATATCATTCTTCAGATAGCAGGCGCGCTCGAAGAGCTCGACGGCTCGGCAAGGCCCGAGCGGCTTAAAAACATGGTAGACAAACTGGTTCAATTCTCGGCCGCCCACCCGGACCTGATCACCGTTTTCCGGGAAGGTCAATATCGATACATCGAATATGAGCACCGGCTTGCCGAGATCTATTCCAAGGCACTCGCCAAAGCCCTGTCCAGGAACGCCGGCACGGCGGAATACCTGTTCGCGATCGGAGGCATACGCTTTGCGGCGGTTCGGGCCGCTTTATACGGCGCAAAAGTCTCTACGGCCGCATTGGTGGACATTATAGAAAACGGCGCTTTTACCGGCCTTTCCTGGGATGGGGAAAAGGTGTTTTGCATCAACGTGAACCCGCCCATGCTTGCCCTCGAGCCGGGAAGCCGCGAACGACTCCTGCTGGCAGGCAAACGCCTCTTCGGCGAGCAGGATTTCCATGCAGTGAATATCCACCAGATTACCGACGCGGCAGGCTTGTCGGTAGGAGCCTTTTACAAGCACTTCGACGGGAAGGAATCTTTTTTCGGCGAGCTCATAGAATCGGCGGGGCACGAGGTTCGTCACTTCATCGCGAGCCACCTCAAAGAGGGCTTGAACCGGCTCGAGCGCGAGATGCAGGGAATATACCTGTTCGGCGTGTTTCTATCCCTGGACCGCTGGTGCTACAACATCGTGCGCGAGGGCGAATTCGTCGCGCCGGACAAAGTGCGCGAATACTATGGAGCTTTCGAGAAAGGCTACAGAAAACTTTCCGATTCCGGACTCGACCCCGCAAAAACAGCCGCCGATCCTTTCTACGAAGACAGCGCCATCGAGTTCCTCCTCGGCATTTCGCACTACTACGGAATAGAACTTATCTTCGACAACTCACCGCGAAACGCGCGCGCCGTCGTAGAATCCATCGGAAATTATTTGTCGCACGGTTTTTCCCGAAATGAATAGACGGGCATCGCATTGGGCAGGAGAGCATTCATGGCTAAGGCAAAAATAATCGGCACGGGCATCTACGCCCCCGGAGAACCGATAGGCAACGAAGAGCTTAAAAGGCTTGCGGGCGTGGAGTTCGACTCCGAAAGGCTCGAAACAAAAATAGGCATCAAAACCAGGCATATCGCCAGGCTTCGGGGTCTGGACGAAACCAGCGCCGACTTCGCGGAAAAGGCGGCCCGCGCGGCTATAGCCGACGCAGGCATAAGCCCGATGGACGTGGGCTTGTTTGTGGTGGGCACGGACACGCCGGAATACATAAGCCCGGCCACGGCGATTCTCGTCCAGGGCAGGATACAGAAAGGCCAGCGCGACACCGGGGTTTTCGACCTTGGCGCCTCATGCGCGAGCTTCGTTATCGCGCTGGACGCAGTGGCGCTGATGCTGGCCGGCGACCCCTCGCTGCGCTATGCCGTAGTCGTCGGCGTTTACAACATGCCTGCCTTCATCCGCCCAGGAGACGCTTTCGGCTGGTCGATTTTCGCGGACGGAGCGGGAGCAGTGGTGCTGGAGCGGGTGGCGGAAGGCGATGCTTCGGGCTACGTCTGCGGCAAGCTGGTCGCCGACGGCACCCAGTGGGACTACGTGGGCGTATACGCGGGAGGCACCAAAAAACCCGTTACGAAAAAATTACTGGACGAAGGAACCTGGGGGCTCGAACTGCTGCAGCGGCTGCCGGGCGACCGCAACGTAAAGCTCTGGCCGCCCATAGTCCGGGATCTGTGCCGCAAAGGCCGGATACCCCTCGAATCGGTGTCGCGCTTTATCTTTACCCAGATAAACAAAAGCGTCATCGAAGAGGTAATGGACGAGCTCGGACGGCCCCGCGATCTTGCTCCCACGGTGATGGACCGCTATGGCTACACCGGTTCTGCCTGCGTGAGCATGGCCTTCCACCACGCCGTGAAAGACGGCACGGTCAAGCGCGGCGACCCGGTGGTGTTCTGCGCCAGCGGCGCGGGCTTCGCCGTGGGAGCCAACCTGTTCATTTACTAAATAATGGAGGAAACCATGTCCAGATGGGACGATGAATACAAAGCGAAATTACGGCCGATAGACGAGGCCATTACCTGCATCGAGAGCGGCTTCGACGTGGTGGTGGGCCAATGTGCTGGCGAACCCCAGGGAACCATGGCCCGCCTGCATACGCTTGCGCCGAAGGTGCGGGACGTTCGCGTGTTTTCCGTGCTGACGCTCATGCCCTACGATTTCTACATGAAGCCGGAGATGAAGGGCCACTTCGAACTGGCCAGCTGGTTCCATGCGCCGGGTTCAAGGCAAGCTCTCAAGGCAGGAACCGGCACGGTTACCTTTGTTCCCAATATGCTGCACCGTGCCGCCACCGACCGCCTGCACGCCAGACCGCCAGAAGTATTCATCGGCACCTGCACTCCCCCGGACAGGAACGGCTTCGTCAGCCTGTCGCTGGGCATTACCTACGAGAAGGACATACTCGAGCATGCCCGCTTCGTAATACTTGAAGTTAACCCGCGCCTGCCCCGCACGTTCGGCGACACGCACGTGCACGTATCGCAAGCCTCGTATTTCGTGGAGCACGACCATGAAGTGCCCAGCCTGCCTGCTCCCATGCCGTCCGCCATCGACCTGCTCATCGGAGAGCACATCGCCGGCCTTGTGGACGACGGATCGACGATACAGCTGGGCATCGGAGGCATTCCAAACGCCGCGGCCCTCGCTCTGGGCGGCAAGAAAGACTTGGGCGTGCATACGGAGATGTTCGTGGACTCCATGATGGAGCTGTACGAAGCGGGCGTCATAACCAACCACCGCAAGGCGATTAAAAAAGATAAATTCATAAGCACCTTCGCCATGGGCTCGCGCAAGCTCTACGACTGGCTGGACGACAACGTAGCGGTGGAATTCCAGCGGGGAAAATGGGTGAATGACCCGGCCGTAATCGCGCAGAATTCCCGCATGGTATCCATCAACACCTGCCTGATGGTTGATTTTACCGGCCAGGTTGCCAGCGAATCCATAGGCACCATCCAATACTCGGGCACCGGGGGGCAATCGGACACGGCGCAGGGAGCGGTTGCCGGATTCGACGGTCTGGGCAAGTCGATCATCGCCTGCTACGCCAGCGCAAAGGGCGGCTCGGTATCCACCATCGTACCCGTACTGCCCGAAGGCAGCGCCGTGACCCTGCACCGCAGTTTCGTGGACCACGTGGTAACGGAACACGGCGTGGCCCGGCTGCGCGGGCGAACCGTGAGAGAGCGGACCATCGAGCTCATCGGGGTGGCAGGTCCTGAATTCCGGGAGGGACTCAAGGCAGAAGCGCGTAAATTGGGTTACATATAAATCGCGGTAATTTTCACCACAGAGGCACAGAGAATAAGGAGAGAAAGAAATGTCGAACGTTAGTATCGTGGGTGCGTACAACAGCAAATTCGGGAACTTCGTAAAGAAAAACAAGGAGACGGGAGAGGTTACGGACCTGGTCAGCCTGTATGATTTGATGCTTGAAGCCGGAAAAGGCGCGCTTGCCGATGCCGGAATCTCCGGTGCGGAACTAGGCGGCGTATGGGTGGGATCGTGCGCGCCCGGGCTTTTCGCAAACCAGGAGCACCTCGCCGCGTTTGCCACGGAGATCGATCCGGAAGGTCTTCGCTTTAAGCGCATGACGCGCTGCGAAGCGGCCTGTGCCTCCGGCTCGGTAGCGCTTTACGACGCGATCTACGCGGTGGAATCGGGACGCATCGACGCTGCCCTCGTTATAGGAGCCGAGAAGATGAACCTGCTGGATACCAAAGGCGTAACCCACGCCCTGGCTACCTGTTCCTACTGGCCCGAGGAAGGCGCACGCGGCATGACCTTCCCCGCCCTGTTCGCCGAATACGCCAAGGGCTACCGCGACCACTATAAACTTGCCGACGGGCAATTGGCGCGCATGCTGGCGAGCGCAGCGGCATTGTGCTACCGGAACGGGCTCAAGAATCCACTGGCGCATTTCGGCATCGGCGGGCCTTCGGACAAGCTGGGCCTCGTCACCGCCGACGCCATTCTGTCCATGCCGGCGGAAAAAAATCCCCTGATAGCCGATCCGCTGCGACTCCACGACTGCTCGCTGGTAAGCGACGGCGCGGCTGGGCTCGTCATCGTCTCCAACAGGCACGCTGCCTCCAGAAGCGGCAAAGCCGTCCGCGTGGCGGGAATCGGCCATGCCAACGAGCGCATCGCCATATCCAACAGAACGAATATGTACGAGCTGACTGCCGCCGGAGAAGCAGCCCGCATGTCCTACGCCGAGGCCGGAATCAAGGCGGTGGACATCGACATGGCCGAAGTGCACGATTGCTTTACCATAAACCAGCTGCTGTGCACCGAAGCTCTCGGTCTGTCGGCCAGCGGACGGGCGGGCTTCGACTACATGGAGGGACGCTTCGGCGGCGATGACCGCGTGGCGATAAACCTGTCCGGCGGGCTCAAGGCGAAAGGCCACCCCGTCGGCGCCACCGGCGTATCGATGCACGCCCTGCTCTACAAGCAGATGACCGGCTCGCCCATCGGCGCGGCACCTGCCAAACTTCCCGCCGTTACGGTAACGATGAACGTAGGAGGCTCGGCCGCCACGAACTGCGTTACGGTATTGCGGAAGGAAAAATAACGGCCGCCGACGTTATTTTAGCCCGGCTATCTTGCGCGAAGCCCGAAAAATGACTATGGTCTCAAGGGGATCTCTACAAACAAGAACCCTGATCCCTTATTGGTCGGCTTTCGGAGGCGATACATGCATATCCGGTTTATTGTCGTTCTTGCTGCTGTTCTGGCGAACTCAGCCCTGGCCGTTGCGGACGACCCTTACGTTATAGATTCTTCGCGAAACTATACCCTGGCGCTGCACGACCACGGCCTCCTGTACTCGGCCGAAACGGGCACCGGCATCGACAAGGACGTATCCGACGAGCTCATACGCCGGAGCGGCTGCAGGGTAACGGTAAGCCTTATGCCCCGCGCCCGCATCTGGCAACTCATCGAGTCCGGCGCCCTGGACTTCAGCCTGTCCGGCATTGCCAACGAAGATCGCGACAGGTTCGCGGGTTTTGCCTGGTATTTCAGCAACAAATATTACCTGCTCGTGCGCAACGATGCGGGCGTCCGCACTGTTGCGGATTTTGAGCGCAACGACAAGCTGCAGCTGGGAGTTATCCGAAGCTTCAGGTATAGCGCCTCGGCCAATAAGCTGGTGGACAAGCTGCAACAGTCCAACCGCCTCAGCCAGGGGGGCGGATTGGCTCCGCTGTACGAGACCCTGCTGCAGGGAAGCGTGCAGGGCATGATAATCGAACCGTTCGACTTTCCCGCCCTGGACGAGAAAAAAATACGCGCCATGAGCACTATTTTTGCCTTCAGCGATCCGCCCGTGCCGCACGGGCTCATCATGTCCAAGAAATCGATCTCCGCCGCGCAGCAGGAGCTCTGGCGCGCCATCATCGACGCCATGCGCGCGGATGGAACCATGCTCCGCATCTTCCAGAAATATTTTTCGCCCGAAGCAGCCGCCACCATGGTAAATTTTTAATAATCGCCATGCCCAAAAAAAACGGCTTAAACGTCAGAAGCGGCATGTCAAGCGCGCTTTTGTCGAGTTTACCCATTCTGGTACTATCTCTTACTCTGGGGGCGAGTTCCTTTGTGGTGGTACGCGAGCGGCAGGCAAGCCAAAAAGCCATACGCACGCAATTTGACTTTGCGCTGCGCGAGACAGTAAGCCGCATCGAGCGCGGTACGTACGACTACGAGCTGATACTGCGCGGCATTCAGTCGCATTTGGCCTCATCTCCCATACGCAATCTTGAAACAATGAAAAACTATGTAGAGAACCTGAAGCTTGACGCCAACTTTGCCGGTATCAAATCCATTGGGCTGGTGGATTGGATCCCCTCCAAGCGCACGGCTGCCATTGCCGCCGTTACCGGCGGGTCGAGCCTGGGAGAAAGCATCGCAGAAACTGCAGGCAGAAACATCTGGCTTGACGCGGTGCAGCGGCGTGCCCTGGAAAAATCTCGCGATTCGGGCTTGCCCTCGATTACCGGCAAAATGGATTTTATCGTAGATGCCGAAACCGGCGTTACACCCGGCTTTATCATGTTCTTACCTATTTATTTACAAGGCGGCGAGTCCCTGGTCGGATGGATTTATGCGGTATTCTACCTGCACGACTTCATGTCCAGTTTGTACGGAAGCCTTCCTCCTGGGCTCTCTCTTGCCTTGTATGACGGTACGCAAGTCCTCGAATCCGCACTGCTATTTCGCTCGGACGATTCCTCCCCTGCAATCGACGCATTCCGCCCCTCTGTAGCCAAGGCTAATGAATACATGGTCGTTTCCTCCCACAACTGGCTGCTCTCGATGCATACGCTGCAAGAGTTCGAAGCCCGCTATGGCAGCGGTACCGAGACGGCAATTGCAGGAAGCGGCATTGTTTTAAGCATTTTACTAGCCCTTCTAACATGGTTGATCATTTATGGACAAAAGCGAAATTTGCTTCTGGAAGAGAACCGGAAAAAAAACGACAGCCTGAATATTGTCTTGAAGGAAGTTCATCACCGAATAAAAAATAACATGAATACGATGACTAGCCTCCTGTCCCTGCAGGCGTTAAACATGAAAGACCAGGCTGCCGTAAGCGCGCTGCAAGACGCCGGGGAACGGATACGGAGCATGGGTCTGCTCTACGATAAGCTGTACCAGACGAGCGATTTTTCCGAATTGTCGCTGAAGAGCTATTTGCCTGCTTTGATCGATGAAATCGTGGCGAACTACTGTGGAATCGTATCCGTTTCCGTTGCTAAAAACATTCAGGACATCGTGCTAGGCGCCAAAATAATCCAGCCGCTTGGAATGATAATAAACGAGCTTCTAACCAATAGCATGAAATACGCATTTACCGGAAAAAGTGACGGAACAATCACGGTATCGGCCGTTCGTGCCGCTGCTACCGTCATGGTCAGCGTGGAAGACAACGGGAAAGGCATGCCGCAATCCATCAGCTTCGAGAATTCGACGGGCTTTGGGATGTTCCTGGTTCAGGCATTAACGAAACAACTGAACGGAAAGATACGGATAGAGCGAGCTGCAGGTACCAAAATAATCTTGGAATTTGAGCCTTAGGGTACCTGCATTGACGGCAGCGCGCCGAGCTCCGGCAGCATCCGGAGACTCGAACGCTTGCCCTATATTTGTACGGCTTTGATGGTCCCGCACCTGCGACAGGCGAAAAGCAAGAATTCCGATGCCGGAAAGCCGGGGATATTCTCGGAATTATTCATCGCCTCAATAGCCGCGTGGTTGCCGGTAACCCCGACCATCATCCAATTGGCGTCAAAGATGGGCTGGCTTTTTTCGGGAACGGAGTGCCATTTATTTTCTCCCGTGTCGCAAACGCACTTAAGGGTTTTCGGATTGCTTTGAAGCCGCTGCAACGCAAGAATCATTTCATTCGTGCCATTCATTTGAACACCTCCATACTTTCAAGTGTGCCTTGAAGGGACTTTTGACCATGCCCTTCCTTATCAATCAGACACTATACACCTGTATTGTCAAATAGTCAAATTCGCTATTCCGCCAATTATTCGCGACACGAATGTCGTACACTGCAAGGAGATGGCCTACCCCAAGCCAGATACCAGGTTTTTCGAAGTGCCCAGCGCAAATGGGTTGAGGATTACCTGAAAGGCAAAATAGCTACCGGGGGCAGCGATGCTGAAGCCGTTCCGATAAAGCTTAAGCAGTTATCTTTTCACCCTCCGGGCATTGGCACAGGCCCATCCTCCTCTTCCCTCGTAAGTATCTTTCACTTATACTTCGCCCCGGAGAAATCAACCATGGCATATAAAGACTTGCAGGACTTCATCGCAGCTATAGAAAAACGCGGAGAGCTGCGGCGCATCACGGTGGAAGTGGATCCGAAACTCGAGATAAGCGAAATCGCGGACCGCGTCATGGGCTCAGGCGGCCCTGCCCTGCTTTTCGAAAAGGTAAAGGGATCGGCCTATCCGCTGCTCATCAACGCGATGGGAACAGAAGCCAGGATGGCCCTGGCCTTGGGTGCCGTAAGCCTGGACGAAAAAGCCGCCGAGATAGAAGGACTTATTTCCTGGGCCTGGAGCCAGATGCGTGATTTTTCTATAATAAAAACCGCTGCAGGAGCATTGCCCAAAGTGCCCACTGCATTATCGCTGCTTCCTAAACACGTAGCGCGCCCCAAGTGCCGCGAGGTTATAGCCGATAAAGAAGGCTTCGACACGCTGCCCGTGCTTACATGCTGGCCGGGCGACGGAGGCCGCTTCCTGACGCTGCCCGTAGTCTGCACGCGCGACCCCGATACCGGCGCCCAGAATTGGGGCATGTACCGCATGCAGGTATACGATGACCGGAGCGCGGGCATGCACTGGCACCTGCACAAGGACGGCGCGCACTTCTACCAGAAATACCAGGCGCGAGGCGAGCGCATGCCGGTGGCGGTTGCCTTGGGGTCCGACCCCGCCGTTACCTACGCATCCACCGCGCCGCTGCCCGAAGGCGTCTGGGAGGCGATCTTCGCGGGCTTCCTCCGCGGCAAGCCCTGCGAGGTAGCCAAGGCAAGCCTGTCGGACATACAGATTCCCGCGGACGCGGAGTTTGTCCTCGAAGGCTGGGTGGATCCTGCGGAAACAAGGCTTGAGGGACCTTTCGGCGACCATACGGGATTTTACTCCCTGCCCGACCAGTATCCGGTGTTCCACCTTGAACGCATTACCCGCAGAAAAAATCCTGTGTACCCGGCAACCATCGTGGGGATTCCTCCCAAGGAAGACTGCTGGATGGCCAAGGCCACCGAGCGCCTGTTTCTTCCTCTCCTCAAGCAGCTGTGCCCCGAGATCGTGGACCTGTGCATGCCATTGGAAGGCGTATTCCATAACTGCGTCATCGTGTCGATAAACAAGCGATTCCCCGGCCAGGCGCGCAAGGTAATGAACTTCATGTGGGGCATGGGGCAAATGATGTACACCAAGCTTATCGTCGTGGTGGACGCGGATGTGGACCTCAAGAACCTGTCGATGGTGGCATGGCGCGTGTTCAACAACATCGACGCCAAACGAGACTTGGTTCTGTCCGACGGTCCCCTGGACGCGCTTGACCACAGCTCGCCCATTCCGCGCTTTGGCACAAGACTCGGAGTGGACGCCACGCGAAAAGGCCCCGATGAAGGCCACAACCGGGAGTGGCCCGAGCCCCTCGAGATGGAAGCTTCAATAATAGAACTCGTAGACAAGCGATGGGCGGACTATGGAATCTAAAGTTAGCATCCGGCCCTTCGCAAAGCTGGGCATGGTGGGAGAGGCGGTAATCTTCAGGCACACCTTGTTCTCCCTGCCTTTTGCGATGGCAGCCGTGCTTCTTGAGACTTCGGGAAAGCCGCCGCTGCTTAAGCTGGCACTGATAGCAGCTGCTGCGGCCTCGGGCCGGAACCTCGCCAACGCCTTGAACCGCCTCATCGACCACCGCATCGACGGGAAAAACCCGCGCACCGCCGGCCGGCACTTGCCGTCGGGAACACTCAAAACCAGAGAGCTTGCAGCCTTCTCTATCGTGATGGGCGTCATTCTGGCAGCCTCCACCGCAATGCTCGGCTGGCTCTGCCTCGCGCTTCTTCCAGTCGCAGGCATCGCGATAGGAGGGTATTCCTACACCAAGCGATTTACCTGGCTCTGCCATTTCTGGCTGGGCGCAAGCTGCGCAATAGCGCCTATGGGTGCGCTCATAGCCATATCGGGGCAGCTTTTCGTACTCAGATTTTTTGTCCTCGCCGGCGCGGTTGCGCTCTGGGTTGCCGGTTTCGACATTATATACGCCCTGCAGGATATCGAGTTCGACCGGAGCGAGGGGCTTTTTTCGATACCCGCGCGCTTTGGAAAGCGCTGGTCGCGAGTAATCGCGATTGCCTGCCATGCCGGCACGATAGGAGGACTGGCGCTGCTTCCCCTGTTCTGGCCGCTTGGACCGGTTTACTGGGTAGGACTCGCGCTGACGGCGCTCTTATTGGGCTCCGAGCACATCGTGGCATTGGGCGGTACCCAGCGGCATATACGCATCGCCTCTTACGGCATAAACGAAATAATTCCGACGCTGCTGCTGGCCGTCGTCGCCCTCGATATATACGTGCTATAATCCGGCCATGGCACGATATCTTATCTGCATTACCGGCGCCTCCGGCGCGATTTACGGCATACGCCTCCTGGGCGCGCTTTGCCTGCCCGCCGCAGGTTTTGCGCCGCATGACCTGCACCTGGTCGTTTCTCCCTGGGGCGAACGCGTCATTCTCGAGGAGACGGGGCGGTCCTCCGCAAGTTGGGTCGATCAACTGCGCCTTGCCGGCGGACGCATCACCTGCCATGAACCGGGAAACCTCGCCGCTCCCGTCGCATCGGGATCCTTCCGGCTGGACGGAACGGTAATCGCGCCCTGTTCCATGGGAAGCGCCGGTTCGATAGCGTCTGGTGCCACGCGGAATCTCGTACACCGGTCAGCCATGGTAGCGCTTAAGGAAGGCTGGCCGCTCGTGCTCGTGCCAAGGGAATCGCCGCTGGGCCTTATCGACCTGCGAAACCTGACGACCCTGGCCGAATCGGGGGCGGCGATCATGCCCGCCTGCCCCGGATTCTACAGCCGCCCGCAAGGCATCGAAGAACTCGTGGACGGATTCGTCGCACGCATCCTCGACCGACTTGGCGCGCACAACCCTCTCGCAAAGCCCTGGACTGGGTCTACAATACATTAAGGAGTCTTTATCATGGGAATTTTCGCTCGAACCGGCTTAAGCCTCGCACTCACCGCTGTTATATCTTCTTTGCTTTTTGCCGCTCCTCCGGCCGAGTTGAGGGTAGGAGTGCTTCCCGACGCGGATTCGCTTCCGCTGCAGGTGGCCGATGCCGAAGGGCTTTTCGCCCTGCAGGGTCTCAACGTCAGGCTGGTACCCTTTAAAACCGCGCTCGAGCGCGACGCGGCGCTGCAGTCCGGAGCGGTGGACGGCGTGGTTTCGGACCTGCTGGCCGCAGCATTGGCCACCCAGGGAGGCTTCGAGCTGCGCGTAACCAGCCTTACCGACGGTCGTTATGGAATCGTAACTGCACCGGGTTCCACCTTGAGCAAGGCATCGGATCTGGCCGGCGTCGAGGTGGGTATTTCCACCAATACGATAATCCAGTTCGCCGTGGACTCGCTGCTGTCCAAGGCAGGAATCCCCGCAGCCGAAATCAAGGGACTTGCCGTGCCCAAGATACCGGTGCGCATGGAACTGCTGCTCTCGGGCGCGTTAAAGGCGGCATGCCTGCCCGAGCCTCTGCTCTCTGCCGCCCAGGTACGCGGCGCGACGCTCGTAGCCTCCAGCGACGACGCGGGTCTCCGCGCCGGCGTGCTTTTGTTTACGAAAAAAGCCTTAGACAGCCGTCTGCCCGATATTAAGGCGTTTTACCGGGCTTATGCCGCAGCGGCAGCGGCCATCAACGCCAACGAGGCGAAGTACCGGACCTTCCTTGTTGAAAAAGCCGGGTTCCCTGCCGAGGTTAAAGACAGCTACCGTTTCGTTAAATACGCCAAACCACGGCTTCCCGCCGAGGCTGATGTAAAAGCGGTGCTTGCCTGGATGCAAAGCAAAGGCCTCCTGACCGTGGACATCATTCCCCTGTCCCTGCTGGATGGCCGCGCCATCGCCGGGCTGTAAGTTCCGGGAAACGCGGAATACGAAAAAGCATGCTGGAATTCCAGAAAGTTTCCATAAGTTATACCATTCACCGCTCTCGCCTCAACGCCGTTGAGGAAGCGAGCATGACCTGCCCCGAAGGAAAAATCTGTGCGCTCATAGGTCCATCGGGCTGCGGAAAGACAAGCCTCGTGCAGGCAGCCGCCGGACTTAAAAAAATCAGCGAAGGCCGGATACTCGTGGCAGGCAGGGAATTCTCGTGCACGCACGCGTACTCGCGCGCGTTCCTGCGGGCGGGAACCGCGGTCATATTCCAGGATTTTGGCCTGCTCCCCTGGAAAACGGTGGAGGAAAACATAGCGCTTCCCCTCGTTATACGACGGATGCCGCGCGCGTTGCGCCTGCGGCGGATTAACCCCATCCTGGACGAGATGGGGCTTTCGGAATTCCGCTCGTTTTTCCCGCTGCGGCTTTCCGGGGGGATGCGCCAGCGAGTCGCCATCGCCCGCGCTCTGGCAAGCGAACCTGACCTGCTTTTAATGGACGAGCCGTTCTCGAGCCTCGACGCCATCACGCGGGAGAGCCTGCAGGAAAACCTGCTGGCAGCGGTACGGCGCAGGCGCATGTCCGTATTGGTCGTAACCCACTCCATCGAGGAAGCGGCTTTCCTGGCGGACAAAATATACCTGATGCACGGCCGTGCGCCCGGGCGCATAAGCGCCTGCGTCGAGAGGGAAGCCGAATCGCAGGCCGTAGGCGATCAGCAGCCTCGCGGTGCCGCCTTTCGGGGCGATCCCCGCTACTTCGCTTTGTGCGTCGAGCTTCGCCGCCAGCTCCTGGCATCGGCTCCGGATGGCCCGACGCGATGATAATTTCAATGAACAATAAATCACTTCAGGACAAAACCCAAAAGCGCCGCAGGGACTTCTTCGGCGCCATGCGAAGCCTTGCCGCGGGAGCCGTAATCGTAGCCGCATGGGCAGCCGCTGCAACCCTGGTCGCAAAGCCTTTTCTTCCATCACCCGCTGCCGTTATTGCCCGCATGGCCGCGCGCATCGGAGACGGGAAACTTTTATATCACACTGGCGCATCCGCCTGGCGCATCATGCTGGCTCTGCTCATGGTTTCGCCGGCGGCAACCATTTTAGGCCTTGCCGCGGGGCGTTCCAAAAAACTGGACAGTTTCGTCTCACCCTTCGTCTACCTGCTTCATCCTATCCCCAAGGTAGCGTTTCTTCCCATTATATTGCTGTTTTTCGGGTTGGGCGACGGTTCAAAAATATTTCTCATCGGCATTATAATCTTTGGCCAGATTCTTGTCGCCGCCCGCGACGCTGCGCGAGCCGTCCCACAAGCGCTGATGGACTCGGTACGCTCCCTGGGTGCCGGCCGGCTCGGCCTGCTCCGCCATGTAGTTTTTCCCGCCGCGCTGCCAGCCCTGCTCACCTCGCTGCGCATCGGCCTTGGCACCGCCATCGCCGTGCTGTTCATCGCGGAAACATTCGCCACCGAGTCGGGCCTGGGCTGGTACATCATCGACGCATGGTCCCGCGTGGATTATATCGATATGTACGGGGCGATTGTGTCGCTGTCCGTATTCGGTTTCCTGTGCTTCCTGGCCGTAGATGTGGCGGAAAGCTTATTTTGTAGATGGAACAGGACAAGTTGACTATTTTTTTGCTACGCCTTCAGAGCGCCTCCAATAACCTTGTTGGTTATCAGAAGCGCCTCACTGATTCCTTACAGGAATCAGGATTTTCAACACTTCCAAAATGTAACATTACCGTAGCATTTGTAATCAAATGCGAGGAATGTTGAAGGCTGTTGACAAAGCAACAAGCTTTTTCAAC
>JANNSO010000061.1:0-7032 GCA_031402655.1 Spirochaetota bacterium | reverse complement strand
CCAATTTGGGCGTCTCTATGCGGCGTATGCGAAGGCCTGTCAGTTTTCCAGTATGGTTATTTCAACGCGACGGTTACGCGAACGACCCGCCTCGGTGGTGTTTTCCGCTACGGGGCGTTCCGCGCCATAGCCGATTACGGTGATATCCTGGGGCAGGCGTACGCCTTCGGCGATGAGCATTTCGGCCACTGTTCGCGCGCGTTCCCGCGAAAGGGCGGCGCGCGCGTCGGGGGTACCCGCCAGCGCGGTGTGGCCGCTTATGAGCAGGTTACGGTCGGGGAACTTTTTAAGAAGCTCGGCGATGCGGCTGATTTTTCCGGTTTCTCCGGGGAGAAGCCTTGCAGAGTCGGCCTCGAACTGGATGTTCTCGAGGCTTATGGTGACGCCTTGCTCGTTGGTCTGTACGCTCACATTGGGGATGTCCGAAACGGCGCTGCGAACCTGCCCGGCTATGTCGTCGCGGTTCATCAGCGTGGCTTCCACGACCTCCGCCTTGGCTATGCCCCGGTATTCGATGACCCTTCCATCCGACATTTCAAAGATAAATTTGAAGCGTTCCTCGTAGGCCAGCATGCCGCCCTGCCTGGGGTCCCAATAATGGATCTGGTCGGAGTAGCCGGAAATCTGAGCCGGGTAGGAGCTTGTCCACGATCGGGGGGGCTTGGGCTGGTAAAAAATCGTATAGTTAACTTTTAATACCCTAACCGGCGTTTCGCGGAATTTTGAGTCGCCCGAATATTGGTAGCGCACGTCGATGGGGATGATGAAGGGGTCGGGGATGCCGAAATCCGCCCGCAGGTCGTGGCGCTCCTCGCCGGGCGCGTTCCAGGTGTCCCCGGGTTTCAGGTCGCGGGCGGGAAACGTGGGGACGAAGCGAACGACGGGCATGAAGTACTGCGGGGCTATCTCGTAGCGTCCGTCGGGAAGGTGCCAGTATTCGGATCGATATACCTGGTCGGTGACGTAGGCTCTTCCCACCGCGGATTGGACGCTGGAGACGAAGTCGCCTTTGAGCAGGCCTGCGCCGTCGCCGCGGACATCGGCAACCTCGAAGGCGATGCGGTTTACTATCTCTACCGAATTGAAGTAGCGGCGGTTAATGTAGACGTCTTCCGAAACCTGCGAGAGTATCCGGTATTTGTCGCCTTTTACGAAATTGAATTTGAATTCTTCCGCGCCAAGGGCCGCGGCCGCGATAATGAGCAATGTTGCGACGAGGCTTGATTTTATAGAGAGGCGTTTTGCGCTTAACAGGGTCATAAAAACCTGCCTTTCGCTTCGAGTATCGGCAGAAGCCCGAAAAAGCCCAAGCTTCAGTCTTTTTTGCGCAGGCACTTGGCGGCGCTGTTCAACTCGAGGAAGTTGGTGGTGTCGCTTTGGCCTACCGCGCCGCCTATTATAACCACGAGGTCGTCTTCTTCTATGGAACCGCGGTCCACGAGCGTCTGCAGGGATTGCGATACGAGGCTTTCGGTGGAATTGGCCGCTTGCGACTGTTCTGAAAATACGCCGTACGAGAGGGACAGGGAGCGCACGGTGGAAAGAAGTGGGCTGAAGGCGTACACGGGCACATGGCTGCGGTAGCTGGACAGAACGCGGGCGATGCTACCGGTTTCGGTATCTGCGATGATGGCTTTTACGGGCAGCTTGAGCGCGCTCATCGCAGCGCCCCGTGCCAGATAGAGGCGCACATGGTTGAAGGTCGCTTCCGATTCGCGTTGCTCCACGCGGGGCTTCTGGCTTTCCGCCTGTACCGCGATGCGCGCCATGGTCTGCACGGCTTCAAGGGGATACTTGCCGTTTGCGGTTTCACCGGACAGCATCAGCGCGTCCGTTCCGTCAAACACGGCATTGGCCACGTCGGATACTTCCGCCCGGGTGGGGCGCGGGCTCTCTATCATGGTGTGGAGCATCTGCGTGGCGGTGATGACGGGCTTACCTTTTTTTATGCACATGGCGATTATGTATTTCTGCACGCCAGGCAGCCGTTCAATGGGGATTTCAACGCCGAGGTCTCCGCGTGCCACCATGGCGCCGTCGGCGAAATCGAGTATTTCGGGTATATTGGTGACGCCCTGGGCGTTTTCTATCTTTGCGATGATTTTGGCCCGGCTCCCGTGGCTGTCCAGGATTCGTCGCACTTCCATTACGTCTTCCTTGTTGCGCACAAACGAGTGGGCTACAAAGTCTATTTGGCGCTCGGCCACGAATTTAAGGTAGGCTCTGTCTTTCTCCGAAAGGGAAGGCACCCGGAGGGGCACGTTGGGCACATTGACGTTTTTGCGGTCCTTGATAATACCGTCGTTAAGCACCTCGCAGAGCAGCATGCCGATAGCTACGCTTTTTACCAGAAGCTCGATGGCGCCGTCGTCGATAAGTATGCGCGAGCCGATGGGTACTTCGGTGATGAAACCGTCGTATGAAACGCTGAATCCCTTGCGCTGTTCGTCTACCTTCGGAATGGTAACCGTTTCTCCGGTTTTAAGCTCGAGTGGGGCAGCCAGGCCGCGTACCCGAACCTCCGGTCCTTTTGTGTCTACGATGATGCCGATGTTGGGTGACACCGAGCGCACGATATCCACGACTTTTGCCGAGGCTTCCGGAGTTTGGTGGGCGGTGTTGATGCGCACGACGTTCATACCCGCTTTGAACAGGGCGCTTATGAATTCGACGGTACATGTTGTGTCCGAGATAGTGGCGACTATCTTGGTTAGTTTTCGGCTTTGCATCGTGCAAGTATGCTGGTTATAAGGGCGGAATGCCAAGTGCCCGTACCTGAAATATCAGATGAATCGGCCTTGGGGAAAATATCTTTGCCCCTGACCTCCTGACGGAAACCAGGGGGGCGTTCTTTTTGGGGACAGTGCTCACTCCAGCTTCTCAGGCTCTGGATGGAGCGTTGTATTCTGAGGCTGAGAGTTCCTTTAACAGGGTGTTGAAAATCCTCGGATGAGGATTTTCAACACTTCCAAAATGTAACATTACCGAGCATTTGTAATCAAATGCGAGGAATGTTGAAGGCTGTTGACAAAGCAACAAGCTTTTTCAACAGCCTGTTAAAACAAGCTCCCGGGAGGGCAGTGCGGGAATAGCCCCCCGAGCCTGGACGCAGAGGGCGGCGGCAGTATTGGCCGTGCGCAGCATCAGGGTCAATTCGTCGGGGCTCAAGCCGTCCAGAGCTTTTTGCGAGCAGGCGATCTGCTGCATCAGCGTGCCAAAAAAAGCGTCGCCGGCGCCGGTCGTGTCCACCGCGCGAACTTTTTTTGCCGGTACCGAAATAGTAGCATCTTGGAATCTGGCAAGGACGCCTTTGTCGCCCAGGGTAATGCATACCAGTTCGATTCCATGGCTTGCCAGGCTTTTTGCCGCTTCTTCCAGGGATGTTTCACCCGTCAGCAACTGTGCTTCCTCCTCGGAAACCTTGAGCACGTCCGCATATTGCAGGCCGTATCGCATGTGTTCTATGGCGCTTTCCATCGATGGCCACAGGAGCGGCCGGTAGTTGGGGTCGTAGCAGACGAGCACGTTTTGCTTTTTTGCCTCGTGCAGCAGCGCCTTTGCGACCGATCGCAGCGGTTCGTCGGTAAAAGCGAGAGATCCGAAATAAAATGCCCTGGTGCGTTTGAGGATCGACAGGTCTACTTCGCGCAGTTCCAAGCCGACGTCGGCGCAGAATTTGCGGTAAAAACTGAAGCTGCGCTCCCCTGATTCATCCAGGTGCACGAAGGCCAGGGTTGTTGGAAGCGACGAATCCATGATGAGAGCTGAGGCGTCGATACCTATGTCCTCGATGGTCCTGCGAAGCATTCGTCCGAATTGGTCGCTGCCCACCTTGCCGATAAACGCGGTTCGCGCGCCCATTTTTTGCGCCATAGCCAGGAAATTGCATGGCGCTCCGCCGGGATTGGGCTGGAAGCAGGGACCGTCGGGTCCGCAGGACGGCGTCATGTCCACGAGCAGTTCGCCAACGGCGACGAGATCTAGTATCGTATCGTTTCCACTCATGCTAATTTCCCAGCACGCTTGCGTATTCGTTGCAAAGCGGATGCAGGATGGCTTCGTCTTCCTCGACGGTGGTGAAACGGCTTACAGGTTCCGCATTGTAGTTGTCGGTCTTGTCGTCATTAATGGATGAAACTTCACCGCAGACGAGGTCTCCCCTGCCTTCCTTTGCCCAGAACAAGTGATACATAAACGGTACCAGGGTAATCGAAGCGCCTGGAATTACATGGATTTCTTCTCCCGCCGCGACGGTTCTGCTCACGCCGTCGAGAAAAACGGTTACCGGCGAGCTTTTGTCCGGTTGCCTGTCGGGAAGCGAGTTGTACAGCTTGATGGCAAGTATGCCGCCTGCTCTATTGATTATGTCCTCTGTCTTGCTGGCGTGGCAGTGAAGGGGCAGGCGTTGGCCGTCCTTCAGCACGATAAGCTTTTCGGCGTAGGGCGTCCCGACCGATTTATCCTTGAGCGAGCCGTTGCGGAGGGTGAACAATACTGCGCCGAATTCGTCGAAGCGCTTATTTCCGAAATCCGTTATGTCCCAGCCTAGCATGACTTCGCGTATGGTTCCCGTTTCCGCCATTTTTTTTTGCCACTCGGGCAGCGTCCAGTAGCCGAAGGGAGGCAGCCTGATGTTGTTGGCATCCAGCAGCTTTTTTGCCCAGAGAAGGTTCCTGTTTATTTCGGATCGTTTCATAGCGATTGCTCCTTTGATTCGAACGAGATCGTGTATGGCGCAAGGTAGACGTGCAACTCCGGCAGTCCGCTTGGCTCGCTTACGTAAAAGCTGGGAGGAGTGTCCGAGGACGCAATGCAGGTTTCGGCATGGGGATACTCGGGATTCATGGTAAAGAAGGACGTTTGAGGATCGTTCATGCGGCAGAGCAGGGCGAGCAGATCCGATCCGTCGAGGGTGCGGGAGGCTATCTTTTCCTGAAGCGCGGCCAGGGGCAGCAGCGAGACGGTGAGTATCATGGCCGTCGCCAGGGCGTCGCCTATAAGGAGGAAATCTTCGCGGTCGGGATGCGCTGTCAGGCGGGTCGGCACGGCCTGGTTTACGGTAACGGCAATGAGTTTATGGGAACCGAATGAAGGATGGCTGTTGTATATCGTTTTGACGGCGATGGTGCCGGCCGGGGTCTTTTGCGAATCGCGGCCGGGCAGAATGCGCCGGATTACGCCCCGCTCCTCCAGCCAGTCCATGGTTTTTTCCGTGGCCGGGACGGGTGCGAGAATCAGTTTAAACGTGGAGCCCTCCCTTTTGCCGTCTCGAGCGGTACCGAAAAGCAGGGTCAATTGTCACGCGAAAACCCTGGCGTGTCAATAAAAAGAAGCTTTAATCCGGATCGAATCCGGTCGCTTGGCATTTCGCCGTTCCGGTGCTTATTTTCGATGCGCGCGGGAGTGAATCGCTCACTCCGCAGTTTGGCAAGGAATCCCCATGAACGTTAAAAACGAGCTTCTTTTTTCCGCTGCCGCGCTTATCCCGGCCTTGGAACAGGTCAAAAAACCAAGGGCGCCGAAGGCAGATCAGCCCTCCCGCTCCCGAATAATGCCCAGCATCCTGCGCAACGGCTCGGCGGCGCCCCACAGAAGCTGATCGCCCACGGTAAACGCCGTTAGGTAATTGTCACCCATTTTCATTTTACGCAGCCGGCCCACGGGTACGGTCAGCGTGCCCGAGACCGCGGCGGGGGAAAGCTCCGCCAAGGTGCTTTCCCTGTCGTTGGGCACTACTTTTACCCACTGGTTGCCTGCACCGATCATGGCGGCAATCTCGTCCAGGGGAACGTTTTTCCTGAGCTTGATGGTAAGCCCCTGGCTGTGGCAGCGCATGGAACCAACACGGACGCACAATCCATCTATGGCAATGGGGTTCTGCTCGAGACCGAGTATCTTATTTGTTTCCGCGTGGCCCTTCCATTCTTCCCTGGTCTGCCCGTCGCCTGCCTGCTTGTCGATCCAGGGTATCAGCGAGGCTGCGAGCGGAGCGCCAAAATTGCCCGTGGGATGGGAAGCATCCCGAATCTCGGAAGTTACGATGCGGTCTATGTCCAGGATCGCGGCCGACGGGGAGTCGATCAGGGGCGTCGCCGCGTCGCCGATGGCGCGCATTTGCATGATGAGCTCCCGCATGTTCCTGGCGCCTGCGCCCGAAGCCGCCTGATAAGTCATGCTGCTTATCCACTCGACGAGGCCGTGATGGAACAGGGCGCCAATGCCCATGAGCATCAGCGATACGGTGCAGTTGCCTCCGATGAAGTTCCTGATGCCCGTGGAAATCGCGCGGTCGATGACTGGACGGTTGACCGGATCCAGGATAATCACCGAGTCTTTATCCATGCGCAGCGTGGAGGCGGCGTCTATCCAGTAGCCTTTCCAGCCGGAATCCCGCAGGGGACCAAAAACAGCCGCGGTATAGTCGCCTCCCTGACAGGAAATGATAACATCCATGTTAGCGAGCGCCTGGATGCGGCTGGCATCCAGGAGGGGCGGAATCTCAATTCCTATATCCGGCCCATTTCGGCCTGGCTGCGATGTGGAGAAAATATAAGTGGCGGACGCCGCGCATTTCGTGGAGGATGACGGGAACGCCGGCGGCGGCGACCTGCCAGCAGGCTTCGGAGCCGGCCATGCCGCCGCCGATGATGTGGATGGGTTGAAGGCTCATCGCCCGGACATGCGGCGCGCGGGCATGGCGCGTCAAGATGGCGTTTGCGGGCTGGCACGCGGGGCCTTACGTCTCGGCCGAACCCCGAGGCCCGCCATGACCGCCAGACTTTCCGTGCGCCCGCTTGTCACCGAAGCCTGGACAACCGGGTTGCGCGCCGGGGCGGCGGGCCTGTCGGCGATCGGCCTCTTCGCGCTCGCCTGCGGCGCCTATGTAGCGAGCCTTGCACCGGGCAGCGGCGGGCCGGGGCTCGCGGCGTTGGCCGCGATCGCTGTTTTTGCTGCAGGGACGTGGCTGTCGCTGGTGATCTACCGGGCCTTGCTGCCGGGCGCGGCGGGGCGGCTTGCGGCGCTGCTCCATGC
>JANNSO010000060.1:0-6866 GCA_031402655.1 Spirochaetota bacterium | reverse complement strand
CAGGAATCAGGTTTTTTAATGGTCGACCTCGCAAAACTGAAGTTTTTCGAGGTCCCCTATTGTAAAAAGAACCTTGAATCGCTTGGCAAGCTTTTGAGGAAGGCCTGCATTTTATCTTGAAGGAGCTTATCCATGATCGATTACGAAGCCAGTTTTTCTGCCAATGCGCGCAACATGAAGAAAAGCGTTATTCGCGAACTTCTTAAACTTACCACACAGCCGGAGATTATATCGTTTGCCGGCGGCTTGCCCGCTCCCGAGACTTTTCCCGTAGAGGATCTGCGAGCGGCTGCCAATACCGTTTTTGACACTTGCGCTACGCAGGCGCTGCAATACGGTACGACGGAAGGCGACGCCGAGTTAAAAGAGGAGATCATCAAGTTCGAAGCCAAGCAGGGCGTCAGCATAAAAAAAGAAAACCTGCTTATCGTTTCGGCCAGCCAGCAGGCTTTGGACATGGTTGCCAAGATTTTTCTCGATCCCGGCGATTACGCCATCGCGGGCAGACCCACCTATGTTGGCACGATACAGGCGATACAATCATATTCTGCACGAATTCTGGGTATTCCCTTTACGGCGGAGCAGGACGGATTCGACATGGATATACTGCAACGCAGTTACAGTAGGACGATACTGGGCGGCGGCAAGGTCAAATATATCTATGTTATTCCCGACTTCCAGAATCCCGCCGGTTTTTGCTGGAGCCTTGAAAAGCGCCAGGCCCTGCTTGCGTTTGCCTGCCAAAACGACTTGGTAATTGTCGAGGATTCCCCCTATCGCGAAATCCGGTTCATGGGCGAGGCGATTCCGTCCATTTACCAGCTTGACCAGCATGGCGACAATGTCGGCAACGTAATCAATCTAAAAACCTTCTCTAAGATCCTGGCTCCCGGAGTGCGGGTGGGATGGATCATGGGTAATGAAAAACTAATCAATAAATTCGTCATCGCGAAGCAGGCCATGGACTTGTGCACCAACGTATTCTCGCAGAAATGGCTTGCCCAGTACATGAAGACGGGCAAGCTTTACGACGTTATCAAGTCGACATGCGACAACTATCGCGTAAAACGCAATACGATGACGGATGCGCTTGAAAAGTACATGCCCAAGCGCTGGGAGATTAAGTGGACGAAGCCCGAGGGCGGACTGTTCCTGTGGCTTTCGCTGCCCAAGTTCATGAATACCGATGAATTGATTTTTAAGGCGGTAGAACAGGAAAAGGTAGCGTTTGTGGTGGGCTCGGCCTTCTATTTCGACGAGCCTGAGCATAATGCCATGCGCATCAATTTTTCGTATTCGAGCCCTGAAAAAATCGAGGAAGGCATCAAGCGCCTCTCTCGCGTCATAACCCGCGAACTGGAAGCATACGAAGCGGGCAACCGGTCCAAAACGAGCCCCGAAGGAACCTGAAATCGGCTTATTGACCGATAATTTCGTCTATGCTCTTGGGAAAGAAGCCCTTGAGCAGGTCTATATCTTCCTGGGTAACCATGGATTCGCGCTCTATGGCCAGGTCTTTGTTGACAATGGATAATTTTCGCAGAAGACTGTAAATGACGAAGGTAAATATTTTAAGCCCTGCCTTGGGGTTCTCGTTGCAATATTCGAATAATTTCTCCCGGGACAGGCTTATCAGCCTGACTTCCGTGCTGGCGACGGCGCTGGCGGTTCTGCGCACGTCCATGAAGATGGAGGCCTCGCCGAAAACATCGCCGCTTTCCACGCTGGAAATACGGATGCCCTCTTTTTCCTTGCCTCGCACCGTTATGTCTATTGAGCCTTTTAGAAGTATATAAATGTAACGGCTTACCGAGTCCTCCGTAACGATCGATTCCGCCGTAGCGTATTCCCATTGCTCGCAGCAAGTTACGATTTTTTTTAGCTCATCAACCGAAAGATTCTGGAAAATCAGCGTGGCCTTGAGTTCTTCGAGGATATTTTCCTTTTTTATGGGTATTTGTCGCATATTGCGCTCCGCTCCTGGAAATTTCGCAGTTACACTGCAGTGGTTGATTGTACTCCACGCATCGCAATAAAACAATGAATGCTTACCCCTTGCCTCATTTCTCCAACTACTATACAAGTATGTAGTGGTTTTGAGGTGCTTCCAATGAATTCTGCTTCCTGCGACAAGCTGCCGCTGCTCGCGGCGCGTTCCTGGTTCTCTCTTATGGCGGCCGGATTGGCCCCGGAAAAACTCGCGGCTTTTGCCGCGGGGGCGGGTTACGATTGCATAGCCCTCGGCGATGAAAACAATCTGTACGCCTTGCCTGCTTTCGTGGATGCCGCGACGGGCTTGGGCCTGAAACCTATCGCCGGTGCTACTCTTTGCGCCGACAGAAGAAGGCTCGTCCATGTATGGGTATTGAATCGCACCGGCTATTCGCGTTTGTGCCTTATCCTTTCCCGCATGCTGTACAATTCCCGGGCACTACGGGGGAATTTCCTGGCGGACGAAGCCGAGGATGGTTCTGATTCGGGTTATGACTCCGCTGCGCCGTCGGCGGTTCTGCCTGGCGGCTCGGGGCCCCCGGAAAACGTTATGGGCGGCAGGGAGGCGTACGACCCGATTGCCGACCTGGCGGCGCAGGGCTGGTCGGGCCTGGCCGTGGCCAGCGCCTGTACAGATATTCTGGAGCGCCTGGGCGGGGCTGTGCATCTTGCCGGAGTATCCGCGGCACAGCGACGCGAAAGCCCCTGGCTGTTCCCGCTGGCAGCCCTGGAAAGCGGACGGGGCGCAGTTGAGCTCGCCCGTTTTGCCAGGGACAATTCGCTTGAGTCGGTGGCTGTCGCAGGCGGATCCTGCCTGTCGACCGATGACGTGGAGCGCATGCGGCTTTTGGCGGCGATAGACAGGCGTGTATCCTTGAGCGCCCTTGGCGGAGTCTGGCCGGAGCCCGGACCTGATGAATTCCTGCCCGATATGCTGCGTGCGGAAAATTTATTTTCCGCATTTCCCCATGCGCGGGCGCTGGCGCGCCGCATCGCGGATACGGCAATGTCCGCCGCGGATTTTTTATCGCTCACGCCGGTTTTTCCTTCCTATAACGGGCTTGCCGACGAACAGGCGTTTGCGCAGCTTCGCGCGCAATGCCTGTCTGCCCTGCCGCGCCGGTTTCCCCTGGATTTAGCTTCTACCGGGCCTGCGCTCGCACGCCTGGAACGGGAATTGTCGATAATTCGCGCCAAAGGGTTTTCCGCCTACTTTCTGGTTGTGCGCGATATCGTGGATACATGCCCGCGCACCTGCGGACGCGGAAGCGCGGCGGCCAGCATCGTGTCCTACCTTTTGGGCATAACCCATGTGGACCCTTTGGCGCACGACCTGTTTTTCGAGCGCTTCCTCAACGAAGGGCGCAGCGATCTTCCCGATATCGACGTGGATTTTCCCTGGGACGAGCGCCACGCGGTGCTTGAGGGAGTCTTTAAAAAATACTCGGGCAGGGTTGCCATGGTGGCGGATCACTGCTGCTTCAGCGGACGCAGCCGCGTGCGCGAGCCCGCCATTGCCATGGGCAAAAGCGCCGAGGATATCGACGCCCTCGTTCGTGCCTGGCGTTACGGCAACGACGGCGCGCTGCCGCCCGAACTGGCGCGGGCAGCCGCCTTGCTTGACGGTGTGCCGCGCTATATCGGCACGCATCCGGGCGGAGTTGTCATCACCCCCGGGCCAATATGCGATTACACGCATATACAGCCCAGCCTTATGGGCTTTCCGGTGCTGGCCTGGGAGAAAGACGGTACCGAGCGCTCGGGGCTCGTAAAGATAGACCTGTTGGGAAACCGCTCGCTGGCGGTGCTCCGCGACTGCATATCCCTGGTATCCCAGTCCGGCGCGCCCGACCGCCGCCAGGAGGATGTGCCCGTGTGGGAATCCTTCAACCCGGTTAAGGAAAGTTCCGCGCGCGATCTGATAGAGTCCGGCGCTACCATAGGAATATTTTATATCGAGTCGCCGGCAACGCGACAGCTTTTGGCAAAGATGCAAAACGGCGACTACGAACATCTCGTGGCGGCCAGCTCCATAATTCGGCCCGCCGCGAACAAGTACATCAACGAGTACGTGCGGCGCCTCCGCGGCGGCGGCTGGAAGCATTTTGCGCCTCAGGTGGAAGCCGTGCTTGCGGAGACCTACGGCATCATGGTGTATCAGGAGGACGTGTCGCGCGTCGCCATGGCGGCTGCAGGATTCAGCGGCTCGGAATCCGACCAGCTGCGCAAGGTGCTTACCAAAAAACGCAAAGGCCTAAGCCTGGAGAGCTGGCGGGAAAGGTTTTTTTCCGGATGCAAGGCTAGCGGCATAGCGGACGAGGAAACCATGGCGCTCTGGGAAATGATGCAGTCGTTTCTGGGTTATTCGTTTTGCAAGGCGCATTCCGCTTCCTACGCGCTCGTGTCTTACAGGCTCGCCTGGATGAAGGCCCGCTATCCGGGTTATTTCATCGTATCGGTACTGAATAACGGGGGGGGCTTTTACGCGACGCAGACCTACCTTGACGAGGCGCGTCGGCTGGGCTATCGCCTTGTTCCTCCATGCGTCAATGCGAGCGAGTCGCGGTATGTCGCAGTGGAAGAGAACGCCGAATCGGGGCCATGCTCAAGTTACCGGGGGCGAATCCATACCGGCCTCATGCAGATTCGGGACGTGAGCAGGAGCTGTATAAACAGGCTTTGCGAAGAAAAACGACTGCATGGGCGCTTCAGGGATATTGGGGATTTTTTAAATCGTGTTATGCCGACCATAGAAGACTGCAGGGCTCTCGTTCGCTCGGGGGCAATGGATTTCCTGGAAACTATTCCGCTGGAATCGGCAGGGAATGCAAAGACGGGCAGCATCGAGGGCAGCATTCCCGCACGCACGCGACCGCAGATGCTGTGGATTTACCATCAGTGGCGGCGCGGGTGTGGCAGGGGGCTTCATGCGCAGAACCTGGCCGGGATATGCGACGAGTGGTCGCCGCCGGCGGTTATCGGCGATTATTCGGCCTCCGTAAAGCTGCGCGACGAGGCCGATTTTCTGGGCGTGCTTGTTTCCGTGGATACAGCGAGCTTATTCAAAGGGCGAGCGCTTGGGCGGGCGGAGCGCTATGGCTGGCCTGTGCCCATCGGGTCGTCACAACTTGCACAGCATACCGGCAAACAAGTGTCGATTTTAGGCATTGCCACTGCCGGGAAGGAAGTAATCGCAAGCACGGGAGAGGGCATGTGCTTCAGATCGTTTACCGATAGCCAAGGCGTTTTCGAGACGGTTTTGTTTCCCCATGCCTATCGCCGTCTTATGCCGATACTTGAGAGGAACTCCGCATTCCTGCTGCTTGGTACCGTACATGAAGATTTTAATGCCATAATCGTTCATATTGATGATATAATGGCCCTGAATCGGGAAGCTTCGGCACAGGTTGTGCCCTGATATACTGAGCCCCAGAGTTTTATTTTTTTCAATAAAGGAATCGTTAAGCGCGTGAAAATCGCAGTAGTTGCGTCAGCCGAGATGAGTAGCCTCGCCCACAGTCTTATCAAGACGCTTATGGATGCGGGAAACACTGTATACGGGCTCAAATTCAACGATGCATGGCAAAATGAGACTCGACTGCGCATCGATACGCTTTTTAAAGGCGCAACGCACGTAATCTGCCTTGCATCGGCTCTTACAACGACATCGACCTGGCTTCCCTTTGTAATCGGTTATGCCCGCGGCGACAACAGGCATCTAAGCATGTATAGAAGCGATCCGTCCTGGACCCCGCCGCCCTGGCTTTTGGATTTACCCCTTCTTGACCACCTTGAAGAAGCCGTAGCCTATTTCGAAACCGAAAAACATGAATGGGAAACCCGCGAATCCCGGCGGCATGCCCGGGCGGCTATCCTGGAAATGGGCATTTCCTGGCATGCGGACTCCCTGGCCCAATGCGTGCGCGAAGGTGACTCGAAAACCGTAGGGCTATTCATCGCATCGGGCTTTCTTCCGGACTCACGCGATAAACACGGTGTTCCCCTGCTGTGCCTGGCGACGCGGGCGCATCATCTTTCGCTTATCGAACTGCTTCTGGAAAAACGCGCCGACATCAATCTGCAGGGCGAAGACCGTGGATATTCGCCCCTTATGGATGCAGCCCAATTGGGCGACGAGACTATTCTAAGGTTTTTTATCGCTCGCGGGGCGGACCTGAATCTTGTAAGCAAGGACGGTCAAAGTGCCCTTATTTTGGCGGTTGGGCGCAACGACAGTACCATAACCAAGCTGCTTCTGGAAAACGGATCCGATGTGCAAATTATCGATAAACTGGGTTTATCCGCTTTGAAGTACGCAAAATTATTTCATAATCAGGCAATACTGGACTTGTTCGAACCTCCCGCCATCCCGTGATTCCCCAAGCGCCGTCTCACGCGGATACAGGGAAAAATACTTGACATGAACACAGTTTTTATATACTCTCAGACTCGTTGAGCGTATTCCCCGGTTGTGTAATGGTAGCACGGCAGATTCTGATTCTGTCTGTGGGGGTTCAAATCCTCCCTGGGGAACGACAGAGATCATCGACTTGTAAGACCATCTCTGAAATGGCCCCTTAGTCTATCGGTTAGGACAAAAGATTCTCATTCTTTAAAGAGGGGTTCGATTCCCCTAGGGGCTAAAAAATGACTCGGGCAGCAGCCCGGGTCATTTTTTTAATAAGCCCCTAGGGGAATCGAAACGAGAGAGCGCGCCGCGCAGGCGGCGAAAAGCGCACACGATGTGCGCGTCAGCGAACGAGACGGGTTGGAGGCGCGAAACAGGATGTTGAGCGCTGGAAACCGATTCCCCTAGGGGCTAAAAAATGACTCGGGCAGCAGCCCGGGTCATTTTTTTAATAAGCCCCTAGGGG
>JANNSO010000059.1:0-6364 GCA_031402655.1 Spirochaetota bacterium | reverse complement strand
ACGCAATGCGCTTAACCAGAAGATTCCGGGCTTGGACATAAAGCGCATCCTGTTCAACGAGATTACGCCCCAGGCCATACGCGAGGCGGTGCAAAATCCCCTGCTCATCGACGAGGACAAGGTAAACGCGCAAAAAGCCCGGCGCGTGCTGGACCGGGTCGTGGGCTATTGCCTGTCGCCGCTGTTGTGGAAAAAGGTAAAGAACGGGCTTTCGGCCGGACGCGTGCAGTCCGTGGCGCTTCGCCTTATCTGCGAGCGGGAGCGGGAAGTCGAATCCTTTATACCCGAAGAATACTGGTCTCTCGAGGCGGATTACAAGAAAGGCAGATTCGCCTTTTCCGGCGAGCTTTTCTCGTTTGCGGGGGAAAAGACGGAGCTGAAAAACGAGGCTTCCGTGCTCAAGGTAATGGCTGCGATCAAGGATAAACCCTGCACGGTCCGCGATATCAAGGAAACCGAGAAGACGATGCGGCCCAAGCCGCCGTTTACTACTTCCAAACTCCAGCAGACAGCGGCCAACCGCCTGGGCTTTACCAGCAAGAAGACGATGCAGATAGCCCAGCAACTGTACGAAGGCATCAATATTGGAAATACGCGCATCGGTCTCATAAGCTACATGCGCACCGACTCCGTGCGCGTATCGGAAACGGCTCTTACGGAAGTCCGCGATTTTATAGGAAAGAATTTTCCGGCGGAGCTGCCCTCCGAAGCGATAGTCTACGCGAGCGATAAAAAAGCCCAGGACGCGCATGAGGCCATTCGCCCCACCATGATACAGTACACGCCGGACTCGATAAAAGAATCCCTCAACAAGGACCAGCAGAAATTGTACGGCATAATCTGGGAGCGCTTCGTGGCAAGCCAGATGAACCCCGCCAAGATTCGCTCTACTTCCATGGAAGTCCAGGCCGGGGACGCGATGTTCCGCGTAAATGCCTCACGGGTCGTGGAGAAAGGCTTTTATAAAGTAATAAAATTATTGGCATCGAAGGAAGACAAGGACTCCACCGTACCCGAACTGCAGGTCGGCGAGGAACTTAAGCTCGAAGCATACAGGCCCGAGCAGCACTTTACCCAGGGGTCCGCGCGTTTTACCGATGCTTCCATCATAAAGATACTCGAGGAAAAAGGAATAGGCCGGCCGTCGACCTACGCTCCGATCATATCGGTGCTCCTGGAGCGCTATTACGTGACGCGCGAGAACAAGCAGCTCGTTCCTACCATACTGGGGCGCATTATCAACGACATACTCGTGGAATCCTTCCCCGACGTCGTCAACGCCGACTTTACCGCGAACATGGAAACGCTGCTGGACGACGTCGAGGAAAACAAGAAGGATTGGGTAGGAGCCCTGAAGGATTTCTACTATCCGTTCAAGAAGCGCCTCGACGAGCTTATGGAAACCTTGAAATCCTACCGCGGAACCCTCGACGAGGCCACCGATCAGCTCTGCGACAAATGCGGAAAGCCGATGCTTAAAAAGCTCGGCCGCTTCGGATATTTCCTCGCATGCTCGGGATTCCCCGCCTGCTACAATACCAAATCGGTACCCCTGGCCCGCTGTCCCAGGCCTGGTTGCTCAGGCGAGATCGTAGCGCGCCGGAAGGCCAAGGGAAAGGGCAGGGAGTTTTACGGCTGCTCGCGGTATCCGGAGTGCGACTTCATCACCTACTACAAGCCAATTAATCTTTATTGCCCAAAATGCGCCTGGTTCCTCGTGGAGCGCTTCGACAAAAAGAGCGGCTCGCATAAAGCCTGCATCAATCCCGCCTGCGATTACCTGCATACGACGGAAGAAGACCATGTCGCAGAAAACTGAGGAGTACCTCGCTTATATCGATGCGGTGCGTTCGCTTTCGCCCCGCACGATAAGCGCGTACCGGGATGATCTTGCACTCTTCGAGTCTTCATGCATCGGTGGGGGTACGGATCTCCTGGGAGCGAGTTCCTCGGATGTACGGGCCTTCGTGGCCATCCTCGTGCGCGACGGCTATGCCAATGCCTCGATAAACCGCGCGCTGTCCGCCATAAAGGGCTTGTACAGGTATTTGGTCCGCTTTGGTTTATGCCCTGCGAATCCGGCGCGCGACGTGGAGACCCTGGCGTTTTCCCGCAAGCTTCCGGATTTTTTGTTCGAGGAAGAGATGCAGGATTTTCTTGCCCTGCCCGACGGTATTGATTTTACCGGTCAGCGGGACAAGGCCTTGTTCGAAACCATGTATAGCACCGGCTGCCGCGTTTCCGAGATAGCCGGCCTCGTTCTGGACGCCGTAGACCTGGAGCGCGCGCATGCGCGCGTAATCGGTAAGGGTTCCAAGCAGCGAGTCGTGTTTCTTTCCGCCGCCGCCGTATGCGCAATTCGCGCTTATCTGCCATTGAGGGGGGCGAGGTTGCAAGCCGAAAAAGCCGACCGGCATCTTTTTTTAAACGCCAGAGGGCAGGGCATCAGCCCCAGGGGAATCGCCTATCTCGTGGAACGATACGCGGTAAACGCCGGGATTCATAAAAGCCTGTCGCCCCACGGTTTTAGGCACTCGTTTGCCACGCACCTCGTGGGGCGCGGCGCGGACATACGCGCCGTGCAGGCCATGCTGGGACATGAGAGCATTTCCACGACCCAGATATATACGCACGTCAATATCGAGCGGCTGCGCGCCGTATACGAAAACGCGCATCCGCATGCAGGCAAGGTTACCAGGCCTCCGCAGGAAGGGCAGGCTTCCGTCGTGGCCATGGACTCAAAAAAAGTCAAGAAAAAATCACCCTTGCGTTCTACGGAGGAAACAGCATGAAGATACGATCCACCACGATTATAGCGGTTCGGCGCGACGGAAAAGTGGCGATGGCTGGCGACGGCCAGGTTACCATGGGCGCCACCGTAATGAAGAGCAATGCCCGCAAGGTGCGTACCATATACGACGGCAGGATACTTACCGGCTTTGCGGGAGCCACCGCAGATGCCTTTACCCTGCTCGAGCATTTCGAGGCTAAGGTCAAGGAGTATTCGGGCGACATAACGCGCGCATCAGTGGAGCTGGCAAAAGACTGGCGGACCGACAAGATGCTGCGCAGGCTTGAGGCGCTGCTCCTCGTGGCCAACAAGGACAAGATACTTCTTCTGTCGGGAACCGGCGACGTGATAGAACCAGCCGAAGACGCCATAGCCATAGGCTCGGGCGGGCCGTACGCGTATGCCGCCGCTCTGGCGTTTCTGGACAGCTCCAGTCTATCTGCAGCGGAAATCGCGAAGCGCAGTCTCAACATAGCCGGTGGGATTTGCATCTACACCAACGACCGTGTCATGGTGGAGGAACTTTGATGACCGAGGACTTTGCCATATTTACGCCCAAGAAGATAGTCGAGGAACTGGACCGCCATATTATCGGGCAGTCCAAGGCCAAGCGCGCGGTAGCCATCGCGCTGCGAAATCGCCTGCGCCGAAAGATGCTCCCCGAATTGGTGCGCGAAGAAATCGCCCCCAAGAACATACTCATGATAGGGCCAACGGGCGTGGGCAAGACCGAGATAGCCAGGCGCCTTGCCAAATTGTGCGGCGCGCCATTTATCAAAGTGGAAGCTACCAAGTATACGGAGGTCGGCTATGTCGGCCGCGACGTGGAGTCCATGGTGAGGGATCTCATGGCCGCCGGCTTTCGCCAGGTAATGGAAGAGATGACGAGCGCCGTACGGGCTTCCGCCGAAGGGCGTGTCGAGGAGCGGCTCCTCGATTTATTGCTGCCCGGCCTGGGAACCAAACAGGCAGCTGGTGAAGCAGAAACCACTGGCTCTCCGATTAGTCTGCCCGATCCTTCCGGCAACGCCACGCGAGAAAAATTCCGCCAGATGCTCAAAGCGGGCCAGCTTGAGGAGCGCCTGGTCGAAGTGCAGGTAAGCGGTCCGGCCATGCCGAGTATGGAAATCTTCGCGGGCCAGCCTATGGAAGACCTCGAATCCGCTTTTTCCGGCATCGCAGGTATTTTCGGAGGCAACAAGGGCAAGAAAAAGAGAAGCGTAAGCATCAAGGAAGCCCGCATTATATTGATGGATGAAGAATCGGAGCGCCTCGTAGACCGGGACAAGGCCAGCGCGGAAGCCCGCGAGCGAGTCGAGCAATCCGGGATTATTTTTATAGACGAGATTGACAAGATAGCGGTTCGCGAAGGACGGGGCGGCGGTGCCGATGTTTCCCGCGAAGGCGTGCAGCGCGATATCCTTCCCATCGTGGAAGGCAGCAAGGTAAGCACCAAATGGGGCATCGTGGACACGACGCATGTTCTGTTCATCGCCGCCGGCGCTTTTACCATGAGCAAGCCTACGGACCTGATTCCCGAGCTTCAGGGACGATTCCCGATACGGGTGGAATTGGACGCGCTTATGGCCGCAGATTTTCGCCGCATCCTAACCGAGCCCGAAAACGCCCTTGTTACCCAGTACATACAGCTTCTGTCCACGGAAGGCGTCACATTGAGCTTCGAGAACGATGCCGTAAACGCGTTGGCCCAGATAGCCGAGCAAGCCAATACCCGTACGGAAAACATCGGGGCACGGCGCCTGCATACCATCATGGAGCGGCTGCTGGAGGAAATTTCCTTCGATGCGCCAACTATGGGCGGCCAGTCGGTGGTCATCACCCCCTCATTCGTGGAAGAGCGCTTCAGGGGAATTTTCGAGTCGCAGGATCTTGCAAAATTTATACTATAGGAATGAAATGCCGATGATTAAGGCAATAGACCGATTATTTGGAGGATTTTATGCTTGAAGGAACCAGTTTTGGACGGAATTTGGAGCTTCTGCAGCGATCGATGGATGTAAGCCTTATCCGCAGGGACGTTATCGCGAACAATATAGCCAACGCCGATGTGCCCAACTTCAAGCGCTCTGAGATTAATTTCGAGTCCTCGCTGCGTAAGGCCATAGATTCGGAGAACTCCGAACCCCGCCTGCAGCTCCAAACCACCGACGAGCGGCATATTGCCTCGTACAAGCCCAGCAACTGGCGGGACGTGCAGCCTCGCCGGGTATTGGATTATTTATCAATCGAGAAGAACAACGGCAACAACGTAAATGCGGAAGACGAATTCATGGCTTCCCTGGAAAACCAGTTGATGTACACGATCATGACCCAGGCCGTAAGCTTCGAATTTAACCAGGTTAACCAGGTACTGAGATAAGCTTGACTGTGGGAATATTTACCACAGAGACACAGAGGGCACAGAGAAAACAGGAGATGATGGGGCAAGATGGTTAGAAATTTTCCTAACCTTCTTCTCTGTGTCTCTGTGGTGAGATTTTCTAGGGGGAAGTAATGGGCATTTTTACTAGTATTAATATTGCAACCAGCGGGATGAACGTGGAGCGGATGCGCCAGGACGTCATAGCCGATAACATAGCCAACGCATCCACGACCAGGACTCAAGAGGGCGGAGCCTTCAAGCGCAGCCGGGTGGTTGTGCGGCCCGTTACCGACGGCCCGTATTTTCGGCTGCCGTTTCTCCCCGAGCAATGGGACAACGGCGCGGGCAAGGGCGTGCGCATTTCCGAGATACAGAAAGACACCACCACCGAGGCTCGCTTTATGTACGACCCCACGCACCCCGATGCCGCGAAGACCGGACCGCACGCCGGCTACGTGGAAATGCCCAACGTGAACATCGTCACCGAGATGGTGGATCTGATCGCAGCGTCGCGGGCTTACGAAGCGAATGCAGCCATAGTGAACGGCTCCAAGGCCATGTTCATGAAGGCTCTCGAGATAGGAAGGTAATGAATGACAGGCATATCTTCGGTAGATGCGTTCAGTAAGCTCAGTTCCCTGGTTTCGAACCAGACTGCGGCACTGCAACCAGACGGAACCAAGGCCAAGGGCGACCTGATGAGCCTTGCCCGCAGCGACCCCAGGCATTTTCTCTCGAACGGCGGTATGGGAAGCCTGGAAGAGGAAGCCGCCCCGACCTTCGAGGACGCCATGTTCAGCGCGATGAACGGGGTTAACGCCGACCAGATCGACAGCTCGAACCTCATCGAATCCATGCTGACGAATCCAGATTCGGTCGACGCGCACGATGTGACCATCGGCATGGCCAAGGCCAACATGTCGCTCAGCATAACCAGGACCGTGCTCAGCCGCATCGTGCAGGCATGGAAGGACGTAATCAATACCCGCTAGATGCTTTCAGGTATCGTGGGACTGTGAATAGTAAATGGATGTTGTCCGGCGTTTACGCGTCGGCGCTGTTCATTCTTCTGGGAGGGGGAATATGAACGAATGGTTTAAGAAGACGATGGAACGCGTCAAGACATTGTGGGGCTCGTGGAGGCTTCCGCAGAAACTCATCGTAATCGGCATTGTCCTCGCGGTGATCGT
>JANNSO010000058.1:0-3466 GCA_031402655.1 Spirochaetota bacterium | reverse complement strand
GCCTTCGGCTATTCCGACCCGTATATAAAAGTCGTACCGAGATACTATTTTGACCTTTCTACGAGACGCAAGCGCATTTCGGTTTCCTGAGAGGCCAATAAGACTCCGAGAGAAAAAATCAGCATTGTGAAAAGTATCTTCCTCATGGGTAGAGCATCGTTTTATTCGCGGCCGTTGTCAATCTGAAAAAAAACGCACAAAAGGGGGCTCTCGAAAAACTTCAGTTTTGCGAAGTCGACCATTAACAGGCTGTTGAAAAAGCTTGTTGCTTTGTCAACAGCCTACAACATTCCTCGCATTTGATTACAAATGCTACGGTAATGTTACATTTTGTCAGAGTTTTTTAACGGATAGCAGTTTCTGCGCTTCGCTGCCGCCTGCCAGCATAATGGCTTCATAGCCAAGAGCTGCGGCCGCCTGTTCGGCTTCTTTTTTGGTTTTCCCGCTGGCGGGGCCATAGGGTTTTTCCAGCAGCATGCAGGTCATCATATAGGTTCGGTCATGGTCGGGACCGGTTTTTTCGTAAATCGTGTAGACGGGACAGCTTTTATGCCATTTCTGCGCGTATTCCTGCAGGAGCGTCTTGTAGTCTTTCTTATGCTTGTCGCTGAGAACTTTGTCTATTTCCGGAACTATAAAGCGAAGTACCAGGCTGCGCGCTTTTTCGAAGCCTAAATCCACGAAACAGGAACCGAACAATGCCTCAAGTGCGTCTGCCAATATGGCTTTTTTATTTCTGCCTCCCGATCGCTCTTCGCCTTTGCCTACCAGGAGCAGTTTGTCCAGGTTAATGTCCAGGGCGATGGCGGCCAGGGTATCTTCGGACACAACGATGCTTTTTATGCGGGCAAGGTCGCCTTCCGCCTTGTCGCCCAGCTTGCTGAACAATTCCGAGGCGGCAACCATGCCAAGCACCGCGTCACCCAGGAATTCCAGGCGCTCGTTATTGCCGCGCGATTGGGGGGATTCGTTGATGTAGGATCGATGGGTGAGGGCTCGATTCAGTATTTCGATGTTTTTAAAACGAAGGCCGAGGAATTTTTGAAAGGCCCCAAGAGTAGCCAATCGTTCACGATTTAGGGAATCGTTACGGATTTGCATGCTTGCGGCCTTTCTGTGGGATGATCCCTCTTAAAAAAAAGAATTACTGGGCAGACTTGATGAAGTCGTACGCGTCGCGTACGGTTTCAAATTCGTTTGCTTTTTCGTCTTCTATCTTGATTTTGAACTCTTCCTCGATGGCATAGACGAGTTCATAGGTGTCCAGACTGTCGGCACCGAGATCCTGGCGGAAGCTTGCGTCGAGAGTAATTTTGCTCTCTTCGACCTCGAGCTTGTCTGCGATTATCTTCTTTACGCGTTCAAAAAGTTCGTCCACAATTGTCTCCTTTAACCCTTGTTCTGGGGAATAATGACCTGACGGCCACGATAGAAACCACATTTTGAGCATATCCTGTGGAGCATTACGGGGTTTCCGCAATTGCCGCAGGATACGACGTTGGGGGCGGTAAGCTTCATGTTTATTGAGCGGCGCCTGCGTGTCCTTGCTTTGGACGTATTACTTCTGGGTACTGCCATACTATAACCTCATTCCTCATGGAATATTTGCTTTAACATACAATTACTGCCGTACCTTAAAGGAATGTGTCTGTTTTGTCAAGTCAAATAAAGCACAATTTTACAAATTTGACAATTAATGTCTACTTGTCAAATAGCTTGCCTGCAATGTCACCCCTGGTTTGCTATGCTTTATTGGGTGGGTTATCCATATTGAAGCGCTCCAAGGCTTTTGCCACAACCGGCGGCACCATGGCGCTTATATCTCCGCCAAAAGATGCCAACTCCTTTATAGCACTGGATCTAAGAACAAAATATTTTGGATCTGTTGGCATGAAAAACGTTTCAATTTCCTGATCGAGACCCTTATTCAGGATTGAAAGCTCAAACTCGAAAGAAAAGTCCTGTACGCTTCGGACTCCCCGGAGCAGGACTTTACAGCCGTGCTGCTTGGCAAAATTAACTATTAAGGTGTCGCAGGTGTGTAGCGACACATTATGCCAGGGGGCTATCAGTTCCTTCATGAACGACATGCGTTCGTCCGGCGAGAATAGCGAGTTTTTTCCACGATTGACCGCGACGACTACGAGCACTTCTTCGAATATGTTTCGAGCCCTCTCTATTATATTGAGGTGGCCATAGGTTGCTGGATCAAAAGATCCGGGGAAGATTGCCTTGATCATGAGCGATACCATAAACGTCAGGAAGGCTCCCGTCAAGGCTTTTTTTTACAGCTGGCGGTTTTTTAAAAATCGAGTACACTGCTACCACGATGAATTTAGTGCGTCATCTGGTCCTTGGTATTTTATCGGCCGCTCTTTTGGCTCTGTCCCTACCTAATGAAATTTTCAATTGGGGGAATCCCGCATTTGGTCTGATTGCTCTCGTTCCCCTTTATATAGTTCTTTTCCGGCTTAAGCGAAGCAGCACGGCTTTTATGCTTGGAACGGTTTTTGGGGGGCTTGCCCATGGATTATCAAGCTATTGGCTCTGGTTTTTCAAGGATTACCGCATTTGGACGCTCGGTTCCACGATTCTATTCTATATGCTTGCCTACGGTTTTTTTGCGATGTATCTGCATTCCATCCTTAAAAAGACCGGTATTTTCAGGGCTTTGGTATTCGCGGCGGCGTGGGCAGTTTTTGAATATTGTAAATCCAACGGGTTTCTAGGCTATCCTTGGGGTTTGCTTCCCTATTCCTGGAATACCGTCCTGCCATTTATCCAGCTTGCAGAGGTTACCGGCGTTTATGGGCTGTCTTTTGTGCTGGCTCTTGTTTCAGCGGGGGCTGCCGAAATATTCCTTGCGCCCGATACTCATGCTGTGCAGACGGGGCGGGACTTCGGGAGCGCTTTTTGGAGTCCGGTGTTTCGGAATTTCAACATGTCTCCGCGCGCAAGCCTCATAGAGCGATCGGGCTCCCTCATGGTGGCAAGCCTGCTTTTCCTGGCTGTTTTGGGCTATGGCTTTCTGGTCGGCGATCGGCCCAGGACTGAGCGAGGATCTGTTCGCGCCGTGCTTGTTCAGCAAAACGTGGATAGCTGGCTTCTGAACGACGGCGGAAAAAAAGCCCTGGAAATAGGGGTGGCACTTACGGCCGGGGTGCTGGAATTCCAGCAGGGCACCCGCCGGCTCGGGCACGCCGCCAAGCTCGGCTACTTCAGCCAGCACCGGGCCGATACGCTGGACCCCGCTTCGACCGTGCTGGACGAGGTGATGCGGGCCGCGCCCACCCTGCGGGAAGAGGACGCCCGCGGCATCCTGGGCTCCTTCCTGTTTCGGAAGGACGAGATCTACAAGAAAACCGGCATTCTCAGCGGCGGCGAAAAGAGCCGCCTGAACCTGATCAAGTTCCTCGTCGATCCGCCGAATCTCCTCCTCATGGACGAGCCGACGACCACCTCGACA
>JANNSO010000057.1:0-1968 GCA_031402655.1 Spirochaetota bacterium | reverse complement strand
ACCAGCAGGGAGCGCAGGTTCTTGTTGAAACCCAAAAACAGCAGTTGCGGAGGCATCGGGCTGCCCTGCTCGATCAGCCGGCAGGCAGTCATCAGACTGACCGAAAAAACCGGAATGAGCACTGTCGCTATGACCTGCCCGACAAAGGGCAGCGAATTGATCAGCGCCATCAACATCCAGTAGCTGAGCACGAAGAACGAAAGCATCAGGTGCCGCTTGCGAAAAATTCCGAAACCCTCGGCAATCCAGCGCCAACCACGACGGGCAGGTAGAGTCAGCGCTTGCATGGCAACGCAAGAATACGATTAGTTGGCAACAAAGATATCCCGATACGAAACATAGACCGATCCGGAAAGAGCCGGAATGAGAGCCAGAAAGCCAAGACCGACAGGCAGCGTGGCAAAGAACAAGAGCACCATGACAATCAGGCCGTAGACCAGAAACGGCAGCGTGTTTTTCAGGCAGGCGTTTAAGCTGGCCTTGAGCGCTTCAACCGGCGGCATGTTGTTGAAGAAAACCAGGGCCGGAGCAAACCAGATGGCCATGACCAGCGGAAACAGAAGCAGCAAGCTGACCAGCCTGGCAACAAGCGAACCCTCAAACAACACGACAAAGCCTGCCTGGCACGCCATGATAATCACGCCAAGGATGACAAGACCATTGGTATTGGTCTGGAAGCCGGAAAAAAAATCAGAAACCTCAAGCCTTTCGCTGTTCGACGCTTTTTGGCAGACTCGCAGCGCGCCAGAACAGAGCAATGGGGTTAATAGGCAAAAAACCATTGGCCCGATCAAGCTCACACTCGCCAGCACAATAGAGGCAAGGATCAGGAGCAGGGAAACTGCAATCCACATCCATGGATTGGCCATGAAAATTGCCCAGCCATGCCTTAGCCACTCAAACGCATTGCTGGCAGGGACGATTCGACTTCGGCCATCAAAGGCCGGAGCTGGAATCGGGAAGTGTTCTATTGCAATGCTCACTGGGGTGGATTAGGGGAAGAATAAAATGCAGCGGGAAAACGGCAGCTCATTTAGCGGCCACCGCAGATTTACGAGCAGCGCGCGGAAGAAACAGCGCAGTATCAGAAGGTGCCAATCACCCACATCGGCACGCTGAGTTGCGGCGTTCCCTGGGTATCGGGGCGCACAAAGACGCCGTCGCCGCGCAGGTCGATCAGCGTGTAGGGAACGCCGTGCTCCGGCGTTACGATGATCTTGTAAAGCTTGCCGTTCACGCGGTGCTCTTCGACCGAATCGCCCTCGCGCTTCCTGATCGTCACCTGCGGTTCCAGCGAGTCGTTCAGCGGCGCCATGACCGGCGGCGGAACATCCGGCAGCGGCTGCAGATCGGTGCGCGTTTGAGCCGAAACCGGGGCGGCGAGGATGGCCAGCAGGACAAAGAGGGCGTTGAGGCGGCGCATGGAAAGAATCCCGGATGGCAAACGATAAGCCTTGATTATATTACAGATTGAGCAGCATCTCGCGCTCAGAAGGCAGCGGAGTGAAGCCGCGCGACTCGTAGTGCTTGAAAATGGCCTCGACGACGTCTTCCGGCGTGTCGATCACCTGCAGCAGATGCAAATCGTCGGGCGAAATGACCTTCTCGTCGACCAGCGTGGTGCGGAACCAGTCGATCATTCCGCGCCAGAAGGGTTCGTGCACCAGGATGATCGGAATCCTCTGGCTTTTGCCCGTCTGGATCAGGGTCAGGGCTTCGAGCAGCTCGTCGAGCGTGCCGAAACCGCCGGGCATGACCACGTAGGCATTGGCGAAGCGCACGAACATGTACTTGCGCGCAAAGAAATGGCGGAAGGTTTGCGAAATGTCCTGATAGACGTTGGTCGTTTGCTCGTGCGGCAACTGGATGTTGAGGCCGACGCTGGGCGACTTGCCAAAGTAGGCCCCCTTGTTGGCGGCCTCCATGATGCCGGGGCCACCGCCGGATATGACCGAGAAACCGGCGTCC
>JANNSO010000056.1:0-17916 GCA_031402655.1 Spirochaetota bacterium | reverse complement strand
GGAATACGAAACGTGTACCAGCGGCTTACCCTTTATTACGGACCCCGCGCGGAAGTAATTATCACAAGCGTTCCCGATGAATCCACGAGTGTCGCGCTGCGCATTCCCCACAACCCCCTGGAGCAGGAGCAGAACCATGAAACGTAAACATGCCGCGCTCATATTCGCCCTGACGGCCTGTTTTTATATATCCTCCTGCGACAGGAAAGCCTTGCCCGTCGGCCTGTTCCTGTATAGCGGACAGGATCCGTATATCGAGGAATTCGCAAGTCAAATCCGCGCCGAATCGGAGGGACGCCTGGCCTTGCGTCAATTTGACGCGCTCAACTCCCAGCTTGTGCAGAATGAGCAGCTCAGCTCCTTTCTGGACGAAAAGCCCGGCTTGCTGCTCGTGAATCCCGTGGACAGATTGGGAGCCTATGCCATAATCAAAAGCCCTAAAACCCGTGCGATTCCCATTATATTCTTTAATCGGGAACCCTTAGCCAAGGATCTGTCGCTGCGAAAGGGCATCTATTACGTTGGAGCCAAGGCGGAGCAATCCGGGCAGCTGCAGGCACAGTTGGTAATGGATCTATTCGGCGGCGATCCCCGCGCGCTGAATTCATTCGACCGCAACGGCGATGGAATTATCCAGTGCATAATCTTGAAAGGCGAACAGGGGCACCAGGATGCCGAGATACGAACCAAGGAAGTATTGCGTAAATTCGAGAACGCGGGCTACAAGGTCGAGGTGCTGGCTTTGGAGGTGGCAAATTGGAACCGTGAGGAAGCCTATGTTCGCATGGGCTCATTGCTCGCCTCATATCGCAGGCGGCTTGAGCTGGTGCTATCCAATAACGACGAGATGGCACTGGGTGCTATTGCCAGGATGCGCCAGCAGGGGATGTTCAGGGATACCAACGGCAACGGCAAAATCGACAGGCACGATGAAGGTTGGATTCCGGTTGTTGGAATTGACGGACTTAAGGAAGCGGAAGAATCGATACGCGCCGGTTTCCTGTATGGCACGGTAAAAAACGATTCGCTGGGCATGGCCAAAGCCATGGTGAAACTCGCCTACGCCCTTATCGAGGGCCGCGACCCCAGGGAAAGCGGCATAGCGATGGAAGACGGCGCATACATCTGGATAGACTACAGCCCTTACGTCGGCGGGGATTAAAAATGGCGTAAAGAACGGCTTGTGCGGAATATTGTAAAATTTTCGCTGATTTTTACATTGTTGCCTTTCGGAAGTCGGGGTAGGGTGTATTTACGCACGGTCGTTATGACCGCGCATATTCTACCAAGAGGAGATTACAATGAAGAAAGTGTCTGTGATCCTGCTCGCTATAATGCTGAGCCTTACCTTCGTATCGACCGCCTTTGCCCAGCCAACCCCCAATCTGGGTATCTGTATTTACAAGTACGATGATACTTTTATGTCATACGTGCGAAACCAGATCGAAACCGCAGCCAAGGGCAAAATAACCCTTTCCATGCAGGACAGCCAATACGACCAGCCCAGGCAAAATGACCAGGTAGACCAGTTCCTGACACTGGGCGTTACCGGCCTTGCAATTAATCTCGTAGATCCTTCCGCCGTGTCCGTAATCATCGGCAAAGCCATGAAAAAGAACATCCCCCTCGTTCTTTTCAACCGCGAGCCAGCCGCCGCCGATATGGCCAAATACGCCAAGGCATATTACGTCGGAGCCAAAGCCCAAGAGTCCGGAACCATGGAAGGCGAGATTGTAGCCGACTATTGGAAGAAACATCCGGAAGCGGACCTTAACAAAGACGGAATTATCCAGTACGTAATGCTCATCGGAGATCCTTCGAACACCGATGCGAAATACCGCACTGAGTTCTCGATCAAAGCCATCGTGGCCGCCGGTCTCAAAGTCCAGAAGGTAGCAGAAGACACCGCCATGTGGGACCGCCCGAAAGCCCAGGAAAAAATGGCAGCCTGGCTTACCGCCTACAAAGGCAAGATCGAAGTCGTACTCGCCAATAACGACGACATGGCTCTCGGCGCAATCGAAGCCCTCAAGGCAGCCGGATACTTCAAGGCCGGCAAGTACATGCCGGTCGTAGGCGTGGATGCCACCCCTCCGGCACTCGACGCTCTTGCTCAGGGCACGTTGCTTGGAACGGTTCTTAACGACGCTAAACGCCAGGGACTCGCCACGTTCGACATTGCCTATTCCCTCGCAACGGGCAAAGCTGCCGCAACCACCGTTGCCCCGTTTGCCGACAAAGACGGCAAAATCGATCCTAATGGCAAGTACATTTGGGTTCCCTATGCCAAGGTAACGCTCGAGAATTACAAAGAATACAAGTAATCTGACGCGGGGTTCCCCCGATCGAGGGACCCCCGAATATGATTAAGAGTATCAACGTGGAACGCGCAGCTTTAAGGGGCGCGTTCCTGTTTTATTACCATTACATGGAGGGTCACGATGGGCGATAGCGCTTTTATTCTGGAAATGAAAAACATTTCCAAGAGTTTTCCCGGTGTCAAGGCGCTTGACAATGTGAGCATACAAGTACGGCCCGGAAGCGTCCATGCGCTTATGGGAGAAAACGGCGCCGGTAAATCGACTTTGATGAAATGTCTTTTCGGAATTTATTCTCCCGATGAGGGCGAAATACTGTTTAGTGATAAAAAAGTAGCATTCGCAAACGCCAAGCAGGCGCTGGACAGCGGCATCTCGATGATACATCAGGAATTGCATCCTATCCCTTACCGCAGCGTTCTGGACAATATGTGGCTTGGCCGCTACCCGACCCATAACTTCGGCATCGTCAGGCCTATCAATAGCAGGAAGATGCTCAAAGATACGAAGATGCTTTTTTCGGATTTGAAGATAGAAATCAATCCCCTGGCCTGGGTTAAAGACCTTTCGGTCTCCAAGATTCAGTCGATGGAAATAGCCAAGGCCGTTTCATACAATGCGCAAATAATAATCATGGACGAGCCTACTTCGTCGCTGACGGAGCTCGAGGTATCGCATCTTTTCCAGATAATCAATAAACTCAGGTCCGAAGGCAGGGCCATCATCTATATCTCCCATAAAATGGAGGAAATACTGGCCATCTCGGACGAGGTTACGATTATGCGCGATGGCAGGAATGTCGGCACGTATCCCTCCAAGGATCTTACAACGGATATAATTATTAACAAAATGGTGGGGCGGGATTTGACCCATAGATTTCCACCCAGGGAAAACGTTCCCGGTGAAGTTTTAATGCATGTCGAAAATTTTACGGCCTCAAATCCGCGATCGTTCAAGGACGTCAGCTTTGAGCTTAGAAAAGGCGAAATATTCGGTATCGGCGGATTGGTCGGAGCCCAGAGGACGGAGCTCATAGAATCCCTGTTCGGGCTCAGGGCGGTTAAAAGCGGAAAGATACGGATAAACGGCAGGGAAGTGCGCATCGCCAGTTCCATTCAGGCCAAGGGGCATAAAATGGCGCTGCTCACGGAGGACAGGAGAACCATGGGCATATTCCCCGTCCTTTCGGTGTTCGATAATACCTTGATCGCCAATATAGGAAAGTACGTAACCAGGTTTTTGTTCCTTGACAGGAAGCGCGGAGCGAATGACGTAAAAAAGGTTATAGACCTGCTGAGGGTCAAAACGCCTTCGTCGTCGACTTCCATAGAAAGCCTGTCCGGAGGTAACCAGCAGAAAGTGATTTTTGCCCGCTGGCTCCTAACCGAACCCGATATATTCCTTCTGGACGAGCCCACCCGGGGAATAGACGTAGGCGCTAAATACGAAATTTATTCTATCATCGCCGATTTGGCCAAGCGGGGAAAGAGCATCATCATGATCTCTTCGGAAATGCCCGAACTTCTGGGCATGTCGGACAGGATAATGGTAATGTGCGAAGGAAGATGCACGGGGATTCTCGAAGGCAAAACGGCTACGCAGGAAAAGATCATGGAGCTTGCGACTCAGTTCATGGCATGATAAAGGAGCGGTAAATGGATAACGACGGACTTGGCATCAAAAAATCGATGTCACTTACTATCAAGGATTATGCAAGCAGGAACGCGATACTTCTTGTTCTTTTAGGACTGGTGCTGGTAATCGGTATGGTACGCCAGAGCTTTCTCAATCCCGAGAATCTCGTAAACATTTTGCGGATATCCTCGGTTCGGGTAATCATTGCGCTGGGAGTGGGCGGAATACTCATTACCCGGGGAACCGATCTTTCCGCGGGGCGCACGGTTGGCCTGGCTGCGGTCGTAGCCGCTTCCCTGGCGCAACGCATGGATTATGAAAGCAAACTTTTTACCGATCTGCCCAACCTGCCACTGTTCCTGCCGATACTCGCAGCGCTCGGAGTCGGCTTGCTCGTCGGGCTTCTGAATGGCTCTATCGTGGCGTTCCTTAAAGTGCCGCCGTTCATAGCCACGCTGGGAATGATGGTAATCATCTATGGAGCCGTTTCGCTCTATGTGGACCGACCTCCGAGGGGTGCCCAGCCGATCGGCGGTCTACGGGAGGATTTTACGAATCTAGGAACGGGTGACACCTGGATTTTTCCTAACCTCATACTGGTGGCCCTTGTCGTCATAGTGCTGATATTTTTTATGCTCAATAAGACGAGGTTGGGAAAAAATATTTACGCCATCGGCGGAAACCCCGACGCGGCCGTCGTTTCGGGCGTGAGTATCTGGAAAAACACCCTGCTTGTCTATGCGATAGGCGGGCTTCTGTATGGATTGGCGGGAGCACTTCTGGCGGCACGCACCGGCGGAGCGACGAACAATTACGGCCAGATGTACGAGCTCGACGCCATCGCCGCCTGCGTCATTGGTGGAGTATCCACCGCGGGAGGCATAGGCACGGTGGGAGGCATGGTAACGGGTGTCCTGATTTTCGAGGTTCTCAACAACGGACTCGTCGTGTTGGGAGTCTCCGCCTATTGGCAGCAGATATTCAAGGGCATGATAATCGTTGCCGCGGTAGCCGTGGATATCCGGAAATACCTCAGAAAACGATAGTTACTATAAATTTTCTTCGCTGTAAGTATTCTACCCCGGCGGCCGCCATTTATTAGCCTCTTTGGCCGGCCGTCGGGGTTTTTTTAGTACTCGTCGAAATATCGCTGCACGCGGGCATTAATCTGACAGGTCACCTCGTAGGTGATGGTGCCCAGCGCCTTTGCCCATTCATAGCAGCTTATTTCTTCCCTGCCCGACCTTCCCATGAGCACAACTTCGTCGCCGACTTTGACGCTTGTTTCCGGGCCAAGGTCCACCATGCTCTGGTCCATGCAGACGCGGCCCGCAAGCGGATGGGAATTACCGCCGATAAGCACGCGGCCTTTATTGGAAAACAATCGGTTGAAGCCGTCGGCGTAGCCCGCGGGAATCGTTGCGATAAAAGTATCACGGGGAGCTAGCCAAGTGCGGCCGTAGCCAATGCTGGTACCGGCAGCCACTTTTTTTACGAACGACACGCGCGTAAGAATGCTCATGGCAGGCAGCAGCGGGATGCTTCGAGGGGTTCCTTCGTCGGGATAGTAGCCGTATACCATGATGCCGGGACGCACCATGTCCAGCCATGCTTCCTCGTGGCCAAGAACCGCGCCGGAATTGGAACAGTGGGCAAGGTCGATTTTTCTGCCGATGGCGGTGTTTACCGATTCGATTGCCGACTTGAATTGGGCAATCTGGTTTTTGGTGAATTCGGTTTCTTGTTCATCGCTTACCGGTAAATGGGTAAAAAGTCCCTCCAAATGGATTTCAGGGGAGTTTTTTTCGATTGTGGCAGCAAGCGCGGGAGCCTCCTGCGGCAAAACGCCGACTCGGCCCATGCCTGTGTCCACTTTGATGTGCACGCGAGCCTTGAGGCCGCAGGCGTTACAGACGAGCCGTATCGCCTCGGCCGATTCGCCGTCGCAAACGGCAAGCGTAAGGTTGTTCCGCAGCGCCGCCTCTATTTCCCGGGGAAACACCGGGCTGAACTTGAGTATCGGTAGCCTGATGCCTGCCTCGCGAAGCTGTATGCCTTCGGGGACGGTGGCGACTCCCAGCCAGTCCACCCCGATGCGTTCCGCCATGCGTGATACTTCTATAGCCCCATGCCCATAGCCGTTTGCCTTGACGGCAATGAGCATCTTGCGATCGGCTCCTATTTTATTCCTGATGCCTTCTATGTTGGCGCGAATATTTCCGAGGTGAATTTGCGCGTGCGTCTGGTATAACATGCTATTCCCTTTTAGTGACCTGAATTCTTGCTTTCGCGTACGCCAATGCAAAAATCATGATTTTTGCATTGGCGACTATTCTTCTATTATTATCTTGCTGACATAGGGGGAGGTCGACAAGGCCAGCAAGGCTCCGTATCCGGGCCTGAAAGCTATCTCGTCGCCCACCTTTACCGGCAGCGCAGCGTCTTCGACGTCCAGGATGAGGTGGTCGGAACTGCCGCCCAGCACGATAATGCCCTTATCCTCGGGTTCGATGCCGTCCACCACCACATCCTGCCTGCCAATGATGCAGATGGCTCTCATGCGCATGCCCCGATCCACGAAATCCGTTGAACCGCCAAACGCATCCTGGCCGCGGTCCCCGATGGGCACGGAAGGTTTGCGCTCAACTTCTATCACCTCAGCCACCAGGCGGAATGTGTCCTGCCTGGTTCCCGGCCAGGGGCTTCGGTCCAGCACGTTGCGTCCCAAAACGATGGCTTCGCCGATGCGGAAGTGGTTTATTTCCTTGGGCATCTTTCCCGAAGCCAGGAGGGGCAGGTTCGCGCTGTTTCCTCCGGAGAGTACGTTGAGTTCCAAGCCCGTACGCTGGCGGCAGAGGTCGCGAACGTCCACGAGGGTACGCATGTTCTGCTCGCTTGGGATGACCCCCCCGTAGCAGGCGAGGTTGCAGCCCAGGCCGATTATGGTGAGCCCTTTGAGCATGGCGGCTTCCTTGAGCAAATCCGGAGCGTTGTCCGGCCACACGCCTTCTCGAAGGTCTCCTACGTCCACCATGACCAGGACCTTGTGTTTGACGCCCTGTGCGAGCGCTGCGTCGGATAGGAGCTGCAAGGTATACAGCCCCGAGTTCAGGCTTACCTCGGAGTCGTGCACGACATCCGCAACCTCCGAGGGGGCGGGAAGGCGGAGAAGAAGGCGGGGCAGGGTAACGCCCATCTCGCCGATCATGCGGAGGTTGCTGATCCGGCTGTCGGCGATCATGTCTGGATCCGCTTCGTACATCGCGCGGGTCACGCCCAGGTGCGCGCTCGTTACCTTGGTTACGCAGGCGATATCCGCCCCGTGCTGGTGGCATAATTTTATAACTGAACGCGCGTTGGCGCGGATCCTGTCGGGGTATATTTCGAGCCTCGGTGTCCTGAATCTCATGTGTCTCTCCTTGCTTCGCCTGTTTTAGGCATCGAATTTTCCTGTTCGACCCAAGCGGTGAACGTTTGCTTGACATCCGCGGGATACGCCTGCGCTATCGTCCCCAGCGCCGAGAAGCGGTAGTCCCGGTCGATGAGGATGCGCGCTTCGGGCGGGGGAAGGAGGTGCTTCTTCGGTCCACTGCAGATGGAGCGCAGGCAATCCGCCGCTCCGTCGACTCGCGTAAGTGCGCCGCCGGTGGCGATGACCCATTGTACGGAAGTAAGGTCTTTTCCCTTTATGACCTGTTTTTTCCCGGTCGGCGTGTATATGTCGGCCAGGTGACCGGCGTGTCGCCTGGCTCCTACGTCCACCGCCCTGGCGCACAGCCACCTTGTTAATTCTTTTTCCCGTTCCGTGGAAGGCATGGCCTGAAGGTCCGCCATCCTGTTTTCCCAAACGGGATCTCCTGTCATGTGGACTATGTTGGCCGCGTTGATGAATACGCCAAGGTCCCCCTCGACGGTACGTTTCGCGCGGGGCTCGGGCTCGATGGCTTTCATCTGGTACTCAGGGCTTCCGTCGGTTACGCTGTGCACATCGGTTGTCGCTCCGCCCACGTCGAAAACGAGGCAGTCGCCCAGCGCTTCGGCGAACAGTTCCGCGCCGCGCAGCACCGCACCGGGTGTGGGCAGTATTCCCCAGGTCGACAGACCGGCGAATCTTGACATGCCCGGAGCATGGATTATATGGCGGCTGAATACTTCGTGTATGACATGGCGCAACGGCTCGATGTTAAGGACGTCCACATCGGGAAAGACGTTATCGGTTATAAGGAGCTCTATTCCGGCTTCATGGAATATCTTTTGTATAGGTTTATGAAGAACCGAATTGCCTGCATACACCACGGGTGCATGCAGCTTGAGCGAGGCCAGTTTCTCGGCGTTCCGCAGGACTATTGTCTTCTCTCCGAATTCGACGCCGCCGGCCAATAGAATAATGTTAGGATTTATTTCTTTAATTTCTTCGAGCTCGTAATCCTCCAACTGGCCGGCGGTAACCTTTTTTACGATGGCACCGGCACCAAGCGACGCTTCGTGCGCCGCGCGGGCCGTCATGCTGTAGGTAAGCCCGTGCACCGTCATGCGCAGGCCGCCGGCAGCCGAGCTGTTCACGAAGGTCTCGGGCTTGCCCACGGAATAGCCGAACGTCGTTTCAAGATTCGCGATGGCTTCATCAACGCCGACGCCCACGTCGCCTGCAAGCACCGAAGTCTTGGCAAATCCCTGCGCAACATGCGCGAACCCGCCTTCGGTCAGGAAGCAGAAGCCGTTGGCCTTGGTGATGGTCGAGCCGACCTCTATAGTAAGAATGTCGATGGTATCGGGCATATGCCACTCCATTAAAACATAAAATACAAAATGCAGACCACAGAGACACAGAGGCACAGAGAAGAGAGTGAAGGAATGATAAGATAAGTTAAGGCAAAATGCCTTTTATCTTTTATTATTTTCTTCTTCTCTGTGCCTCTGTGCCTCTGTGGTTAAAATTCTATATCTGTCCCCTGGCTTTTAGGGTCTTTACTATGGCGTTTACCACATGGATTCCCTTGGTGCCGCGGCCAAATGTCGCGTCCAGGCCCGTTTCCTTGGCCATGTCGCGGTTAACCTGCGTACCGCCCGCTATCAGGATGATCTTGTCGCGTATGCCCTTTTCCTTGCAAAGCTCGGCGAGCTTTCGCATGTTCTGTCGGTGCACGTCGCTGTGACTGATGATGGTGGAGATGAGTATGGCCTGCGCGCCTATCTCTATCGCCGCGTCCACCAGCTTGCCCACGGGCACGGAGGTGCCCAGGTAGGTATACTTGACCCCGTACTTTTCGATGCCCCCGTGCTTGATGTCAAGGATTTCTCGGAGACCGACCGAGTGCTCGTCCTCTCCTACGGTACCGGCCACCACCTTGATGCCCAGCTTTTTTATAACCGCGCGGATTTCGTCCTCGCCCAGCATCACTTCCTTGGGTGGAATCTTGAGTTCTGATTTCTTGACGTCGAAGGTTACTTTTCCCTTGACTTCCACGAAACAGCCCTCGGATGGATGCATCACCTGCATGTTCACGATTTCCGGGTCCAGGAGACCCATCTTGCGTCCCATTTCCAGGGCGGCTTCGCGCGCGATATCCTCTGATTCGGGTACCACGAACTGAAGCAGTACGGTACCGTCGCCTGCCCATTCGGCTTCGGGCTTCAGAAGATCTCCCTTGCGGTAGGGCAGGGTTTTTTCCAGGCGCTTGTCGGCGTTGTCTTCGGGGTCCAGCTCGTCGATGTATACGATTTTTTCGGGCTTGCACAGTGTGCAGCCATTGATCGGGTCGCAGGGTTTCTTGAGGCCGGCCGGCAGTTTATTGTTGCCGAAGTGGTCGCACACGGGGGCCATGTAGTCGGCATCGCGCTGGACGAGCGTACCGGCCCCGACGCCGCCTTTGCCGTCCCGGGCGATTCCGTCTTCGTTGCGCTGGGGATATTTTCCCGAGTCTACGAAGAATCCCTTTTCTACTGCGGCAAAATATCCGCCTTCGTCGACGAGTTCCTCGAGGAACGCCACGGCGCGCTCCTGGAGGTCGCGAACCATCTCGCCCAATGGGCCGTTCATGTTAAGGGATACCAGTTCCTTGATGCCGTCGAGGGCGGCCCAGGTCTGCTTGACGGTTTGCACGCCGCGGATGTTGTTATAATGCCAGGGGACGTTACGGCCCTCGTCGGGCGTAATGGTGGACTGGATGTCTGCGCTCGTGAGCATCGATATCAGGGTGTCGATCGTGTGCGTGCGTACCGCCTCCTCGATGTCGGCCTCGATATAGCGCGTGTTCTGCTGCGCGCGCATCTTGAACTCGGAGAAGAATTCGCGAAGCGCAATGGCGTAGGGCAGGTCATACCAAAGCTTGGGAGCCGGAGGCGCGTCAGGCGGCACCGTGGAAAGGCCGATGAGGCTCTTGTCCATTCCCGCTGCCACGGAGAACGCGCAATTGATGCCGTGCTGGACCATCAGTTCGGGCATCACGAGCCAGCCGGCCTTGGCCGTGGCGTTGGCGTTGTGAGCGCCGTCGATCTGGAATATGCGCGCTCCGGCCATGACGCGCTTGGCTTCCGCGGCGTCCACGAAGGATCGGTACATGTTAACATTTCTGTACAGAACGTTGTACTGGGGGTCCTGGTGCGCGCCGTTGATGCCCTCTTCGGCGAAGAGCACCGCCACTTCCGGACCGGCCACGCCGGAAACGTAGCTGTGGAAGTTTATCGGCCTGCCCACCTCTTCCTCGATGGCGTCGCAAGCCTTGCGGCTGGCGCGTATCTGCTTGCGCGTAATTGGTACGCCGCCGGTTCCCTCCGGAGTTCCTTCCATGAGGCCGTCGATATGGCTCTGGCCCGTGGTGCGTATGACCATGAGATGGTCGGCTCCGTGCCAGGCGGCCATGCGCATGCGGCGGATGTCGTCCTCGAAGCGGCCCGAGGCTATCTCGGTGGTAACCACGCATGAGGGCTGCGGATCGATGTGATCGAAATATTTGGAAGCCGGAAGCCCGATGCTTCTCTTGAGCGGCTTGGACATGTTCCGGAAGTGGAACGGTCCCATGTCGACGCCTTCCTTGGGCACTTCGCGCCATGTCCATCCCTTGCGGGGCGGGTGGTAGGAAGCGAGGTCGGTCATTATTTCCTCTATGTCCAGCTTTTTGGAAGGATCAAGTTCTCTGTATGCCATGGTATGCTCCGATTACTGGAAAAGACCGTTCAGTACGTCTTTGCTGTCGATGATCGCCTGTGCGGCGCCGCGGATATCCTTGCCCGTCTTTTGTGATATTTTTAATACCACCTGACCGGCGCCTTTTCCCAGGAGTCCAGCTTCCAGGACCCGCGTCACCACCGCATGGGTGGAAACGCTGTCGATGCCCATGCGAAGGAGCACCGCGCGCTCGATGGAAGGCGAGGTGTGCGTCCTGGACAATTCCACGATCGGGGCGACCGTCTGGTTGCAAAGTTTCCAAAACCGCTCTTTGAGTTCGGTATTGCTCATTTTTTTTAGTTCAACCTGTCTCTTCTCGAAACGGGCTACCCTGTCTTCTGCCATCTTGTCCTCCGTGCAGGCCGCAAGCTCGATGCGATCATCGGTCTTGCGGCCGGAATCAATCCGCTTTACGGATTGATTCTTTGTTTATTGATCCCGGCCATCATGCATACCGGGATATTGCCGTTCGTGCTTTTCAGCTAAGTTTCGTAACGGTGTCCTTGACCCATGCCTCGTCCATTTTCAGGTCGGCGGCCACGAAAGCGTAGTCGTTCGCGGTCCATGCCGCCGCCGGATGCGCCTTTACGGCGTTCTTGAGGTAGGAAAGCCTTAGCTTGTCCATGTCCTGAGCCATGCCGCGTACCTGCCCCAGGTTTTCGGGAATCACGATAGCCTTGCCAGGCACGTTTTCCCTGGGGTCGCCGCGCCTTACTTCCACGCCGTTCTGGCGCGCGAAGGAGAGCTGGCTGTTGTGGTGCTTTCCGGCTCCGGTGTACTCGGTCTCCTGCACCACCACGATCTGGTCGCGGTCCATCTGACGTGCCAGGGTAACGGCCGCGGTTAAGCTTGTATTCCCTGCCGGACCTCGTTCGAGGCCTTCCATCTTGGTAAGCAGCTCCGTAACGTAGAACACCTCTCCCTGCGTCACGAGCTGGTACTCGTCCATGTAGCGGAGCGATCGCGCCGCGTTCCGCGGAACGTCCACCCGATCGGGCCAGGTGGCGAAAGGCACGCCGAAGCCGGTGTGCCCCGTGGTAAACGACTTGCGGTTAAAGTCGCGGTCGCTGGCCATGTGAAGGCCTCCAAGGTCGACGGAGCACGCGACGATGCGCGTCCCCTTGCAGCCGGCTATCTGTAGCCCGCGCGCGGTTCCGGTAAGGTTGCCGCCGCCCGCGTGCGTAATGACCACCGCGTCGGGATCCTTGCCGCATTGGGCACGCACCTGGGCGGCCACTTCGGTACCGAGCGTTTCGACGCCCCGTATGCCGAACGGCGTGTACAGGCTGGCGTTGAAGAAGCCCGTTTCCTCGAGCGTGCGAAGGAGCACGTAAAAAAGTTCGGGGCCTACCGAGAGCCTGAGTACTTCGGCGCCGTATGCCTCGCAGGCGCGGCTTTTCTCCACGATCTCTGGCTGGCCCACGCCGCGGCTGTCGAACACTTCCTGCACGATGATGCACTTGAGGCTGCGCTGGGCGGCCTGCGAGGCCACGGCGGCTCCGTAGTTGCCGCTGGTTGCCGCGATTATACCCTTATAACCTTTTTTCGCCGCCTCGAACGCGCTTATCGCCGCCCGGCGGGCCTTGAAGCTGCCGGACGCGTTGGCGGCTTCGTCCTTTACGAATATGCGCGCGCCTTTGCCGGGACCGGCGATCTTGCGCACGGCCTCGGTGATGTTCCGCAGCTCGAAAAGCGGCGTGTTGCCTACCTTGGTCTCGCCCTGTATGCGTACGATGTCCTCGTGGCTGTAACCGGTCTCGGCCATCATGCGCTCGTAGTCGAACGCTATGGGGCTCTGCGCGAAGTCGTCGTAGTCCATGCCCATGCTGGCTTTCATAATCTCGTTTTTGCGCGCCGTTACGGCGGCGTACGACATGTCATTTGCGCTCATCGATTATCCCCCGTGCCTATGGTCAGGAGCTCGGGTACCGTGGTGCCGAAGCTGTGGCTGTAACCGGGGTTGTCGACCCTTAGCGTACCGGAAAGCTCCCGGCCGATAAGCGAGCGCACGACAACTTCGTCGCCGATCTTCGCGTCGGCCTTGAGGAACCCGTTGACGCGCAGGACGAGCGGAGTAAGCTTGGTGTCCTCGGGCAAAGTTGGCGCGCGGTCCTGGGGCTTCAGGATCAGCTGCTGTATTTCCACCCATGCGCCTTTTTTTACGGTATCCATGTTATTTAATTATCTGGTCGCGGAAATCGCCCATGATCGCCCGGGGAACCGGCAGGTCTATCATGGTCTTGAGACCGGGCGTGGCATTGATCACGTTGGGTATCATGTTGACGCACATGGCGATGGTTCCCAGGCCGCCTTCCACTTCGGGCTTGTTGGCCATGTTGATGGGCGGGGTGCCTTTTATGGTCACGTAGTCGCCGGTATGCGTGCCCTCCATCTCGGGCTCGATCTGCTGGGGGTGTATCATGTCTATCTTGAGCTGGCCGTTTACGTAACCCTGGCCGGTCATGTTTACGCCGGCCACGTCGCCCGCCTTGGCGAATCCGTGCGGGCTCTTCCTGTCGACCGTGGTTACGATGGGCTTCATCTGCTGCTCGAATTTGTCTACCTTCCAGCCAAGCGCGGCGCCTATCATGGCGACCGATTCGTGGAATCCCACATGGCCGGCCATGGTGCCGTCCTTCACCGATTTTTCGAACGCTTCCTTGGTGAAGCCCACTCCCTGCTCGTGCATCACGGTCGGCCCGAAGGGTGATAAACTATTAACTCGCTTGGCTTCGATGTGCTCGACGTCCACCATGCAACCCGTCATCACAATGACGAGCAGATCCATGATGAGCCCCGGGTTGATGCCCGTGCCCAGAATGCTCACGCCGTTGGCTTTTGCGATTTTGTCCAGTTCGGCTGCCAGTTCCGGATGCTTGGCGGCGGGAAAGGACATTTCCTCGGCGGTCGAGATTACGTTTACTTTTTTCTCGAGGCAGAACTTGAGGCGGGGAAAGGCGTCTTTGGTAAAGGAATCGGTGGCGCACAAGGCGATGTCGCAGCACTTTTCGGTAAGGACTTCTTCGATCTTGCCGTTTATGATGACGCTTTTGCGGCCGGCGCGGTCTACTTTGAGCACGTCGAACATGTCCTTGCCCATGCGGTCCGGATGCATGTCGCATACGCCAACGATCTCGATGCCTTTTTTGTTCAAGATCATGCGCGCCATTCCGCTGCCCATGGCTCCGAATCCCCAGATGACTACGCGTACATTGTTCATACAAACCTCCATAAGCTATTGAGCGCTAAAAGGCGCTTAATTTAAAACTCACTGTATATATTGCAAAAAGCGTGCCAAAAAATAAAATTTCGATACTGCTAGTAAAATAGTCGAGACATCGTTCGTAAGTATAATGCTACTGCAAAAAACCGCAAGTTTTTCCGGAAGCGTGGCGTTGAAAAATCGTTATTAGCAGTGGGAAGCTCGAAAAACTCATGGTTTTCATGGTGCGCTAGTATGAATGTAATGGATGCAGAAATAGCAAAAAAAATTGCACCAGTGCCAATAATTTTGCATGTATTTTTAGTTGTATCTAAAAATTAGAGCCTACTAGCCTTATGGGCAGCTCTAACAGGGTGTTGAAAATCCTCGGATGAGGATTTTCAACACTTCCAAAATGTAACATTACCGTAGCATTTGTAATCAAATGCGAGGAATGTTGAAGGCTGTTGACAAAGCAACAAGCTTTTTCAACAGCCTGTTAATGGTAGACCTCGCAAAACTGTAGTTTTTCGAGGTCCCCTATAGATATTTTTTTAAAGCAACTTCGCGTATTTACAGTTTAAGGTCAATCGGGGCATAAGCCGAGTGCAGTGAGTTCAGGTTGTCCTTCTGCCCGAATGCCATTATCATGCGCAGGCTTGCATCCTTTAGATATTCTGCAACGGGAAGCGAAAATTCCAGGGTGGTGTTGGAACCCGTTTCCTTTACGAAACCGGCAGACAGTTTATTTACTTCATTGGGTTTATGCCTGTTTCCGGTGCCTGTTTGCTCGCTTATGGTCATGGTACCGCTTGCATCGAAGGCGAGTACCATAAACGCTCCGTCCATACGGAGGGATCCAAGCCCCACGGCAACCCATCCCGTGGTGGGAGCCTCGAGTGCCACGTGTAGTGTCTTCCCGTCGGACGATAAGGAAAGACTTAGATTCATTCCAGCACCGGAGACGGTCCGCGCGTATTCGCCTTTAGCGATTATTCCGTCGGCGACCGGTTTGTTGGCGCTCGGGGGAAGCCCCTGGGCGAATGCTGTCGCCATAAGCAGGCCTAAAAACACAGTGAGAAAGAGAATCGACTTTTTCATGTTACTTCCTTTCCTTTGAAGACAGAGTGCCGAGTTTGTATTTGCCGTACAAAACGATGGAGAAAAAAAACCAGAATCCCATGAATATGATGCCGCCGGGGTTGAAGCTGAACCCCGAGCTGGATGATAGGAATACGTGAACCATAAGAAGCATGCCAGCCAGAACGGTTATGTTATGCATCAATTTCACCGCTTTGTAGCTGAGCTTCATCTTTTTATAGACCCATGTCTTAAGATTTTTGAGTAGAGGAATCTTGAGCCAAAACGTATTGGCCATGAGAAGTATGGTAAAAACGATTACGGCCGCGAATACCCACCAGGCTATCGCGCCGAGTCTCGCCTGAAAAGTATCGTCGGGATAGGAGTTTAACTCCTTGAGTATTTTGTGCGTGGCCGCCATGGCGATAATGAATATGGGCATCGTTGAGTGAAAGGCCAGAAGATTTTTAAGACCAAGAACCTTGAGCGCCCATGCGGGCCTGCTGGCCAGGATAAATTGGTTGCAAATAAAGACGAAAGCCGCTATACCCAGGGATACCGAGGCGCTGTAGGAATCGAATTCGCCCCCGAGGCTGCTTAAATATAAAAAGATGGGAATGCCGGGAATCATGAAATATAGGGCGAAAACAAGCACTTTCCTCATTTGAACCTCTCATTTAGTGTAAGCACGATTGCGCCTAAAAACAAGCGACATTGTTTTTTAATTTTTATACTTTAGGGGACCTCTAAAAACTTCAGTTTTTAGAGGTTTACCATTAAAAAATCTGATTCCTGTAAGGAATCATCGAGGGACCTCTGATAACCAACAAGGTTATTGGAGGTCCCCTTTAACCCATGCGAAACAACCCTGTTGCACATGGAATACTTGGGTGCGGCATTGAAGAGGAGGGGACTCAGCGCGTTTACGCCGTGACCGTCCCCAAAAACAAGGCAGGAAAATATGGCTTGTCGTAAAGAAAGGCTTCTGCCGCGGTGGCGACGATTTCGTGGATCGACAAGGCGCATATCGCAAACGCCGTTGACGACAGGAAAAGCCTCAAGACAGATCTATCTTTCCGTTTCGCGCAGAGAAGGAATATCCCCGCCAGCTTACGATGGCCACAGAGTACGTCACGAATCAATAAAGGGCGAAGAACAAGGCTATGGAACTATCCCGAATTGTTTAAGCTTGTATTGCAGGCTTTGGCGCGAAATGCCTAATAGGCGGGCGGTGGCGGAGATATTGCCTTTTGCCCGGGCAAGGCATTCCCTGATGGCTGCTTTTTCAATTTCTTCTATATAATTAGCGAGGTTTCCCTCGAAACCATGAGGTTTAGCCTCAAGGGCGGTACCTGCTACAAGGTTTTCCCGCGAAACGCGCTGCTGCAGGATGTCCACGTGCGGGGGCAGGTGCTCGCGGCCGAGTACATGTTCGTCGCTTACCATGGTCATGGCGCTTTCGAGCACATTCTGCAGTTCCCGGATGTTGCCTATCCAGGCATAGTTGCGAAAGGCCTCCTGCAGTTCTATGGAAAGCATCCAGATATCCTTGCCCAGCTTCTTGTTGAAGTGCCTGATAAAAAATTCACCCAGGAGGGGAATGTCGTCCGGGCGTTCCCGAAGTGAAGGAATCTTGATATTGATTACGTTGAGCCGGTAGTAAAGGTCCTTGCGAAACGTGAGCGCCTTCATCATGGCCAGCAAAGGCTCGTTGCTGGCGGCGATGATTCGCACGTCCACCATCAGGTCCTTGAGGCCGCCGAGCCTTCTAACGTAATTTTCCTGGAGCGCGCGCAATATCTTGGCCTGCAGGGCGAGGCTCATTGAGTTGATCTCGTCCAGGAACAGGCTGCCGCCGTTGGCCTGCTCGAAGAGGCCGGGCCTGTCCTCGGCGCCGGTGTAGCTGCCCCTGGCCGTGCCGAAGAGGATTCCTTCCAGCAGGGTGTCGGGGATCGCCGCGCAGTTGATGGCAATGAAAGCTTTGTCCTTGCGGGCGCTCTCGTTATGTATGCTCTGGGCGAACAATTCCTTGCCTGTTCCAGTCTCGCCCTCGATAAGCACGCTTGAATCGGTGTTAGCCGCTTTTCGTGATATTCCTATAGCATTGACGTAGAGGGGGTGCCTGCCCAGGAGCATGTCAAAGGTGTATTTTCGCGGTTTCTGGTGTCCGGCTTTCGGCGGGTCGATGAGTTTTTGCTGCAGGTCGATTATCTTTTCGGAAAGCTGGTTTACCTCGGTGTAATTCCTGGCTATCTCCACCGCCCCGATTATCTTGCTACCCTGGAAAATCGGGAAGGTAGTGTTGACGGTCGAGATGAACTTTTTTTTCAGGTTCAGGTATGATTGCTTTCGCTGATCGATGGTGCGGCCGGTTTCCAGAGCGGTCAGCAGCGTGCTGTCGGCGGGACTCCACCCGGGAAATACTTCCAGTAAATGCTTGCCAAGCACCTCTTCGGCAGACAGGCCTTCTATATGCTCCATCGCCCTGTTGTACAGGATGCTTCTGCCGTCGG
>JANNSO010000055.1:0-5709 GCA_031402655.1 Spirochaetota bacterium | reverse complement strand
ATGAAAAACCGCTCGCTCATTGTTCAGTTTATAATATAGCACTTTTGTCAAATATTATTGAAACTAATTTCCTTGTAATTCGGAATTCTTACCTCGACCGAGGTATAACTGAATATTTCTGGTTGCTTGTTTTCGTCTCCACGCATTCGAATACCACCTGAACAATTATGACATAGAAAACCCATTTTCGGGGGACTTTTTCAACAGCCTGCTAATAACCCTGTTGGTTATCAGAGGCGCCTCACTGATTCCTTACAGGAATCAGGTTTTTTAATGGTCGACCTCGCAAAACTGAAGTTGTTAGAGTTCCCCTTTATAACCTTTACGGATTTTACATGGGGAAAGTTTTCAAGGATATCGTCTACCAAAGGATCCAAATATTCACGGAGCGACAGCTCGGCATAATTCGGGCTTTCGTACAACTTGCCATACAGAATACTCATGCTGTGCACCCGGTTTACCGCGTCTTCAAACGCTGCGACGGCGGAAGGCTCGGCAACGGATGCCGCAAGAGAACGCTTTGCAAAGTACTCATGTTGTTTTTCCGGCGATGGTGAACCTCTTTTAGAATCAGCACCTTTTCCGCCAGAAGCGCGTCGATTTTAACTTCGGCAAGTTTTTGCTCGTCTATGTCGCTCAGGACGATGCGGCAAAGAGATGCGCCATCGGCGTCGAATATGCCGATACACTCAAGCCGCGCCCAGAAAACGATGCCACCGGCTCTATGCATCCTAAGATCGACCGACTGGGCGTTTCCGTCCTTAAGGAGTTGCTTTTTAAACAAATAAAACCTGTCTCCGTCGGCATTGATAATGAAGCGGCTGATAGGCTGTTCGAGCAAAGCGTTTCGAGGATTCCAGTTCCACCTGAGTCCGGCGTAATTCCTCGTTCTGTATTTCAAGCTCAATCTGATGCACCTGAAGCTCGAAGAGCACACGGGAAGTTTCCGCGGCCGACGGCTCGCTGGATTTTTCAGGCGCGAGATTTCTTTTTCGAGCATAAAGCTCTTCGGCATTCCTGCGTAATTCATCGTCACTGATCATCGCTTACCGCCCATTAAAAAATATTTACCACAGAGGCACAGAGACACAGAGAAGAAAAAAAATTCGGCGCATCAAGAGAGCGACTTTTGGGCTACTCAATTGATCCACTCCATTCCTCTCTTATCTTCTCTGTGCCTCTGTGCCTCTGTGGTGAATCCCCCTAAATCACTCCCTAACCGGTTTGATATTTCGCTTCCGCTCGGTGGTGGCTATCGCGTACATCCGCCCTTCTTCGTTTATCAATGCCGTGGAGATTATTGACACCTCGATGACGGTTCCGTCCTTGGCCATGCGCTGCGTCCTGTGCGGCTCCAGTATCTCGGCACGGCTCAGCTGATCAATTTTTTTTAACGCGTCTTCCTGCAGGTTTTTTGGGATGCGGTTGCGAACGTTCATCCTCAACGCTTCCTCTTCTTTCCAACCATAGATGCGCGCGGCTCCGGGATTCCAGGAAATGATATTCCCTTCCATGTCCTGCACCGTAATGGCATCGCGGGCGTCTCGCACTACGATGGCAAGCCGGCTCAATTCATTTGTTTCCCGCAGTATCCGTTCGGTCGTCTGCAGCACTGCATCCAGCTTCTTCTGTTCGGTAATATCGACGAAGGTTAAAACCGCGCCTTCTATTACATTGTCTATCGTGCGGTAGGGCAGGATGCGCATGGTATACCAGGAACCCTTGTCGGTTTGCACCTGGATTTCCCGTGGAATGAGGGAGGTCAATACGCTCTGGATGTCCGCTACCAGGGAGCCGTAGCCGGAGAGGTTGTTTACGAAATGGCTTATGGGTCTGCCTTCATCGCTTTTTACCAGGTTGATGATGGCGCTGGCGCTGGAGGTAAAACGAAGGATGCGCAGCTGAAAGTCCACAAAGACGGTGGCGATTCCCGTGCCCGAAAGCAGGTTGTTCATGTCGTTATTAACCTGCGAAAGGTCCACCACCTTGATGCTGAGTTCCGCGTTTACCGTCGCAAGTTCTTCGTTTACCGACTGTAACTCCTCCTTGGAGGTTTCCAGTTCCTCGTTGGTGGACTGCAGTTCCTCGTTTACCGACTGCATTTCTTCATTCGACGACTTGAGCTCCTCGTTGGAAGTCTCCAGTTCCTCGTTGGCGCTTTGCAGGTATTCCTCATTGGCTTTGAGCTGCGCCTTCAGCGAGCTGACGAGGTTGGCTTCGTCCTCATCCGCCAGCGAAGCATGATCCGAAGAATCCGGTGCATCAAAGCTCCTGCCCTCCTGAAGTATCACCAGATACAGGGTAGGAGAGCCGGCATCGTTTACAGGCAGCGCAAGGCATATGCTCAGGTCCACGGGGGTAAAGTGGCCGTTTGTCTTTACCCGGAGGCCCGGGCAGCATACGGTTTCCTTTGTCTGGACCGCCTTATGCAGAGCAGTGGCCAGTTCCCGCTTCAAGCCTTCGCGGGCCATCTTGAGAATGTTGTAGCTGCCCACTTCCCCAAGCGCTGGCTCAAGGTACATTCCGGTGCGGCCGTGCAGGTAAAAAATATCGCCCTGGCTGTTTACCAAAGCGCTTGAGGGGGCAATTTTTTTTAATAGCGTCTGCTCGGCCAGTTCCCGCAGGGACACCTTGCCAGGCTCGCCTTTTTTTTCGGGTGCCTGCCTGGCGGAAATTTCCGGATGCGCCACGGGGCTCAGTAATCCACCCAGGGAAACGCGCCGGGCACGAAGCGAGTCGGCCTTGCTCTTGTAGAGTTTTGCCTTGCGGTCCGTCATTGAAAACAGGTCCGCGTACTCGCCCACGGTTTCCGAGCTTCCCAAAAACAGCATGCCTCCGGGGTTAAGCGCGTAATGGAAGAGCGGTATAAGTTTTTTTTGCAGCTCGACGCCAAGGTAGATCATGAGGTTTCGGCAGCTGATAAGGTCAAGTTTCGAGAACGGCGGATCCCTTATTACGTTCTGTTCGGAAAAGATGAGGAGGTCGCGTATGTTTTTATTGATGCGGTACGACAGCGGAGCACCATCCTCTTTTCCCGGCTCCGCGGTAAAAAAACGTGCCAGGCGCTCTTCGCTGACATCCGATGCGATGCTGGCGGGGTAGGATCCCGCGCGCGCGGCGGCAATCGCCTCCCCGTCTATATCGGTGGCAAATACCTGCATGGTAATACCGAGCTTGAGTTTAGCAGCGCACTCCGCAAGCAGTATGGCTATGGAATACGCTTCCTCGCCGGTGGAACATCCGGGCACCCAAATCCGCAGCGTGGAACTGGCGCCTTTGCCTTCAAAAAGCAGGGGAATTACCGTTTCCTCTAGCGCGGCAAACGCCTCGGCATCGCGAAAAAAGTTGGTTACGCCAATCAAAAGATCCCGGAACAGCGCCGTTACCTCGCTACCCTTTCTTTGCAGATACTGGACGTAGGAGGCTATCGTGTCGATGCGGTGCACGGCCATGCGCCGCTCGATGCGCCGCATGATGGTATTGGGTTTATACTGGGAAAAATCATGGCCGGTCTGGTCGCGCAGCAGTATGAATATTTTTTTAAGGGAGTTTGCCGTTGCGGCCGTCGGCATGGCATCGAGGGGCGGCTTGCCAAACGCCTTGGAGGCATAGGCGATGAGCTCGGCCGCCATTTTTGCTGGCGGTAATTCAAAATCCACCATGCCGGTGGCAATGGCGTTGCGGGGCATGCCGTCGTACTCGCAACTGGCCAGGCTCTGAGCCATGACCATGCCTGCCTCTGCCTTAACCGCCCGGACGCCCAGGCTTCCGTCGCTGCCGGTTCCCGACAGTACGATGGCTATGGATCGTTCCCTCTGGTCTTGCGCCAGCGAGCGGAAGAAAAAGTCTATGGGCAGACGCTGACCCCGGGGGGCTGACGGTTCCAGCAATTGCAGGCAGCCGTTCAGAAACGCCATGTCATGTCCGGGCGGGATGATGTATGCGCAGTTTATCTGCACCCGCATGCCGTCCTCCACTTCGTAAACCCTCATGCGCGTATAGCGGCGTATCAAATCCGTAAGTATGCTTTTGTGGTCGGGTGCAAGATGCTGTACCAGAACAAAAGCCATTCCGGGGTCCGTGTCCGCCGGCATGCCCGCAAAGAACGCCTCGAAGGCGGCAAGCCCTCCCGCGGAAGCCCCTATGCCCACGACGGGGAATTCAGCGGAGGCGGAATTAGCCGCTGAAACTCCGTCCCCGCCTGCCGGTTTGTCTTTTTTCATGCTTGTCCCGCTTCCTGTCTTCCCTGTGGATTATCTGGTTCAAGGTCCACCACGGCCATGCGGCAGACTCTCTCGCCCGACCCGGTCTGCGCTGCCGCCGCCTTTATGTAAACAGTAAACGAGGTACCGTCCTCCCGGCGCATCCGCAATCGGCAATGCTGCAGTTCTCCCGTGGCAAAGAGATTTTTTCGTAGCAGAAAATAAATGTCCTGATCATCGGCATGCAGTACCTGGCTGAAATTCCTGGTAAGCAGATTTCTGCGGACAATTCCCAGGAGATCGGCCGCCATAAGGTTTGCCCCTAGAATAGGCCCGGCCTCGCTTACGGTAAAATAAGCTATGGGCGCCATATCGTAGAGCTCAAAATACTCGAGGCGCAGAGCCTCGATATCCGCTTGTTTTTCCCGAAGCTCCTCGTTTTGCATTTCCAGTTCGCACTGATGGGTGCGCAGGTCTTCTTCCGTCTGCTTAAGAGAGCTAATGTCGCGCGATACGCCGATTACGCTGGTTATGCCACCCCAGGAATCGAACTCGGGAGAAAAACGCAGCTGCAGAAACGCGCGTCCATTTGCGATATCCACTTCGAATTCCACCGACTTAGGCTTTCCCGTCTTAAAAACCTCAGTTATCGAAGCTTCCCAAATGGCGCTTGCTTCGGCGGAAAAACCTAGTTCGCGATGGGTTTTCTCTATGTAGTGCTCGCGGGCAAGGCCCGAAGCCGCGAGTGCCGCGGGGTTGCCGTAGATATGCTTGCCCTCGCGGTTGTAGCGCATGATATAGTCACTGGTATTTTCTACGATTGCCCTGAACTGCTCGGCGCTTTCCGCCGCGCGTTTTTTTGCCTCGAACAGCTTGAACGCCATCTTTATGGAAGCGTCCAGCACCGTTATGGAAGAATTCTTAACCACGTAGCCATACGAAGTTATTTTTTCCGTTTTATCCACGATTTCCTGCTCGGTATGGCTGGACAGGAATACTATGGGCAAATCGTGATCCTGTAAAATAAGGGCGGCTGCCTCGGTGCCGTCCATGCCTTTGCCCAAGTCTATGTCCATTAGGATAAGCTGTATTCCGGGTTCGGTTCTTACCGCCTCCACAGCTTTTTCGCCCGAGTTGGCGCAGACAACCGTATAGCCGTATTTTTCCAGCGCCATTTTGCCTGTCAGTGCCTGAATGGCTTCGTCCTCTACCAGCAAGATGGTTTTTTTAGAGCTGTCGGTCATGATTTACTCCCGAAATAGAATACAAGCTACTCGGTGAGGTGAGGTTAATACCTCGTACGTATTTGGGCAAGGCTGATTCATGAATTTAGTCTAAGACTTATCCTTGATGCTGTCCAGTAAATTTAACAGGGTGTTGAAAAACCTCGGATGAGGATTTTCAACACTTCCAAAATGTAACATTACCGTAGCATTTGTAATCAAATGCGAGGAATGTTGAAGGCTGTTGACAAAGCAACAAGCTTTTTCAACAGCCTGTTAATGGT
>JANNSO010000054.1:0-88742 GCA_031402655.1 Spirochaetota bacterium | reverse complement strand
GTTCTACCATCACGGTGACGAAATTATTCGCGGCGCTTTCGAATACTGCTCCGTCATTTACGATGTGCTACAAACCGGCTAGCGCGAAGAGCATGAGGTTCGGTTGGGTCAACGAAAAGGGCGTGCCTGTTTACTATCTCGATTTAACGAGGTAACAAAAGACTAACCTAAGGAGCTCTGGTAAAAAGGGTCCCCGCTGGTTCGAGGTCAGGAGTTGGGCCACGGGCGAGTAGCGACCTGCGTGCTAAATTTTATCTGAGGGCCAATAAGGTCACCTTGAAGAATAGTCCATAACCTTGACAATATATATATATTATTATATTTTTGCGCAGGCGTGTTTCGCCATATTTTTTTTAGGAGATTGACATGAAACGCAAAAACCTGATAATCGCCCTGCTCCTCGTACTGATAACGCTCGCAGGCTGCGTATCGACACCCGCAGCGACGCCCATCCCCGCAGCCGTAACATCGGCGGCAGCCAAGGATTCACCCGTTACCATGGCAAATATCGATTCGTTCTTTGGCAGGCCGAATGTAGTGATCGTCGATCTTCGCAACTTCGAGGAACGGTTCAGCGGCGGTTACATACTCGGATCCGAGGCGCTGCCTTTCTTCCAGTTTCTCGAAGGGCGCATGGTAAGCCGCGGCAAGGTAGACGGCAAGGACACCTGGGACGTAACCCAGGCCAAGGTAATCGATACCTTCGCCTTCGCCAACTACTTCCCAGTCGGCTCTACGGTTATAATGTTTTGCGCCTCGGGCACGCGGGCGGCTTTCGTAAAGACCGTTCTCGACGCCAAGGGCTACGCGACCTATAACGCCGGAGCGTTCAAGGATTACAAGGGACCGCGCAAAGTCCTTGGGGACGGCGTTTATACCCTTCCCGCCCCCGCGGCTCACTAGCCATGAAAACCAGGCTGTTATATATAGTTATCCTGTCGCTGGCGTTCAGCGCCTGCGTGGGAAACCCCGAATCGCGCGTACCCGCCGCTCCCGCCGTTCCCGGCGGAGCGGAAATGCTGCTGCCGTTTACCCACATAGACGGTTTTGGCACGCCGACGGACAACATAGGCTGGATAGCCTGGGAATTCGAGGCTATAGACTTCGTGAAGTACCAGGTGGCTTACGTCTCCTGCACGTGCAGGCCCGATTCGATCAATAAGCGTTCACTGCTCTATGTCGAGGTAAACAAGGGCGGTACGGGCGGCAAGACACGCAAAGTCTGGTTCGACTTCTGGGGTGACAGCCAGGCTATGCCTGATGGGACGACCCGCGAGGAAGTAGAGAAGGGTTTCATGCCCAAGCTGGTAAATATCAAGGCGACGGCACTGGACGGAATCGACGCGATGAGCGGCGCGACCGTAACTACGGTCAACCTGAAGCAGATCTTAAAAGCCCTGCTTGCCTATCATGATTCCAAGTATACCAAGCCTGGTATGCCGGAGGCTCCGGATTATGCGGACGCTGTCAGCGGGGCTACGGGCGAGTAGCATCCGTTTGGGTGGGTTGTAGAGTATGGCTATGGAGGTCACCTTGTGAAGGTGGCCTTTTTTATTAAACCTCCCCCTCAAAACCGCCGAAACTATGGAGGGGAGACCACCATGGTACGTAGTTTATGGACAGCGGCAAGCGGAATGATAGGGCAGCAGGCGAGCATCGATACGATTGCCAACAATTTAGCCAACGTAAACACCTCCGGATTCAAGCGCATGCGCGCCGATTTCGAGGACTTGATTTATCAAACCGTTCGCCTTGCGGGTACGCCCGCTACCGAGGATACCGTGGTTCCCGTACCGGTGCAGATGGGTCACGGCGTAAAGCTGTCGGCTACCCAGCGGCAGTTTACCCAGGGAAATTTACAGAACACGGAAAATGTTTCCGACATCGCCCTTTCGGGCGACGGGTTTTTCCGCATCATGATGTACGACGGTACCTACGCCTACACTCGCGACGGCGCGTTCAAGATAGACGCCAATGGCCAGTTCGTTACTTCCAATGGCTATAAACTGATGCCCGAAGTGGTGCTGCCCGAAAACTTCATCCCCGAGACCCTGTCCATCAGCCAGGACGGGCGCATCAACGTAAAGGTACCCGGTCAGAACGATCCTGTGGACGTGGGGCAGCTGGAGCTGTACCGATTCCCTAACCCGGTGGGCATGTCGGCGATCGGCGAGAACCTGTTCAAGACCAGCAACGCTTGCGGCGACCCGATTCCCGGGCGTCCGGGTTTTGACGGCATGGGCAAGACCATCCACAAGTTTCTGGAAATGTCCAACGTATCGGTAGTGCGCGAAATGGTTGCCATGATCGTGGCGCAGCGCGCCTACGAGTTCAACTCCAAGGCTATCCAGACCAGCGACAACATGCTGGGTACCGCCACGAACCTGAAGAGGTAAACCATGAACATCGACAGCGCGACCATGGCCTATAACAACCGGGCAATCCTGACTCCAAAAGCACTGCAGGGTAGTGGCGCACGTATCGACCCAAAGATGCCCATCGACCGCTCGAGCGAGCTCTACAAGCAGAGCCAGGAATTCGAGTCAATTTTCGTTAACATGATGGTAAAGGAAATGCGCGCCACCGTGGGCAAAGAAAATGACATTATGAACGGCGGCCAGGCGGAGGATATTTTTTCCGACATGCTGTACGACGAATATTCCAAGGGTATGACGAAAGCCTCGAATTTCGGCCTTGCCGATTCAATCTACCGTCAGCTTTCCACGACTTCTACGATAATCCGCTGATTTAAGCTGCGGTATCGAGGCAGGCCTTATTCCGGTGCATCGAAGTGATGCCGGATATCCGAGCCTTCGGCTACGAAGACGGCGTTTTCGGCTATGTTCTTTACGTGATCACCGATTCGCTCGATGTTGCGCGCCGCGAGTATAAGGTCAAAGCCTACTTTAAGCGCGCCAGGATCGGCCTCCATAAGCGCGAAAGCCTGAGCCGTTGTTTCGGTTTTGAGCTTATTGAGCTTCTTGTCCCTCTTAATCAACTTACGCGCCTTCTCGACGTCGCCGGAAACGAAGACTTGAATGCCTTCCTTTACCATTGATGAGGCTATCAGGGCCATTTCGTGCAGTATATCGAGCTTGGGAATAGGCGACTCCCGAATAAAGCGCTTGGCCTTGCGGGAAACGTTGAGGGCCTCGTCTGCGAGGCGTTCCAGGTCGGAGTTTGTTTTGATGCAGCCAAGAATAAAGCGCAGGTCCGAAGCGGTAGGCTGAAAAAGGGCTATGAGCCTCGTGCACGTGTCGTCGATCTCGCATTGCAGATGATTAACCCTGTCTTCATTGGCCTGGATTGCGTCCATCGCTTCCATGTCATGCTCGGCAAGCATGCGAATCGAATCGTCAAGCATCATGGCGGCAAGATCTGCCATGGCTACCAGGGTACATTTCAATGTGCTGAGTTCCTCGTGAAAATGCCGTTCCATCTCTATTTCCTCCTGTGAGTCGTGCCCCGGCTGGTCATCCGAACCTGCCCGAAATGTAATCGTCCGTGCGCTTGTCCTTCGGGTTGGTAAAAATGATGGGCGTAAGCCCGAACTCCACCATTTCGCCCAGAAGCATGTAACCCGAAAAATCGGAAATGCGCGCCGCCTGCTGCATGTTGTGCGTCACGATGGCTATGGTATACCTCGACTTTAGGTCGAGCATTAATTCCTCTATCTTCGCGGTAGCTATCGGGTCAAGTGAAGAACAGGGCTCGTCCATGAGGATTACTTCCGGTTCCACCGCCAGTAGGCGGGCGATGCAGAGCCGCTGCTGCTGGTCGAGCGGAAGGTCGAGGGCAGGCGAATGGAGAGCATCCTTGAGTTGGTCCCAGAGCCACGCGGCTCTGAGGCTCTTCTCCGCAGCTTCATCCAGTTTCTTCCTGTCGCGGATTCCCTCTACGCGCATGCCGAATATGACGTTTTCGTAAACCGATAGCGGGAAGGGATTGGGCCGCTGGAATACCATGCCGACCCGTTTGCGCAGGACGCTCGTGTCGGTTCCCGCCGCGTAGATATCCGTGTCGTCCAGATTGATGGTGCCCGTAACGCGGACTCCCGCTATAAGGTCGTTCATGCGGTTGAGGCAGCGAAGCAAGGTGGACTTTCCACAGCCGGAAGGGCCTATCAGTGCGGTTATCCTGTTTAGGGCGATACCCAGATCGACATTCTTAAGCGCCTGAAAATCGCCGTAATGCAGGTTTAAGCCGCTTACTTTTATCTTGGAATCAATAGCACTCATCCGAACCGTCCCGTAACGTAATCGTCCGTGCGCTGGTCGCGCGGAGAGGTAAAAATCGACTTTGTTTGGTCCATCTCGACCAGCTCGCCCATGAGAAAAAAAGCGGTATTGTCGGCAATGCGCGCCGCCTGCTTGGTATTGTTCGTGACAAGCACGATAGTGTAATCGGCCTTGAGCGTCGTAAGCGCTTCCTCGATGCGAGCCGTCGAAATGGGATCAAGGCCCGAACACGGTTCGTCCAGGAGTATGACTTCGGGCTTCATCGCCAGGGTGCGCGCAAGGCAGAGGCGTTGCTGCTGACCGCCTGAAAGTTTCAGGCCGGAGCCGTGCAGGCGGTTCTTCACTTCGTCCCACAGAAAGGCTGCGCTCAGGCACGATTCGACCAGCTCGTCGAGCTTTTTTCTGTCGCGTATCCCGCAGAGCCTTGGACCGTAGACGATGTTTTCGTAGATGGACATGGGCAAGGGAATAGGCATCGCAAATACCATGCCAACACGTTTGCGCAAGGCAACGGGATCGAAGCCCGGGCTATAGATATCAGTGCCGTCCAGAAGCACCGAGCCTTCGACGCTGCTTCCCGGGTTAAGCTCGTTGGTGCGGTTAAGCGCCCTGAGAAAGGTTGATTTCGCGGAACCCGAAGGGCCTATGATGCCGAGTATCGTGTTTGACACGATGTCGAGCGATACGCTTTTAAGCGCTTCTTTTCCGCCAAAGCGGATGGTGAAGTCCTTCACCTTAATTTTGACCGACACGTCGCTCATGCTGCCCTCCGGGCGATGAATCGGTTCATCATCCAATAGGTGACCGCATTTACGAGGAGAACGGCGATGACGAGTACGGCAGCGGTGCCATAGGCTCGTTCGTTGGAAATGCCCTCGCGCGCCAGAATGTAAAAATGAACGGCCATGGTTCGGGTGGAGTCAAAAAGCGATGAGGGCATCCGCAGGGACGATCCGGCGGTAAATATTACGGCTGCGGTTTCGCCGATGGAGCGGCCGACGCTCAGCATGACGCCGGTTACGATGCCAGGTAGAGCATTAGGCAGTACAACGCGCGTAACGGTTTCCCAGCGGGTTGCACCAAGGGAAAAACTGACGGTGCGGTAACTGGTGGGTACCGAACGGATTGCCTCTTCCGAAGTGCGGATGATGGTGGGCAAAATCATGATGGCCAGGGTGAGTCCACCGGAGAGTATGGACCAGCCCAATTTCATGGTTGTGACGAAAAAAATAAACCCGAACAAGCCGAAGATGATGGATGGAATGCCGGCTAGGCAGTCCGTGCCAAAGCGGATGGCCCGCGTAAACCATGTTTCCCGCGAATATTCCGTCAGGTAAATCGCCGTTCCCAGGCCAAGGGGAAGGGCGATGAGTATGGCCATGAGGGGCAGGATGACCGTACCGAGCAGGGTGGGTAGAATTCCGCCTGCGCGTCCCATTTCCTTGGGACTGGTGAACAGGAACGCCAGGCTGATAGTCGGCAGGCCCTTCTGCAGCACGAACAATATAATAAAGATTAATACGAGCAAGGTAAGGACGGTCGCTCCGCCCAGGACGGACACGGCGATCTTTTGGGTGCTTTTAGGCTTCATCTTTTTTTACCGCCCAGCTTGCCTTTGAGTATGGACATGGCCAAGCCATTCAAAAACATGATGACTACCAGGAGGACGACACCGGTTGCGAACAGGGCTTGACGGTGCATGCCGGTAGCGTAACCCATTTCCAGGGCAATATTGGCGGTAAGGGTTCTAACTGAATCGAGGGGCGAAAAAGGCACCTTGACGGCGTTTCCGGCCACCATTATTACCGCCATTGTTTCGCCGATTGCGCGGCCCATTCCCAGGATTAGGCCTGCGAGGATTCCCGAGCGCGATGCCTTAAGCACTACCATGCGAACCGCTTGCCATCGAGTGGCGCCAAGGGCGCGGGCTCCTTCGCGGTAACTGTAGGGAACGGAGTTTATGGCATCGCAGGAGATGCTCATCACGGTGGGGAGTATCATGATTCCCAAAATAACGGCCGCCGACAATACCGATAATCCCGGACCGCCGAAGGTGCCGCGGATAAAGGGTGCCAGCACCATGACGCCTATGAAGCCAAAGACGACGGAGGGAATGCCGGCCAATAGCTCAATGGCGGGCTTGACCACGCGCATCATGCGTTTTGGCGCGAATTCGGTAAGAAAAACCGCTCCCATCACCCCCAAGGGACCACCTATGAGCAAGGCGCCGACCGTTACCCAGAGCGACGACACGATCATGGGGAAAATTCCATATTTCCCTGCCTGGGGTTCCCAGTCGGAGGAAAAAAGGAATTTGTCCAGCCCGATCTTGAACATGAACGGAAGTCCTTCTTTTAGAATGAACAACGCGATCAGCGAGAGGCTTAGGATGGCGGAACAGGCTACGAGCAACAGTATCGACTCGACAACCTTTTCGCGTGGTATCTTCATGCAAAACCTTTCCTCGAATTTCCCAGTGTGCTTATTTCGCGGGAATAAGCCCGTTATCCTTAATGGTTTTCTGGCCTTCAGGGCTTAAGACATAGTCGATGAAAGCCTGAGTGGCGGTGGAAACCGGCTCTTTCGTAAGGAAATATACCGGCCTTACCAGGGGATAGGCTCCGGCTAGAATTGCCTCGGTAGTAGAGGGCTGACCGTTGACGGAAAGGGCTTTGATCTTTTCGGAAAGCAATCCGTGGGAAAGATATCCGACTGCATTGGCGTCGTTCGCCACGGTTTCGCGTATCGTTCCGTTGGAGTCCTGTATTACCGCTTCTTTGGAGAGGGAAATACCGCCAATTATTTTCTCGAAGGAGGAACGGGTTCCCGACCCGGCCTCCCGGGAAACGACCGTAACGGGTTTATCGGCTCCGCCGACGTCCTTCCAGTTTTTAATGGTACCGGAAAAGAGGCCGCGAATTTGCTCGACCGTGATATCGGAGACCGGGTTGGCCGGATTTATTACGACGGCGATTCCGTCCCTGGCGACGATTACGCCTTTCAGCTGGGCGGCTTCGGTAGGAAGCTCGATGAGATCGGCCATGCCTATCTGTGCCGCCCCGGAGTTGGCCGCGTTTATGCCTACTGCCGACCCGCCGCCTTGAACCGTTATGTTCGCGCCTTTGTTGGCGCTCATAAAATCCTCAGCGAGCTTTTCTGCGAACGGCTGGAATGCCGTGGACCCGGCCAGGGTAACCGCGTCGTCTTTTCTCTGGCAGGATGCGAGGAAAACAAGCAACGCGGTAAAAACCAGCGTACGCATCAGGGTACTAGATTTCATTTCAGGCTCCTTGGGAGGTGATTGTTAGAAATTGATTAGATTTCTGTTAAGCGGCCGTTCGGGAGAATACCTCAAAACAATCAACGTGGCAACTGGGAACATGGTCGCCAACTGCCGCGTTGTTTTATAGATATGGCTTTTCTATAAGCGATTTTTTATTTATCGTGGAATTCCGTAACGCCTTTCCAGTCGGCCGGGGCGCCGCTTACGAACATCTTCATGCAGCGGTCAAGGAGTATCTGCGCGGGCCTGTCCCCCGGCGCTACTTGCAGTGCTTCCGTGAAGGATTTTGCCGCTTCGGTAAAAGAACTGCGGCTATACTCCTCGAATCCACGGACATACGGAACCATCGATGCAAGCTTCGCCTTTGCGGCGGGATCTCCGCCGGCGATAAGTTCATAGAGTTTGGCCGGTCGGCTTTTCCCCTTTACATGGACTATGTCGATGAATCGGAGCCTCCGGGGACGCAGCAGCTTTTCTTTTACTTCCCCGCTAATAAGAGCGCGGACGCCGTAGAATTTAGTGAGGCTCTCGATACGGGACGCCAGATTGACGGCATCGGCGATTACGGTACCCTCGAATCGCTCTTCCTCGCCTATAATCCCCAGCATCAAGGGCCCGGAGTGCAGCCCAAAGCCTGCATCCACCATCCATTCGCCCCCGGCAGCCAATTCGCTGCGGAAAAGATCCAGGGAATCCATCATGGCCAATACGGAATCCACTGCTCCATCGGTGCTTTCCGGGAACAGGGCCATAATCATGTCGCCCACGTATTTATCAACAAAACCGCCGTTTGCGCGTACCGATGGCCCCATTCTGGACAGGTAGTCGTTTAGGAAGTCCATGGTACCCGCCGGCCCCAATTTTTCCGTAAGCTTGGTAAAATCGCGGATGTCGGAGAACAGGATGGTCATGTCGGTAAGCACCTGGTCACCCAGACCTATCTCCGTAATGCTGGCGCGTCCTAGTCTGGATAGAAATTCGCTGGGAACGAATCGGCTATTGGCACGATTAAGCACTTCAAGCCGGCTTACGTAGGTTTTAATTTCGCGGGACATCGAATTGAATGATTGTCCCAGATCTTCGATTTCGTCGCGGGAATGTATTTTTACTTCGACTTCGTAATCGCCGGATGCCAGGCGCGCTGCGCCGGATTTGAGTACCCTGATCGAACGGAGCAAACCGCCGGTAAATGCGCCGAAAACAAGCAGAAAGGCTGCCAGGATGGCGAGGCCTCCGACTACGGCGCGCTTTATGTAGCTGCGTTGCGCTTCGTCAATCGTATTCGCGCTCATGGATGCTTCGAATACGGCCGCAACGGAACCGTCCGCGCGTAGTACCGGTGCACAGGCAGACAGCCAAGAACCGTAAACATCGCTGTACTTGAAGTAGATGGGTTCCGCTTTTTCCATGATACGTTCGAATTCAGGTTTGAAGTAGGGGTAGATCTCGAAATAATCGAAGGAACCCATGGCCCACCAAACGCCTCCGGCTTTTCTGTAAAGATACGGAAAAACATAGGAGTTCCATTCGTCCTCGTTTAGGTTTACCAGCTCATCCAGCACGGAAACTATGCTTTTATGGCTGTCCGAGCCCAGGAGCTCCTCAAACCGGGCTGTTTCGACCTGATCCGTATCGATTGCATCCGAAGACATGCGGGATGCGCCGATCCCGGCCAGGTGTTGCAGCCTGTCCTTGATTTGCTGCTCGAGCAGCTCTGATATACCCTGATAGACATAGGTTGCCACGAGTGCAACCATGAGGACGATGAGGGGTATGAATGCGAGCAATTGCTTAACGATGAGATAGCTGGGCTTCTTGAAGGCCTTTATGTAAAAAATGACGAGCACCGAAACGGCACAGAGCAGGGAAAGGGTTAATGAAAGCCAAATAACGATATTCAGAATCTTGAAGGATGATCCGAATTCGATTGCAGGAACCGATGAAATAGCGCCATTGGGCAAAAGTGTCAGCAACTCTCCGGAAAACTCGTTGCCCATGATAAACCCGCCGTTAGGAAGGGCTGCGATTTCCTGAAAGGCTATCTGCCCGGCATATCCGCCGCGCTTTGCTATTTCCGGGTTAAGCACGGGAACGGGAATGGGATCGCCTCGCGGGTCAAAGCGATACACCAGCCGTTTGCCGTCAATCACCAGGATCCGTCCCTGGTAATCTATTGCCGTGCCGGTTGGGGATCGTATGATGGGGGTATCGATTCCGGCATTGTCGAACCAGGCTTCGAACCCGTTAGCGCTTGTCCATCGCCCCAGCGAACCGTCTTTCGAAAGCACGTAGAATTCGTCGGGGGACAGGACGGCGATATCGGCAGCCTCATAGACGTTAAAATCTCCCAGAGTAAAAACTTGCACTTTGTCGGCTTTCAAAGCCGCTGTATCGAAGGCGGAAATCGAGCGCAGAGTCCAGGCATCGCCGTCTTTCTTGAACCAAAACAAGGTGTCTGCGTGCATCTGGGTAAACACGGGGTGCGTTTCCCAGTCGGACATGGCCTCGTCTTCGAAACTGAATTGGTCTACGACGCCCAGGAACTTGCCTGCTCCGCTGAATCGCAGAATTTGTCTTTGCGCGGTATTGAAGGAAGCCATGTCCAGGACCGTGTTGTCAATGTAGAATCGCCCCAGCGAGTCGAAACCGATAGGCCGACCGCTGTAGAACCCGTTTTTCCTCTGTTCGCCCTTGGCGAGGAACGAGAGGCGGGCATTGACATCAAGTCCCAGCAGCCTGCGTTCTCCCGAATCCACGGCAACTATTTTGCCCTTGGAGGATACGATTGCGGATCGAAGGTATTTGAAGGGCATGCTGGCGGAAAAAGGGGGCGATGCAAGAAAATCCCTGCCCAGGTACGCAGCCAGGCCCAAGCCCGCGCATGTGCCTGCAAGCATTAAAAGCGCGATCGTCATGCGCGAAAAATTCGAAGGCTTTGTCTTTATCTTTTTTGGATTGTCCATGAGATGGAATTATCATGCATCCGCATGCCGCTGTAAATGGCATGCGGATATTTTTCTTAGAAATGGTGCCCGAATCCTATGTTGAACGGATTAAAACGCTTTTCGGTAATGGAGTAGGAGACATAGTAGCCAAGATCCATGATGGTTGCGCCGGATGCGCTCAGGTTTACGAAAATGCCGCCGCCGGTGGAATAGAGTCCCTTATTAAAATTGATGCTGTAGTCGAAGTTGTCTACGAAGCCCATGTCAAAGAAGGCAAAAAGCTCTGGTACGAGGAAGCCCTTGAAAAGCGGCAGCATGGTAAAGCGCAGTTCCAGGTTGTTTATCAGTTTGGCGAAGCTGTCGTAGCGGCCGCCCTCCATGCCGCGAACGGTGCCTCCTGCCCCGCTGAATACGTCAAGTCCGCCGACATTGCGGCGCGCGAAGGCTGAAATTGAACCATCGTCGCCCAGCAGCACATCGGCTATAGCCCTCTCGGCGAGGTAGAGCCCGAATTTGTCGGATTCCAGTACAGTATAGAAACCGCGGCCGGTCAGGTTTAGCCTCAGGTAATCAGCTGAACCGAATACTGTGTTGAGTGTGATTCCCGGCGTCCAGTCTACGGAAATTTCTCCGGCTAAACCGTGCGCGGTCTGTATTGCCGCATTGTAGCGCACAAGGTCGAGGCAGAGGCTGGCAAACAGCGAAGTCTCAAAAAAGCCGTCGCGGTCGGGATAGGAGGTATCATAGAGTATAGGATTGTTTTTGCTTACGCTTCCCGGCATGAATTCGCTGTACATCGTCTTGACGAAGATCATCGAGTACAGCATGTTTTTTTCCAGGTCTTCGTTGTACACGAGGCCCAGGTCCATGCCCAGTTTGCCCTGAACGAACCAGCGCTTGAACTCCGAGTTGGGGAAGGGGTCGGCCTCGCTCGGCTGCGGCACGAGTACGTCGCCCGACGCAAGGTCCCGGTAATAGGCGTCGCCTATATAACCGCCGCCGGCATACAGCAATGCCCTGCTCTGCGCACCCGGGATGATTGTCAGGCCTTTTATCCCGCCATACATCTGGAGACTGTAGAATTTAAGTCCGGCCAGGCCAAAATCGGGCTTGATGTCCGTTTGCGGAATCTCGACGAGCGGTTCAATGCCCGGTGTCGCCGGTTCCGCGTCCTGTGCGGACAGGTTGCCGGACAGGCAGGCGAAAATCAAGGCAAGGAAGAAAACTCGCACTCGCAGCATTGTCATTGGCTTCATATAAAATCCTCCATGGAGAGAGTGCGAAATCATAAAATTTTCCGGTCTATGTAATCGGTAAGGTCCAGCGGCATCGGCGTGTATTCCTTGTGCATAAGCGGGCTGGAAATGACGAAGTCGGCGGTGGAGCGGTTGCATGCCATCGGGACGTCGTACAGCACCGCTATGCGCAGAAGCGCCTTTATGTCCACGTCGTGCGGCTGGGGAGACATCGGGTCCCAGAAGAATATGACAGCGTCTATCGCTCCGTCCGAGATGAGGGCGCCCAGCTGCTGGTCGCCCCCAAGTGGGCCGGATTTGAGCCTGCGCATGTCCAGTTCATCGGGGCGCTTGCCTCCCGCCATTCTGGTTATGGTTTCTTCCACGAGTCTTCCCGTGGTGCCCGTGCACACGATCTTGTGGCAGATGAGGGTAGCCCAGTTGTAGGACACCCATTCCATGAGAGCGGCCTTGCGGTTGTCGTGCGCCACGAGCGCTATCGTCTTTGAAGCATCCATGCAAAAAACTCCCCTCGAAATCTCAGCGCCAGACTATCCATACGAATAAAGAGGACGCAACCGTAGTCAGCACGGTAAAGGGTACGGCCACCTTGGTCCATTCGCTGAACTTAAGAACGGTGCCGCGTTTCTTGAGCAGACCTACGGCTACCACGTTGGCCGACGCGCCGAAGGGCGTAAGGTTGCCGCCCAGGCACGAGCCGATGAGCAGGCCGAACATGTACAACTCGGGCTTGAGCCCCATCGCGGCCGATAGCTTGGCTGCCACGGGAAGCATAACGATTATGTACGGCACGTTGTCTATGAAGCCGGACAGGATTACCGAGATGCCCACGATAAGCACGAAACCCAGGAGCACGTTATCACCGACCACGCCGGCGAGGAACCTAGAAAAATCGTCCAGCAGGCCGGTTTTCGTGATCGCGCCAAGCACGACGAAAATTCCGACCAGGAATAAAATTGTTTCCCAGTCCAGGCTCTTGACGAGACCAATGGTCTTTTCGTTGCTTTCCTTGCGGATGAAGCGGAACCAGAGCAGGCCGATAATGCCGAGCAGCATTACGAAACCACCGGACAGCAGATTGAATCCCTCGAACAGGAAGGAGATTGTCGCAAGTCCGACGATCAGGAAAATGAGCAGCCAGCTGGGTACCATCGACAGGATTTTTTCGTCCGGCATGTCCAGCTTGGTCTTGCCCATCTTCCTGTAGTACCAGAAGAAAAACGCAGAGCCTACCAGCATTCCCAATTGCACGGCGAAAAACACCGAGGGACGGCCTTCGTAGAAAAAGAAATCGTTGAACGAATAGCCGGCAAAACCGGCGAATATCATCGAGGGCGGGTCTCCGATCAGCGTTGCCGTACCTTCGAGATTGGACATGACCGCAAGTCCTATCATGAAATAGCGGGGATCCACCTTCATCTTGTCGCTGAGCGCGAGCGCGATGGGAGCCATAACCAACACCGTAGCCACGTTTTCCACGAATGCCGAGATGATGCCGGTCATGATGAGGATGGCGACCACCGCCCAGCCCAGGGTCGGCGAGCGTTCCACGATCTTGTCCGCGATTACCGAGGGAACTCTCGAATAGATGAACAGGTCGGCGATTATCAAACTGCCAACGTAGATGAGGAGCACGTTCCAGTTTATCAGTTCGGCCAAAACCTGAACGGGCGTAACCACCCCGAGTATCGTGACGATGAGTCCTGCACTCAGCGTGAACCAGGCTTTTTTGTGCGAGAACGCGATTACCAGCCCGTACATAAGCACGGCTATGCCCAATACGATGAATTTCATTTTATACCCTCATGTCCGGTTTATTCCCCGGTTTCGATTTATAAAAGCAGGCTCTACGGCCGCTTGTTGTTGCCGAATATATCTCCGAGTGTCGCGTTTATCGTGTTGCCGGCCTGCGATAAAAAGTCGCCGACGCCTTTGGCTGCCTTTGCGAGCGGATCTTCGCTGGCTCCGAAATCGTTTTGGTAGGAATCCCATGCGGTCTTGAACTCGTCTCCTGAGTTTGCGCTATTAACGCCTTTTCTGAGGTAGCTGCCCGAGAGGATAGTGGAGTAATGACCTCCGGCTGCCCAAGTTTTTAGCTCCTTGAGGCGGATGACCGCAAAGGGATGAGTCTCGCCCAGCAAGTTCATTAGCTTGTGGACGCTGTCTACAAGGTCGTTTTTGGCCTCGTATTCGGCCGCCTGGTTGAAGAAGTCGTTGAGATTAAGCTGGCTTACGTCATCTCCTCCCGCCATTTTCATGAGCAGGCGGTAATTGGCTTCCTCGTTCTGCACCGCCAGGAGTCCGGCCCGATCGGCGGTCAGCTCGCTTTTTCTGTCCCATTCCTTCAGGGCCAGAACTATGGGGATTACGGCGATATCGGCTCCGGGGATAAACGAAAGAGAAATATTGAGAAGAAAATATAAAAGCGTCTTGTAGAGCACGTGGCCGCTCATGATGTGGCCCATCTCGTGGGCTATCACCGAGCACAATTCATCGTCGTCCAGGGACTTGAGCGCGGAAGAATTGAGCACGATGAATGGCGCGTCCGCTCCATACGTGCCCGCGTTAAGGAACGGACTTTGGGAAACGAACACATCGGGAGTCTGGGGCCAGTCGAAAATATCCGTAACCTTGTCTATCATGGTTTTGATGCGCGGGAATTGAGTCGGGCTTACTTTTACCGCATTGGCGATGAACAAGAGCCGCAGAGAGCGTTCCGAGGTAAGGGACATGATTTTTCGCGCGATTTCATCAAAACCAGGAAGTTGCCTGAGCGCGGCCAGCGCGGCGCGATCCGCGGGATGCTCCCAGGACCGTGGATCGATACCCACAAGTTTTTTTGAACGAAGCATCAGCATATAGCACCTCCGGAAATTAACAGAACAGACCGTAAGTCCAGTATCATATAATATAGAGGGGAATTGCGAAATGCAATAGCGGATTGCTATTTGACCACCGCGCCGCTTAACGGGTATTATGGGGAAGAATATAGGGAACCCCGCAAAACTCAAGTTTTCGAGGTTCCCTCTAGGCGATATTGAGGTTTTTTGAGGTGCAATGATGGAAACTTACGATATCGTCGTAATCGGGGGTGGTCCGGCCGGTTTGATGGCCGCGATTGCGGCGGCGAAGCGCAATCGGGACGCAAGCGTCGTTTTATTGGAAAAAGGACCGCGTCCGGGGCGAAAGCTCCTGACATCCGGCGCGGGGCAGTGCAACTATACCCATGAAGGCGATATCGAGGATTTTCTGGGCAAGTTCGGCGGAGGCTCGAAGATGCCCGGCGATCCCGACGAGTACGGCATCCGCGCCGTGGGTTCGGCGGGACGATTCCTCAAGCACGCCATGTACTCCTTCTCCAACGCGGATCTGGTGGACTTCATGGCCGATCGCGGCGTTCCGTCGATAATCGAGGAGAACGGCAAGGTTTTTCCGGAATCCAAACGCTCGCTGGACATACTCAACGCATTTACCGGACAGGCCGAATCGCTGGGCATCAGTATTTTTACGAACGTGCATGTAACAAAAATTAATAACACGGAAGCCGGCTTTGCGATTCAGGCACAGGAAGATTCCTTCGCCGCGAAAAGCATCGTCATCGCCACCGGGGGGTCGACGTATCCGGAAACGGGCTCTACCGGCGAGGGCTGGTCGTTTGCCCGGAGCCTTGGCCACATGATAGCCGAAACGGGGCCGGCTCTCTCGCCGGTCTACGTCGACCACTTTGCCTGGGTTGACTGCGCCGGAATTTCGCTTAAAAAAATCCCCGTGGAAATCCGCGCCGAGGGTCGCACTGTGGCCTGGAACCTAAACGACGTGCTGATAACGCATACAGGCCTCTCGGGGCCGGGCATAGTCGACGCGTCCCGGTGGATGCGTCCCGGATACGAGATACGAATTCCCCTGGGCTGTTTCGACAGGTTCGACGACGCGGTAAGCGCCATGTCCGATTACGCGCGCGACAACCCGCGCCGGCTGGTCAAGAACATGGTGACTGAGTTTTGCGCAGCCGAGCGAATCGCATTGAAGCTGTGCCAGATAGCCGGCGTGCGGGATGAGCTTAAAACCGCGGAGCTGCCCAAGGGTGTGCGCGCGCGGCTGGCCCAGGGAATTACCGGTGAATCTTTTATAATCGCAGCTCTCGGAGGGTTCAACGAGTCCATGGCAAGCCGCGGGGGAGTGAGCCTCGAGGAAGTGGACCAGAAGAGCATGCAGTCTCGCCTGGTTCCCGGCTTGTTTTTTGCAGGCGAAGTGCTGGACATTGATGGCGACACCGGCGGGTACAATATCCAGGCGGCCGTTTCCACGGGCTGGCTTGCGGGGAACAGTGCTGCGGCTTTTATCGAAGAAAGGAAGGATTGAACCATGGGATACGAGGAATATGACATACGCTTGCATTGCGGCGCCCAGGATGGGGAGCTTCGGAACAATATAGCAAAAAGGACGGGTCTTGGGGTTTTTACTTTTAAGGTTCTTAAAAAAAGCCTCGACGCAAGGAAAAAGCCCGATGTTTTCTGGCAATGCAGGGTTGGCGTAAGTTCGGTCGAGATTATGACGGGAGAACAACCCAAGGTACCTGTCCTGACGCCGGAATTCCGGAAACGCGAGAGCCGCGTTATCGTCGTGGGCTCGGGGCCGGCAGGTACATTCGCGGCACGCTACCTGTGCATGTGCGGATTTATGGTAACCGTCATCGAGCGGGGCAGCCGCGTGCAGGAGCGGAAAGACGCGATCAAAGCCTTCGAGCGGGGCGGCGCATTCCCGAAATCGAACAACTATTCGTTCGGCGAGGGGGGTGCGGGAACCTTCTCCGACGGAAAACTGAGTTCGCGGACCAAAGGCCTGGATGCGGAGCGCAATTTCGTGTTCGACTCTTTTATAAAGGCCGGCGCTCCCGAGGAAATTTCCTACATGACGCATCCTCACCTTGGAAGCGATAATTTATTCACCATGACCGCGAAGATAAGGGACGATCTCGAAGCGCTGGGCTGCACCTTCCTTTTTGACACGCTGGTTACGGATATAGTCCTTAAAAGCGGATCCGTCGCCGGAGTGGAGACCGGCGGTGGGGTAATCGACGCGGACCACGTTATTTTCGCGTGCGGCCACTCCGCCATGGAGACTTACCGGATGCTCATGAGCCGCGGAGTTCCATTCGGCAACAAGAATTTCGCTTTAGGGTTTCGCGCCGAACATGAGCAGCGAATGGTAAACCTGGCACAATGGGGCAAGCCCAACCTGCCCGCGGTCAAGGCGGCCGAGTATCGCCTGGCTGCACAGGCAAAAGACGGTACCGGCGTATATTCGTTCTGCATGTGTCCAGGGGGCAGGGTGGTTCCCGCGGCCGCGTACGAAGGAACGAGCGTCGTAAACGGCATGAGCAATTACGCGCGCAACGGCCAATTCGCGAATGCGGCAATCGTTGCGGGCATCAATCTGGAGCGGCTGCTTGGCGCGGACACCAAGCCGGAGGCTTCCCTGGATTGGCTCGAAAACCTCGAGCGATCCTTTTATTCGCTTGGAGGCGGCTACAAAGCTCCTGCGATGAGCATCAGGAATTTCCTGGGGCTCAAGGACAAGTCGGTTCTTCCGGCATCCACGTACTCGCTGGGGACAGTCCAGGCGGATTTGCGGAGAAGCCTTCCACAGCCCATCATCGCGGCCTTGCAGGAAGGCCTAACCCAATTCTGCAGAACCCTCAAAGGTTTTGACGGAGGCATTTTGCTTGGACTCGAAAGCAAGACCTCCGCGCCGATACAGGTAAAACGCGACCCCGAGACGCTCAGTTGCGGCTACCCGAACCTGTACCTGTGCGGCGAGGGCGGAGGCTGGTCGGGGGGGATCGTAAGCTCCGCCTGCGACGGCTTGAAAGTAGCGCGTGCCATCGCGGAATGATTTATAACCGATCTTAAGCGAGGTGCTTCTATGCAGCAGCAGTCAAGCGAGTTCAGATCCGGCGAGGCTCGCGCCTATGATACCAGGACTCCAGGCAAATGGATTATTTCCCATATCATGGCCTACCCGTGGCTCCCGGTTTTGGCCCTTGTTTTTGCCCTTGCCAATAATATTGCCTACGCAGGCGTCAAGCTTCTGGTGGGAAGCGGTTTCGACCTTCTGTCGCGTCCCGACTGGACGAACTTCGATTTGCTCATTTTAGCGGGAACCATCGCGGGAGCAGCCGTGGTGCAGGGTTTGGGAGGAATAACCCGAAACCTGTCGTTTGAATTCCTGGCTCAGAAAATAGAACGGGATGCCCGTGCCGAACTCTTCGAGTCGCTGTTGGGCAAGAGCCAGACTTTTCATTCCAAAATGAAGGTGGGCGACCTAATGGCCCGCGCAACCAACGACGTACATTTTCTTAACCTGATGTTCTCCCCGGGTGTGGCGCTCATCGTCGATTCCGCCCTAACCAGCATAGTCCCCCTTGTCATGGTGGCGCTTATAGACCCGAGGTTGCTGCTTGTTCCCTCGCTGTTCATGCTAAGCCTGTTTATTACGGTACGGCATTATAACAGGAAACTGAATCCCTTGACCGACGAGCAGCGGGAGCGTTTCGGACAGATGAACGCCGACCTTGCCGATTCCCTCGAGGGCATCGAGACCGTCAAGTCGAACCTGGGCGAGGTGAGGGAGACGGTCAAGTTCGCCCTGAACGCGGGGAGGCTCCGCGATCTCTACATCCAGGTAGCCAAGGTCGAGGGCAAATATTGGCCCCTGTTGGCTTTTGCCATAGCCTGGGGAGCGGGATTCCTTCACGCGCTTTTACTGTGGCGCTCGGGTCAGATCAGCGCGGGCGAAGCGGTTAGCTACATGATGATGTACGACGCATTCCGTTTTACCACCTTTATTTCGTTATTTTCTTTTAACTTGTTTCAGATGGGCCTTTCCAGCGCCGGCCGCGTGCTGGAAACGATAAATGCCCGTACCGACCTAGATGAAAACGTGAATGGCCGCAGCGAGACTATCAAGGGTACCGTCGAATTCCGTAATGTTTCCTTCTCTTTCGGCGGAGATGAGGGCTCCAGCGTCCTCAAGGACGTTTCGTTCGTCGTCAAGCCGGGGCAGACCGTCGCCGTGGTTGGCAGGACCGGTTCGGGCAAAACCAGCCTGGCGCGCCTCGTTACGCGCGTGTTCGACGCAAGCAGGGGAAGCATACTGGTGGATGGTACGGACGTGCGCGCGTGGAACCTGGAAAGCCTGCGTTCGCAGACGGCGGCCGTGGAGCAGGACGTGTTCCTGTTCGGCAAATCCATAGAAGAAAATATAGCGTTCGGCAAGCCCGGTGCCACGGGGGAAGATATCCGCCGGGCGGCGGCGGAGGCTCAGGCGGATGCTTTTATAAGCAGCTTCGAAAAAGGCTACGCGACAACGGTGGGCGAGCGCGGCGTAACCATGTCCGGTGGGCAGAAGCAGCGAATCGCCATAGCCCGAGCCTTTATAGCCGACCCGCGCATCCTTATCCTGGACGATTCGACGAGCGCCGTGGATTCGCGTACTGAGGATGAAATACAGAAAGCCATGCGCCGCGCGGGCGAAGGCAGGACAACCTTCCTGATTACGCATCGCCTGTCGCAGATTCGCTGGGCGGACCACATCCTGCTTCTCGAGGGCGGGAGGCTGGTGGCGCAGGGCAAGCATGAGGACCTCTTGGCAGGATCCGATGATTATCGCCGTCTTTTTGCGAGGGTGTAAGAATGGGTTTTATCATGGACGGCCTCGAATCAGAGGCATACGACAGAAAATATACGGATAGGGAATTGTTCAAGAGGATGGGCGCCTATTTTATGCCCTTCAAGGCCAGGCTCGCCGTCGTGGGGTTTGTGCTCGCAGCGGCCGCCCTATCCGAATTCGCTGCCCTTACGGTAATTGCCCGCGCGTTGGATACGGCGGCTACCGCAACGGCAACGGGAGTGATTATAGGATTGGCATGCGCCGTAGGAGCTTTCGGCGTCATAGGGTGGCTTTTTAATTTCGCCAGGCATTACCTGTCGGGGCGTGTCGTGGGTCAGAGCATCAGCCAATTACGCTCGGACGCTTTTGGCAAGGCTATGGAGCACGACCTGTCGTTCTATGACGAGAACTCCTCGGGCAAGGTTGTAAGCAGGATAACTACGGATACCGAGGATTTTGCGGGAATTATCGCTCTGGTAACCGATTTCCTTTCGCAGTTGATGCTCGTGGCGTTTTTCTTCGTGTATCTGATGGGCATTAGCTGGCGCCTGTCGCTCCTGCTTCTGGCCATGGCGCCCCTCGCCGTTGGCGTTGCCATAGGATTCCGCAAACTTGCCCGCTTCGTTACCAAAAATGCCAAGCGCGTTACCGCGGAAGTAAACGGACGCATTCAGGAATCGATTTCGGGCATATCGGTAGCCAAGGGTTTTCGCCGGGAACGGGCGCTATGGAACGAGTTTAAAATCGACAATAAGCTATCCTACCGCTACCATCTGCGGCGCGGCATCGTAATGCAGCTTATTTTTCCCGTGGTCGCGATTGCGGCGGGCGTCGGTAACGGGGCTGTCGCCTATGCTGGCGGCCAGATTGTAAGGACAGGCGCCATAAGCCTGGGCGAGTGGTTTCTGTTCATGCAGGCAGTGGCGTATTTTTGGTGGCCGCTCCTAAACATAGCCAGCTTCTGGAGCCAGCTCCAGGACGGCCTTGCCGCCGCCGAGCGCGTATTCAGCCTCGTGGACCGCGAACCGCGGGTCAGGCAGACTCCAGCCGCGGAATCGGGCGGAAGCGCGGCCGACGGACCAACAAAGCCGCAGATTCCCGTTTGCGGCGAAGAAGAAAAATGCGGCTCGGAAATAACGTTTCAGGAAGTGAATTTTTATTACTCCAGCAAGGAAACCGTTCTCGCGGATTTTTCCTTAAGGATTGCTCCTGGGGAAAAAATAGCCATCGTCGGAAGGACCGGCGCCGGAAAATCGAGCATCGTAAAACTGCTTTGCCGATTCTATGAATTCCAGGGGGGCTCCATAGCTATAAACGGCGCTGATATCCGCGCGATTCCCCTCGATACCCTGCGCTCATCCATCGGGCTCGTGTCGCAGGATCCCTTCCTGTTTCCCGGAACCGTGCTGGAGAATATCCGCTATGCGAAGCCGGCAGCCAGCGACGCGGACGTGGAAAAGGCCGCACGGTCCCTGGGAAGGGGAGACTGGGTGGACGACTTGCCCGAGGGGCTTTCCACACAGACCGGCCACCGGGGCTCGTCGGTTAGCATGGGACAGCGGCAGCTCGTATCGCTTGCCAGGGTCCTTTTAAAAGATCCGTCGATATTTATTCTGGACGAGGCGACCTCAAGCGTCGACCCGTTTACCGAGGCTCAGATTCAGGAAGGCCTCGAAACGGTTATGATAGGCCGCACCGCAATAGTCATTGCACACCGTCTTTCCACCGTGCGTTTTACCGATAGGATCATCGTGCTGGAAAAAGGCACGATCATCGAAGAAGGATCGCACAAGGAAATGCTCGCACGCGGAGGCCATTACGCGCAGTTGTATGAGACTTATTTCCGCCATCAGAGCGTCGAATACATGGATAAACAGATTTAATACCCGAAATGTGCTATTTTATAGATGCATTTTCGTGACATTTTGAAAAAAATGACGATGGAGGCGCTATAATGCTTGATTTTATCGTACTGGGCGGCTTTGTATTATGGGTGATAATGTTTTTATCCGTGGTAGGCGCGGTCATAATCATTGAGCGCTTGTTATATTTTAGGCGAATCAACGTCGACGAGGACAAACTGTATGCGCGAATAAAGGCGTCGGTGGTAAAAGGTCACTACAATGAGGCGTTGTCCATTTGTGACAACAACATGTCTCCGCTTTCGGCCCTTATCAAAGTGGGAATCGATCATCGCGAGTACACGCACGCCCTCCAAAAAGAAGTGCTCAAAGAAGCCGCCAACCAGGAAATCCCCCGGCTGGAGAAAAACGTATCGACCTTGGGAACCATCGCGCATATCGCGCCTCTATTGGGACTGCTGGGAACAGTTACGGGTACAATGAAGGCTTTCGGAGTATTGGGCCGATTCGGAGCGGTAGCCGATCCATCCATCCTCGCGAAAGGCGTGTCCGAGGCACTCATCACCACGGTGGGAGGAATCGTGGTCGCCGTGCCTGCCGTAATTTTCTATAACATCCTCGTAAACAAGGTCAACCTCATCCTCATCAAGATGGAGAGCCAGGTCAACGCCCTCATCCTCATGATAAGCTCGGGCCGAAGGAACGACGAAAACGGCCGGCGACCGCCGGAAAAACCGGCAGTCAAGGCAAGCCCCCAATGATATTCGAACGCCGCCTCAAACCTAATGTCATCGTGGACCTGACGCCGCTCATCGACGTGGTGTTTCAATTGGTTATATTCTTCATGATTTCGAGCACCTTCAAGATGGCTCCCGGCATCGCCCTGACCCTGCCCGATTCGAGCACCGCGGCGGCAATCACCTCGACCGAGCTCTCCGTAGTCGCGGTCAGCGATCAGGAAGTGTACGTCAACAAGGTGCGCACCGATGCCAAGGGCGCGGTTGCCGTGATCAAGAGCCAGCTGGAGGGCAAGACCACGGCTGACGTGCGCGCAACGCTGTCCGCGCAAGCCGCCGCGCCTTATCAGCTTGTGGTCAGTCTTCTGGATGCGTTAAGGCAGAATGGGGTAGATGCGGTAGGGCTGGCAACGCAAACTGCGAAGCCCGGACCATGACAAGTGTCCGGGACGCATGGCTTCGACGCGAAGAGCGTAAACGAAATATAACTTCCGTCTCCATCGCCGCCTTGCTGTATGCCTTGCTCCTCGCGGGAATAATGCTCTCCAATCTTTTCTCCGTCAAGGAGTTCACGGATTTTTCCGGTCCCATCGTGGTGCGGCTGGGCAAACCTGAGGGTGTAGACGAGGTCAGGGTAGATGCTCCTACTGAAGAAATCGTCATTCCGGAGCCTGATGCGCCAACCCCTGAAATTGCCGAACCTGCCCAAGTGTCCGTTCCTTCGCCGACTGTAACTATGCCTGCAAAGATGGTTCCCGCACCGGACCCGGCTAAGCCCAAACCGGCAGCACCTAAAGTTGATCCAATCGCCCAGCCTTCCACGGGGGCCGGCAATCTCGTTTTGAAGGGTTCCGAAGCAGGGAATTCTTACGATATTTCCGTAATGGGGAGCCCGGACAGCGTACGGCGAGGCGGCTATGTGCCCATAAATCTATTTATGCCGCTGCCTTTTACGGTTTCCGACGCGATATATGCCAGAATACCGGACTTGAGCGGCTTAAGCGGTACCGCCGCCATGCGAAAAAAAGAGTTTGAAGCCGCTTATCTGAGGCAGGGGAATTCCTGGCAATTGAAAAATAGTAAGCAGCCTGACTTTAGCCTTCGTCCAACGCTTTGGATTATTTTGGAGGATGCAGGATTTGACACAGAATCAGCAGATTATAAAAATGGCAAAAACCTGCGACCTGTAACTCTCCGCTTTAAGGTGGCCGCATATTCGGCTGGAAAAGGCGCTCAACTCCAGCAAGTAACGATAATGCCCGGAAGCGGCAGCGGTTATTCTGATATTGATGAGGCTGTGTTATACGGTTTCCAGAGGGCTCAATTCTCCAATACCGGTAAAATCGCCATAGAAGGAAGCTTTACCTACCGATTTTAGGCTTTTTTATAGTGAGCTCTGTCCCCACTTTATATACCGATTTAGCTGAGCCCTGTCCCCACTTTGTAAGCCGTTTTAGCTGAGCCCTGTCCCCACTTTATATGCTGCCGCGAAATAATCCTTGTACAGCGGATAAATAAACCCTTATAATCCCATGATATTGAACTTCAGGGGAGGTTTTTTGTGTCGGTTGTTCCAGTTCTATTTCAAATTCTTGTAATATTTGCCCTTATCGTTCTTGCGAGCGCAAAAAAAGTCCATTTGGGCCTGGCAGCACTTGCAGGAGGTGTTGTTTTTGCCTTTTTCCAAGACCTGTCCCCAAAACAGGTGGCTTTAACCATAATTCTCGAGATTCTCGATCCGGATACTCTGCTTCTTCTTGGATTGATGGTTAGTATTATGGCTTTTTCCATTGCCATGAAAAACGCAGGCGCACTGGATGCATTCAACAATGCGATTCGGGTTATTACAAGAACAAGCAATGCCGCTTTGCCTATCGCGCCTTTACTGATTGGAACGCTACCGATGCCCGGAGGGGCGGTCCTTTCCGCTCCACTTGTGGATGCGCTAGATCCTGGCCGTACTCAAGGGGCGGATAGGCTTTCAGCGATAAATTACTGGTTCAGGCATAATCTCGAGCTGAGTTGGCCTTTATACCCAGCTTTTATCCTTACTTCTACACTCGCGAACATATCGGTGGGCCGGCTTATACTCCTGAATCTATACGCTCCGGTGTCTTTGTTTGTTCTAGGTACTATTTTTATCCTGAAACGGACAAAAAACTCTGCTACCATCAACGAGGCCGGAATTGGCGGAGCCCTGTCCCCCGCCCGCAACTCTGGGTCCCGGCTTTCGCTCGCGATAAAAGGATTTGCACCTCTGGCAATAGTTTTGGGAACGTATGTTTTTTTTGATGTCGCATGGAAGCTTCTGGGGCAATATTTAGGTTTTTCGGCCAGGGTAAACATTTTAGCGGGGCGATTCTTCCCGATATTGATCGGTCTAGCAGCAGCTTCCCTGTTTATCATCTTTCGTAACAGGGCGAAGGGAATATTCAAGAAATCCATAACTCCGGCATCGATCAAGATGGTCGCCGTGATCGCCGGTATCCGCTGCTTTTCAGCGCTGCTGGAAGCCGGGGGTGTCGCTGGCTCCGCAACGGCAGAGCTATCCACACTCGGTATTTCTCCGTTAATTGTGGCTGTGCTGCTTCCGTTCATTGCCGGATTGATTACCGGGGTTGGATTCGGTTATGTCGGCTTGGCTTTTCCCATTGTGCTTGGCCTGTTCTCGGCGGAAGGAAGCTTTCCACGGGAGGCCGTCGTGGTTCTTTCCGGGGCAGCGGGTTACGCCGGCATGATGTTGAGTCCATTGCACGTCTGCATGGCTGTCAGTGCGGAACACTTTGGGACGGGTTCGGCCACGACGATTCGGCGCATAGCCCTGCCGCTCATGATTTTTTTCCTTATTGCGGTATTGTATGTTATTCTGCTGGGGCAGATTCTCTGACAAAGTAAAAACCGGGATAGATGTATTTAAGGAAGGTCCTGAATGCAAATAGACATGTTTGTGCTTATTGCCTTGTTGATGGGCGCTGGAAGCAGCGGTACCCTGGCCGTATTCGCGTTTATTCAGGCTTTGAAAAAGCAGGGGACATGTTGGTTTGCTTTTCTTTGCGTCTGTTTTGTATTTTATGCCGGCGGGTATGCCCTTGAGCTCAAGTCCCAGTCGCTTGAGCTGGTATTGCTGCTGATCCGGATAGAATATATCGGCATTGCATTTCTTCCTGCTTTCTGGATTCTGATAGTCCGGGATTATGAGGGAGGCAGCCGTTTCAAGTTGCCGGCTCCCATGTTTTTTGTCATTCCGGCCATCACGTTCGTGCTTGTTTTATTGCAGGATAAGCATTCGCTGTTTTATATAAACCCGACCATCAGGGTTATAAATGGAATGACCATTCTGGCTTTCGAGCGAGGACCCTGGTATTTTGTGAGTATTGCATATCTTGAGCTGGCACTGGTTTTTGGAACTTTTGTTTTTATTAAAGGCGCAGTTACGCAAAAAATTTACCGGAGAAGGCAGGCTTTATGCTTTTTGGCAGGTTCGCTTTTGCCTTGGGTGGGTAACATCCTGTATCTGCTGAACCTGACTCCCAACGGCATAGACTTTTCTCCGGTATTGCTGGCTGCTGCAGCACCTTTCTTTGCCTGGGGTTTCACGCGGTTTCGGCTGCATGATCTTCTACCGCTTGCCCGTGATAGGATTTTTGAGCAAATGGGCGATGCTCTCATTGTTGCCGATGCTTTGGGAACGGTTGTCGATTACAATCGGAAGGCTTCTGATCTATTGCCCGCTTTAGCCACGAAGAATGATAAATCGGTAGTTTCGGCACATGATGTTCTCCTGCCGTTTCTAGTGCAACAGGAACTGCCCCTTCCGGCAGAACCGCCGCTTGCTTTTCAGGTAGCCACGCTGCAAGGCAAGAGAAGCTATACCGTTGCGGCTACAATATTATTGGACAAGAACAGCCACTTGATGGGGACGATTTACCGGCTGAGCGACATAAGCGACCAGGTAGCCCTGAACGATAGGCTTTTACACCTTGCTTCGACGGATGAGCTTACGAGCCTCATGAATCGCCGCAGCTTTTTTGAGCGGGGGCGTCTCGAGTTGGAGCGTGCCAGACGTTATGGCCGGTCATTCAGCGTTGCCATCATGGATTTGAATGCTTTCAAGACAATTAACGATATGCACGGGCATACAATCGGGGACAGGGCTCTCTGCCTGGTCAGTCAGCTGTGCGCTTCTGCGCTCCGCACCTGCGATTTTCTAGGGAGGTACGGCGGCGATGAATTCGTATTTGCGTTTCCTGAGACCAGCGAGGATGACGTAAAGCTTGTCGCAGGCAAACTGAGGCAATTGGTATGCTGCGCGACGATAAATTCCGGAACCATTGTTATAACACTTTCCGCAAGCATAGGAACCGCCACTGCCATCGGCTCTGAGCTTCCGGAATTGGAGGAGTTGTTGTCCCTTGCCGACAAGCGCATGTATTTTGCGAAAGGTCGCGATCAGCGATAAAAAAACCGCCTGCCCTGGTAGGCAGGCGGGCATCCGCTTTAATTTAGATCGGATTATTTTTTGTCCGCTATTTTCCCCGCTGTGTCCGGCTTGGACACGCCTTCGAGGGCTGCCGCGACCATATCGTTTCTTGCGGACATGACGGCGTTGGGGTGAATCGCCGAAATAGGGGCATAGTCGCCGCCGGCTCCCGTAAGAACCGATACGTGTGTTGCCGGATACTTGGCCAGCATTCCCGCAAACGGGGTAAACAGCTTCTCGAAGTTGTCGATTATCCAGGCGCGCCTGGCCTCACCACCCGCATCCTGCATGGTTTTTAACGTTACTGCGAGCTGGTTGAGCTCGGCCTGCGCTACGCCCTTCCATTGAGCAACGTCTGCCTTGGCTTTTAGTATCGCGTTCATGCTTGTGGCGATCGAGGGCGTGACGACCTCTGCCTTGTACTTATTTTTTAACATTTCAATATTTTGCTTTTCGGCTTCCACCTGCCCCTTGATGCCAGAAACACGGGCTCTTGCATTGGCAGCCTCCTGTTCTACGCCGACTTTTTGTCGCTGGGATTCCTGTGCCATGCGCACCCGAACGTCGGCTTTGAGACGTTCGAGCTCGTTTTTCAGGTTTTTCACCTCGGTTTCCGCACGGCGGGCTTCAGCCTGCTCTGCGCTTGCCGCTTTGGCTTCCGCCTGGGCCTGCCGCGCCTTGGTCTCGGCATTGGTGGACTGGATGCGCTTGAGCAGCGCCATATACAGATCCGGTTCCTCGACGCCCGGCAGGCGGTGGTCATCGACGTCGGCAATGTTCATCGTGGTAATTTCAAGCCCGATGTTTTCCAGGTCGTTCTTGCATACGTTGATCATTTTGGCTACAAGCGTGTCTTTGTCTTTCATCACTTGTTCGGGCGTCATGCTGGCTATCGAGTCGCGGAGGTGTCCTTCGATAATGTCGCTCGCAACGCGGCGCAGGTTGTCTCGGTTGGCGGCAAGCGACAGAATACGCGTAACTGCGTGGCTGCGGCCAACTTCGTTGCTGGCGATGGCGAAAGACACCGTAGATTTGACGTTGAGCGGCACGATACCCGCTGCCAGCGCGGAATCTACCACAACCTCGATGGTAACGGGCGTCAGGTCAAATTTGTTAAATTTTTGTAACAGCGGGATGATAAAGGCGCGTCCGCCGGACAGCGTTCGGAAACCTTTGTTTCCTCCTGAACCGGCGACGACGCCCAGTTCGTTTCCTCCGACTATCTTCATGTTGGTAAGCAGCTGAAACAGTACGGTGATGCCTACCAAGCCGCCAAGTGCAAGTATGAACGCTATCATTTGGCAGCTCCTTTTTTCGAATCGGGCATGGCAAGCGCCTTGACGTCGACTCCGAAAGCCTCGGTGAAAGTATGCAGGAAATCCGCGAAAGCCCGAGGTCCGCGGTTCACGGCTCCGGAGAAACCCTCCTGGTCGTTCATAACGACGAGATTGTCCACCGAGCCGTGCTCGATTGCGGCGAGGTAAGACTCGAACAGCGCAGGAAGTTTTTGCTGCAGGAACATGACGCTGGAAGCGTCGTCGCCGTAGTCCGCCAATAACTTGGCTTTGAACTTGAGTATTTCGTTGCGTGCCGATTCGCGGATACCTACCGCCTGGCTTTCGCCGTCTGCGACCATCCGTGCCGATTCCTCGCGGGCTTCGGCGCCAAGGGTAACGGAAGACATGTTCTTGAGTTTCTGCAGTTCGATGAGCTCGGCTTGGACCGCAGCCTCGCCGGAGTTTTTTGATTCCGCGATTGACTGGTCGGCCATGAGCCTTGCGCCTTCTACAAGACCGGCTGACTCCCTGCGGTATACTTCAAGTTCCTGACGTGCCAGGATTATTGCCTCGTCGGCTTGGGATTTTGCAACTTCGATATGCTTGCGCGCGTCGCTTTCCGACTGGTCGGCGATGGCGTGCAGCCGGGATTCCTCTATCTCCACCTGGCGTCGTTTTTCCGCCAGGGTTTTCTGCGCAAGGTTGGCGATGTAATTGGACGTGTCCCAGATTTTTTGCAGGGAAACCGAAACCACCTTCATGCCGAAGGACCTGAGATCGGAGTTAATATCTGTTAACAGTTCTGCGCGGAATTGCGCCCGTTCGCCTAAATCGACATGGTCTTCCTGGCCTTCGGCTATTTCTTCCATGCCGATAGCCTGGAGCGGGGTTGCCTTGTTGAGCGCACCGCGGAAATTTCCCACGAGCGTTTGCTGAACCTGGTCGTATATCTGCTTGTTGTCCTTGCCCATCAGTCGCTCGACCGCGCTGTAAAGCATGGCGTCGTCGTCGTCATCGATGCATACGCAGGCGGTTGCGTCCGCCCCAACGGTGATGCCGTTGGCGCTGTTTACGCCTTCCACGCGCACATTGACCGGGAATACCCCCAGATCAAGGCTGCCCATGGACTGAAAATAGGGAATCACGAGCGTGCGCCCGCGATCCACCGAAAAACCGAATGTTCGACCTTTATGCGTAGTCTTGCGGCCGGTAACCACGAGGATGCGGTCCGGAGACGCAACGCGGATTGTTGCCTTCAAGAGCGCCACCAGGGCAATGAAAGCCACGACTCCAAGTCCTCCAAACAGCAAGCCCGAAGCGTTCGCAAACGCTTCCTTGATAATGTCCATAAACACGATCCTCCCTTTCTACAATAGAAAAAATGCGTTATAACTCGGGTTCTATCCAATAGCAGTCGTCGGTATAATCCACAATTCTTACCATCGTGCCTTTTTTTACTACAAGCAAAGCATCCTTAGCACGGACAAATAACTCCGTTTCAAGGTCCGCATGACGTACGATTGCCTTGCCCATCGCCCCGGGCTGGACAGAAACGCTCACTATAGCCGGTTCCATGAGAAATTCTTCGGGTTTTAGCGAGGAATCCAGGTCTTTGCGGATAAAGGAGCGTAAAAGTCGCGCAAAAATCATTATAAAAATGCCTGCGCCTGCACTCCATAGGAGACTCGGAACCGTCGAAACTTTGGTTAACAGGGCAAATAAACCAGTAAGCCCCGCCCCCAGGCTGAAATAAACGCCAGAGCGCAAAACAGCCAGGGTTTTTGCGACGATTTTTGTGCCTGAGTCGGCGGACGCTACATATGAACCGGAATGAGTTTCCTGCCCTGACGCATGAAGAGTGTTGCCATGGTGGGCATCATGCATCGGGCTGATGCTGATGGCGTCGTGGTGGGTGGAATCATGGCCTGCTCCGTCGTGCGATACCGTATCGGCGGGATGCCCGCCATCGTTATCACTATCGTGGCTGCCAGCATGCCCACCGGATGCCGAACCTGAAAAATGGTCGAAGATTCCAAATAGATCTACAACGGTTACCCCTACGCCGAAGGCTGCAAGGGCAGAATATAAGATAAACAGATTGTTCATACTCGTTTTATTATGCATGTAAAAAAATAAAATAACAAGGAATATGTTTTAACGGCATTTCTTTGGTCAAACAGACATATTGGAAGTTCTGATAACCGACAGGGTTATTGGAGCTTCCAATATTTGATTTTTGCAGCTTGAAAATTGCGACATCCAGGCAGCACCTTCTTCTCAAGCCCTGTCCCCAGCCAGGGGAAAACCAGGCTGGGTGTTTCAAAGGGGAGGCATAGTTTATAGAGGAGTCCTTTAATTGGGTGTTGAAAAACCTCGGATGAGGATTTTCAACACTTCCAAAATGTAACATTACCGTAGCATTTGTAATCAAATGCGAGGAATGTTTAAGATTGTTGGAAAAGCCACAAGCTTTTTCAACAACCTGTTAATACTTGGCTTGATAATCAGAGAACATCATTAACTGCCCGGCAAATTTGAATTTCTATCCAGGTTTCACTATATTACTAAAAACGGCACCGTAGACCAGCCGAATTGCTAATTATTACGTTACAAGGAGAAACACATGCTTTCACAGAAACTTGCAGACAGGATTAATCTTCAGATAAACAGAGAAATGTATTCCGCCTACCTGTATATGGCAATGTCCGCCAAGCTCGCAGGCACTGGCTATCTAGGTGTAGCGAAATGGCTTATGACCCAGTTCCACGAAGAGATGTTTCATGCAATGAAATTCTATACCTATCTTATCGATCAGGGAGCAGCTCCGGTTCTTGCCAGGATTGATGCGCCCGAAATAAAAAGCGCTGACATAAAGGCAACTTTTCAGGAGGTTCTCAAGCACGAGAAATGGGTAACAGCCTCAATTCGGGAATTGCTGGAACTCGCTCAAGCAGAAAAGGATTATGGTACCGAGAATCTTGTTCGCTGGTATATCAATGAGCAGCTCGAGGAAGAGAAAAATGCCAACGAAATACTGCAGAACCTGGAACTTATGGGGGATAGCAAGCAGGCTCTTTATATGCTAAACCTTGAATTGGCTGCGAGAGCAGTGACAATTCCTCTCGATTTTTCAAATCCTGCAGTGCTCATGGTGGCGACGGCACCATAATTATTGTTTCTGAAGCGTTATGGAAAGCCAGGTGCCAGCGAAAGGCTTGCATCTGGTTTTTGTTTTATTGTCCTCCTCGTGATAGAACTTGGTGTTAAGGGCAAAAGCACCTGTGTTCTGGGAAAAAACGTAATATAAACTCAGGTGATTCATCGACAATCGAGTGTAAGCCCCGACGGTGATGCCAAATTCCTCCGAATCGCCAATCTGTTTTATTCTCAACCAATTGCGCCATAACGGGATTCTCGTCAATATAGCCGAATATTTTTAAAAACTGATCGAGGTTCTCAACAATCCTTGAAAAAAATCTGCCATTCCATACATGCCCGCAGGAATTAGTGCGGCGATTATATGCCATGGCAAATACGCTCATTATCCACCGCATTATTGCGGATAAAGAAATCCCGTTTTTTGGTTGAATCATCAAGTGATAATGATTTCCCATGACGGTAAAATTTTCCACGCGGAATTTGTATTTTGCCTTAGCTCGTTTTAGAACCTCTATGAATAGTTCTTTGGTGGAGCAAATGTCAAGGATCATATCCTTTTTATTGACTTGCGCCGTGACATGATAGCAAGCCCCGTCTTGTAAGATTCTTCTGTGTCTCATACTAAATCAACGCAGTGATTTACTGTAGTGCATTCGAAAAATAAAAAAGTTTGGTGAGGGAGGTATGTCGGGGGAAGTTCGGGGACAGGGCTCGTATAGGTGAAGTGTATAGAGGGGCAAGGTAGTTTGGGGACAGGGCTCCTGCATGTGATGTGTACAGAAGGGCAGGGTATGTCGGGGGAAGTTCGGGGACAGGGCTCGTATAGGTGAAGTGTATAGAGGGGCAGGGTATGTCGGGGTTAGTTCGGGGACAGGGCACCTGCATGTGGCGTGTACAGAGGCGCAAGGTAGTTCGGGGACAGGGCTCGTATAGGAGTCGCGTATAAGAAGCTTGTACCAGGGCTCATGTATGGGGTGAGAGTAAACAGAGGTCCCCCCAAAGTCTTAATATTTTCGGTTTTATTTAGTCTTTAAAACTTTTTAGCTGAAAATACAAAATTCTTCACAAAAACACTCCAGGTAATTGCCCGTTTCCCATTTGCATTTGCAAGGTTAAGAAGGCCTAAATCATTAGAAACAAGCATGCGGCAGTGTTTTGAGGCTGCAAGTATGGCTTTATCATGGGCATGTTTGAAGTCCCATTGTCCTTGTTCCCCGTTTGTTGAAGGTGCAGTAAGTGTTGAGCATAGAGTTTTTGCTATCGCAAGCGCTGCTTGGCGCTTTTGCGCTTCAGGAATAGCCTGTAGTTCCTCTATTTGTATTTGAGTTACCAGCAGCCGAATATCCTTGCGGTTCAGCAAGGCTGAATAGGTTTCTATGTCCTTGAGCAGCGCGTCGATGCAATTCGTATCGAGCATGACCCGCATGCGTTTTTACTTCCTGTCGGGGCGGGTAAACCTGGGTTTCCCCGGAGTTCCGGAAGGCGTGCGCAATGGATTTCTGGAGTCATGTTGCGGGCGTGGTCTCTTATTGGAATCCGTGGGTCGTGACTGACCACTTGGGCGAAAAGCCTTCGGGAAGTCACCTTGCGAAACGTGTGATTCATTGTCAGGCGGGCTCGAAAAAGAAGGTTGGGCAGTCCAGGCTGTGGGTGCAAGCTCGTAGAGAAAAACAGTTGCTGCTTGAGAAACATTGAGGCTTTCGACTGAGCCAATACCGCAAATGCGGATCAGGTAATCACAAGAAGCCCTGGCGCCTGCCGATAATCCCGTCTCCTCATTGCCGAATACAACGAGTATTCCACGAGAGCTGGGGCTTGGGGCGATTTCTGGTTCGCCGGTTCTTGCGTGGCCGGAACCTCGTGGATTTTCATTGGGGATGATTACGGGAGGCAGGTTCCCGGTTCCGTGTTTGGCTTTGAAATCGCGGAGATCGATTCCTCCTCTATGATCGGCTCCCGCACTGGTTAGTAATCCCTTGCATCGCTTGATGCAGGCTTGTGCACTGTCTTCGATATAAACCTGCAAGCGTTCGAGCCCGCCGCGGGCTACGCGATATGCGCTCGTTGATAGTTTCGCCGAGCCTTCCGTTTTAGTAAGTATAATTGCGCTGTACCCGAAAAAGGCTGCGGACCTTGCGATGGATCCGAGGTTATGGTCGTCGCCTACCCGGTCGAGCAGCAGGACTCTGGCGTTTTCTGCTGCCCAGGCTTGAATCACGTCGCTGGTGAGCGTTTGAAGCTTATCGTCGTGAATCATAGCTACGACGCCTTGATGGTGAATGCTGCCGGAAAGCCGTTCAAGTTCCGCAGATTCGGCTATGCGGTATAGTCTTTTCTGCGTGGCCAAATGAGAACAGAGGGAGCCAAAGGCGGGTGCCGCTTCCTCGCTGAAAAAGAGGCGACGGACTGCATCGGGGCGCGCGTCTGCGAGAGCTCGTACGGCTTCCATGCCGCAGATTGCCAGTTCGGAGCGTCGGGGTGTCGTGGTGCGATCGTTGTTAGTTGTATTCACTGAGCAAGAATACTCTGGCGGCTGAATTGTTGCAACGGCTAGTTCGAAACAGGACCAGATCGAAAATATGCCCTTGGGGACAGGGCTGATTATATCCGTATCGCGCTATATTTTACCGGGAGCCTCATTTTGGGAGGTTCAGGGCATGAATTGCTGGGTGCAAAGGAAGCGCTTGGGGGGCGGTAACTGAGGGGACTTTATTCGGGTGGCAGGAGTCCTAACCCTCTGGCTGCGTTTTCCGCTGTACGGCGCTTCAGCTCATGTATGGAGCGCACAGACCGATAAGCGCAATGATCGGATAAAAGCACTCGCGGGTGTCCCAAAAGGGGGTGGCCGATGGGGGGTGGTTCGGTATCGAGCACATCGAGAGCGGCGCCTGAAATAATACCTGAATCGAGCGCACGCTGCAGAGCATTAGGGTCAATGATAGCACCTCTCGCGGTGTTTACGAGAAAACTGCCGCGTCGCATGCGGGCAAAGGCGTCATCGTTAAACAGGGCTCGCGTGTCGTCGCAGAGCCGCAGGTGTATCGCTATAATCGATGCTTCCGCGAGGAGCCTGTCGCGGGTTACGGCGATAAGCGGGATGCCCATGAGGGAAGCGAGAGACCCCAATTGCGCGTCAAGCTTTGCTTGATCGGTACTGGGACTGTAGACCATGATGCGTGCGGGATTCAAGGCAAGTATCGATCGCGTAAACGCTTTGCCAGATCCGCCGAATCCTAATACCCCGATGCTGGCTCCGGCTACGGTGTATTGGGCTGCAGGCAGGTTCCATGCCCCGTTATGAACGGCAGCGTTCCTGCCTGGTATGTCGCGGAGCATTGCGAGAAGCATACCCAACGCGTGCTGAGCCACATCATCGTCGCAATAGCCAGTTACGTTGTAAACTTTAATATTTCGCTTTTGTGCGGCGTCAAGATCGATATTGTCGAGGCCTATTCCGTAACGGGCAATTACCCGGCAATTCTGCATGGCAGCTATTGCTTCGGCATCCACGGGAGCCATGTTTACCAGTACCGCGTCGGCATCGGCGCATGCGCGTCCCACATCGGCGGATGAGCGGCACTGCGCTACTTCCAGGTCTATTCCCAGCGGGTCGAGCACATCGCGTTCCTCCGATACGTTTCCGAACCGGTTGTCGGTGATCACGGCACGCACCGGATCAATCCGCCTTGCCGAGCAGAGTATCAAGGAATGAATGACTATCTTTTAAAGCGCCGAAGACCGCGTGCGTATCTTTGGCGTTTGAAGATATGGTCTCAAGCGAGTGGAGGCCATCGCTCAAGGCGATTGTTTCTTCTTTGATTGCGCCTGATATTTGCGTTAAAAGCTGACCTGCGTTTTTAACGCTGGTGGCGTTTTCTCGCGAGTTCGCCATAACTTCGGCGAAAGATTCACGGAAGCGGGTGAACATTTCCACAAATTCGTTCATGCGTTTGGTCATGGCATTTACCGCCTCGCTGAAATCCCCGAGGCTGGTATCTATCTGCTTCGCGAAATCGCCCGTCTGACCGGCGAGAGTTCGCACCTCGTCGGCGATGATCCTGAAGCCCCTGCCGAAATTTCCGGCTCTGGCCGCTTCTATCGACGCATTTATGGCTAGAATATTTGTTCGGTCGGAAACGTCTCGTATAGAACCCGTAATGCCGACTACCTTGCTGGTTTTTTCGCGCAGCAGATTGAACATGGCTCCGATTTCCTTAGCGCTGGAAACCCCTTTTTCAACGTCGCTCATGCGTCCGGCGATGCCTGTGTTCATTGCCTCGTTATTTATCTGTATTTCGCCCATCATGCCGTCAATTCGCTCGGCATTTATGGTGGTGCTGCTGCTGGTGGCTCGAATCTCCTCGAACGCCGTGACGATGGTAGACAGGCTCGACTCGATGTTCGACATGGATTCGTCGAGTATATCCAGTGAGTGCTGAGTTACCGATTGAAGTATGACGCTTTTGTTATAGCCGGTGGAAAACCGGAATATCGCGTCTCCGTAATTTTTATCCCGCTGTGTCAGCTGATTTGTTTCTTCCATGGCATTACATCCGGTACAGGGTTTCTGCAATATCGATGCCGCATTTCAGGGCAGAAAGCCAGTCAAGGAATGCTTTTAGGGAATCGCCGTGGTAAATGGCTCCATGTTGGGGCGCTATCATGTCCGGGGCAAGTCGGCGGGCATTATCCACCCAGAGCCTGGCTACCGAGTTTGATCCGATAAGGCGCTTGTGAAATCCTTCTATATGCTTGATATGTCCGGGGAAATCATCGACAAAAACTGTTTCCTGGCCATCGGGGAATACGGCGCCGCCAATGTCGGCGGAAAATAGAATGCGCGCGCGGTTATCGTACAAGGAGAATGCCGCAGGTGAATGCATATAATGAGACGGAACAAAAACGAGCTCTGTCCCCGAGGCAAGCTTGAGCGACTTGCCGGTTTCCTCGATGGACATGATGCGACTCGTATCCATGATGCCAAAATGCGGCAGAAATCGCCGCCACAGGTCGGGAATATACATTCTTGCTTTTGTAACGCCGAGCCAAAGGGCTATCCCGCTGGAAACGTCGGGATCCTGGTGGGAAAAGAAAATGGTATCGATATCTTCTATGGATATATAACGACTAACCGCCGCTACGACCCGGGGGAACAGATGCACTCCACCCGGATCGAGCAGGACTCCGCGACCCTTGTCGATTAGCAGGTATTGCATGGTTTGAACGACACCTTGTTTCTGGTGCGAGTCGGAACCCAGCCATATAAATTGATGGTCAGCGTCCTTGTATAATACCCGTCCGCCGGTATCGGAATTCTCGATCATAATGTACCCCACTGCATTCTTGATTATAATCGAATGTAAAGGAAAAGCCAGCCTCGGAGAGGCTTTTCCAGTATCTTTATAAGAACTGCACAAGAATGAAATCCTGTACCGATCCTCGTAAGGCGTGCAGAGCGGCCGCTATCCGGCGTCTCCTGCCTGTTTAGGCTTTGACCTGCCAGCTTAGAATTTTGCCGGATGCCAGCGGAACGACGCCGTCTATTTCGGCTGGTACAGTCCATCCTTCGCGGGCCAGGCGAATAGTCCCGCCGTTAAGGGGAAGTCCATAGAAGCGCGCACCCGATTCGGAGCAGAATCGCTCCAGTGCGCTCAACTTGCCTGCTTGTTCGAATACCTGCGCAAGGATGGCGAGCGCAACCGGCGCGGCGTACACTCCGGCCGGGGCTTTGCCGCTTTCCTTGGCCGCGCGCGCGTGCGGGGCGCTGTCGCTGCCGAAAAAAAAGCGCGGCGAGCCGGATGTCGCAGCCTCGAGCAGGGCCAGCCTGTCCGACTCGTGCTTCAGGACGGGTTTGCAGAAATATGCCGCATCGAGCCGGTCGCCCAGGACGTCGTCGACGGTGTAGGCAAGGTGGTGCGCGCTGATCGTGGCGGCTATGCGGTCCGGAAGTGATAAAATTTTAATAACGGCGTCCGCGGTGGACAGATGCTCGAGGACGATGCGCATCCTCGGATACCCGGCAGCCAGCTTTTCGAGCACCGGTAAAAAAGCGCTTTCCCGTTGTAGCGCAGGCGCGGCGGGGTCTTCTCCGTGTATGGAGAGCACCAATCCGGACTCTTCCATGGCCAGCAGTTCTTCGCGTATCGACAGTGGATTGGGAACGCCGTCGGCTGAGTTGGTGGTTGTGCCCGCCGGGTAGTATTTTCCCGCGACGGCACCGGCCTTGGCGCATGCAAACACGGCATCGGCTCCCATGCCGGGAATCAGCTTGAAGCTCATTAGCGCGCTGCAGAGTCCGCCTGCCACCGTCAGCGCGCGTTCTATCGACGTCCGGTAATCAATGACGCCCGTGGCGCTCCTTATCGGAGGCGTTACGTTGGGCATGACCAGAATTCTCCCGAAATACAGGGCGGATCGCGCTGAATATAAGGCCAGAGCGGGTCCCTGCCGCAGGTGCACATGGAAATCGTCTGGCCTGCGCATCTTCAATTCAGTCATTAAACGCAAACTCCATGATGGATACATCGTCGTCGAAATATTCCTGCCCGGTAATGGCGCGTACCGCTTCCACGATCCGGTTTATCGGAGACAGGCAGGAGGGAGCCATGGCGCATTCGTGATGGTGCACGAGGAGTATGTCCATGAACTCCTGCCACTCCAGCATGGTAGAGTCGCTTTTGCGTACTTCGAAAATACCGTCGCTGAATAAATACATATGGGAGCCCGGAAGTATGCTTACCGAATTTTCCTCGTAAGCGGCGGTTTCATCCACTCCGATTATGCAACCGTTACCGCTTAATTCCGTCGTCTTTCCATCGGGACCAATAAATATCGCGGGTGGAGCACCGCCCGATGCGTAGCGCAGTGTCCTGGTGGAGGCGTCGTAAACCCCGTACCATATGGTAAAGAACATGTTGTTCTGATCCTCGATTCGGAAGGATCGGTTCAGGAGATTCAGGACGCTGGCAGGCGAGCCGAGATCCGCATTGCCCAGGCTCAGGTTTCGCAGGACGTTCATGATGGTGACGGAAAGCAGGGCTGCCTCGATACCGTGTCCACTGACGTCTATTAGAAATAGGCAGAGGCGGTTTTCGTCGATACGGTGGTAATAGAAACAGTCGCCGCCTAAACTGAGAGAGGGCGTAAACGCCCAGTCGGCGGCAACGTGGTTCCAGCGGAGGCGTTTAGGCAGTAGGCTGCGCACATAGGTAGCTGCGTCGCGAAGCTCCGCCGCGAGCTTTGTCTGCGTATCCATCAGGCGGTGCATCACGAGGTCGTTTTGCTTTTTGTATTCTTTTTTTTCAAGCAGGTTGTCGATTCGCGCCCGGAGGATGATGGGATCGAATTCGCGCAGAAGGTAATCTTCCGCGCCCATTTCGATGCAGTGGGCTATGGATACCGAATCTTCGAGGGCTGATATTACAATAACCGAAAGGTCGCGGAGCTTGGTATCGGCCTTGAGCACTTCCAAAAACTGGAAACCGTTCATCCCCGGCATCATAACGTCCAGAAGCACGATGTCGAAAGGCGCTTTTTCCAATATCTCGAATGCCTCGCGCCCGTCGCCTGCCACGCATACGACGTGACCCTGGCGTTCCAGATGCCGTGCCAGGAGGTCACGGTTGAACTCGTTGTCGTCAACGATCAAGATTCTTCCCGCGCGTTTTGCTTTTGCGGTATCGACGAAGGCCGCGCGAGGCGCATTCGGTATCGTTTCACCTGTTTTTTTGTTATAGGATGCTTCCTCCGAAAAATCAGAGAACAGGTCTACGAGCGAGTTGGAGGCTTCATGGACTTTCTGGACATCGGATTGTATGTCTTTTTCAGCGGCTGCTACGGCCAGTCTGCGAGATGTCTGGGTTAGGGAAATAACGTCGTATATATAGGAATAGATCCTTTTTTTCAACTCTTCAAGCACCTCGGCGGGTGCCTGCTTGTCGGAATCAGCCGTCAGTGCCAGAAGATATTCCTGAACCGGTTCCCTTAACCCTACGGCCGCGGTTCTCATCTGCGTAAGCGCGGAAGAAAGAAGCTGATCCGGGCTTGATTCGGCTTGCACTGCAAGAAGTTCGGCATAGCCAATTATATGATTGAGAAAGGTGCGGGCTTCGTGCCGAAAGCGCGAGCGTTCATCTACACTCATGGAAGAGCCTCAGCTTTTCTCCGCTTTTTCCTCTGCATATTTTTTAAATTCTGCTTCGGACATTTTGTCAGCGTACATAGGATAAAGAGCTTCGACAAGCTCCTCTATTGTAGCGAATTTCGCTCCGTCAAGTTTATAGGCCATTACAGTATGCTCCTCCGGTTTTACCCGATGTATCCATTATCATAGATGATAGAAAGGCAAATTTCAAGAAAGATACGCGCATTAGCGATTTTTTTTAAGGGTGAACCGCGTACTGCCTGTCATTGATATCGATTATCAAAAGCCCTTCTTTTCTTGCGTTTTTGCTTTTTTACATCTAGACTCGTTCTATGCAAGACAGAACAGGACAAATAAAATTAGCCGCTTCCATAAGCCTTTGGGGCAACGCGGTATTGGCGGTCGTTAAAATAGCAGGCGGCTTCATCGCAGGATCCCTGGCGGTCGTGGGAGACGGTGTGGATTCCTCGACTGACGTCGTGATTTCCCTCATAGCGTTTATGGCAGCCTCGATAAGCGTGAAACCTTCGGATAAAGAGCACCCCTATGGCCACGCCCGAGCGGAAACCACGGCTACCGCAATACTTTCTTTTGTCATTTTTTTCGCGGGAGCCCAATTGCTGCTGACTACTATCCATAACCTGCGCAGCGGCTTGTCCAGCGAGATTCCATCGGCTTTGGCTATCTGGGCAACCATCGCCTCGGTAATCGGCAAATTGTTCCTGGCATGGACGCAATTCGCCATCGGTAAAAAAACCAACTCGTCAATGCTGATCGCCAACGGTAAAAACATGCGCAACGACGTAATCATGTCGCTGAGCGTCCTGGTTGGCCTCGTCCTGACGCAGCTGCTCAAGACTCCTTTGGTAGATGCGATCATGGCGATACTGGTGAGTCTTTGGGTCATGAAGTCGGCAGTCGGGGTGTTTCGCGAGGCAAGTGAGGAAATAATGGACGGCAGCGCCGATCCCGCCTTGTACCACTCGGTTTTCGAGGCTGTCCGCTCGGTATCCGGAGCCGGGAACCCGCACCGCACTCGTGTCCGCAAGCTTGCGTCCTTCTACGACATCGACCTGGACATCGAGGTGGACGGCGGCAAAACCGTACGCGAAGCCCACGACATCGCGCAATCGGTGGAAAAAGCCATCAAAGACCGCATCGAAGGCGTTTATGACATCGTGGTGCACGTCGAACCCGCCGGCGGAGGCGAACATGCCGAACAATACGGGCTCAACGAAATGCGCTTGAAAGACTAGGCTTTCGCGACTTCCCGCTTACCCGCCATCATTTAAGCCCCAATGCCAATGCGGGAATGCTGATAAAGTTGCCGATAGCCCCGCCGATGCTGGATAGGAAAAAGATAAGCAGGATATGGGTTACTTTGTTACGGTAGAATCCCCGGATGCTGGTACTGTCCGAGCTCAGGTTCTCGAAATCCGCGACCTGGGGTTTCCGGAGCCATGCTTCGCAGAGTCCGGCGAACATGCCCACCGCCAGAAACGGGTTGAGGGTCGCGAGGGGCGCGCTTACGAATGACACGAGTATGGTCAAAGGATGAGCCAGGCACAAAAGCGAGCCCAAAGCCGCCAGCGAGCCGTTCAGGAGCAGCCAGCGCACGACGAGTTCGAGACTCTTATCGGCGCCGGAGGTAAAAAAACCGGCTACAATTAAAGCGACGATGAGGGCGGGAAGCGCCCAGCCGGCGGCCTTGGACAGCAGGCTCTTTGGAGGCACCGTGTCGATGCCGCCGATATCGGTGGATTCGCCGCCCGCGAATTTTTCAAGCCAGGCGGCAATGCCTGGCGCGTGTCCCGCGCCTACCACCGCAAGTACGCGAGAACCTGAAGAGGACCATATTTTGGCCGCCAGATAGCGGTCGCGCTCGTCGATGAGTACTTCCTTGACGCTGGGAAGATAATCCGCAAGCTCGGTCATCATGGAATCCAGTTCGGATTTGTCCTTTAGTTTCTCGATTTCCGCGGCGTCGGGTTTTTCGGAAGTAAACGCTCCTCCGACGAGCTGGGCCAGGAGTTTTGCTTTGTTCCAAAAATTGGACTTGCTCCAGGCTCGCCGCAAGGTGGTTTGCACGTCGCGGTCGCACAGTGAGTAGGGGATTCCCGCAAGCTCGGCGGCTTTTACCGCGGCCAGCATTTCTGCGCCCGGTTTTATGCCCGCGTCCGCACCCATTTTTTTTTGAAACGAGGCCAATGCGAGATTGGCTAAAAGCAGGAAGGCTTTTCCATCCTTGATTACCTTGACGATGTTCATTTTTTCCCAGGAGTCGGGATTGGTCATGGAATTGAGGCGAGCGGCATCCAGCTCGACGCAGAGCCGGTCCGGTTTCTCTTCCTCGAATGCCCGGCCAACGTCGTTGACGCTTTCCTGCGATACATGGGCTGTGCCGATTATGACGAATCGTCTGCCGTTCAGCTCGACTATAGTGCTTGTGTCAGTCATTTAATCTCCGATTTTTGTAGTAAAAATTCAGGAATGGAGCATTATCGAATTGCGGAAAGGCGCGTAAGCAGGCTTGCATCGCCGGGGAAATCCTTCTTGGCGATGATACCACCTGCGCTGCGTGCGTGGCCACCACCCGACCCGATGCCTCTCGTCAACTCCCGTATCAGAATAAACGCCGGCATATCCGGGTCCCGGGAGCGTACCGATAGCCTGTAGTGCTCGCCGTCCTCGCAGTAGACTACCGAGATTTTAACCTCGCGGGCACGTAGGGCCAGATCCGCGGCTATGGAAAGCGCTTCCTGGCTGCAATTCATGTCTACCTGGGCCAATATCCTGTCGCCATACACGTCGGCGACCGCCAAAGCCCGGGTAATGGCCACCAGTTCGCTGTGTTCCATATTGGTTTTAAGCATGCGCGTGGCTGCGCTAATGTCGGCCAAAGGGGCAAGAAAGGCAAATGCCTCGACTTCCAGCGAGCCTACACCGAGTGACAGGAAGTCGGTATCGGATTGCAAGCCGGCCAGCATGGCCGTGGCAAATCCCTTCGGTGGGGACAGGGCTGACTGTTTCCAATATTGGGCGATTATGGAGCAGGAGGATCCTGCCTCCATGCGTATGTCTACAAATGGAGCAATTACTTCGTGTGCGGGTACATGATGGTCTATAACAGCTATGATCGAAGCGTCTCCCATGCTTACGTTGCCGTTTTCGGGAGCACAGTCGACAAAAATCAGCGCTTCGGGGGCTTTTGGCGGCTCGGGATACAGTTTGATGCTTGTTTCAAGCGCAAGGTTGGCTAGGCTTCGGCTGCGTGCCATGCCGTGCCAGGTAGCGCGAGCGCTTCTACCGTGCTGTCGAAGAAGCTCCGCTAGGCCGAACGCGGCTGCTGCGGCGTCCGGGTCGGGAAAATCGTGAGCCTGTACGGCGATAGCGGGGTACCTGCCCGTTATCGAAAGCAGTCGTGCAAACTCGTTTTGGCTCACGGCTCTATTCCGAGCCGTTTAAGCTCGGCTTCGGCCATGCGCCATTCGTTGGTTCCCTGTCTGTCCTCGCCAATGGATAAGAGCAGATATTTGCCGCCTAATTCGGGTCTGCCTTTCGCTATCCAGTATTCGCCCAGGTAGAAAAGCAGGGCGGCTTTGGTGTCCATGCTTTTTTCCGAGCTTATCTTAAGCTCGAGTTCCGGAGTCGTTTCGTTTTGGTCGTATATAAGACGCAGCATAAGCCATTGCGCAGGTTCTTTTTCGCGGTTTATCCTGGGGAGCGTTTTGGCCGAATAGTCTTTTGCGGCCTTGGCTTCCTTGTTGAGCATAAGGGCCAATCCCGCGGCTATGTAGTACTCGCCGTGGTTTTCCGTAAATCCGGCTGCCTTGTCAAAGGCGGCGAAGGCTTCCGTCCATAATTGCCTGCGAAAAGCCAGGACTCCGATGGCTTCGTACGCGTACCAGTAGTCGCCGTTGAGCTGTGTTACTTTTTTATAATCGTCAAAGGCTTCGGCGTCGCGCCCGGACTCTTCAAAGATCGCAGCCCGGTAGACATAGCACAGGAAGTAGCCCGGGTCCAGCTCGATGGACTTGTTGAAGTCCGCCAGAGCCATTTCGCTCCGGCCCGTATCCATGTAAAGCCTGCCGCGCTCCAAAAAATTCCAGGATGAATATGGTTCCAGCTCGATGCTTTTGTTGAGGTCGGTTTCGCATTCCGCATACTTTCCCAATTGGTAATTCACGCGGCTGCGGTCAAGGTAGACAAGTGGTTCGTCCGGGGCGGCGGCTACGGCTTTGTCCAGGTTGGCCTTGGCGCTTTTAAAGTCTTCCCGCCGATATTGGACTCGCGCGAGGCCGGTAAGGGAAGCGACATCGTTGGGTTCTATCGCCAGCGCCTTCGCAAAGTACGCTTCAGCCTTTACATAATTTTTGCCGTCATAATGCAGATCCCCGAGTGAGGCGAGAGCCCCCAGGTTGCCGGGGTTCGCGAGCAGGATTTTTTCGAGGGTTGCGGCCAGGTTTTTACTGTTTCCGCTGAACCTGTCTATTTCCGCCGAAAGGAACAAGGCTTCGACATTGTCGGGTTTTACCGACAGCAAGGCATTGAGTATGAGCCTTGCCTTCTCGTACTCCTGCATGGAAATGAGCAGCGAAGCATGCAGCAGCCTGTATTCCTCATTTTCCGGTTTCTTGCCCGAGAGCAAGCTTATTCGGTCGACAGCCTCTTTCAGCTCTCCTTTTTTGGCAAGCCGATAGATTACCTCGACTTCCATCATGTCCTTTTCCTGTTCGGTCAGAGCTTTTTGATGGCTGGAATCGGGCTTGGCAGCGGGCTTTGGCGCGCTTACGCAAGCAGTAAAGGCAAGTGAACAAAAAATCGAGGCAATAAAAAGAAATCGTATTGATTGCAGGCGATAGCTCATTGTTTCTCCCGTATTTTAAAGTTCTCGCCAAGGAGAACGGCGGGTAAATAATAGCTTGAAAATTGCCGTTGCACAACTCCATAATCCCCTGCATCCATAATCGTGTGCACTTGTAGCTTTTACGGAAAATCAGTATAGTCCTTTCCATGAAAATGTCCGGTTTTGGAAGATTCATTTCAATTTTATTTTTATACCTTGGGGTATTCGTCCTGCTTGTCGTTACGCAATTTCCGACGGATGGCGCACTCGTCTCCTCAAAAGGGCAATTTTTGATCAAGGCAAGAGGCGCCGGCAAAGCGGCGGGTTTGGAGTCGCTTGAAATCGGCCATGCCTCGATCAGGCTCCTGTTTTCCTCCACGAACCCGCTGCGATATCGCACCGGTACCGGCGAGGAAGTAAAGGCTTTTCCCCTGCGCTACTCGGAAACCGATACTGGTGTTATTGTTTATTTCAGCAACAAAGAACAAGTTACAGTCAAGGAAGACGCGAGCGGATCCGTCGTAGTCGGCGTTGCCTTAAAAGAAGCCGCTGCAAAATGTTTTATTGCCTACAAGCTGACCGGGCGTACCAGAATTTCGTCGGTCGACGAATCCAGCACCCTGAGGCTTAAGCAGAGCAGCAAGCTCTGGAAGCTGGAAAATGCATCGGTGGGCCAGGAAAAAGGCTTTTTATCGCTGGTGATACTGCGGGGTCTGGTGCGGCCTTTGGTGCTTAGCCAGGTGGACGCGAATATGCCGGAATCTTCGGTACAGTATCTTGCCCAGACTCCCCTGGATCCGGTGCTATGGGGCAAAGAAATCGCTGCCTGGCAGGACAAGGCTTGGAACGGGCTTTCGTCCAGCCGCTTCAGTCCCGAAAGTATCCGCTGGAGAAACGAATCAGGCACCCCCGGATTTTCGGAAACCGCTTTTATGGCATATGTTGCCGAGGCTTTGCACAGGGGAAGCTATGATGCCGCCGCAAAGGCATGCTCCTATGTCAGGGCTAATTATCCGGAGTCTTATAGTTGGAAGGCCACGGTTTTCGCGGGGCATACCGCGAGCAAGATGAGTTCGCGCGAGGAAAGCGATTTGGCGGAGGTAAAAACTCTGGAAAAAATGGTGCAGGCAAAATCGATAGAAATATTTTATAAGCCCGGTATCGTGGAATTCCTGTTTGACCGATCGCCCTATGCTTTGGCGCAGGAGGCTATGTCGGTGGCCCGAGCCATGGAGTTTGCCCAGTCGGACCTCCTTCAATCGCTGCAGATCGTGGAAAACTACCTCGCCGCCCGCGGATATCTTGGCGAAACTGAAAATCCCTTCGCCCGCGCCGCCGACCTAGTGGATAAGAATATCGCATCGGCGATCCGAAAGACCGATTCGGGGTTCTTCCTTCAAACGGGCTCCGAGGGCCGATCCGACACTCTTGCCGGCCTGCGCGCCGGCGTACTGCTCGTAAAGATGGCTGAGGCTACGGGTAAAGCCATCTACGCGGGAATAGGCCAGAGTCTGCTGTCCAGCATACTCAAGCTCGGCGACGGTAATGGGTCGCTTCCAGAGTATATTACTATAAAATCCGGTACCATAGAGCCTTCGGCGGAAAAAATCATGGCCGAGACGGCATACCCGTATATCGCGATTTCTCCTTTTTACCCCCATGCCGTCAGTTTTTACAAGGAATTGGGGCCGGGTGTTTGGGCGTGGACCGGTTCATCTTTGCTTCGCCTTGCGAAGGGAGCCAAGACCGCCGTCTTTACGGCGGACTTTCCCGTTGGAATCTCGCATTACCTGACGCTGTACGGAATCAAGCCCTACGTCAACATTAAGTTATATAATATAAGCTATAATATGGATTCCGAGTTCGAGATCTACAATGCGTCCGGATATTTCTACAGGCGGGAGTCCGCGGTGCTGTACGTAAAGATGAAGCACAAGTCCGCCAGCGAGGATATACAGCTCGAGTATTGATGTTTTAACCTGAATCGGCTAGGGTTTGTTCCAATGCGTATCGAAATTAAATTTATCGATCGCGGCCTTGACGGCCGCGAGCGCGGCATTGCCGCGAAGTTGTCGCGCCGGCTGGGCACGGAAGTCGCGGTCGCGGTAGTGGACGTCATACTGCCAGGCGCGCTTGTGTCCCAGGACCTGGCGCGCCTTGTTTTTTCGGATCCTGTCGTGCAAACCCTGCGTTTCGACGGATTTCTCGCTGCCGATCCCGAATTGAGCGGCTGGTCGTGGCTGGTGGAAGTGGCATGGAAACCCGGCGTCACCGACACGCTTGCCATTACGGCGCATGAAGCCCTCAAATTGGAGACGGGAAAAGATGCGCCGCCGGTATCAACGGCAAGGCAATATCTGCTTTTTGGAATTTTGGACAGAGGCATGGCTCTTCGAGCCGCTTCCTTTCTGCACAACCCCCTGGTCCAGAGTTCTGTAATAATCGGAGCCGCGGAATGGGCAAGCGGAACCCGCCCCCCGGCTGAATATGCCGCTCCCGCATTGCACGACCGCCTTGACCCCGAAATCATAGCGCTTGCCGCGATGGATGATGCAGCGCTGCAAGAGCTTTCAAGCTCGCGCCTCCTTGCGCTTACCCTGCCTGAAATGCAACGCATCCGCTCTTATTTCGCCGATCCCGCGGTTCGCGAGGAACGGACGAAACGCGGTTTGCCCGTCGATTCTACCGATGTCGAGATCGAAATGCTGGCCCAAACCTGGAGCGAACATTGCAAGCATAAAATTTTCAATGCCACCATTAAATACCAGGAAACCGGGAAGCCCACGGAAATAATTCAGTCGCTTTACAAAACATACATAAAAAAAACCACGGAGGATCTTGCGCCTTCGAAGCCTTTTTTGCGCTCGGTGTTCACCGACAATGCCGGGGTCGTGGCTTTTCATGAAGGCAGCGTTCTGTGCGTAAAAGCCGAGACCCACAACAGCCCCAGCGCGCTTGACCCCTATGGAGGCGCGATTACCGGCATCGTCGGCGTAAACCGGGACATTTTAGGTACGGGGATGGGTGCCAAGCCGCTCTTCAATACCAACGTGCTGTGCTTTGCCAATCCCGCCACACCCGATGCCGATATTCCCCTGGGGCTCATGCACCCGCGCGAGGTTCTCGAAGGCGTGCACAAAGGAATCGTGGACGGAGGCAACCAGTCAGGAATCCCGACCGTCGCCGGGGCTTTTCTATTTGATGAAAGTTTCATGGGTAAGCCCCTTGTCTTTTGCGGTACCGGGGGCATCATGCCCGAGACCGTAAACGGGCTGCCATCATGGGAAAAAACGGTGCGGCCCGGAGCTCTGGCGGTGATGCTGGGCGGCCGCGTGGGCAAGGACGGCATTCACGGTGCCACGTTCTCCAGCTTGGCTCTCGACGAGCTGAGCCCCGTTTCCGCCGTGCAGATAGGCGACCCCATAATCCAGCGGCGCATGACCGATTTTCTCCTGGAGGCGCGCGACCTTGGCTTGTACGAGGCAATTACAGACAACGGCGCCGGCGGGCTTTCATCCAGTTTGGGCGAGATGGCGGAGTCTTCGGGCGGTATTAGTATTGATCTTTCCAAATGTCCTCTCAAATATCCCGGCCTCTCTCCCTGGGAAATCCTGGTATCCGAAAGCCAGGAGAGGATGAGCCTGTCGGTAGCCGGGGAGAAAATCGCGCAGCTCGCCGAGCTGGCGCTGCGCCGCGACGTCGAGGCTACGGTTGTGGGAGAGTTTACCGATTCCGGTTATATAGAAATAACTGCCAACGGGCAGCCCGCGGGGCTCTTGTCGCTCGAGTTCCTCCATCGGGGACTGCCGGCCATGGAGATTCCGGCGCTATGGAGCCCTGTCGCCAGACGCCACGACCCAATCGCGATAAAGAGCGACTGGACCGAAACCCTGCTTCGCATACTGGCGGACCCAAACGTAGCCAGCAAGGAATTCCTCGTGCGCCAGTACGACCATGAGGTACAGGGGCGTTCCGTGGAGAAGCCCTTTACCGGCATAAAGCGCGACGCGCCCAGCGATGGCGGCGTGATGCGCATCGACTATACCACGCAGCGCGGCGTCAGCGTTACTCACGGGATCTGTCCCCGTTACTCCGATTACGATACGGCGGTCATGGCTCGCATGGCTGTAGACGAAGCCTACCGCGCGCACATAGCCCTTGGAGGAGACCCGGGCAAGGCCGCCGCGCTGGACAATTTTTGCTGGCCCGACCCCGTGGAATCGGCGAGCACCCCCGATGGCGCCTTCAAGGCGGCACAACTCGTGCGCGCGTGCAAAGGGCTTCGCCAAGCCTGCCTGTGTTACGGTCTGCCGCTTGTATCAGGCAAGGATTCCATGAAAAACGATGCCTACGCGGGCGGCAGGAAGATCTCCGTCAGGCCGACTTTGCTTGTCACCCTCATGGGCTCGGTAACGGACGTGCGCAAGTCCATATCCACCGACTTCCTGGAACCGGGTAACCTAATCTATGTTCTCGGGGACACAAACGGAGAGCTCGGCTGTACCATGTTCGAGCGCATCGCTTCAAGTTTTCCCGGCCCAAATTCGAACCTAAATTCGAGCCCAAATTCGAACCTAAATTCGAGCCCTGTCCCCATTGTATCGGCGCCTCTTTATGGACCGGCGCCGGATGTTGACCTTGAACGCGCGAAAAAGTTGTATGAAGCGCTTGCGCACGCTATTTCTGGCCGGATCGTGCGTTCCTGCCACGACTGCTCAGATGGCGGTATTGCCGTTGCATTGGCCGAATCGTGCCTGGGAGGCCGCCTGGGCGCAACTGTCACGCTGAACGCTTTGCCGCGGTCCGGCCCTAAAGAGCATGCATACGCCGAATATGCTGCAAGGGCATTGTTCTGCGAATCAGGTGGCCGCTTCGTGGTTTCCATAAGGAGGCAGGATCGCGAGCGCTTTGAAGCTACTCTGCGCGGCTCTCCCCATCGTTACATAGGTGAAACCACCAAACAGGAGCTGCTTTCCATTAAGATCGAGGATAAAGAAGCCATTAGGGTGAGCCTTGAATCCATCGAAAATGCTTTCAAAACGCCAATCGTATGAGGAATTTTGCATGAAAACTCGAGCGTTAATTGTTACTGGATATGGAGTTAATGCCGATGAAGAATTGGCTGCTGCATTTACCATGGCGGGAGCGGATGCTACGCGTATGCATGCTGCAGACCTTATTGCCGACCCATCCGTTTTGGCTGCCTATCAGTATCTCGGTTTTCCCGGTGGATTCTCCTTCGGCGATCATTTAGGGTCAGGGCTTGTAGCGGCAAACTTGTTTCGCTCCCGAATGGGGACAGAGCTCAAATGTTTCGTAGCCGACGGGGGGTTGGTCATAGGCATATGCAACGGCTTCCAGACCCTGGTAAAAACAGGGCTTTTACCGAACTTTGACAATAAGGGCGAACCAGTTGTTTCTCTGGTGCATAACAATCACGGCCGCTACGAAGACAACTGGGTTCCGGTCCGATTCGAGATAGGTCCCTGTGTCTGGACTTCGGGCTTAGGGCCGCGCATGCTTCCAATCCGGCATGGCGAAGGACGCTTCGTGGCCCGGGACCAGGCCGTATTGGAGCGCCTGGAAAGCGGGCATCATGTTGCTTTGCGATATGACGGGTTAAACCCTAATGGAGCTGTACATGATATCGCCGGTATCTGCGACAAAAGCGGTCGGGTTTTAGGCATGATGCCGCATCCAGAGGCTTTTATAAATGCAGACACCCATCCCTATCGGCGGAGAGGGTTTGATGGTGGACTAGGCCTTGAAATTTTCCAGAAAGCGGTTGCATGGAAGACAAAGAACGGGTAAGCGAGTAATAAAAACACATAAATCTCCAATTCGTCTGGATTATTCCCTGTTTAGATACTATACTTTGCCAACGGAGAGTGTAATACTAAGGCGTATGGCAGAATCTAAAAGCGATTTTAGCGAAGAGAGTCGGGAAGAATACGAAAAACAAATATTCGACCTGAAGCAGCTTCTCGAAATATCAAAAAGTCTCAACTCAACGCTCGATTATATAATCTTGATTGATTCCATCCTCTATACCATCATGGGTCAAATGAAGGTTCTCAAAGCGGCTCTCTACGCAAAAAAGGGAATCGATTCAACGCATTTCAGCCTACACCGAAACTATAAGGGTTTCGAGGTCGATCATAATGCCGATTACACGCTCGCCGAGGACATTTCCGCGATGAAGCTGTTTTCCCGCGAGTACCGCTGCTACACGCTTGACGAGATTCGTACCAGGCTTGGCTCGCTTGGTGGACTCGAGCGCCTGGAATTGCTTGGTCCCACACTTGTGGTTCCCCTCAAGACCAAAGGTGTAATCAATGGCTTGATCATTTTAGGCGACCAGATCATGGGAACCGAGTTTAGCGACTATGAAAAAGAATACGTGCTGAATATCGCTTCGCTTGCGGCAATAGCGATTAACAACACCTTCCTGTTCGAAATGACTACGACCGATATGATGACCAAGTTGCGCATGAAGCACTATTTTTATACGGTGCTGATAGAAAAGATGGAACAGAGCTCCATCGGCGGCAAGCCACTCTGCGTTATCATGACCGACATTGATCACTTCAAGAAATTCAACGACACCTACGGACATCTTTGCGGAGATGCCGTTCTTAAGCATGTGGCCAGTCTAACGCAGCAAAGTACCAGGCCAGGCGACATTGCGGCGCGCTATGGCGGCGAGGAATTCTGCATCCTTTTGCCAAATACGGACCTGGCGCACGCAAATATCATCGCCGAGCGGATACGCGAGAGCGTTGCGAAGAGCGTTACCGAGTATGAAGGGCTTAAACTGTCCGTAACAATCTCTCTTGGCGTCGCAGAATTCGACGATTTTCGCGATCTATCAGGTAAATCGATAATTGACCGGGCAGACAAGGCCATGTACCGATCCAAACAAGAGGGCCGAAACAGGGTGAGCCTCGCTAACTGACCCCTACCTCGCGAGAATATTTTCCATTGTTCTTTCTTGCTCTTCAAAGATTTCATGCATATACTTTGTATTGTAAGCATCGTTGCAAGAGGCGAAGGAGAATTTATCATGGATTTATCGTTGGATTATTTAGGCTTGCATCTTAAGAATCCGCTTATTGTCGCGTCCTCCGGTTTGACTTCGAACCTAAAAGGCGTGGAGGCAGCGGTCAATGCCGGCGCAGCTGCCGTGGTGCTCAAGTCGCTTTTTGAAGAGCAGCTTCGGGCAGAGTTGGCCGGTATAGAGCGGGAAGTGGAAAGCCATCCGGAAGCGGAGGCGTTTCTGAGCGGTATGGGCATGTCCGAAGGTACTTCCGAATATCTTGATCTAGTCTCTTCCGCCAAAAAGTCGGTTGATGTTCCTGTATTTGCCAGCATTAACTGTACCGGCGGTTCCTGGTGGGTCGATTTCGCGAAAAAACTCGAATCCGCCGGTGCGGCGGCTATTGAGCTGAATATTGGCCATGTTCCTCTTAATATAGAAGAATCGTCATCCGTGATGGAAGATTCCCTGGTTGCGACAGTGGCAGCAGTCTGCAAAACGGTTAAGATTCCCGTTGCGGTAAAAATCGGTTCTGCATATTCCAACCCGGGGAATATTCTGTATCGTTTCGGTAAATCCGGTGCGCGCGGGGCTGTTTTGTTCAACCGCTTCTACCGGATGGACATAGATTTGGACTCAATGAGCCTGAAGGCCGGCCCAAGCCGAAGCAGCCCTGAAATGTATCACGAGAGTCTTCGCTGGATAGCGCTTCTGGAAGGCCGTGTAGGACTCGATTTGGCGGCGTCGGGCGGCGTCTATGATGGGCAGACAGTGCTTAGGCTCGTGTCCGCGGGAGCAGGTGCCGTGCAGTTGTGTTCCGCGCTGTATGGCCGGGGCTTTGAAGCCGTACCGCAAATACTGGAGGAAATGCGTACCTGGATGGACTCGCGTAAGGTGGATGCGCTTGGCAAGCTTAAAGGGCGTTTATCCCGCAGGAATTCGGCACATCCCGAACTGTACGGAAGGCTTCACTATATCAAGGCTTTGGTAGGGCAGGAATAAGGTTTACCGCCCTGCCGCATATATCGAACTCGAGGTAGACCCTGTCGATTTTTATGCCGGGGCGGTAGCGGATGCTCTTTGCGAGGTTGCCGCACATGGTCAGTCCAAGTCCGTGCCAGCGCTTTTCCTTTTCGTCGAAGCGCGGTTCGAGCGTAGGCGAGGATTTCAGCCAGTCGGCGAATTCCCTGAATATCGCGTGGCTTTCCACGTAGAACGACAGGATTATCCTGTCGTTCTGCTTTCGGATGCAGCAGGTTATTCCCCGGAAGCCCACTTCCCCGTGCGTTATTAAATTATCACAAACTTCGTTGCCCGCGATAAGCAGCAGGAATTTTTCCCGCTCGGTCAGAAACCCGCTTTGCCGGACGAATGCCTCGAAGCGCATGATGCTTTTCCGGGACTTTGCGAGCCTTAAGAATATTTTTTTACTTTTACGGTCAGTGGTTGGGCGCATTTGGATCCGCTTAGGTCGGGAGGTCTTTCAGGCTTGAAATAATGGGGAAGGTTTCCAGGAATCCGGTGGATTCGATGGCGAGCCTGGAGACCTCAGAAGGGGAAACGATGAAAATTTTCTTGCCGGTGGATTCCGCGTCTTCCACTGCGGCGAGCATAACTCCGATACCCGCGCTGGTCATCGACGAAACTCCTGAAAGATCTATGGCGAGGTCTTTTTTACCGGCGAATTTCAGGACTTTTTCCTGCAATTCGGAAAACGTATAGCTGTTGATCGGTCCGCTTATCGTCAGAACGGTGTAATGACCCCGCTCGCTTACCTGTATGCTGATTCCCGTCATTGTGCTTTCTCCTTGTGTCCATAGTAATTCAGGGCTAGTATGGTGATGTCATCGTCGAGTTTATTGTCGGTAAAGGATGTTGCGCTGGCAATGACCGCATCTACCATGGCTTTCGCGCTTGCGCCTTTGTTTTCATTCATGATGCGCACGATGCGCTCCTTGCCGTACCTCTCGCCACGGAGGCTCTCGGCCTCGACGATGCCGTCCGTGGTGATTACAACCGTTGAGCCCGGCGTCAAGGGCAGTTTTCTTTGCTTGAGATGCGGCTCCACATTCTTTACGATGCCGAGCATCCGGCCTTCGCCTTGCGCTTCGATGACGGTGTCCAGCCCGGGCGACCTGAAAAACACGGCGGGGATCCCGCAATTGATGAAATATATGGAACCCTTATCCAATGCGATAAACCCGAAGAGTCCGGCAAAAAATGTTCCGCGCGGCAGGTGATTTTTTATAAACGTATTTGTCCGGGCTACGAGCTTTACAAAGTCGCTTTCTTCGCGCAGCAGTCCCCTGATAATCGATTTGAGGATTACCATGGACATCGCCGCGTTTAGCCCTTTGCCCGAAACGTCCCCCACCACGAAGAACCATCGGTGCGGGGATATTTGCACCGAATCGTACAGATCGCCGCCAAGATGGCGCGTCGAACGGCAGATGAAGGAGACATCCACCGACGGATGCTCCACCTTGTCGATGTGCTCCTGGACCGATCGCACGATTTGGTCGGCAAGTCCGATTTCTTTTTCGACGGTGGCAAGAAGGGATTCCCTGGCTACATGCCGCACATAATATGCCACGACGAAGAGTTTGCCCTGGATGGCCAGGAACATCTGGTAATCAAGCTCGTCGTAGTCCGAGCCGTTTCGCTTGGGGCCGAATATGAATATTCCTATAATGCGCCTGCCTTCTTTGGCAACGATCATGGCTTCCGTATTGTAGGCTTCGAATAATGTCAGGAGCGGGGCTTTTACATCCCTGTAGGAGGGAGATGTAATGATGTCCGTTTTAAGCAGCACTTTGCTGTCTATGCCTGAAATTACGTCGAGTATGGGGTCTCCGTGTTCGTAGTCCGCACGGGTGGATTCCTCGGGAAATATTTTCTGGAGTGCGCCGGTTTCAGTTTCGCTGAGAACCGTCAGCGATTCGCATCCAAACGTGGGAGCCAGAATTCCGAACAGGTCTTTAAGCACGGATTCCCGGCCCAGGGAAAGGTCTATGTGCGCGATCTCCGCCTCCAGGTTCTCGCGGGCGCTTTCATCGCGGGCCGAACCGAATCTGGTCTGGGCAAAGTTTTCCGCCAGCTGCCCCGCAATGAAGTAGAAAATGGCGCAGGCTAGAACGCTTATAAACGCCATGCTCGAATTTACAATAAACGCGACGCTAATTATTATTCCGAGCGGGGTTCCGAAAAGCAAAAACAGGAGTATGCGTGACAATATGGTTTTTGCGACGGTCGGTGAATGGAAAATTCGCGATGAATTAAAGATATAAAGCGCTGCGGCTACTGCCAGTATGGACGAAACGGGAGTTAGCGGGTGCAGGAAGTGGAAACCCTTGAATGGCAACCAGGTTCCGAGCAGGAAGTTCAGGGATGCAAAGCCAAAAACCCCTGCGCTGAAAACGCGGACTTGCTGGCTGTAGACTTTGCTGCGAATAATATAAGAGCGCACTAAAAGAATAAAGGCCGCGAGTATCCCGCTCCCGGTGGTCAGTGCCTCGAACAGGAAATATCTTGAACCCGTTGCTCGAAGCAGCTGGAGGTTTCCCCACCGGACACCTTGCAGGTAGTCTTCGGTACCCCCGCTGCGCCAGGCGAAAATTCCGGCCGCGATGATAAGGATTGCGTCAAGCAGGTATTGCTTTCTTCCATATGGATAGGTAATGGCCAGCCTTAAAAAGCACAGGCTGGCGGCCATGGTAAGCGCACCGGACCAGCGCAGCATTATAAGAGCCAAGCCTGTTTGGGTAGGAGCCAATAAATATCCGGTTGCAAAGAGGAGCGAAAAAGCGAAAATCGCCAAAACCGCAAGCCTGAAGACGTTTATGTCGGAGCCGCTCAGATGCCTGGTGGAGCGAAAGGCGACTATAAGCGTGATAAACGCAGCAAGATAGGTAAAAAGTATCAATCCCATAATCGTCCTGCCTTGACTGCGAGAATTGTAATATCATCGCGCAGGGCCTTCCCCGCGGTATAGGTTTCGCCCAGGGTTGCGAGCCGCTCCACGAGATCGTCTATAGGTATCTCCCCTGCTTCCTTTAAAATTCGATTAAATTCCGGCGACTCATCCAGGGGGACTCCCTCGGAGTTTTCCAGTTCGGTCAGCCCGTCCGTGGTAAGTATCAATATATCGTCGGAGCGCAATTCCACTTCGCTTACCTGGACGCTGTCTATGGGCACGAGCCCCACGATGCCCTGGTTTGATTCGAGCCTTTTGATCGTAGCCCCCTTGATGGTCTTAACCACGAGGAACTGATCGGGCAGCGCTGCGTTGATGTATGACAAAGACCTTTTTTTAAGATCGATGAGACCAAGAAACAGCACGGTATATTTATCCTCAAAGCCCATTTCCTGTATCGCGGAATCGCACTTGCCCAGGATTTCGGCGAGATCCAGTTTGTTCGTAGCGGTACGTATGGTGTTGGTAATGATACCCATTACCAAGGCCGCGCCCAGGCCTTTGCCCGATACATCGCCCATGACAAGCAGGAAATGATCCTCATCAACCTGCACCGCGTCGTAATAATCGCCGGATACGTTTACCAGAGGCCGAAAATAGGCGGCCATGGTAAGCTTGGGATGCTGCGGCAGGGTGGCAGGCAGGAAAGTACGCTGCGTCTCGGCAATCTGCCGCCATTCTTTTGAGAGCGCCGCGATTTGAAAAAGCCTCGCTACCGTAAGGACGCGGTCGAAAAATATCAGCAGCTCGCCGTACAGGATGCGGAAAGCGTCGTTATCTATGACGGTGCAGGCGCGAAAGAAGATGAAGAGGTAATAACCCTTGCAAAAGATGAAGATGCCGCGAGCCTCGCTCTTGCGGAGGCTCAGGCTAAAGCGGTCGTCGAGGTATCCGAAGCCTTCCGAAAGCTCGCGGAAATTTTTCTTGAGTACTGAAATCGTCAAGGGATCGGTGCTCAAGCTTGCGGGGCTGCCGTAGAGTAGATCCCATGTGTTGCTTCGGATGAGCATGGCCGATGCATCGAGGGGTAGTTCGAGTGTTTCTCGAATAGCGCTTACGAACTCGGGCATGGTAAAGCATGTGCTTACGCGGTCCACGAAAACATTGAGCAACTTGGTCATTCCCCGCAGCTGCATCTTTTGGCGGATTCGTTCCGTATACGTTCTTATGAAGCGCCGCTGCGTAAGAAAAAATATCAGGAAGGTCGACGCCGCGACAACGGTAGTGTTGAGGAGGGAAAAGCCTTGCGTGACGTAATAAATTAAAAAGCCAAAAATGACCGAAACTATCATCCTGATGATAGCGGACACCGATGATCTTACAGCTTGAAATTCCACGTCATATGCTCCTCGAAAAAAGATTCTCTATCATTACGCGCAGTAGGGGGGTAACTTTATGACATTCCACAGCTGCCTTGGCTATTCTTTCCACCGGATGCGCAGGGTGATAGCCTGTTCCAAAGTCATGGCATCCAGAACAGGTACGGTGCATACGAATATCCGGCCGTTGGAAGAGGCTTTGACTACACCGCCATCGTTTTCTAATATCGGACCGGGAACGCTGATTGATAAGATAAAAGAACTGGCATCAATTGCCTCGATTGCGGCTTTTCCCAGGAGCGCGGCAAGCATGGAACGGTAATTAGCCTTGCTGACAGGAAGATCGAACAGTGCAGGCGGGGAGAGCGACTCCAGGAGCTGCATGTCGACACTGGGAAATAAATTGACCAGGGCTCTCGAATTTAACCTTGTTATGCGAATACGGACTTCCGCCCATCCTTTTTCGCGGGAAAAGGAAAGGATTCCGGCCTTCGAAAGCTCGGGATCATTTTGAATAAATAAGGGCAGGGATTTTATATCGAAAGACCCGCTGTACGAGCGAGCGTCGGGAGTTCTTGATTCATGCACGATAAGTCCGCGCGTACGCAAGCCCGTTTCAACCGCTGCCGCGTCGAAAAAGCTGCCCGAAACGGAATCTCCGGCGGCAAGATTCCTGAGTTTCAGCTCAACGGCTGCCGGTATCTCAAAATAGACCGCGACTGAAGCATCCCCATTTTCCTTGAGAATCATGCTTGCCCGGGTAGAACATGACGCCAGAGCTAGAATCGCGATTGCCATGAAGCTATTTATAATGCTTGAACCCTTCGTTGACATGAAATCTCCCTTGCAGCCTGTAGTCGCCAGTATAGCATAAAAAACAAATTATACGATGGTTACTTGCTTTTTTTAAGAAACTGGAACTATCATAGAATGCTGGTTGCCTCTAAAGACTGCATTTATGAGAGCTTCCCTATCGTTCCTATTGCTAAAGTGTTTTGATAAATCCCCAAAGGAGGCTCTATGCCCGGCTTGGAACCACTGGAATCTTTGAAGAAACATAAAGGCAGCTTTTTTTCGGGCGAATGGCCGACTCTTCCCCAACTGTTTCATTTAACCGCGGCCCAGTTTGGGGACAGGGCTTGCTTTACCGTCTATGATCCGGGAAGAAACTCAATAACCTATAATGAAGCTTTAAACAAAATCGAGAGACTTGCGGGATTTCTTGCTGCCAATGGCATTCATAGGCACGACAAAGTGGCTGTAAGCGGCAAAAATTCGCCCGAGTGGGCTGTGGCGTATCTGGCGATACTTCAAGCCGGCGCAGTTGTCGTTCCCATCGATTATCAGCTGAAAAACGAAGAAATCGAAAAAATAATCCGAGCTTCGGATGCCAAGGGCTTATTTATCGATGAAGAGAAGTTTGATAACTTCGAGCCTGCCAGGCTTGGTCTCCTTGCACGGTGGTCGCTTTCCAAAAATAAGGCAGGATATCTGTACGCTCTGCCCGTCAAGGATGAGTATCCCCTGCCTGAACAGGCCTTAGAGAGTGATGTGGCGGCGATTTTGTTTACCAGCGGTACCACGGGAACTCCCAAGGGAGTCATGCTCACGCATGCCAATTTGGTTTCCGACTGCTTTCTTGCGCAGTGCAACATGGAAATTTTTGCAAGCGATATTTTTTACGCCCTTTTGCCGCTCCACCATTCTTATACGATGCTTGCGGTTTTTATCGAGGCCATATCCGTCGGAGCCGAAATTGTATTTGGCCAGCGCATGGTAACCAAGGCAATACTCCAGGATTTAAAGGAAGCAAAAGTAACCATGCTTCTCGGCGTACCTTTGCTTTTTAACAAGGTCCTGGACGGAATCATGAAGGGAATTAGGCAAAAAGGAGCGTTTGTATTCGGAATAATCCGTGCCTTGATGGGTATCTCGGGGTTTATTAAGAAAGTATTCAAGATGAATCCGGGTAAAGTATTGTTCGGCTCGGTGCTGGACAAGGCTAGCCTCAGGACGATACGTATCTGTATCTCGGGTGGCGGACCGCTGGCTCCCAGCGTGTTTCGCAAATACAACCAGTTGGGCATTAATTTTGTCCAGGGTTATGGACTAACGGAAACGAGTCCCATACTTACCTTGAATCCTGTGGAAGCATACAAGGAGACCAGTGTCGGCAAAATAATTCCCCAGCTTGAAGTGCGGATTCTGGAACCGGATCACGACCAGCGCGGCGAAATCATGGTGCGCGGCCCCGTGGTAATGCAGGGGTATTATAAAAACCAGGCTGCCACGGATGAGGTGCTATCCAAGGATGGTTGGCTCAAGACCGGGGATGTGGGCTACATTGACGGGGATAATTATCTTTACTTAACCGGCAGGGCCAAAAATCTCATCGTTACCTCGGGCGGCAAGAATGTCTACCCCGAGGAGATAGAACACCGCTTCCAGTTGTTCCCCCAGGTGGAGCAGGTGTTGATACGGGGATACGTTGCGGCGAGTTCCGGATCCGGCGATGACCCCGGCGAGGAAATCGAAGCTTTTATCTACCCGGCAAAGGATTTTTCCGATACCTATGCGAGCGCCGCCCGGGGCACGGAGCTCCTGCTCGCGGCGATGCAGGTTATCGTGGACAAGGTGAATGCCGAAATGCTCCCGTACCAGAGAATCAGCAGGGTAAAACTGCTCGAAGAGCCGCTGGAAATGACGACCACGAAAAAGGTCAAGCGCTTCGTGCTGGCAGGCGGAAAGAATTAGGGGACCTCTAACAGGGTTTTGAAAATCCTCGGATGAGGATTTTCAACACTTCCAAAATGTAACATTTCCGCAGCATTTGTAATCAAATGCGAGGAATGTTTTAGCTTGTTGGAAAAGCCACAAGCTTTTTCAACAAGCTGCTAATAACCTTGTTGGTTATCAGAGGTCCCTCGCTGATTCCTTAGAGGAATCAGGTTTTTTAATGGTAGGCCTCTCAAAACTGAAGTTTTTAGAGGTCCCCATTAGTTAATAAAAGAGAGGCTCTTGTTTTACCCGAAATAGGAGCCTGTCTTGCCTTTATCAGTCAGCGGAAGCGGAGTGGCTCCGCCGAATCAAAACTACCGGCGCCTGCGCGCTTTGCGATTCTGTACCTGCTTCCATCGAAACAATGTTGCAGTTTTATAAATTTCTCTTGCACAAACATTCAAACTGGATTATATTACATATGAACAAATGCTCATATGAACATGTGTTTGAGAGGTTAATCATGAAATCAGACACCATTCCCATCTGTTCCTGTCTCGAGCTTCATGCGGACGCGCTGGACGCTGCGCGAAAAGCAGAAATGCCCGTGACTGAGCTGCTTCCACTTGCCGACTTGTTCAAGGTATTTGCCGATGCCACGCGTTTGCGGATCCTGAATGCGCTTTCCGCGTCGGAACTTTGTGTCTGCGACCTAGCGGCAGCTCTTGAGATGACTCAGTCCGCAATCAGCCATCAGTTGGCAATTTTACGGCGGACCCGCCTTGTTCGACCCAGGCGGGATGGAAAAGTAATTTTTTATACACTGGATGACGAGCATGTGAGGGATATTCTTCATGTCGCCGGGAGTCACCTTATAGAACAGAAAGGAAAATGAGATGAAGATACAAGCTGCGGAAACTTCGTGTTCCTGCTGTGCTAACAGCGCTGGCGCAAAAGATATGGGTAAGCCTGTGGAATCCGGGGGGTCTAAAGTAGTCTTCGCTAAACTGCTTCCTTTGGGAATCTCGGTGCTTATTGCCCTGGCTTCATATTTTTTATTGACAGGAAGTGACGCGGAGGCTCGAGGGTCTTGGGTTCCGGTACTGGCACTGCTGCTTTTTGCCGGCGCATATTTGCTGGCGGGCTACGATGTGCTGTGGTCCGCCCTGAGGAATATACTTAGAGGGCGGGTTTTCGACGAGATGTTCCTGATGGCCATTGCGTCACTCGGCGCATTCGCGATTGGCGCTATGGAAGAGGCAATCGGCGTCATGGTATTTTATAAAATAGGCGAGATGCTGCAGGATGGCGCTGCCGACAAGAGCCGCCGGTCGATACGGGCGCTGCTTGCGCTCAGGCCGGACATGGCTCGCGTACAGCGAAGCGGCACCTGGATCGAGTTGTCACCCGAGGGCGTCGTTGTAGGAGAGCTGGTGCTGGTAAGGCCGGGTGAGCGAGTCCCCGTGGATGGGGAGATTATCGAGGGCACAGGATCCTTCGATACCGCATCGATGACCGGGGAATCTTTGCCGCGCCAGGCTGTCCCCGGGGATATCGCCTTATCCGGCTATATTGCCCGCGATGCCGCCTTTATCGTACGGGCGGACAAGAAGGCTTCGGAGTCATCGTCGGCCAAAATCGTCGAACTGGTGGAGAACGCCTCCAAGGCAAAAGCCAGGACTGAATTATTTATAACGCGATTTGCCCGCTGGTACACACCGGCGGTCGTCGTGGCGGCCCTTCTGGTGGCTCTTGTCCCTCCTTTGAGCGGACTCATCGTCGGAGTTCACCGCAGCTTTGCCGACTGGGCATACAGGGCTCTGGTGCTGCTGGTAATTTCCTGCCCCTGCGCCTTTGTCATAAGCGTTCCCCTTGCGTATTTCGGTGGGCTGGGAGGCGCCGCAAGGCGGGGCATCCTCATAAAAGGCGCTCGGGTGCTCGACTCGCTCGCCGATGTGAAGACCGTCGTGTTCGACAAGACGGGAACCTTGACCAGCGGCGATTTCCGGGTACACGAACTTGTACCCGCCAACGGCTTTACGGCACCTGAATTGCTGCGCCATGCGGCTGCGGCGGGCACGCACTCCAACCATCCTTTGGCTCGAGCGATTCGAGGAGCCTTCGCGGAAACCGGCAGCGTCCATCCCGGCTGTGACGAAGGAACCTACAGCGAAATCCCGGGGCACGGAACCGTGGCTACGCTCGGCGGCGAGGAGGTGCTTGCCGGGGGTGATAATTTATTGCATCTGAAGAACATTCCGCACGATTGCCCGCCCGGGGGCTTGAGGTTCGAGAATACCGTGATCCACGTTGCCGTGGCGGGAAAATATGCGGGCCGGATCAGCGTAGCCGATACCCTGAAGCCGGACAGCAATGCCGCCATGGTTTCCCTGCGCAAGCTGGGCGTAACGCGGATCGCCATGCTTACCGGCGACACCGAGTCCGCGGCTTTAAGGGCAGCGGCCGAAGCGGGGATAGAAGAGGTTCATCACCAGCTTTTACCCGAGCACAAGCTTGAGAGGCTGGAAAGCATAATACGGGAAAGCGGTCTGGGTGCCTCCGGTAACAGGGGTTCCGTGGTGTTTGTGGGAGACGGCGTCAACGATGCGCCGGTGCTTGCACGCGCCGACACGGGTATTGCCATGGGCGGGGCCGGCTCGGATGCAGCGGTGGAAAGTGCCGATGTGGTTATCATGAGCGATGAGCCTTCACGCGTGGCGGAGGCGATTTTCCGCGCCAGAAGAACTCGGGCGATAGTAATCCAGAATGTGGCATTCGCCCTGACGGTAAAACTGGTGTTCCTTAGTTTTGGCGCATTTGGCATGGCTGCCATGTGGGAAGCGGTGATCGCGGATGTCGGCGTTGCCCTGCTCGCCGTGCTGAATTCTGCAAGAGCGCTCAAGTAGAAAAAATGGGGACAGGGCTCAATCCCGGATTGCCCAAAATACCGAGGGAGAGAGGTAAAAGCTGTCCTGGTTTCCGGTGAGTTGTTGGCCAAGAACATCCGGGCTTTGGGCTAGTTCTTCGAACTGTATTGCGTAATCGAAGATTTTTAGTAACGTTTCTTGCTGTTCCTTACGGTTTTGCGGTGATTTATCATTGAAAACGAGCATAAAGCGGCGGCACTGACATTTTTTGAGCTGGTCTGCCCATAATTTCCACATGTTTCGGGCCAGCCGTTCCGATCCGCGACCTACGAGGAAGGCGGGAGGATCCATGACGCAAATATCGTAAGGCTTATCCTTTCCGGATTCCAGCCGCCGCAGGTGGCGCGCCAAATAGCCCTGGGTCGTGTCCACATAGCGCAGGAAAGTCTGCTTGTTCAATGCGGCGTTGCGTCCCCCCCAATCCAGGTAATCGCGGCTGGGGTCGATGTTCACCGGTTTGCCGCCAGCCTCCGTTGCGGCTACGGCAAATGCGCAGGTGTACGAAAAAAGGTTGAGTATCGTCTTCCCGCCCGACTCGGCAGCCAGAGCGGATCGGGCTGCTTTCGTATCTGTATACAGGCCATAGTCGTGCCGCGGGTCGCTGTGAATCTCGTAGCGAAGCCCGCCCTCGCAGGAGGTAAGCACCTGTTCGCGCCTCCATAGGGGATTATGCAGATACTCGTATTGGTTCGTAAACGCGTCTTTTCTGGCTTTGACAAGGACGGCTGCGCCGGGAAACAGGGATTCCAGGCTCGCTGCGAGCGCCGCGGCCGCTCCGGCCATGAGCGGGTCATAAAGCGTCGCCGAGATGAAACCGGCGAACCTGTCGACGAACAGGCCGTCCGTACCGTCGGAGAGTCCCGAGTAAAGCCTGAGGGTGTCGGTTCCTTGCGTTATTAAATTTTCACGAAATGCGAATGCCTCCGAGAGTCCGAGCGGATCGAAGACCCTCAACGCTTTGTCTCCCCGAGTCGCTCCAGGCACTCCATGAAATCGGCTGGCAGGGGGGATTTGACGCATAGGCGCTTCCCGTTTATCGGGTGGCGCAGCTCCAGGCTCATCGCATGAAGCATTACCCTGCCTATCTTATGTGCGCCTAATTCCGTGCGGCCGCCGTATAGCGAATCGCCCAGTATGGGCATGCCTAAACCGGCGAGATGCACGCGTATCTGGTGGGTTCGCCCGGTGCGCGGCATGGCCTGCATGTGCGTACCGCTTGGATATTGAGCCAGAATCCGGAACGCAGTCTCGGCGCGCTGTCCGCCCGATTTTAGTTCTCCCCATTGTGCGCGAGCGCTTTTGGCGGAGACCCTGCCCATCATGTTGGACACGGTGAATTCAGGGCTTGCCCGGCCGGCCGGATTTGTTCCGCCCGAAGGGCTCGAACATAACGCCTCATATATTTTTATCACTTCGTGATGCTCGAAAGCGGCGTGGAGCGGCGCGTTGGCGTCCGGGTTCCTGGCGAACAATATAACCCCGGATGTTTCGCGGTCAAGGCGATGATGCAGGCCGGCGTAGGGAGGCGTTTCGGAAGCCGCGCGGCCCGGGGCGTGGCGCGCGGAGAGGAACCTCAGAAGCGCGGCATGCAGGCTGTCGCGGGAGGCAACGATGGTGGATTCCGTGGGAATTCCCGCCGGTTTGTCCAGGATGACTATCCAGTCGTCTTCGAAAAGTATTTGGTTTTTACTCAGCTCCAGCTTTATATCATCCGGTTTTTTTTCCCGCAGGAACCGTTCCCGGTCCAGAAAAACGCTTATTCTGTCTTCCGGTTTTACGCTCAGGGTCGTGGTGTATACCGGCCTGCCGTTTATAGAAACGGTTCCTTCCGATATCATCCTTCGGACCTTGGTGCGCGAAATTTGAGCAGCGCTTTCCTTGAGGAGAAGGCACAGGCGTTCGCACACCACGTCGTCGAGCCTGCGGCGGCGCTCGGTTCCCTCAACGGTAAAAGTAAATTTGCTTGCTTCGATCGAGGCCATGCCTTACTATAGGAAAACACCGGTCCAGTGGCAATAGGGGATGGAGAAGAATTTTATTAAGGCGCGCTTGATTAGAAAGACAAGCTTGGCTACACTGTAGCCCTTAGCTTGGAGGAAATCATGACCTGCGCGCGATCGAGCGGTGTCCTATTGCATATAAGTTCCCTGCCCGGAAAATACGGTATCGGCGATTTTGGAAAAGCCGCTTTCGATTTTGTGGATGCCCTGGCAGAAGCCGGCCAGACTCTCTGGCAGATTTTGCCTCTGGGTCCCACAGGATACGGAGATTCGCCGTATTCTTCTTTTTCCAGCTTCGCGGGAAACGAGCTGTTTATCGATCCGCTGGCGCTGTTCAACGAAGCGCTTATATCCCAGTCCGATCTCGATTCCCTGGTAAGCCTGAGCGCGGATAAAGTAGATTTCGGCCGGCTGATCGAGGCTAAGCGGCCCATCCTTAAAAAAGCGGCCAGGAGATTCCTGCAGGATCAGAGCAACAGCAAGAAATATGTGCATTTCGTCACCCGCCATAAAAAATGGCTTTCGGACTATGCGATTTACCGCTCCATAAAGAATCACTATGACGAAATGGCCGCCAGGAACGGTGTATCTTCTTCGACGTGGAATTCGTACTGGCCGATCGAGTTGAGAAACGCCGAGCGCAAGGCCGTAGCCGAATGGGAAAAGGGCAACAGCGACGAAATCGAGGCGGTACAGGTTCAGCAGTATTTTTTTTATAACCAATGGAACAAGCTCAAGGATTACGCGAACGGCAAAGGCATCCGAATCGTTGGGGATCTGCCGATTTTTACCGCGCTGGATTCGGCTGACGTCTGGTCGAGACCCGAGCTTTTTGATCTGGACTCCGCCAAAATTCCCAGGAAGGTTTCCGGCGTTCCTCCGGATTATTTCAGCGAGGACGGACAGCTTTGGGGGAATCCCGTTTATCGCTGGTCCGCCCACCGGAAAGAAAAATTCGCCTGGTGGACGGAGCGTCTGCGTTATTCGCTGGGTGTATACGATATGGTTCGCATCGACCACTTCAGGGGCTTCGAGGCGTATTGGGCGGTTCCGGGCAAGGCTCTTACCGCGCGCATTGGGACCTGGGAAAAAGCGCCCGGCCACGAGCTCTTCAGGGTATTGAAAAAAAGGCTGGGAACGAATCTACCGATCATAGCGGAAGATTTGGGTTTTATCACGGACGGAGTCAGGGATCTTCGGGACAGCTACGGTTTTCCCGGAATGAAGATTTTGCAATTCGCATTTGATTCCAGGGAATCTGGAGACGCGCTGTCGCCTGACAATGTTTTTTTTCCCCACAATTATCCGGAAAACTGCGTTGTCTATACGGGTACGCACGACAATGATACGCTGGTGGGCAAATTCAAAAAGGCGGCCGTGGAGGATATTGCCTTTTTGGAGGAATACCTTGGCTACCGCCCGCCGCATATTTGCCAGGCTCTCGTACGCGAAGCGCTCAAGTCTTCCGCGCGCATCGCGATAGTTCAGATTCAGGATATACTGGAACTGGACAGCGATAGCAGGATGAATACCCCGTCGACCGTCGGCGGAAACTGGACCTGGAGGCTGCAAGAAGGGCAATTCGATTCTGCCCAGAGGCTGTGGCTTAAAAACCTTTCGCGGATGTACGCACGGAATATTTGATTGAGGAGATCTCGCAAAACCGAAGCTTTAGGAGCTCTCCTTTATTTTCTATTTTCCTTGACGCAATGGCCAAGCTATACGAAACTGGCGTAATGGAAACCACGTTTTTCGAAGGGAGTCAGCCATGATAAACATAGCGCTATTCGGTCCGCCTGGTGCGGGTAAAGGTACACAGTCGGATTTTTTAGTCAAGGAATACAATCTTTTTTATATATCCACAGGTGACCTGCTCCGAAAGGAGCTTGCTGCCGAGAGCAAATTGGGCCTTGAAGCCAAAAGCATAATCGCGTCCGGTGGACTAGTTTCGGACGAGATCATCGTGCAGATAATAGAAAAAACAATAACCGAGAATCCAAACGCCAACGGATTCCTTTTTGACGGCTTTCCTCGAACTTACATCCAGTGCTATATCCTCGAAGGCCTCATGATTAAATTGAGCACTTCCCTTCATTGCCTTATCAGCCTTGAAGTAGAAGAGGAGGTGTCGGTAACCAGGCTTATGAATCGCGGAAAGACTTCCGGCCGGCTGGATGACAACGAAAAAGTTATACGCAACCGGCTTCGCGAATATAACGAAAAGACTCTGCCCGTCCTGGACTTTTATCGCGATAAGGGCATCTACCAAAAAGTCGATGGCGGCAGGAGTATCGAAGAGGTAAACGCCTCCATCTGCGCCGTCATCGCGGACGAGCTGTCCCGCCATTTGGTCAACCTGGTTATTTTCGGCTATCCGGGTTCGGGGCGCGGATCCCAGGGCGCGGCGCTCGCAAAGAAATACGGCCTTGAGTATGTCGCCACCGGGGCGATGCTCGAGGAAGAGATCAAGTCGGGCAGCCTGGTGGGTGAAAATATCTTCAAGCTCTACAGCAGCGGCCAGCTCGTGCCCGAAGAAGTCGTGGTTCAGCTGATTGAAAAGAAGCTCGAGAGCTGTAAGGACGTTAAAGGATTCATATTCAAGGGATTCCCAAGAACCCTCGTGCAGTCGTACATACTCGACGGCCTCCTGAAAAAGCACGGCTCGTCTATCTCCCGCGTAATCGAGATCGAAGTGCCGACGCTCGAGCTTATCAAGCGCCTTGACGAACGCCGGAAGACGGACCGCTGCATGCCGTACGACAATACCACGGGCAAGATCGTGCAGCGGCTTTCCGAGCATGAGACGAAGACCGTTCCCGTGATAGCAAAATATAACCAATTGCACGGGGTGGTAAAAGTAGACGGCATGGGATCGTTCGAGGAAGTCTTTGCCCGAACCTCGGCCGCGCTCGAGGATATTTTCGGCAAGCGCTGACGCTTAAAAAAGTATCGAATGTTCCTTTAGCACGGAGCCAAGCGGATCCACGAAGCGCATCGATATCCTGCCGTCGCTTATTTCCAGCTCGAGGCTGCCGTGGGTACCTTGTTCGAACCACAGCGATGCCGGCGAGACGTAGGTGGGAACGGGGTCGAGGCGTCCGCCCATGGCGCCTACGATTGCGTAGCTTACGCCGCCTGATTCCAGCAATTCCAAATAGTGGTTGTGGCCGCTGATTACGAGCTTAACCCCATATTCCCTGAATAGCGGCTCCAGCGCGGCCAGGTTTTTCTTATCGTCGTACCATTTTTTGCCGCTGAATGAATTGCGGTAGCCGGAAGCGTAAAAGAAGCTGTGTGAGAAAACTATAACCGGCCTGCCGGATGACTTGGCGGACGAAAGGACGCCGACAAGCCAGGATTTCTGGGCAAAAGTGAAAGTTTCTGAACCTGACGGGATATCCAGAAAAACGAGTATCGAGACGCCTATGTCCAGCGAAAAGAAGGGGGCGCTCGAGTCATCCCCGGCGCCGCGCGGGTTCCTGAAATAGTTCCGAAAGTGCGCCAGCCCTCCGAGCCATAGATCGTGATTGCCTGGAATGGTAATCAGCGGAATCCCCCCAAGGCCGGCATCGAGTTCCTGGAAGGCCTCCCGCGCCTGCCACCAGGCGCCGCCGAAATCCGTTATGTCGCCAAGCAGTATGAATGCGTCTATTTTAGGGTTTTCCTGCGCAAGGCGTCGGATAATCGAAGCCCTAGCCGACGGGTTGCCGATTTTGCTTCCCCAGTGAGGATCGGAAGATACGCTTAAACGCATGGTTGCATGCCTGTCATTGGGTTCGCTTGTGGCAAGAATACCCGTTTTGACGCCTGTGCAGGCAACAAGCAGGATTATAAAAAAAAACGGGTAAAGAAATTTCATGGATCCAGTCTAGTCCGATCGAATTTTCAGGTCAAGACGAATTGTTTCAATCTTGACATTCTGTCGCCATTCGCCGAAACTGTCCATGAAATTGGAGGCGAGCGCACATGAAAACCGGAAAAAAAGCGGCTGTCGACTGGGCTTCACTGGGTTTTACCTATACCAAAACCGCATGGCGTTTCGCGGCAGGCTGGAAAGACGGCAGCTGGAACGACGGTCTCCTTGTCAGAAGCAATCGCTTGAAAATCAGCGAGGCTTCCACCGCTATTCATTATGGGCAGGCCTGTTTCGAAGGGCTGAAGGCGTATACGGCCAAGGACGGCAGGATATTGCTTTTTCGCCCCGACGAGAACGCCAAACGCATGCAGCGCAGTTGCGATCGCCTCGTCATGCCCCGGTTTCCCGAGGACAGATTCATAGAGGCCTGCAAGAAGGTCGTTCGCGCCAATTACAAATGGCTGCCGCCTTATGGAACCGGAGCATCCCTGTACCTGCGCCCCTATCTCATGGGAGTGGGCGACAATTTAGGAGTGCGCTCGGCCCCCGAGTTTCACTTTGGCATTTTTTGCAGCCCTGTGGGGCCGTATTTCAAGAAAGGCCTGAGTCCGGTAAGCTTCATGGTTTCCGAGTTCGACCGCGCCGCTCCCCAGGGAACGGGTCAGGCGAAAGTCGGCGGCAACTACGCGGCAAGCCTGCTTTCCAATAAGATCGCCAAGGATAAGGGCTACGCGGACGCCATCTACCTTGACCCGTCGACCCACACCAAGATAGAGGAAGTCGGCGCCGCCAACTTTTTCGGCATTACCAAAGATAATAAATTTATTACACCAAACTCCCCGTCGATCCTGCAGAGCATTACCAGGATCTCCCTGTTGCATGTAGCCAGGGAATATCTGGGCTTGCAGGTGGAGGAACGCGATGTCTTCGTTGACAGGCTCGACGAATTCGCCGAAGCCGGCGCCTGCGGTACCGCGGCGGTCATCAGCCCCATAGCCTCCATCTGCCATGAGGACAGGGAACATGTTTTCTACGACAAGGAAAAAGTAGGACCGGTAAGCCGCAAGCTTTATGATACGCTGGTGGGCATACAGATCGGCGACATCAAGGCGCCCGAAGGCTGGGTTTTCGAAGTTTGATGCATGATTCGCTGCGCGATACAAGCAGGCAAGCACGTGGCATGGCGGAACGCTATGTTTCGATATACTCTGAGCAGCTGAATGCGGCAGTACTGGCCGCAATCGCAGCGGGTGAGCTGTTGCTCCAAGCGTTCAATGCGCCCGGCGGCGCACCAGGGGGGCGGGGCAAGTGCGATGCGGATGCGCAAGCCGAGAAACTGATTCACGACATGCTCGATTCCCGCTACCCAAATTATGGGTTCCGCGGCGAAGAGCTCCCCGAAAGCAATCGCTTTTCCGCGGGTCCTCCAGAAAAAAGCCTGCGCTGGCTCGTGGATCCCAACGACGGCACCGACGCGTATCTTTCGGGACGGCGGGGTTCGGCGGTCTCCATCGGGCTTATTTGCGGGGACATACCCGTGTTGGGCGTTGTATTCGCCTATTCGGCACGGTCGGGCTTTGGTGATATTTTTTTCTGGGCGCAAGGCGGTCCGCTGATTCGGGGCGGAGAACTGGTAAGCGCGGCAGACAGAGTTTCCGTTTCCGGCAAGCCGCTGGTAATCGCGAGCGGCGGCTCGGATACGGCCAGCCCTGTGTTTTCCGGTATCTGCGCGCCGTATCGCTTTCGCGCAGAACCCAGCATAGCCTATCGCTTCGCCCTGGTTGCGGTCGGCGAGGCGGACTGCGCCTTCTCGGTTCATGACCCCAGCGATTACGACGTGGCCGGTGGGCACGCATTGCTTCTGGGAGCGGGGGGCGACTTGTACGGTGAGGACGGCATGCCGATCCGGTATGCAGGGTCCGCGGGTCCGGCGGGGCAATGGATGCATGTCGGGAACTGCTGGGGCGGCGTGGGGCGGGTGCCTATCGAGTTGGCCTCGCGAGACTGGGGCGCAGTAAAAAAGTCGCAGAATGTGCGGCATCCTGAGTATCCCTTCGTAAAAAGCGAAAAGCAGCTGGTATATTCGGAAGACCCCGGTATTCTGGCGCGTGCGTGCGGCTGCCTGCTCGGCGCGGTAGCCGGGGACTCCCTGGGCTCGCTTGTCGAGTTTATGCATGCTGGGGAAATCGCCTCGCTGCATCCTGTGCCTGAAAAATTCAACCTGGCGGACGGCGGTGTTTGGGGCACGATTGCCGGACAGCCGACAGACGATACCGAAATGGCACTTATGCTCGCGCGTTCGATTCTTCGCTCAGGCAGGTACGATGCCGACGAAGCCGCGCTTGCCTATGGATTTTGGCACGGCAGCAAGCCGTTTGACGAAGGCGGAACGACATGCGCCACCCTGGAAGGGATTGCGTGCCGCGGCGCAACGGAGTCTCCTGCCATGGCAGCGCGCAACGCGGCAGCAAGGCAGCTTGCTTCCGAGGCAAACGGCGCGCTGATGCGCCTTGCTCCTCTTCCCGTATATGCCGCGTTCCTGCCGCCGGAACAAATAATAACATTGGCTGCGGAAGACGCCTCCCTTACCCATGCCAATCCCGTATGCCTGCTGTCCAATGCCTCGCTTGCGGTCGGCATCGTTTCGCTTCTGCATGGCGATACCCGGGATACGGCCTGGAGAAAAGCCCTCGAGTCCGTCCGCAAGCATGGTCCCCGGTACTCGAGTAAAGCTTCTATAACTGTTGTTTCGGTTTTGGAAGCGGCCGCATCGGGATTTCCCTCCGATTACGGGAGCCACAGTGGCCATGTGCTCCTGTGCCTGCATAATGCGTTCAGTTGCCTGCTCTCGGGGCTTGGGCTGGCCGAGGGAATCAGGAAAAGCGCTATGGCCGGCGGCGATACCGACACGAATGCGGCGGTAGCGGGTGCCTTGCTCGGCGCTGCCTGCGGGGAAAAGGATCTGCCCGCGAACTGGCGAGCCGCTGTGCTCAGCTGCCGCCCGATGAAAGGAACCTGTAAACGCCCGCGCCCCGAACCTCTGTGGCCCGTGGATATTCCCCGGATCGCCGAAAGGCTGCTGGTGCTGGGAAAAGCGGAAGCTAGCCGTTAGGGCGGCAGGACCATGGCGCTCCGGCTTTGACGACTTTTTCATGAACCGGACACGTAGGAACGTGCGCTCCGGGAAGATAGCCCGTGCTCATGAGGAATTCTCCGGTAATCTCCCCGCCCGTAAAGAGGAACGTTTTTTTGAATAGTTTGACCCAATCGGCTTTTTCCAGTGGATGATTGTCGTCCAGCCATTGTTTGAAGGAACCATGCGACGCCTGCAGTGCCAGGATTCTGCCTGCGTTGACTATTGCCGCGTCGATTTTCAGCCTGTTGCGAATAATCCCCGGGTCGGAAAGCAGCCTCAGCCTGTCCTGTTCTGCATAGGCAGCTATTTTTTCTATTTTGAAATTATCGTACGCCGCCTTGAACTTATCTTTTTTTCGCAGTATCGTGCCCCAGGAAAGCCCGGCCTGGTTTATCTCCAGGATCAAGCGACCGAACAATTCGGCGTCTGTGGGCAGGGGGAATCCGTATTCCGAGTCGTGATAGGCGACGTGGAGCGCTTCCGCGGGGTTTTCGCCAGCCGCTCGTCCTTTGGACGCGAAGAAGGCGCAGGCCTCGCAGTAATTTGCGAAACGAATCTCCGGCATCAGGCTTTTGCTTTTCCCATACCCGCTACTTTCGCCTTAAGCTCTTCCATTCGCAGAACGTTTTCCTTGCCCAGCTGGTTCAAGGAAGAAGCCTGCTCAAGCAGCGAATCGCAGGAGGATGCCATGTTGACGGCATCCTGCCGCATGCGCGCGGCTACTTGGCGCGAATCTGCCGAACGAAGCGCTGCGGCTCTGAGGGCTTTGCCCGTATCGTCGGCAGCCTTGCCCGCGGACGATGCCAGCGCGGAAAAACCTTCGATTGCCTGGCTAACTCCGGTGGTACCCGACGATATTTCGCGAAGCTTCAAAAGAAGCTCTTCCAGAGTCGAGGCTACGCGCTGGATTTCTTCGGACATCCTGGCGAAGAACTCGCTTGTCTCGGTGCTTGCCCTGGTTGCGCCTTCCACCACGTCGCGAGTTTCCATGAGGATGTCGGCGATGGTGCGCGAGCCTTCCGCAGTTTCCTCGGAGAGCGTCCGAATTTCCTCGGCGACTACGCCGAAGCCTTTTCCCGCTTCGCCTGCATGGGCGGCTTCGATGGACGCGTTCATGCCCAAAAGATTGGTCCTGCCCGCGACGTCGCCTATCAGGGTGTTCATTTCGTCCATGCGCCCGGTGGATACCACGATGCCGCCGATGGTGCGCGCTACTTCCGCTATCCTGTCCTCTCCGTCACGCGCCATGGTCGCGAGCCTTGCAACGCCGCCCTGCCGCTCTCCGGCGGAGTGGCCGATATCTTCAACGGCGCGAATCATCTGGGAGACGGCAGCGCTGGCTTCCAGCACCTTGGTAGAATATTCGCCGAGCGCCGTGCGTACCTTGTCCTGCGCCTTGATAACTTCGTTTTCGCCCGCTACGTTGGACGCGAGCGTTTCGTCGAGCGAGCCGAGACCGGTGGATTCGGCGGCAGCGGCGTCGCGGAGCGACCGGGCAGACGCGGACAGGGAATCGGAAGCCTCCGCCAGCCTGCTGCCAATCTGAAATGCCGCTTCGTTGGCGCTTGCCACCGCTTCGGACATCTCCACGTACTGGCGTTTTGCGAGCTCCGCGGATTCCACGCTTTCGTTTACCAGCGTACGCTGCAGGTGTATCACCGTCGCGGTGATCCACCCTCCGACGATTACGATTATTCCGCTGGTTGCCAGGGACTGCATGGCCAGCATGGTGATCGCGCCGTTGTCCTGGGGTCTGGCATCGAGCCAGTACAGAAAAAATATTGCGCTTAGGTTGAGCATGGTGATGATCAGGGAGTGTATACGGGATATGCTTATCAATCCAACGGTAATAGTGACGAATAAGCCCAGCGTGGCGAAAACGTAGGTTTCGTAAACGTTTTTGTAGGCATCGAATTTGATGGCCGCGAACACGACCAGGAACAATCCGTACATGAATACCGCCGAGGCCATACCGTATTTTCCGATGGCCATGAGAAACAGCACGAATGCGCAGAACAGCACGAGTCCGACCAGGACCACCGCGACCGCGCCTGCTCCCGTGAGGGCCATGAGCGCGCAGAGCACCAGACCCAGCGTTCCTATCGTCATGGCGATGGGCGCGAGCACCCGCGCTTTCTTGCGGATGCGGATATCGGACTTCAGATACGGTCGTATAAAAGGTTTGAATACAAACTCGAAGATCTTATCCATTTTTTTTCTCCCTGCGATTTTGACGGTTATGGGAATTATAATCCCCCGACGGCGAAAGGCAAGCGCTTTCCTGTTAAAACTTCTTTACGCCAGCGTATTCAAGAGAGTAATCAGGTATCGCCAGAATATCGACGCGGAGGGAATATGGGTCGTTTCGTCGGGCGAATGGGGGGACCTGATGGTGGGCCCGAAGGAAATCATGTCCCATCGGGGATAAATCGGCCTAAAAAGGCCGCATTCAAGGCCTCCGTGGGTGGAAACAACTTTAGGCAGCGAGCCGAAAATTTCCTTGTATGCGGTTTTTGCGGTTTTAAGGAGCGGGCTGCCCGGCTCTGGAGTCCATGCGAGCGACTCGGATTTTCTCTCCGTCGCCGCGCCGCTTCGTGTCAGCACGGCGTCGATGGCTTGCGTCAGCTGTTCCTTTTCAAAATCCGAGGAACTGCGTATGAGCGCCAGAGTTTCCAAAGTCGCCATATTTCCGCTTCCCGAGCTCAAGGTAACGATTCCAAGGTTGGATGAAGTTCTTGTGGAACCGGGCATATCCGGTTCCATGGATACTAGCCCATTCGGAATCGAATAAACGAGGGTTTGGACTTTCCTCGAGTCTTCCGTGGATAGGCATGCGCCGGGTGTCGGGGCATCGGAATATGATGCCCTGAACCCTGGATCGCTTTTCCCGAGTTCGCTACGGATTGTCGCCGCTTCGGACTCGAATGCCGCCTTCCAGGACTCGAAGCCGCTTGCGGGAATTCCGGCTAGAGCGCTCGCGTCCCGGGGAATCGCGTTGGAAGCGTCACCGCCCTGCAAGGAGGCGAGAAGCGACCCGCCGCCTGCTTTGGCCAGAAGGCGGCACAGCGCAATGTTTGCGTTTCCCCGGCCACGATGTATGTCCATGCCGGAATGTCCGCCGAGCAGGCCGGAAACCTGAACGCTAAGCCATTTTATTCCGGCGGGGACGTCGACGAGCCGGAGCATCAAGGTGGACGCCGTGCGGACTGACCCTGTGCAGCCGATCGTCAATTCGTCAGCTTCCTCGCCGTCGAGGTTAAGAAGGTATTTTCCGCTAAGGGCGCTGGGGGAAATTTGCCTGGCGCCGGTCATGCCGTCTTCCTCGTTTACGGTAAACAGAAACTCAAGGGGTCCGTGAACCATGGTCTTGTCTTCCATCACCGCCAGCATTGCGGCCGCCCCCAGGCCGTTGTCCGCACCCAGGGTTGTATCGGTGGCGATAAGCCATTCGGCATTGTTCGGATTGCGCCGCGGCACGATAGGATCTTTCGTAAAATCATGCTTGGAGCCGGCTCGAGCCTGGGGAACCATGTCAAGATGAGCCTGCAAGATTATGCCGGGATTGGCTTCCCTGCCGGCACTGGCGGGTTTTTTAACTATGACGTTTCCTCTGGAATCCTGGAAATGCTCAAGTTCAGATTCTTTAGCCTTGGCAATTACCCAGTCGCACAGCTGCTTTTCGTGATGGGATGGATGAGGTATGGAACAGATGGCCATGAAATTGGCCCAGAGTGCGCGTGGTTCGAGTCCGGAAATATCCATGATGGCTCCTCCTCACAGTTTATTTGAGATTTTTGACATGCGCAAGAGGAAGATACGTGTTCGCCTTTTTATCGAGAATATTGGAAATTCATGGTATCATCGCCAGGCGGCTTATTTCCAAGGAGGGGTGCATGGCGACCGATCAGGATATGGTTGATTTCATGATGGAACAAATGGCGGATGCCGGGTTAATTACCTGCCGGAGGATGTTCGGCGAGTACGCGCTTTATTGCGATGCCAAGGTAATCGCTCTTGTCTGCAACAATCAGCTGTTCATCAAGCCTACTGCGGGAGGCAGGGCGTTTATAGGTGATGTAGTCGAAGGCTTCGCCTATGAAGGCGCAAAACCAAGCTTTCTTATCGAGGACAAATTCGAGGACAGGGAATGGATAAGCGAACTGGTGCGGATTACTTTCAGCGAGCTTCCCGCGCCCAAGCCAAAAAAGAAAAAAAAGGCAGGATTGGCATAGATACAGTCTACGCGCTGTCACTTGCCATTCGCCATTATTTTCTCGATTCCCTGCCGCAGGCTGTAGCGCGCCTTGAAACCAATATCCCTGCGAATCGCGCTGGCGTCGTACAGCCAATGCGAGTCCCTGACCTTCAGGACGTAATCCCGCGTAATGGGGGACGCCGAACCGATAAGCGCGGCGCAGCGTTCCGCGATGTCCGCGAAAGCGAGCTGTACCGAAACGGGAACGGAAAGCCAGAACCGGCGCCTGCCGATTACCGAGGAGATAGTCGCCAGTAATTCCTTCCAGGAATAGCCGTCGAGGCGCTCATCGCTTACGAAATACGTTTTGCCTGCGGCGGCCGGGTTTTCGGCGCAGCGGATCATGGCTTCCACGAGGTCCGAAACATAAATGAGGATGGACTGCCTGCTGCCGTTTCCCATCGTCATGCGGATTCCAGCCTTGAGCACGCGTATGATCATGAGCAGTTCTTTTTGCCCTGGGCCGATTACGAAGGGCGGACGCAGAATCGTTATCGGAAAGCGCGAGCCGCATGACAAGACAGCGGCTTCGCCTCCAAGCTTGCTTTTTCCATACCAGTCGTCGGGATTGCAGGGGCAGCTTTCGTCCGGATATCGCGTTGGCCCCGAATCGCCGGCGGCGGAGACGCTGGAAACGTATACGAAGCGCTGTATCGATTCCGCGCTTTTTTCGCATGCCGCAAGAAGGCGGGCGGTGTACAGGGTGTTGACGCGGTGATACTCTTTCCAGGAAGGTGCATTGATGACGGCAGCAAGGTGAAAGACCCAGCCCATGCCGCGGGTCGCCTGGGTCAGCGCGGCTTCGTCCTCAAAGGAAGCGCGGATGATGCGCGCTCCGGCTCGTTCGAGATAGGGGAGTCTGCTTTGCGCGCGGGCAAGGCAATGAACTTCGTGGCCGCGGCCCAGTAGCGTTTCAGCCAGGTGGCTGCCTATAAAGCCGCTGGCTCCGGTAATTAATGCTTTCATGGTGATACAGTCTAGCACAGGCTTGTTATTTGGCAAGGAGGCTTTGGATGAAGGTTTTTATTTTAGGCGGAACAGGACTGCTTGGTTTTCATTCCCTCCGCGTCCTCCTGGAACGGGGCCACGAAGTCAGCGTGCTCTCCCTCCGGGACATCGAGTTGGGATCCTGGTTTCCGCCCCAGGCGCGTGTAGGTTTCGGAAATGCCTTTACCATGAGCCGCGAAGAATTGCGGCGCGCATTTTCCGGTCATGACGCTTTGGTGTACGCTCTCGGTCCGGACGATCGCGTCACGCCGGACGCTCCCGCCTACGATTTTTTCCACCGCTATCTGGTGGATGCGTGCGGCAAAGTTCTTGGAGCCGCTCGCGAGGCGGGCGTCGAGCGCTGCGTCGTGCTAAGCTCCTATTTCTGCCATTTCGACCGACAGAATCCCCGTTGGCAGCTCGCCTTGCGCCATCCTTACATTCGATGCAGAAACGAACAGGCGGACGGGGCGATGCGGGAAGGAGGCGATTCCATGGCTACCATGACGCTGGAGCTTCCCTATATATTCGGTACCATGCCCCAGCGCGTTCCCCTTTGGAAAGACATATTGCTGGAGCGAATCAGAAACATGAATCCTGTAATGTTTACAAAAGGCGGGACGGCGATGATTAGCGCACGGCATGTCGGCGAGGCAGTCGCGGGGGCGGTGGAAAAAGGCGTAGGCGGCATCAGATATCCTGTGGGCGATGTAAACATGGAATGGAAAGACATGCTTCGAACAATGCTGGACGAGATGAAGCTTCCCGGCCGGAAGGTGCTTACTGTTCCCACGGTTTTGGCGAGTCTCTACGGGTTGAAGTCGCGCGCCGACGACCGCAAGCGAGGCAGGGAATCGGGTCTCGACCACGCCAGATTATTCGGGGACATTCAGTCACGCCGCTTTTACCTCGACGGTGACGAATCGGCCGCGGCTCTTGGTCATGGGCGCGGCGGCGTGGAGGACGCAATTCGTGAAGCTGTGCGCGCCTGCTATCAAAAATCCTGAGCGGATCTACCCGAAGGTAAACGCATAGACTTCCGCGCGACCCCGAAATTGAATTTTTATTATACCCGATTTGGGTTTTTCCCCGTCGTAAAGCGTGTAGAGACGATCCGAATCGAGCGTCAATACGCCATTCCTGACGTCTCCGCCATCAACGGGTGCGCCGTCCACGGTTACGAAGGCTTCGGCCTTCGAGCCGGGTAAAGGATTTATAACCAGATGGACCTTGGCTGCGGTGAAGCCGAAATAAAGCGCCGAGCCCTGAGGGCTCGCGGAGCCCTCAGGGCTCGCTGAGCCCTCAGAGCTCGCCGAGCTTTCGCTTCCAATGTTCCAGGAGCCTTCGAAAGCCCAGCGGTTTTGTCCCAGTCCACCAGGGGGCAGGCTATATCTGCCGTTGCCGTCCCTTATCGTGTCTTCCGGGCTGGAAAAGCGCTCGCCGCGACCGTAGCCCAGATACGTTTCCGGAGAGCGCTCGGCGGCCATGGGTGCCGAGTCCCGTACCGTTTCTGATACCGGTTTGCCCGTGACTCCCAGCAGTTTCTGGATCAGCGCCTCGGTTTCATCGTATGAGCCTTCTCCAAAATGGGTGCTTTCCAGCGTGCCGTCCCTTCCGTACAAATAGTGGGCAGGCCAGTACCGGTTTGAATATGCGTTCCAGATGCCGAAGTCGTTGTCCATTGCCACGGGCCAGGTAACGCTTAAATCCTTTATCGCCTTGCGCACGTTTTGTTCAGACCGCTCGAATGCGAACTCGGGACTATGTATGCCCACGATAACAAGCCCCGCCGACCCATATTTGTCGTGCCAGGCACGAAGATACGGGAGCGTCCGCAGGCAATTTATGCAGGAATATGTCCAAAAGTCGACAAGCACCACCTTGCCCTTCAGATTTTGCAGCGTAAGCGGCGAGGAGTTGATCCACTGTCCGGAACCCAATGTGAGCGGATCGGCGGACGAAACGAGTGCGGCCGACTTTTTATCCAGCGCGTCCAGAACCAGGGAATTGTTTTCTATTGAAGTAAGACCGGCGCCGTAAGAGGGCAGCAGGTCGAGAACCCAGCTTTGGAATTTCCTGTCAAGGCCGGTAGCAAGGGCGATCGCGCTTGCTATCATCAGAACCCCGAAAATTTTCTGAATCCTACCGGCGTTTTTAGAAAGAAATGAAAACTTTACCAGCAGGGCTCGTCCGCCATTCATGACAAGCAAAAGCGGAATCGCGGTACCCACGGCATAGGAGAGGGTTATGGCGACGCTGCCCGTGTCTGTTCCGCCGCTCAAAGCCAGCGATATCACGGAGGCCATGATGGGACCGACGCAGGGAGTCCATACAAGGCCAAGGCTGAACCCCAGAAGCAGGCCGCCCCAGAATCCTTTCTTTTCTCCCGTCATCCTTGAGCCTGCGCCGGAAGCCATTCGGGTTGCAAGAGCGGCAAATTTATCCTTGAATACCGGAATCACCATTACGAGGCCGAACGATAACACAATGCCGGCCGCTATGTAGCGCAACGCGTCCGGCGGTATCCCCAATGCCCGGGTAATTGCGGAAAGGGTTAAGGTAAAAGCGGTGAAGCTCAGTATAAAACCCGTGATTATCCCCCAGGGCCGGGATTTTCCGCCTCCAACGGACCCTGAGAGCACCAGGGGCAATACCGGCAGTATGCACGGCGACAGAATGGTAACTATACCCGCAAGAAGCGCGAACGCCGGTAATACAAACATAACAGCCTCAGCCTCCCCCGCCTACATCTTCGCCGCGTTTTTTATTATGTCGGCTAGTTTCATGCTGCCCGACCATATTTTAAGCAGCTCCCCCTTGGGACCGATGGAAACGTAGGTGTGCTGGCTTGTAACCCCGTATTTTGCCTTGAGCGCGGCGGACTTGTCGAAATCAACCACTACAATCATGAAGTCCGGGGGAACATTTTTGAAGTTCGCCTTCAGGTCGCGGTAGGTTTCCCGGCAAGTGGGGCACCAGCTTGCCGCGAAGTAATAAACCACGCGCTTTCGGGCTGCGGCGGCCTGGGCGGCATTTTCTCCGGAGAAAGGAACTATTCCCGGTGCCATGCCGCTCAGGTCAAACACCGCTTTTGCCGGATCTACGGACATCATGGCCCCAGAGGGTGCCGTGTCGCTTGACGAACCCTTCATGTCTTGGGTCGAGGCAGCAATGGACGCGAGCAGCATAAAAACCGCAAGTGATAATAACTTTTTCATAACAGAACCTCCCTGGTTCAGCGCTGCGATGGACGCCTAGGTCCCCTTATTTCAGTGATGCGCGATATTCGCGGACAATCGCCGGTTCTTCGGCTCCGTCGGGCGAAAAAATAAGCGAAACGGAATTGATGCAATATCTAAGACCGGTCCCGGCGGCAAAACCCCGTACGTCCGGACCGTCGTTAAAAACGTGGCCGAGGTGGCTTCCCGAACTGGAATCCAGTACTTCCACCCGTTCCATACCTAGGCTCGAGTCTATCACCAGCACCACCGCGCTTTGGTCCAGGGGCTTACTGAAGCTTGGCCATCCTGTCCCCGACTCGAACTTCGTCTCGGAGCGGAACAAAGGCTGTCCCGTCGCGGAAGAATAAAACGTGCCCGCCCTGTGCTCCTCAAGCTGATGCCCGGTAAATGGCCGCTCGGTTCCCGCGTGCCGCAGGACGGCCAAGCCCAGGGTGCTCAGCCGGCGTTCCCATTGCGACTCGGTATACTGTACGGGAAAGACGAAATCAGCGACGCTCGTCACTACGGGCAATCCTTCCCAGGTTTGCTTTTCCGCCTTTGCCCTTGGCTCCGTTTTGAGCAGATTCGGATATTCCCTCTCCAATGCCTCGATCTTGGGTCGGTCGAATCGAACGATGTAGGGATAATCCGGATTCAGCCGCATGAAATCCTGGTGATACTTTTCCGCGGGATAATACATTTCCAGCGGGCTAAGCGCCGTAACGATGGGGTCCTTGAATATCCGTGACTCATTCAGCTTTTTTATGTAGGACTCGGCGGTTTTTTTCTGCGACTCGCCTGAGTAAAATATCGCGGATCGGTACTGGGTACCGTGATCGGGGCCTTGATAGTCCAACTGGGTCGGGTCATGCGCTATGTTAAAAAAAATTTCCAGCAGGGTGCCGTAGCTTATCCTGGAAGGATCGAACTCTACTTTTACCGCTTCTGCATGCCCGGTGTCGCCGAGGCTTACGAGATCGTAAAAAGCAGTATCGGCCTTGCCCCCCGAATATCCGGAAGTTACGTCCGTTACTCCTTCAAGATGCTCAAAAACCGACTCAACGCCCCAGAAACACCCTCCAGCGAACACTGCTGTTTCCCCGGAAGCCCCGCTGGCGAGTTTTGACTCCGTCGCAGGTGGGAAAGCAGCGACTTTTTCAAGATCCTTTGCCTTGCCGGATGCGGTGTAGCACGAAGTCGTCAACGCCAAAAGAAGGCCAGTGAGGAAAACGCAAACAGATAATTTCGTGTATTTCATGACATACTCCAAATTTTAAATATAGATAGGAGTCTATATAAAATCAAGAAAATATATATATTAATATATGTAACAAATTGAAGCGCAACCTTGTTTTAACGGGAAACCCTATGCTTGAGACTGCTGTATCGGCCTACCATCGACAGGAAGTTCCAGGGAAAATGTGGAACCTTTTCCGATTGCAGTATGTACGCTTATGAAGCCCCCATGCATCTGGGCAAAGCGCTGGCTGATGGGAAGGCCGAGTCCGGTGCCGGGCTTGCGGGCTCCTGGAGCTCCGACCTGCTCGAATTCGGAGAATGCCTTCCCGATATCCGCGGGGTCCATTCCGGTGCCCGTATCGCTGACCGAAAAGACAAAGCGATTTTCTCGAGTCGCCGCCGAAATCGTTATGGAACCGGAGTCCGTGCATTTTGCGGCATTCGACGCCAGGTTGAGCAGGATTTGGCGCAAGCGCGTACGGTCGCCGCGAAGGACGGGGAGTCCGGGCGCGACGGAACTGAGAACCTGCACGGGTTTGTCGTGAACCAGGCCTTTAAGCATGGCTGCGATGCCGTCGACCAATGCCGCAGGGTTTATTTCTTCCATATATAATTCCATCTTGCCCGATTCGATTTTGGCAAGGTCGAGGACGTCGTTTATCAAACCCAGGAGATGCGCTCCGGATGTTTCGATGCGTCCGCACAAGTCCTGTTGGCCGGCGTTCAATTCGCCTTCCGAGCCGATACCCAGAAGATAGGCAAAATTGATGACCGAGTTGAGCGGCGTGCGCAATTCGTGCGACATGCCGGTAAGGAAGCTCGACTTCATGCGGTTGGCTTCCTCTGCCTGAGCCTGCGCCTCGGCCGCATCGGCCAGGAGTTCGGCGTTGCGGATCGCATTGGCGAAGTAAGCGGCTATCGAGCGCAGGGCCGAGAGAGATTCCACGTCGAATCCGTTGAGCTCCAGGCTTTGCAGATCGAGGACGCCGACCGTCTCGCGCCCAACCATCAGGGGAATCGCCGTTTCGGATTTGGCATCCGGCAATTCCGGCGTGGACATGTATTCGGCCTCTCGGCCTACGTCCGGGACGACGAAGACCTCGTTATTCGTGACGGCTTTCGCGATCAGGCTGCGCGCGCGACTGTGGATAACCTGACCCAAAACGGGTTGAACGATCCCGGGTAGGACGGAGATAGCCCGCAGCCGGAGCTCGAACGACGGCACAAGTCCGGGTTCCGCCGTTTGTTCACGGCTACGCCTTTGCCGGAACTTGCGGTCCACCAGAAAAACGGATACCGTATACAGTTCGAATTCCTCGCGCAAAAGGCGTACTCCCGAAGTAAGCAGCTCGTCCAGGTCGGCCGTTTCCGCCACCAGATTTCCGAGTTTGTTTATCAGGCCAAGCCGATTAAAAGCGGTGGCCAACTGGCTGCGCGCCCGTTCGCGCTCCGCAAGCAGGAGCGAAGCCTTGATTGCGCGCGAAAGCTGGCTGCGAAGGATCTCGCAGACTTGCGTGTTGCTTGCGGGAGTGCTGACCAAGGCGAAACCGAGCGCTTCCGCCTGGAAATAGAGCGGTACTATCAGGAAGTCGTGCCGGTCCTTCGGGAAAAAAACCGCAGGCGCAAGGAAATCCGCGTCATATTCCAAACCGTCGCAGTCCAATCGTCCGGACTCGGTCCAGCCAACCGCGAAGAATGCCCTCGATCTCGGTGCGCCATCGGGCCCGCAGTAGAGCGAGAGCGCAAACCGGTCGATTCCCAGCCCCGGCAGCCCTCGGAAAAGCGCCTCCTTGAGTTCGGACAGGCCCAGCATCACGCTGGTTTGTTCCATCGTCATGGCCATGGCGTCGTTCGCGTTTTCCAGATTCATTATGGCGCGTTCGAAATGCCGCGTCGCAATATCCGCCGCGTCGATGCGGCCCGCGACGGCGACGTCTTTGAGGCGATGGCCGGAGGACTCCGCATACTCGGCGTAATTTTCCCGCAGCAGGGATGAAATAAAATCCTGCCTGGACTCGTTGGATTCGCGGGGGCCGTATTCCTCTTCGCCGCCGTACGGCTCCCCGAAAGCCTGGAGGAATCCGGACAATGCCTCCTTGTCAAACTCATCCCTGGGCAGATGCGCTTTAGGCTGCTCTCCGGGACCGGGCTCAGGCTGCATGAAGCGCCGGAATGCTCCGGTCATGGATGTGCGCCATGAAGGGTCGGCCGGACCGATCCGCTGTTCCTCCGCAAAAGACGGATCCAGGGCGGTCCTGATGCGCTCGGAGAGGCATCCGCACGAGCCGCGAATCACCAGGTCCATGTCTAAAACGGTACGCTCGGCCGCTTCATCGCCCGCCAGCAGTTCCGCCGCTTTATCCATGCAGCTTTCGGCAAGGCGGGAAAACGAGTACCGTACGGTCGTAAGCGGCGGATCCGAACAGGGAGCTTCGGCGCGGTCGTCGAATCCGCATACGAGCACATCGGCGGGCACGCGCAAACCGTGCGACCGCAGCTCCTTCATGGCGCCGATGGCGGACGGGTCGTTTGCGCCGATAATCGCATCGAAACGAAGGCCGCGGCGGTCCAGCAATTCCACGACGGCTTCCCTGCCGGACGCCTCGTCGAAAAAGCCTTTGCAGACGAGCTGAGGATCGAAGGGCAGGCCATGTTCCGCCAGGGCGAGCCGGTACGCCTCGAAGCGCTCTTCCGCCTCCGGATGCATGCCCGGACCGCGGATGAAGGCAATGCGCCGGGCGCCGTGATCCTTCATGATATGCGCCATTATCTTGCGCATGCCGCCAAGGTTGTCGCCCAGGACGCAGGGTACGCCGGCCAGGTGGTAGGCGGCGGTGACCAGCGGCACGCCCTTGAAGCGGGAAAGAAAAGCATCCATCGGAGCGCTGCCTGTAAACACGGCCATCTCCCCCGCCCAAGCCACGATGGCGTCGAAAGCCCGGCCACCGGCTATCTCGAACAAGGCATTGCCCGTGGCCGCGAAGCCGCGCGTGTCGCCCAGCATCCCGCCGCCGATGGCGATCGCGTTGAGGCCGTGCCTGGACGCGCCTTCCACGGCACCGGCCCAAAATTGGCGGTCGATGAGGAATCTGGGTCCGGCAAACAGCACGCCTACCGTGGGACGGCCGGTTTTTCTATTTTCTTTCGTCGATCCATCAAATCCGGGCACGTAACCTCCATCGAAACCGTTGCTTAATTAATACGGGATAAGCATGGAATTGTCAAATTCGCTTTATTTTATGGAAGTAAACAAAGATTAATGCTACAGTGGACGCAGCAAGGAGCTGAAATATGGAAAATGAAATTACCTGGTGGGCATTCAGCGAAGTCGAAGCCTTCATGCGAGCCGGTTTCGAAGCGGTAGGGGTTCCCCCCGAAGAAGCGGCTGTCTGCGCCGACGTACTCATCGCGGCCGACAAGCGCGGCGTAGATTCCCACGGGGTGGGGCGCTTCAAACCCATCTACCTGGACCGCATCTGGGCGGGTACCCAGAACGTCAAGACCAATTTCGAGATCGTGCGCGAGACTCCCACCACCGCGGTCATCGACGGCCACAACGGCATGGGCCACTACATCGCCAAGCGGGCCATGCAGATGGCCGTGGACAAGGCCGACAAGAACGGCCTGGGCATGACCGTGGTGCGCAATTCCACCCATTACGGCGCGGCTTTCTACTACGCCAACCAGGCAGTCGAGCGCGGCATGATTGGCCTAACCGGCACCAGCGCCCGCCCCTCCATCGCCCCCACCTTCGGCGTCGAACCCATGCTGGGCACCAACCCCATGACCTGGGGCGCCCCCAGCGACGAAGCCTTCCCCTTCATGCTGGACTGCGCCACGTCGGTAACCCAGCGCGGCAAACTCGAGCTCTACGACCGCATGGGCAAGGAACTGCCAGACGGCTGGGTGATAGGCCAGGACGGCATGTACCGCCACGACACCAAGCAAGTGCTGCTGGATCTTACCAAGGACAAAGCCGCGCTCACGCCCCTTGGCGGTCTGGGCGAGGACCTGGGCGGCTACAAAGGCTACGGCTATTCCACCGTCGTGGAAATTCTTTCCGCCGCGCTGTCGCAAGCCAACTTCATGAAGGCGCTCGTCGGCGTGGACGCCCAGGGCAAACCCGCCCCCATCGAGCTTGGCCATTTCTTCATGGCCATGAAAGTGGAAGCCTTCGTCGAGCTTGACCTGTTCAAGAAATCCGTCGGCGAGATTTCGCGCCAGCTTCGCGCCTCAAAAAAAGCGCCGGGCGCCGCGCGCATCTACACCGCCGGCGAGAAGGAATACGAAATCTCCGTGTATCGCAAGGACAAGGGAGTTCCCTTCAACGACCCGCTCAAGGCAGCCTTCCGCGCCGTCAAGGAGAAGCTCAAGCTGCCGCACGCGCTGCCGTTCTGATAGTTATATAATATTTATTTTGGGGCCTGTCGCCGTGCGAGTCCAAAAGGCATCGCAAGGCGACACCGGGCTATCCGCTACAATGTCGCCCATGGCTTTGCCATGGGCGACATTACGCTTCTATCCCTGGCCCGCCGGGCAGCGGGGGCGTTGTCGAGATATCCTGGAACAAACAAAGGAGCTGCAATCGTGGATACTAGCGAAGCTCTGAATACCGTTCGACAGTATCATAAGCTATTGTCGGAACAAATGGTTTTTAATGAAATGTTCCTGTTCGGTTCCTATGCCCAAGGGCATGCGCGGGAAGACAGTGACCTTGATGTAGCCGTAATCGTCGATAATCCGCCGGAAGATTTTTTTAACCTGAGCCCTTTGCTCTGGAAGGTGAGGCGAGCCGTAGACGACCGTATTGAACCGATTCTGTTCGCGTCAGACCATGACGAGAGCGGATTCCTTGAGCATATCCGGAAAACCGGCATAGCCGTAAAATAGCGCATTGATCGCTGTTGTTCTTGGCTTATTGGTTAAAGTGTTTAAATTATTACTATAGTGGAGATTCTTTCTTCTCTTGCTTATTTTATTTTTAACGTCTAAAATAATTACATTGATTTCATTATATTTCCCTCGACAAAACACGAGGGGGGGGTACTGTCCTGGTGTCTATTTTAAAACCATGCTTAGCTTGATTGATAATCTTATTATTTATTGGAGATGTACCATGAAAAAGTTTATTGTAATTCTGGGTATTTTGCTTGCTTGCGGCGCATTTGCCGTGGCACAGGATGCCAGCGTAACAAGCACTGACGACTTGTTTGCAGAGGTGGATGGAGTTGCTTTGACGGATGAAGAAGAGGTTGTGGTTGATGGTGGGCGCCCCCTCTAGGCTGGTGATGGTAACGGTGGTGGAAGTGATATGGACTATTTTCCCGCTAAATATAATGGGGCAAAATCTAAAACTCGAGTAAGTGTTTCAGGAGGAGTTGATTTTGGAATTGGTTCCGTCGAAATTGACGAATGCGGAAGAATCAGTGTTAGCGTTAAAATAAAAAAAGGTCCTTTTTTTATTAAAGTAAAAGCTTCAAGCGAAAGCGACTAAGTTAGAGTTTTTAATAATAAAAGCTGTATCCGATTATGCATAGTAGGGTAAATGGATACAGCTTTTATGAAATTTTTACGGTGTTTAGGGAATTATAATGAAAGGCCCATTCAAGTCTGAAGTGCGAAAATTCGCTTAAAGAAAACCTCATATGGAGTCTTATAGCCTAATGATTTCCTTGGTCTATTATTGAGTTTTTCGACGAACATTGCAAGCTGGCGATGGGTGAGATCATCAAGAGGCTGTTTCTTCGGCAGGTATTGCCGAAGCAATCCGTTGGTATGCTCGTTTAGCCCTCGTTCCCATGAATGATACGGATGCGCAAAAAATATTTTAGCTCCGACTTTCGATGCTAAATCACTATGTTGAGCAAACTCTTTTCCATTATCTACCGTTATAGTTTTTTTCATGTTGGCTGGTATCTGTGCAAAGGCTTTACAAGCTCCTTGAACTAGTTTTGAGGCCGTTTTTCGTTTAAGCGGGAAGGCAATAAGGTACTTAGACTTTCGATCAACAAAAGTGCCTACATAGCCTTTTTTCCCGCCTCCTTCTACAGTATCACCTTCCCAATCTCCGTACCGTGTTTTCTTTTCAACGATAGACGGGCGGTCATCGATAAACTTTCGATTGGGAATACATCCGCGTTTATCCTTACCAGATAAGCGTTTACGGCGTTTCTTGTGTCCTTGACGTAGATGCGTACCAAGATCCGATCCCTTACGGATCTCCATGTATATATGCTGGTAGATGGATTCATGCGAAAGATGCATTGCTGGTTGCTTTGGATAGTCGAGTTTTAGTCTTCCTGCAATTTGCTCTGGAGAATGATCTTTCCTGATTCTTTGTTCTATCTCGTTCATGAGAGTTGCATTTTCTCGTTTAGGGCTGCTTTTCGAAGTCCTTCTACGCTCCTCAGACGCAAAACTCGCATGATGGGACAGGTAAAATCCCGAGTTTGAGTTCCTGGAGAGTTCTCGGTAGATGCTTGAAATGCTTTTCACGAGAATCTGTGCTATCTGTTCTATTTGGACCTGACTTGTCATACAGACCTGTAGCACATCTCGATCATCACTGGTAAAGTGTTTGTACGGCATTGCGGATCTCCTGATTGCATGTAGTGTGGTAACCACATTCTATCAGATTCCACGATGCCGTTTCTCAACTAATTTATTCGCACTTCAGATATGAACTGGCGAAAGAAAAAACGAAATTACTATTCTTTTTTTTCGGCTATATAGCGTCTTATTTGGTTTCTTTTGGTTTTATATATCTATTCCTTACAGTAATTGGAAGTAATCCAGCAAATAAAATTTTAATATTATTCTTGAATAGAAATCCTGATTTTATAACTATTATAATTAAAGTTTTAGCGATGTTGATTGTCGCTGTTCTTATAAAAGTATTATTTTCGAATAAAATAAACGTAAAAAATATTTTTAATTGTAATAAGATTAGTAAATTCAGTTTTATAATTCTATTATTTAGCAGTACGATAAGCATATTTTGCATCCAGCTGATAGGCTTCCCGGTAGAAAAATCTACATATAATATTTATGGATTAATATCCGCCATAATACTCGCTCCCTTGGTTGAGGAGTTTATTTATAGATATTTATTTTTTTCCGTTATCGATTATAGTAAAAAAGTCGTCTTAAATGCTTTTTGTTTTTCAATTATCCATATTTTACAATATGATATTGTCACTGTTGTCGTAATATTTTTTTTATCGCTTCTATTTTTAAGTATTACATATTATTTGACCAGATCATTTTTAATAGTTTTGGCCAGTCATTTTTCATGGAATTTGGCTTTTTATCTCAGGAAAACTGACCTTGTTAGTGATATAATTGCTTCCACTTGGAGTTCATTCTTAATACCGTTGACAATAACTACGATGATTATTTTTGTTATCATGCTTATCAAAGAATATAAAAAAAATTACATCTATCCCAAAGTTGACAATATTAATTATACTTTCAGTTTGTTTGATTTTGAGCTATCGGAAATACAATATTGCATTATTTAAATATGGTGTGATGGACAGCGAGTTTAAATTGTGAATATAATATTGTTTTGCTTTTTAATTAACATAACTACTCCCAAAGAATCCCTCCGCTTTCAATATTGCCACGAACAGGGCTACGACACGTCCTGCGGTATGAGCGTAGTGGCGACCGTGCTGGATACTTACTGGAATATCCCTGCTGACGAACTTGCTTTGGTTAAGGAAGCCCTTGGCGATAAAATTCTTGCAGGAGACTATACCGTTACCATGGCCGATATGGGCCTAGTATTTAGCGCTAAAGGAATTGCATCCAAAGCCTATAAAATGGATTGGGATGGCCTCGTGAATTTGTCATCCATAGGGTTTGCGCCGGTCGTGCTTCATTACGAAAAGCCCGAAAAGCATTTTGCCTTGCTCCTGGGGTTCAAAGATGGGCGCGCTATTACAGTAGATCCTGCGCGCGGTTTAGAGTCCCTTGGCAAAGAAGAATTCCTCAAGCGCTTCTCCGGGGCTGCTCTTGTGCTGGCGTCGCGAACGGCGGTAAAGAATGAAGCCCAGTTAAAGGAAGCCATCGCCTACGCTTCGGGTAAACAGGCTCGCATGGAAGAAACCGCGTATAGGATAGGAAAGGGTTTTTGATGGTATATAAAAAAATATGTATGGTGGTCCTGGCGATGTT
>JANNSO010000053.1:0-97628 GCA_031402655.1 Spirochaetota bacterium | reverse complement strand
ACCGTAGCATTTGTAATCAAATGCGAGGAATGTTTAAGGTTGTTGGAAAAGCCACAAGCTTTTTCAACAGCCTGTTAATCATTTGAATCGGACATATCGATAGACTCCAGTTCGCGCCGCAATTCGATCCATGTTTCTTCGCCGGAAAAACGGCGGTGCTCGTCGTTCTCGATAGGCGCCAGAGGCGAAAACCGCATCGCTTTGCGGTTTTGATCGACCCGATATTCGTACTCACGCAGTGCCATCCGATTTCTTGCATCCCGTTCCTGAAAGATTCGTCGACCATCGCCGCGACCGCCTTCTTTCCGTAGCCGAACTTCCGGAAACCCTTCGTGGTCTTTATCCCGATTTCGATTTTTTTCCCCGAGATGCAATCGATCATCGAACAACTCGTGATGGTATCGCCGACAAGTACCAGGGCTCCGAGGCTCAAGCGTCCGAACCTTTCGGGGTTTTCCAGCACCATCCAGTCCTTCACGATATCGGCGTTTTTATAATCGATGTGCCCGATCGTGTCCGCGTACAGCAAGCGGATTTCCGGTTTATCCCCGTTAGGGGAAGGTTCGCGCGCGATTTCGGCATACCGGCTTCTTTCCAGCTTGTAATACTTCCTGCGATACTTCCGGAGAGCGTTGTTTCCATGGATCTTGGGAAGTACTTCGTCCCAGCGGGGTTCATCGCAGATTATCTGGTCGAAATACCCGATATGCTCCTTGATCCCTTCGTTGAATTCACGGTTGGCCGCATTGCCGAAAATCACGTTGCACTGGCTCGTCTTGATCAAGCCCGATCTTGGATCGTCTCGACTGTCGACATAAACTTCTCCCGGTGTATTTCCCGCGACTGCGCTCTGGATCGACAGTTGGTGGAGCGAGTTACGGATTAAAGGAAGTATTTTCTTCCTGTCGGCTTCGAATAGTTCAACGATCATGGTTTGACCCCCCTGGTATCCCGGAAATTAGAACCTGTTATTTATATACCTGAAAATTTCGTTTGCGCAGGTTATTGTTTATTTTTAATAAATTAGGGCACCCCTGTTAACCCTCTTGGGTATCAAGTTTCAAAAGGAGAGGGAATGCTCGAATAGAAGGATGAAGCTCGTATTCTCCTACTGCTGTAATTGCATTTTACAATAAATTCAGTATTTTAATATGATGAAATACTGCAAAAGATTTAATTCCCCCTTGGTTCTGCATTCCGCTAGTACCGCTTCGATATTGACCTGGCCGGCTTTTTTTGTTTTCTTGTCCATGACGATTTCGCTAAGCGCACAGTCGGAGGCAAATGTGAAAAACCTTCTTATAGACGATTTCTCTGCGGAAATCTCCGCGATTGGAACCACCTGGGAGGGCTTTACCGACCAAGTCATGGGCGGAAAGTCGGAAATGCGCGTGGGCAGGATCGTCGAAGCAGGCCCAGCCATGCTCTCAATGTCCGGCACGGTAAGCCTGGCGAACAACGGCGGCTTCATCCAATCTCGGATCATGCTGAACCCCCGGCGCGGAGCGTTCGACGCCTCTGGATATTCGGGCATCAAGATCATCGCGCGCGGCAGGGGAACGGGCTACTACATTTTCCTTCGCACGACCGCAAATGTCTTCCCTTGGTCGTTTTTTATAGCGTCTCTCCCCGTAACGGAGGAATGGACCGAAATCTTGATACCATGGTCGCAGTTCGAGAAAGGCGACTTCGGAGCGTTTTTCGCTCTCGACCTAAAAAAACTGTCGAGCTTGGCCGTGGTCGCCTACAAGAAAGAATTCACTGCCAAACTGGATGTACGTATGATCTCGCTGTATTAAGGGAGCTCGCAAAACTGCAGTTTTGCGAGCTCCCCTTAACAAATATTTCTCGAGTTTGGGCATTACCCGCACCCTGCGTACACATTGCGAGGGTCGCGCTTCCAAGTACCGGAGTGAATCTTGGCGCATGCTTGCTTTCCCTACCGCGCGATGCCATACTCGCGCAATGGAAGACAGACGCAACATCCTGTTCGACGAACAGCCATTTTCTTTCAAGCTCATCAAGGACAAAAAAGCCCTCATCTATTATAAGGGCAAGGAAGTGATGACCGCCGTAAGCAAGGACTACAACAAGCTACTCCGCGTAATCGACCTGGACAACAAATACGAACTGCAGTTGTTCCTTGCAAAGATTACCGGCAACTTTAAGCGGGGGAACGAGAAGTAAGGCGTTGACCCGTGCACTATGTACGCATACAATGGAATCAGGAGCAAATCATGACATCCTCCGCGATGCGCGATCTTCCTTTTATCCTTCAGACAATTACGGAGATAGCAAAACCGGAAAAAGTCTTTCTTTTTGGCTCACAAGCCGATGGTAGTGCCGGACCGGACTCAGATATAGACCTTTTTCTTGTCGTTGATGCACCGGAAGGGGTAAACAAGGTACAATCCGCCATCAGGGAACGTCTTTTTAAGCAAATATCGAGTCCGCTCGACCTGGTTTTTTGCAGCCCCAGTAGATTTCTCGAACGCTCCGAATGGTCCGCGAGCTTCGAAGGAGGAATCGCCAAAAGAGGCGTGGTGCTCTATGGGTAACCTGGTGATTGCCGAAGAAGAGAAAGCGATCAAGGCGGTTGAAGCAGCACATGGTAACGAGCCAAGAAAAATTCATGATCTTTCGATTCTTCTTGAACATGTCATTGAGTATGCGCCTGTGGTTGAAGCGATAAGGTCTGCCGCCATACGGCTTTCAGGTTATGGTGTATTAACACGCTATCCTCCAACAATAGAACTGCTGGAATCAGATGCCGACTCAGCCTTGATTGATGCATCTCTTGTGTTGGAATCCTGTACTGTTCATATGCAAAGTATTAAGGTTTCCCAATAATCAGTGCTTCCATGCCGGGATAAGCGGCAATTTCAAGCCGGGGGACATCCACTGTCACCTTGATCATGCGATGAGTACCCCCGCGCGCATTGGAAACACGGGCCGCGATGGTATCATGTAAGGCATGAACGAAAACAAACCACAGGAAACCGCCTGCATGCCCGCCAGGCGCAAGGACATGGGGCAGGATCAATCCACGCCCGAGTGCGACCGTATCGATACGACTTTTCCAGTGATACCGTATTTCTCGCTGTTCCTGTCGAATCTCTACACGAAAGCTACGCTGCTGCCAGATCTGGGGGAATTCCTGCGAACCAGCATGCCGTCGGCGATACGCTCCGCGTTCCACCTGGACGCCAGGGATTTCGTCAACCGCCAGCCCTGCATCGTTTCCGGAATACCGGGAATCGAGGCGGAAGCGATGGAACGGCTGCGCGGCTTCATCGGCGAAAAAACCGAACTGGACGGCGACACGCGCACGCTATACGCGGCACAGCATGCGCTCGGCGAAGAAGCAACCGGGCAGTGGCTCGCGCTGCTGGTGCGCCAGACCTACGGCGCCTTTGACCCGGCGGTGCGCGGCCACGAGAAGTATCTCCTGCTCAAGGAGGACTTCGGGCTGGATGACGAGGAAATCGACTATGTGGCATTTCTGTACTGCCGCGAGCGCGACGGGCAGCTTCTGCTGCTGGACGAAGCCGATTCGATGCTGCAGGACAGGCGCCTGTCCACCCGCTCCTGGGAAGTCTCGCACACCAACGAACTGCTTACCCAGATGGAGAATTTCCGCGGCGTGTTCGTGGCCTGCACGAATTTCCTGGACCGGCTGGGCCGGGCGACGCTGCGGCGCTTCGCGTGGAAAGTGCGCCTGGAACCCATGGACGGCGTGCGCCGCGAACGCATGTTCGGCCGCTGGTTTCCGTCGCTGCCGCTGGACGAAGCCGCCTGCGCCAGGCTGGGCCAGATACTGCGGCTGTCTCCGGGAGACTTCAAGGCGGTAGCCGTCCGGTTTGAGGACCGCCCCGAGCTCTGCGCGGAATCCATACTGGATGCCCTGGCGGAAGAAGCCTCGTACCGGGAAACGCCGAGATAGACCGCCGCATCCGGAACAGCGCTTTACCACCAACCAGCTGCGCCAAACCGGCTCGTGGATCATGTCCTGGGGCAGCAGCGCCGAAGTGATGGAACCACCCGAACTGCGGGAAATCGTGGCGGAGCACGTAAAGGGGATGGCGGAGCGGTATCGGTGACAATTCGTACTTTGTTTATTTTACTGAGTCGTTTGTTCCTGCAGGTGTTTGTAGAGAGTGTCGTTGAGGTAAAAGTTTTCTTTGCCGATTTTTCGTTTGGACAACAAACCGATGGCTACTAATTCTTCCAGGTATTTTGCGGCTGTCTTCCGGGTTACCTCCACGTCACGGACGATGAAATCAATTTTGGTGTACGGGTGCCGGAACAGATTATTCATCAGGTCATGACTGTAGATCCTGGGACAGTCCTGCTTCATCCGTTCCTTGTAAGTCTGCATGAGATTTTTGATGCCGTTTACTAGCCATGAGGTTTGCCGGGCTGTCTGCTCAGTTCCGGTAATCATGTAAAGGAGCCACGGCTCCCAATTTCTGCGGTCGCGGACATCCTGAAGCCGGGTGTAATATTCAGCTTTGTTCTGATTGATGTAACGGGACAAGTACAGAATGGGACTTCCAAGGAGCTTTTCCTTGACCAGATATAGGATATTCAGAACCCGCCCGGTGCGTCCATTGCCGTCGTAGAATGGGTGAATACTCTCGAACTGGTGGTGAATCAGCGCCATTTTGGTCAAGGGGTCCCAGTCTGTCAATTCATTACGGTTCAAGAACTGTTCCAGGTTGGTCATGAGAGTCTGGATGTCGTCGGGGTGCTGGGGCGGCGTATACACGGTCTGCCCTGTTTGTTGGTTCTTCAGCTCTGTTCCGGGGAGCTTTCGGAACCCGGCATCATTTTCTTCGATGATTGCCTGAACTTCCAGTATGTCCCGAATCGTCAGCAAACCGGTTTCAAGAACCCGTTCGTATCCAAGACGCAAGGACCGGGCATAGTTGTGAACTTCCTTGGCAGCTGAGCTTTGGTATTGCTGCTGCAAGGCATCGGACTGATACAGGTCATCGTGGGTGGTTATTATATTTTCGATGGCAGAGCTGTCTTTGGCTTCCTGCAGGGAAAGAGTACTGATGAGGATATCCTGGTTAGGCATAGCGGCTGCAGTTGCCTTGAGTTCAGCCAGGGCTTGATGGGCAGATGACAGCTTCTTGAGCACCGCCTTGCTTTCTATATCTGCCAGTTCTTCCAGCTTAACGGGGTAAAAATCTGTGTGCAAGTTACCCATATACTGCTCCTCGAGGGTAAAAAATTGGAAAACCTACCTACATTGTAGCACATATGGGTAAAAAATGGGGTTATCTACCCAAGCAGGAGAATGTGCCATGCTGACTATTCGCCTTACCAGGCTGCCCGACATCAACTCGGGCAGAGAACTTACCGGCAGCGGCTACTGCGATTACGGAAGATTCGCCCTTACGCGATCGGGCTTCTGGTTTGCGGGATTGTGAAGCTCCCATCCGGGCGACTGCCAGGTGGGCTGGTACTGGGCCATCTCGGGTGAAGAACTGCTGTTGTCCGCACGCGGCGCAAAGTTGAACGGCGAGTCCCTGTTCGCGGAACGCAAGCCGGTGCTGGCACGGCTGGTGGAAGAACTGGTGAAGAGAAGGATTATAAAGAAGCCGGATGGGATTTGCTGCAGGTGAATTATTCGGGTTTGGTGATTTCCTCGAAAGCTCTTTGAGTGTCTGACCCCAAGGGCAGTTCGCTGATGCACGCTTCGCTCCTTGCTTAAATCAAGGGATACTACGGTGCCGGAACGACACTCGGAAGAACTGGTGAAGAGAAAGATTATCAGGAAGGCGGTGGGGATTACCATGCATTAGAAGGTTTTTCTGCTACTGGGCTGGGAATACTTTTTTGTATCTTTGAACTTGCAGTTCATCCCATGCTTCGACAGAACGAAACTGCACAAGATCGACAATTCGCGTCTTAAACTTTCTGCTGCTCTCGTCTTTTTGTTCGTGAATCAATTCTCCGTGACCAAGTTCAATTACCCAATAATTTAATTGAGCTTTTTCTGGATTTGGCCCGCCTGCAATCTCGTTGAGTTCAAAACGTTTTTTTATACAAATACTTTTTACCGGGTACAGATAGCGGCAGATACGCCTATCTGCGTCTTTTACAGAAAAGGCACAGTAACCAAGTTCACGCATTATATAGCGGGAAATTCTACAACCATCCGTTGTGTTTACCGGCATGTGATAATATTTTGCTGTTCCTTCAACGAATGGCTGGCAGTAATCGCCTGGTGTTGTTTTATAGATTCCCACGGCCAGCACAAGATCCCGATGGCGATACTGTTTTAATCCATAAGGTGCAATCCGAACCGATTCCTGAAGATATAGATCATCACTTTCCAGTGGCGGATAAGGTTTGAGTCCAGAAGTTGCCCCGAGTTTCTCTTTCAGGAATTGCTCAAGCCATAAAGATGGCTGCCCGGGAAGCAATGGAAAAGCGCCGATCCCTACGGAACCGATTGAATCTTTATATGGATTCTCCCGATCAGCCTGGTTTTCAAACCAACCCGGATAGAGTGCAAAAGCTCCTATAATCGGCCGACTCTTTTCCGCTTCACAATCATCCTCTGCTTTTGACAGATAGATAAGGGCATCACGATACCGGTGCATCTGGTTTATAGCGTCATCGGGAACTCGATCAATGTTTTTTTCCGGCCATGTTTTATCGGAATTGCTGTCAATCCGATATTTTGCGTCAAACGCCCAGCGAGCCGTCACGCCATCTGCAAGTGTCATTTCAAGGAGAATATCAGGCCGCTGGTTTGTAGTCCAGGAATAGATTTTATCCAGTTCACTGGAAGGGCTGGAATACGACGGTTCATGGATGAGGCGGCCAGTTAGGCCGTCCGAGCGGGAAAATCGGAATAAACCGTCAGTCAGTGATAGAACTTTTTCGTATGTTTTTGTTTGCGGATTTTTTGCATGGTTAATTTCCTCAAATCCGAGTTGCTCCAAAATCCGCTTTAGTTCCAAAACACACCAGATTTCATAGAGCTGTTCCACCGACCGCTGTGAAACAGATGTATCGCTGCCAAAAAAATCTAGATAGAGTTTTAGCTCTTGCCAAATGCGGTATATTTTAGCATAGCCCATGCGCTGATGCAGAACAAGTGACTCACTAAGATGACCTTCGTACACACCAATCTCAAGGAAAAGCTGTTCATTTGAGAGGCGTTCAAACGGTTTTTTCAGTTCGGCAAGAGACTCGAAAAAGCTCTGCGAAAGCCTGCCAGGAGAGCCTGTAATGCGGTTTTGCTCATTCAAAGAGAGGTTCCTGGAAAAACGACCGATTCGGGAAACGGAATTGGCTACCACCGTCTTTACAAAACGGTTTACCGGGGTATCAAAAGAAAGTCGTTTTTTTTCAATACTATATTGTTTGTCGTAATTCTTTGACTTAAAATTCTCTGCAATACTCTCTTCAAGTTTCCCCCGAAGCCTTCCTTTGAGCCGCTCTGCCTTTACCGATTTAATTTCCGTTACAAGACGACTATGGGGCGAACGACAGACAAGCTTTACTGCTTGCGCAAGCTCCTTCTGCAGGGCTTTAAATTGAGCAAGCCAGAGAAGTTCGAAGTGTTCGTGTTTTTTTCGCGATCGTGCCAGTTCGTCATCGGTTTTCTGTACCACCGAAAAACGCCAGAGCGGATAGACGGCATCTATCTCCTGAAGAATCTTTTCTAGATCTGATACCATATCCATCTTGGTTGGAAATACCTGAAAAGAGAGAGACTCGGTAACCGCTCTGCCATCGCTTTGATACCGAATTCCTAAACGAAACCAGCCGACGTGGTTCTTGAAATTGATCCGCCCGCGAACGGTATTCCCGATACATCTGAACCCATCTTCAATTTCATGAAGCGGATGAATTATGGGCTTTTTTTCATCTGGCATTGACCCCGCTGGAAAAATAAACTCGAACTCATATTCGCGGTTTTCATACAGAAGGGGATGTGGACAGAGATGCTGACTGCTCGACTCGCCATCTGTAGTGATAAACGGGAGAGAAAAACGAATGATTCCCGGCGGCAGTGATTTACCTCGTTTACCAAGTACCGCTGTAAGTGTCTGTAGCGGAGAAACATTGTCCCTTGTCCAGACGGTAAGGCTCCACCGGGGTATGGCAAGGGAAAGAATGTCAGGCATCATTATTGCCTTGATTTTTCGATTCTTCAATAATCCGCTGCTCTCGCTCCAATTCCCGGCGAAGTTCATCTTCGTTGGGAAGGACCAGCCGATACTTGCTGGCAAAAAGCCTCTCATTTTCCTTGAGAACCGAAAAATGTACTACCGATTCGTCTGCCCCGGTGCAAAGAATAAGTCCCACTGTGGGGTTATCCGTCTCATCTCTGCGAAGTTCATCATACATGCGCACATACATATCCATTTGGCCAATATCCTGATGTGTCAGTTGCCCGCGTTTGAGGTCAATCAGGACAAAACATTTCAGGCGAAAATTATAGAACACCAGATCGATAAAAAAATCTTTTGTTTCTGTGCTGATTCGTTCCTGACGCGACACAAACGCAAAACCGCGACCGAGTTCCAGAAGGAAAGACTGAAGCTGATCCATGAGGGCTTGTTCAAATTCAGTTTCAAGAAACCGCCCTGATCCGGGTAAGCCGAGGAATTCAAGAATATAAGGATCTCGAATCAGTTCTGCCGGCGAGATTTCTGCCTCCGTAGTTTGTTTCTTTGCTTCCGCTTCCACCGCTTTACGATCGGAACTGGCAAGAAGACGCTCATAAAAAAGCGTGCCGATCTGTCGTTCCAGAGCCCGGACACTCCAATTGCAGGCGATCGTCTCATTCATGTACCACGCACGAGCCGATGAATTTTCTATACGTACAAGCACTCGGAAATGGCTCCAAGACAATTGGCTACACACTGTGTAGCTTTTCTGGGCAAGATCAGGGAAAAAGCGATAAAATAAACGCATGTTTTTTAGATTTGACAGCGAAAATCCGTTTCCAAACTCTTCCGTAAGGTGCACTGAAAGAATTTTTAGAATAGACTTTCCATATTCTGCCGAGTGCGAACCTTTTTGCTCATCTTCAACAATTAACCGGCCAATCTGCCAATAAGCTATGACCAGTTCACTGTTCACATTTTTCTGAACTCGCAGGCGAGCCTCACCAAGAATAGTCCTGATTTCTGCATAGAGTTCCAAGTCTTTTTTTACAGGCTGGTCCATTATTCCTCCTACGTCCAAAATGAGGTGTAATGATTCTGTTTTAGGCGCTCCTGCATCCAATTGATTTTAATTATGGACCGGCAAGAGACGTCGATGTGCGGTTCATTGAGGAGATCGGGACGCATCATTAAACCTTCTTTATTAATTGCCTTAAACTGACTTTCAATAACTGATTTCAAATCCATAAGAATTCCCGAATCGTCTCCGTCCGACTTGAGATTTTCGGAATCTCCTTCTATTCTAGGAAGAACCTTCTGCATAAGAAAATCATCCCAAACCGCACAGAGGGTCCGTGCATCTTTAGGGGCAAAACATTTTACCGCAAGAAGCAGTTCGTTGAGAGCCCGATAGGCCAGTTCAAACGGTGTTGATTTTAGGTTTTCGTTAATTGCAGATAGAAATGCAATTGATTTTGAACCGTCCGAATCGGAAACTACTAAAGCAAGATCTTCTGGCGAGCTTACCTGTGAATCAGTAGGAAAACTGAGTACAACAGGCTGGGATTTTTGATCAAAGTACTCATCGTACTTATTTGGGAAAAATTCCTGGAAGTCAATGGTAAGCGCTCGATCAATCACCTTGCGTGAAAACCCGTGTGTGGTTTCGTCCATGTTCACGGTTCCGGCTACAATGAGGTTAGGAGGAAGGGGAATGCCTTTGTATTCAAAAAATGCTTTCCACTCCTGGTCATCTTTCGATCCGCCCAGAGCGTTCATAACCAGTTCAAGATTATCACTAACAAGCGGCAAAGAACTGTATTTGCCTTCTGCCCATTTCCGTGTTTCGAGAATAGACAGATAATCCGCAAAATACTGCTCTACCGGCGCAAGGTTCATTTCATCGAGACAGAGCCAAAAGGGGTGCGTGTTTTCTCCGACTGTTGTCAGAGAGCCGTTTTTTTTAAAAACCTCCTGCCATGCCTTTATCAGAAACTCCAGGAACTTGGTGGGAACATAGTTTGGTCCATCTTTGCTTATTCTACTGACATAACCCAGTAGATCAGATGGTTCGTGCCAGTCGGGCCGTACTGCTACGAGTTCATAATTATCCGGTTTCTCCGGAGCATCCTCGTATGGCAAACCACAGGAGCGTTTTGCCTGTTCGCGAGCAAAGCGGGTCTTTCCTGTTCCGGAGATGCCTGCAAGGAGGAGGAAGGGCTTGGGAAGGATTATCGAAATATTACTGCCTTGGGTGTTTTTAATTCCCTTTTCTTTTTCTAAACACTTAAAGTTTTTTAAAAAAATTTTATATTCTGCCAAGGCTGCGGAACAATAGCCTGCTTGCCAATAACTTTTGGGTTCAAAGAGTTTAAATACTCCTCCATCCTCTTTTTTTTGTTCTTGAAGAGTAAACTGATAAATCACATCAATGTTATCAATAGTGATAAAATCCCAAACATCAACGGCTTTAATTAAATTTTGCGAGAAATATATTTCTTCAATTATTTCCATAGCCTTAATATAAGAGGAAGGCTTTCCACTTTTCCCTGAAGCGGATAATTTTAAGTTTTCATTAAAAAGCTCTTTTTTCATAGTATCTCCTAAATCTGAATATAACAAAAATCTACGTAGTAACTATTCCAAGTATAATTTTGCGTAAATTAAAATTCTGTAAAAGAAGAAAATATGAAATTTAAAAAAACTATATTTCTATTCATTAGAGGGTAGTATACCAGGCATAGTAATTAGGCACAACAAAATAATAATTCCCGTTTGTTAAAAATAAAATTACTGCCCCCCGAATATCCCCCGCGTGAGGGGCAGAGCGGAAACCCCGGAGTCTCGCGCTCGTATACGAGCGCGTAGACGAGGAGTTGGAGCGGCGACCCGACGGCGTACCCGCCGGCACGCCCTGAATAATCATTTTATTCTTTCTTTTATGGTCGGGAGGGTCCAGGCGGGAGATCATGGCTTTCTTGAAGCTGGCATAGTTTTCAAGAGATTTGTTCCCTTTGAGCTGAGCCGGTATTTTTGGAGGCGGCTGTTCGGTTTATCGGGAACGGTTCGTTTGATACAACCTGATGCAAGCGCAGGGCGTAAAAACTTCTCACGAAAATTCTTTTCGTCTCGCAGTTCGAGTTTTGCCAGTAAGTCCTGCTTGCTCATTTCACCAACAAGAACCATAAGCAGGCGTTTGACTTCGGGGGTGACTTCAGGCGTGACTTCGGGGGTGCTGTCGAGTTCCAGGAGAGCCTCGCGTATGGATTTGAGCATAAAGCTGACAAAAGCTGGGGTATCGTTGGCCGCGGTGCTTGCTTCGATAGCGCGGTAGTACTCTTTTTGATGCCGGTAAACCAAATTTTCCACTCGAGAGCATTCTGTGCCTCTTTGACTTCACGAGGCGAGGCCAGAACCTGGTTGCCCTAAAACCGCCGGAACGCCCTTAAGTTGGATCCGCGTAAAACGGGATGCTGCTTTCGTTCAGGTGCGCCAGGATGCCTTCCCGGAACTGGATGGCTTTCTGGTCGGGCGGGGCTGGCGGGAGATTACGGCTTTCTTGAAGTTAACGGGTTTTGAGCATTCGGTCATTCTAAACTTTAGCAATACGGTTTTGGTGACAATGCGCTCGTCCAGCTAATAGTATTCGTAGTAGCCGAGCATGCGTTGTCGGGCAAGGTGCGGGGGGACGATGAATGTCATCTGTGGGGCTTAATGTTCTTGACAAGGGGAAAAGTTGAGTGTGAAACGATAAAATTCATTTTGATGCATCTGCCGGATCGAGCGATTGTCTCCTCAAAGCGGAGATTGCCTCTTCAAACCGGGGGTAACTGGAACCTTCCGTCAAGGATTCCCTGAACGGTGATATCTTCGTCCAGCTTATCCCAGCGCAGGGCGGTTCCGTCCAGACGCAAGCATACTTCTGCCAAGTCGGAATCGGAAGCTGTTTTAAGAATCTTGAAACGATTGGCGGGAAACCCAAGAATCCGTTCGTCGGCAAGTTCTATGAACACGATGCGGCTATCAACCCAAACCTTGGTGGCGCAAACCTTTGATCGGGTTGGGATTTCAGCTATGGAACTCATTATAAGCCTCCAAAAGTTCTATCTGGAATTCGAACACAAGTCGTTCAATATCCCTTATTTGTGAAGGGGGAAGTCTCATACTTGATGCCATCCTTATTGGTTTCAGCCAAAACTTAGCCTCTCCATCGCCGCAAGCTACATGTATATGTGGTGGTTCCTGTCCTTCATCCGAGTAGAAGTGAAAGCGATAGGGTCCTTTTCTTAATACTGTAGGCATCTACAAATATTAATGCTTTTTGTGCATATTGTGAAGGCTGTCACGAAGAGTTTTCTTTTTCTGGTATATTGAAAGCTCAACTTGCAATTTGCACTGTTTTATAATATTATTAATCTATGATACCAAGAGCTGCTGTCGCAAGAATACGCTCACTCAGCGGACAATTCCCGGTAATTGTCATTACCGGCGCACGGCAATCGGGAAAAACCACCTTGATACGGGCTTTGTATCCTGAACTGCCGTACGTCAATCTGGAACGACCGGATATTCTGGAAAAGGCCATGGATGATCCTCGGGGGTTCCTTGCCGGCTTTCCCGGTGGCCGGTGCATAATCGATGAAGCCCAGCGTTTTCTGGAATTGCCTTCCTGGCTGCAGGGGATAGTTGACGAGGATCCCATACCGGGACAATTCTTCTTGACGGGCAGCAATCAAGCGCTTCTAAAATCCCAGATTGTTCAGTCGCTTGCGGGTCGCGCAGCCTATGTGCAGCTGCCCCCGTTTGATTCGGCAGAACTTGCGAAGCTGGCCGGAACGCCTGCAAGCACCGACGAATGGCTGTTCAAGGGGTTTTATCCTCCGCTCTATGACAGGCCATTCGAGCCGGTAGAATGGTTTGCCCAATATGTACATACCTATCTGGAACGAGACCTGACCCAATTGATTCAGGTAAAGGACCTTCGTTCCTTCCACCGTTTTTTGCGTTTATGCGCGGGGCGTACCGGGCAGGTAGTCAATCTTTCCGATCTGGCAAGGGATGCTGACGTTTCCCACACAACGATTAAGCAGTGGCTGTCGGTCCTGGAAGCGAGTTTCCTTATTTTTTTCCTGCCGCCATGGTATGACAACTTCCAGAAACGCCTGGTAAAAAGTTCCAAGCTTTATTTTTACGATGTCGGGCTCGCCGGTTTTTTGGCGGGCATCACCGAAGCCAGGCAATGGGAAACTCATCCGCAGAGGGGAGCGTTTTTCGAGACCATGGTGGTAAGCGATCTTGTAAAGAAAAGCCAGTCGTCGGGGTGTCGCAGCGAGTGGTTTTTTTGGTCCAGCCCATCGGGGATGGAAGTCGATCTGGTGGAACTCCGCGGGGCGGACGTGCACGCGTACGAGATCAAGTCGAGTGCTACTTTTCGGCCGGACCGTTTAAAAAACCTTCTTGCCTGGGGAGACCTGGCCGGCTTGCCGCCGGAGAAATTGCACCTTCTCTACGATGGAAATGAATCTTTGGTGCATCGCGGAGTTTCTGTTGCTCCCTGGCGCAGCGGTATTTAAGAGCTTTTCCTCCCCGAATATTCCGCGCGTGAGGGGCAAAGCGGAAACCCCGCAGTCTTCGTGTCCGCACCTGCGGACACGCAAGACGAGGAGTTGGAGCGGCGACCCGACGGCGTACTCGCCGGCACGCCCCTGTCTTTCTTTCCACCTATCTGGTATATTCGGCTCATCCTTTGCTGGAGGAATTCCGCCCATGAACAACGTCGTCATCGTAGGTTCCGTAGCCGATAATCCGTTTGTGGAGGATATTGCCCACCATCTGAACCAGCATATGGACTATTCCGACATTATTTCGCTCAAGACCTTCCACAATTCCGAGTTTTGCCCGCGCTTTATCCTGGACGAGGACAACTGGGACAACATCGGGCGCAAGCTGGAAGGCAAACAGGTTCTGCTTGTAAGTACTTCCCAGAATGATGTTTCGCGCAACGATTTGGCGTTTCGCAATTGCCTAATAGCGCGGGCGGCGAAAGACAACGGTGCAGACCGGGTAACGCTGCTGGAACCGGATTTGTTCTTTAGCGCGCAGGATCGAGGCCCGCGGACCGAACAGGGGCTTACGGCCTTTGCGCGCGACGCGGCAGACTATAAAAAATTCGACGGCCAGCCATTTTCGGCCAGGATGTACGCCGATATTCTGAAGTTCTCGGGTGTGGACGAAGTGGTGACGGTGCATAATCACTCTTCGTCGGTAAAGAACATTTTCATGGATCGCTTCAGCGGCAATTTCCACAACCTTCAGCCGGCCGACGTGTACGCGGACTACATGATTGCCTCGGACGTGGTAAACGAGAAAAACCTGGTGCTCTGCGCACCCGACAAGGGCGCTCTGCCCTTTGTGAGGGAAGTGCATGCCGAGTTTAAAAATCCGGACATTCCAATATTGATAATCGACAAGGAACGCAGCGGGGAACGGGCTATCTGCATGGAAGTAAGCAACAAGTCGGACATAAGCCTTGCGGAGATTAAGGGGCGGGACGTGGTGGTTATCGACGACATGGTGCGCACGGGAAGCACCATCGTAAAGGCATGCTCGCTTTTGCGCTCGGGTTCGCCGCGCAAGATAGTGTTCCTGGTAACTCATTTTTACACCAGCCAGGAAGGCCGCGAAAAGCTCAACTCCCCCGTAATCGACGAGATTGTGGTAAGCAACACCATTCCCCAGATTTTAAACCGCGACATGCAGGGCCGCCTGCGCAAGAAGATGGTTGTGCTTCGAATCTCCCGCTGGATAGCCGGGCATCTTGGCCACACCATTGGTACCAAGACCCTTATGCTAAAACCTCCGTATTACATAGAAGACATGTCTTCCAAAAACCCTCGCTGGCAGGGCGGGCTGGGTCCGCTGTTCAACGGGCAGTAAGTACCCTGGTGTTTTTTTGCAATATTTCTACGGCCTGGGCAATCGCCTGGTGACGGGTATCCATGGGCCTGTCGCACAGGTAGTGCAGTGGGATGGCCAGGCGAAGGGCATTCGTAAGCAGGGCGGCCGTGCAGGCATGCAGGTCTGCAGGACTCAGGCTGCGCTCCTGAGCCAGACCGCTTTTAAGCAATGCCCTGCGGGCGATGCCGGGCAGGGCGCCATCCGAGGTCGGCGGCGTGTAGAGCGTGCCGCCGAGCACCATGAACAGGCTGGTCCTGCCGCCGTCGCTTATCGTGCCACGCTCGTTGAGGGCCAGCATATCGAAGCAGCCGCGCGTTTCCGCCTCCCGGACGAGGAGCAGGTTTTCCAGGTAGGACATGGTCTTGAACCGGCACAGCGGGCTTTTAGAATATCGTACTATGGTTTCTGAAACGGCGGCGCCTGCAGGGTTCGGCATGGCTGGCAGGCCGGGCGTATAGGAAACCGCGATACGGCCATCAAAGGCGTAGAGGCGCAGTGATCCTTCGGCTCCCGCAGCTCCCGGGGGAATGCGCCCGCTGCAGGCAAGGAAGGCGGATACGGCATCGCAGGCAGGGATGTCGCCGATGGCAAAAAAGGCAGCGCCTGCGCGCATGCGTTCCAGGTGCAGGCCCAGGCGCAGTGGCTTGCCATCTATAACGCGGATAGTCTCGAATACTCCGCAGCCGTGGCGCAGGCCCGAAGTGCTTACATCCACGCTTCCTGTGTCTATGAGCTCAAGCATGTAACTATACTCCTGCCTTTGTGCAAGGTTTCTTCGTATTCGTCATCCGGATCGGAATCCCACACTACGGCGCCGCCTACGCCAAAGCGCAGTCTTGAATCCGATGCCCACACGCTGCGGATGGGAATATTAAAGTCCAGTTGGTCCATTTCGGCGGAAAACCAGCCCAGCGCTCCCGTATACAGCATGCGCGGATGTGCTTCCAGCCTGCGGATAAGCTGCATTGCAGCGAGTTTTGGGCAGCCTGTTACCGACCCGCCGGGGAAGAGCGCTGCGAGCAGGGCTTCCAGAGTAAGGCCTGGTTTTACCCGGCCGGAGACGATTGCGACGAGGTGGTGCACGTTGGCGTAGCTTTGGAGTACCGGGAAGGCATCCACCACAACGGAAGGCATGACGCAGGCGCGGCTTAGGTCGTTGCGCAAGAGGTCTACTATCATTGCCAGCTCGGCTAGGTTTTTACCGCTTGCAAGGAGTTCGTCGGCAAGGGCTCTATCCTCTTCGGGTGTGTTGCCGCGCGGCGCGGTACCTTTAATAGGACAGGCGGCCAGCCTGCCGTCCGCAAGGCGCACGAAGCGTTCGGGCGACGAGGAGACGACGGCATGGCCGGGTGCGGCGATCATGGCGGAAAACGGGGCAGGGTTACTTTTGTACAGATCCAAAGCAAAGGAGCGCATGTCCCCGTCGTAGGCCCATTCTTCCTGCCTTGTCAGACAGGCCTGGTATACCTTTCCCGCCCTGATTTCGTCGCGTACCGCGGAAACCTTGGCTGTGTAAGCTTCCCGGCTGTCGCCTGAATCGCTTAATTTTGCCGAAAAAGGTCCGGTAGAAAGCCCGTGAACCTCAGGGGAACAAATGCGCTGGCCTGTGCGCTCGCACTCGTAGAGCACCGAGGCACGGCGATCCACCAGAACTACATGCCGGTACAGGCAGAATCGGAAAAGCGGAAAAGGGAAGGAATTTTCAAGAGGGGCGGGCAGCAGGCTTTCGCGCAGGTACGCCCATTCGTACGACAGGTGCCCGATAAAATCCGGCCGTATGGGCGGGACCGGGCCGTGCCGCTCTATAGAGTATGGTGAAGAATGGGGAGAAGCCAGGATTACAAGCGGATCTTCCGCAAAAACAAGCCAGCGCTCGTTTGGTCCGTCCCCATACAGCAGGGCAAACGAGGATAAGCCTGTGAGGGCGAATAACTCGGGCACGGTAAAGCCCGCAGAGCCAAGCGGTTTTACCGTCCAGGTTTCAGAGTATGAGGCGCGCTGCATTGGCGAACATCTCCCCTGCATGCTGGGTAAGAAAGGAGTCCGGGTGGAATTGCACGCCGGACAGTTTCATGTCCGGGTGGCGGAGGGCCATTACGGTACCATCGGCGGGAATCCATGCGGAAAGCTCCAGGTTTCGCGGCATTGCGGTGATGCACAGCGAGTGGTAGCGCCCGCAGGAAAGCGGTGAGGGAAGGCCGGTGAAGATTCCCTGTCCGTCGTGCTGTACCAAAGAAGTCTTCCCGTGGACAGGTTCTCCTCCCTGGCCGACTTGGCCGCCGAAAGCCAAGGCCAGACACTGCATACCCAGGCAAACGCCCCAGATGGGGATTATCCCCGCGAAGCGTTCTATCGCCGCCATCGAAAGCACGGCGTCCGACGGAGTTCCCGGACCGGGGGAAATAACCAGAAGATTAGGCGAAAAAAGCTCGATGGCGGGGAGATCAAGATCGTCTGCACGCCGGACCGTGACATCCATCCCGCTTTGGCATAGACCGTGGGCGATGTTCCAGGTAAAGGAGTCGAAGTTATCCAGTATAAGGACCCGGCCCAAACCGGAAGCGTTGGCCATAGTGTCTGAAATTACACTTTGTTTGCCTTCTGTGCAAGGGTTGTAAATACCGGTGTAAATACCGGGCGCGGGGGAAAGCCTTCTACCCAAAACATGCTCTTTCGCTCGGCATAGCCGGGTGCTATACTGAGCGGCTGTGGCCTGGCTATTAGGGAGAAGAAAATGAAGAACTATCTGTCCGCGTTTTTGTTTATGCTGTTTGCCGCCGCGATGCAGTGGATAAGCCTGGCCATTTTTAACAGCCTGCTGCTTTGCTTTTTTTTATATATGCTGCTTGGATGCGTCGTGGTGCCCCTCGCGTATATGCTTGCCGTCGAAAAAATACCCGCAAAAAAAATCGCGTTGGTGCTGGGCCTGCATCCCGTGACGGGGAAACAGGGAGCGTTCGGCGTGCTTCTGGGCAGCGCGATGGCTGTGGCCATGGTTGCGGCGTTTATTGTTCTAGGGCCGGTTTTTATGCGGGAAAACCAGGCGGTGGGCGTCGTGGGTCAATGGGGAATAAGGCGGAATTTATTATCACTTTTGTTTTTTGCGATGCTTGTGGCGAACGGAGGCGTTGAGGAGTTGTTCTGGAGGGGGTTTATCCATCAAAGGCTGGCGGGAAGTAAAAACCGATGGCTTGCCGTGGGTTTCCCGGCATTTATATTCGGCGCGCAGCATATTTTCGTGATAATGCGGCTGGTACCAAACAGATTTACGGTTGCCTTGTTTATGCTCGCCATCGTCGCCTCGGGGTTTCTGTGGGGAATCATACGCGAGAAAACCGGGAGCCTGTTTATCTGCGTTGCGTGCCACATGATAGTGGCGGTGGGCTATCTGGGCATTTTTGCCGCGTATCTTTTTGGCTGAAAAACCAGAAATTTTATGGTGCTATTTTGAACAGCAGCACAGGCAGGCCGGCACCGGCATCCATGCCGGCGGAAACGAAATTAGCCTTGCAAGCGAGCATTGGCTTTGCGAGGAAGGGAAGTTCTCGGGGTTGTCCGTCAAGGGCACTTAGTATTTCTTTAAGCTCTTCGGGGTTCAGGCCGTAGCGGTCCAGGTATTCTTCCACCTCCCGGTGCAGGCGAAGCGGGAATGCATCCAGGGGAGTGTAAGCGAAGGCCGCTTGCCGAGACGGCTTTTTTTTGCCTGGCTGGATGCGATTTTTACGGCTCAGCGTTTCGACTACGAGGGTCAGGGAATTCTCGCAGTAGCGGGGTTCATGAGGGGAAGGGCTTATATGAAGCGTGCCCAAAAGGGCTTTGCCGCCGAGCCGGAGAATTCCTTCCCAGAGCAGGGCTTCCGCCTTTTCGGCATTGCCGGCATAGGCGAACGCCAGGGATAGCTCGCTTGTATTGCCGATGCCGGTTTTACGGGGTACAAAAGAATAGAACAGCGCGCTCGAATAAAGTCCACAGGCATCCAGCGAACCGGCAGCAAGCAGCCTGCACGCGGCCGCAATTATTTTTCCACGCGTATCATAGACGAAAATATGGCGGCAGCCTGCGTCGTAAGGGCTTAATGGAAAAGCTCCATGTCGATTGCGCAGCTGTATTAAAACATTAACCAGGGCCGGGTTTGAAACCATGTCGCACCAGGCCAGGATATAATGTTGGTCCTGCACCAGGATATGGTCGGCGGGGAGAAGGCCTAAGGCTTTCTCCAACCCGCTTAAGTCAGGTTCCGGCTGGGATATTCGCGTGTTGGCGCGGAAGTTTTCGGCGAGGCTGTTGCTAAATTCCGCGGGTTTCAAGAGATAGGTGCGCATGCGCAGGTATGCATTGGCCTGCCTTCGTTTCATGCCCGCAATCCGCCCCGGTGCTATGGGAATTCCGACGATATATTCTATATTGGTACCGAAGCTGCGTATGAATTCGCGAACCAGCAGCAGCAGCTTCATGGGAAAAATCAAGCGGCTCATCCAACTGAAAAACGCGCCGCATTGGCCACCCACGAAAATAGGCACGAAAGTCGCCGTGGTCATGAGGCCCAGGGACAGGGCAATCTGGTCCCATGCTTCGTCGGTAATGTAGCCTTTTTCTTCGCGGTACAGGCCGACGCGGCCGGCGGGAAAAACAACGAGGCAGTGGCCATCCCTCAGCCAGGCTCTGCATAAGCCCACGGACCGTATGTTGTCCCGGCTGCCCGGTGCCATCGGGTTCGTGAAAATAAAAAATTCCTCGAGTTCCTTGATGAAATACAGCATGATGTTTACGAATATTTTGTAATCCGGCCGGGCTTCACGCAGGGCAAGGGCCATGAGTATGCCTTCGAGCCCGCCCAGCGGATGGTTCGCCACTATGACAACCGCACCGGTTTTAGGGATAAACTCGAGGCTGGCGGCATTTATATGAAATCGAAGCCTTAATACCCGCTGGAATTTCTCGATAAAATCATATTTTCCAAGACCCTGAAGCTTATGGCGCTCATATATTTTTCGTAATTTCCTGACGCCGAGAATACGGTCAAACAGGGGGCCGATAATCCGCAGCACCATGCCCGGCCAGCCTTTTTTGGAGATTGCCGATAATCGAATATCAGACTTGGGCGATATCATTGTAAAACTTCCGTTATGCTCAGGATTAACACTGTTCAAGTATAGCAGGAAATACCCCGAAATTCAAAAGAGTGTCGTTGGCACTTGTTTAGGGAGGAAAATTCAATTCGTTATACGAATTGAATTTTCTTCATGGGTACCTTGAAAAACAATCGTTTTTCAAGGTACCCTGCAAGCTACTATTTTTCGGTAATTAAAGTTTTCCAGGAGTAAGCCAATGAAAGAACTCAACCTGACCCCCAGCATATCGTCGTATATCGATTTTGCATCGTACGAAGGCAAGGAAATTACCCTTGTCGGGCAGATACAGAATCTGCGCGTTTTGGCGTGGGGCGGCTTCATCATCCTGCGCCTGCCCAATTATCTGGTGCAGACTGTCGTGGACAAGACCAAGGTTGCTTTCCCACTGGAAGACTTGAGCCCCGAGTGCACGGTGCGGCTTACCGGAGTGCTGGCAAAGGCGCAGATCAAGGACAAGGCGTTGTGGCCGAGGGACTACGAAATGCAGGTTAGCGGAATCGAGCTGCTTTCAAGCCCGTCCATCAATCCGCTTCCCGTGGACACGACGAAAAAAGAACTTAATTGCGAGCTGCATACCAAATTCGACATGCGCCCTCTTACCCTGCGCCACCCGAGGGAACGGGCGATTTTCCGCATTTCGTCTACCATTTTCAACGAGTTTGGCGAATCGCTGACGCGAGCGGGCTTTACCCGCATCTGCTCGCCCAAAATAGTTTTTTCAGGTGCGGAAGGCGGCGCGAACATCTTTAAAATCGGCTACTTCGACCGCGTGGCTTTTTTGGCCCAGTCGCCTCAGTTCTACAAGCAGATGATGGTAGGTCCGTTTGGCCGCGTGTTCGAGGAGGCTCCCGTGTTTCGCGCCGAGGAGCACGACACCAGCCGACACCTGAACGAGTACATATCGCTGGATTTCGAGATGCGCCTTGAAAACGGTTTCGAGGACATTATACAAACTGAGACGGCCGTGCTCCGCGACATTTTTGCCCGGCTTGCCCGCGACTGCGCGCCCGAGCTGGAACTTTTAGGCGTAACCGTTCCCGTGCTGGACAAAATCGTGTGCATCAAGTTTTCCGAGGCGCACGAGATTATGCTCAAGGAAACAGGCAAGGACTTCCGCAAGGAAGTGGACCTCGACCCGGAAGAAGAGCGCACCGTCTGCGAGTACGCAAAAAAAACGTGGGGAACCGACTTCGTGTTCGTTACCCATTATCCCAGCGTCAAGCGCCCCTTCTACGCATTGGACGACGCGGAAAACCCCGGTGAGACCCTCAGCTTCGACCTCCTCTTCCGCGGCATCGAAATTACCACCGGCGGCGCCCGCATGTTCCGCTATGACGATTACATAAAAAAAATGGAATCGCGCGACATGAAGGTGGAGCTGTTCGAGAGCTACCTGCAAACGTTTAAATACGGCATGCCGCCGCACGGCGGACTCGGGCTGGGCCTCGAACGCCTTACCGCCCAGATCTGCGGTCTGGCAAACGTGAAGGAAGCAAGTCTCTTTCCTAGGGACATCAAGCGACTGGAGCCTTAGAGCCATGAACATTTCATAACATGATAATCCTAGTGGTGGATGATTCGCGCATAATGCGCAATATTATAAAGAATACCATGTCCCGTAACCCTAAATATGCCCATGCGGTATTTTTGGAGGCTCCGGATGGCCGCGAGGCGCATCGGCTGATCGAGGCGCAGCAGATTGATTTGCTTCTGGTGGACTGGAACATGCCGGCGCTTAACGGCCTGGACCTGGTAAAAAAACTCAGGGCGGCTCCGGGTTATGCCAACAAGATGCCCATCATCATGATAACGTCGGAATCGGCAAAGTATAGCGTAATTGAGGCGGTAAAGGCCGGGGTAAACGACTACCTCATAAAGCCGGTGTCGGAAAAGCTTCTCATGGAGAAGCTCGAGCGAATCGGGTTTTAGGAGGACAGTACATGAAAATTCAGCATGTCGAGCCGTTTATAGAAGCGACAGTAGGCGTATTCCGCGACATGTTTGGCATAGTGCCTGAATATTTGAATCCCTACCTGGTAAACAGGGCGGACAAAAACGACTGGGATATTTCCGGAATCATAGGCATAAGCGGCGATTCCAAGGGAGTAGTGGTGGTAAGCCTCTCCGCCTCGCTTGCGGCCGCCCTTACTTCGCAGCTGACGGGCAGACCGGTGGCCGCCAACGATCCGGACATAATCGACGCCATAGGCGAAATGGTAAATATAATCGCGGGCAACGCAAAAAAAGGCCTGGAGCAATACCGGCTGGACATTTCCCTGCCTTCCATCGTGTGCGGACCCGACCATATAATTGCCTGGCAGGCTTCCGTGCCCATCGTTGGCATACCTTTTAAGATTCCGGAGGGTAAATTCCATCTGTCCGTGGGACTGGAGAATATCGTAAGCTAAAATTGTAAAAACGGCCGTATTTGTGCGGCCTGGAGGAATTTATGAAAAAGTTTTACAAGTCATTCGTCAACCTGGCCATGAACGTGCTCACCTCGGGTACCATGCGCGATCATGAAATCGGGAAACGCAGCCGCATCATTTTCCTGAACTCGGTTACGCTTGCCGGCGGCATCATGATAACCGTGTTCGCGACCATCGGCTTTCTTTCCGGGAACACGCCGCTTGGAACGGCCTGTGCTGCGGCGGCGGGCATCGTGTTCGTCAATTTTTTTCTTATAAGGATTTTCAAGATTTTTACGGTCGGGGGCATTATCGACTGTCTTGTTATTTTTCTGTTCTATTACTATCTCGTGCTTTCGGGCGGCGAGGCGGGTTCCGGCATCCTATGGATCAACACCTATCCACTCATCACGCTGTTCCTGCTCGGGTCGCTGGTCGGATCCATCGTTGCGCTGGGTTTCGGAGCTGCGGTGGCCGCTGCGATTTTTATTCCCGCGCTTAACGTGTCGCAATTTAGCGCATTATATTCCGCGCGCGTCATCGGTACCTATGTTTTTATATGGCTCTTCTCGCTTATCTACGAACTGGTGCGTAAAAATGCCCTAAGCAGGTTGGAGCAGTCCAAAGCCCGCCTCGAGGCTACGACGGGCGAATTGTATACTGAGAAAAGACAGACGGACAATATCCTGGACGGCGTAATCGAGGGAATCTTCCTGATGGACCGGGAACTCTGCATAGGTACGGCGCATTCACGCCATCTGCAGGCCATTTTCGAATCGGGCGATTTTACGGGTCGCTCCATTCTGGAGCTTTTGTCGCCGCTTATTCCCGAACGGGAACTCAAGGCGGTAAGGGATTTCTTTCAAATGCTGGTGGATGGTTCCGTCAGCGACGAACTGCTTGCCGACATCAATCCACTGGCGGAGATACGCTGTTCGTTTGCTACGGGTTCCGGCGTGCCCAAGGAAAAAATGCTGCGCTTCGGTTTTACCAGGCTAAAAGACAGCGCGGCGTATCCGGTTTTAGCCGTAGTCAACGACGTTACCGGGGAATTCGCTCTTAAGCGGCAGCTGGACGCGGAGGCTCAAAAGCACAAACGCAACATGGAAAACCTGTTTCGCATAATCCATGTGGACCCCGTGATGATGCGCGAGTTTATCATGGATTCCGAGGCCGAGCTGGACGAGGTAAACGAGCTTATGCGGCTTGAAAACATAGATCGCGCCAGGATACTGGATGCCTTGTTCATGTCCGCTCACGCCATCAAGGGCAATGCCCTGCTCTTGGGACTCGACGAGTTCGGCTCGATGGTGCACGACTACGAGACCAGCATAAAAAACCTAAGGGACAATGGTTCTCATTGGCGGGACATGCTTCAGTTGACCATAGGCCTGGGTGACATCCGCAGCGAAGTGGAAGACCTTAAAGCGCTGATTACCAAAATTGTCAGCTTCCAGACGGCATCCAAAATAAGCGGGCTCGCCGACGCGTCACTGCTTCAGTTTGCCGTGGAAAAATTCATCGGCAAGGAAAGTTCGCGCACGGGAATCCCGGCAAAAGTAATTTTCGAAGGCTTGGGTCGGGATTCCATACCCGAGGAGCACCGGAAACTGGTAAAGGATATCGTGGTGCAGTTTGCAAGAAATAGTTTTGCCCATGGATTCGAGACGGATTCGGAGAGGAAGCTTTTGGGGAAGCCCGCGGAGGGGTCCATCAGCCTGTCGCTCGAATGGCAGGATAGCCAGTATATTCTGCGCTACCGCGATGACGGAAAAGGCATAGACACCGAGAAGATACGGGCGCGGGCGCAGTCTATTCCCGAGTTTGCCTGCAGGGCGGCCGGGCTGGACGAAAAAGACATAATCAAGCTGATATTTATGCCCGGTTTTTCCACTGCGGACAAATTAGGCACGAGTGCCGGCCGCGGCGTCGGAATGGCACTGGTTCGTACGCGGGTAGGCGAAGCCGGCGGAAAGATTGCCATGCGCACGAATCCGGGAAAGTACCTGGAGTGGGTAATAACCCTGCCGGTGCCCCTGAGCAAGGAAGAGCTTGCCGCGTCCTAGCCCGAATGCGCTTATGGCTCCAAGGCGACAGCGCGCACGGGAGAGCCGTCGCTTGCGGGCATTTTTAAGGGAAGGCAGGAAAAGATAAGGCCTTCCGGTTTCAGGCTGGCCATCCCGGTGAGGTTTTCAACGATTACCAGGTTGCTTTTAAAGAGGATGTTGTGTACCGGAAAATCGACCGATCCTATGCGGTCTACGGACATCATGTCTATGCCGATACCGTGCAGGTTCAGTGTGCACACAAGATGCGCAGCTTCCTCGCTTAGAATCGGGAAGCCCTCGAAATATGATGCCTTGCCCCACAACGCGGACCAGCCGGAATAAAAGAGCACGAAGCTTTTGCCCCGCAGCTCCGGTATCCGCGCCTCGATGAGGTCCGCAGCTATGATGCCGTCTTTGCATTTGGAAACGTCGATGACCGCAGCCGGCCCCACGAACCATGACGCGTCGAAATCGTCGAGGTTTTTGGCTCCGGCAAGGATGTGAGCCGGAGCGTCGATATGGGTGCCGGTATGGGAATACATCGAAATGAGCTTTTCGGCGAATCCTTCCGATGCGATGGTCGTGGCCTGGCTGATTTTTGGTCCTTCGGTTCCCGGGTACATGGGCATATCCGGGGAGATAACATGAGTCATATCGATTATTTTCATTTGATTAGCGGCCTTAAAAGCGGTTCCATTCCATTCTCCTTTATTACGAAAAGCGATGCCAGCTGCCGGCCGATTTCTCCTTTGGGGAAACCTTTCTGCGAAAACCAGACCACGTAGCCTTCCGGCAGGTCAATGAGCAGGCGCCCGGCATATTTGCCGAAGGGCATGCGCGCGTTGGCCAGCTCCAACAATATGGCGGTGTCGAAGGATTCGAAACCGTCGCAGTCGCCGGAGTCGAACTGCCTCCAGTCGCCGGGCGCGCGTTCGTTCCATTCTTGCAAGGCCGCATCGAAGAGCCTGGCTTCTTCCGAGGCGCTTGTATAGTTTTTCCGGTATTCGTAGGCCATAGTTCCTCGCGTAGATACTATCAAAAATTCCCAGGCGCGGATACCAGAATATTAAAAGTAAGAATTACATTGTCTTAGTGGTCCGCCGATGCTATAAATATGACAGGCAGGTGCTACCATGGGTTCCAATGATTATTCGCGCTTTGACATGAACGAGTATTGGCTGACCGGGCTTGGCGCAAATCCGGGGAAGCTGCTCGAAGGACCAAACGACGGAATCCGCGTCTTTCGTCGTGCGATACCCGGGGATCACCTCTGCGATTTTCTGGAAGGCGCAGGAGGCACCGTAGCGGTGCTGAACGGCAGCCTGTTCGACGGCTATGCCGGTCAGAGCCAAGCGCAGGATGTAAGCCGGGCCTCGCTCGCTGCCTGGATACACGCCATGACCGGAGCGATATTCGACAAAGACAATCTATTTTATGTCGGAATAAAAGATTACCGGGAGCCGCAGCTTCCTGCCGGAGCGCAGTTGCGCCTGCTCGAGGAATCGGACGCCGCAGCCTTTGCGGAATTCGATGCGGCCTGCACGCCCGACGATCTGGACGCAGGCTTCGTGGAACTGGATCACGACATGGTGGCTGGCGTTTTTGTAGGCGAAACCCTGGTTGCCAAGGCAAGCGCTTACCCGTATTTTGCCCAAGAAGACGATGAGGGCAGCGAGGACAGCCCCGTGTGGGATATCGGCTACGTAAGCCGACCCGGCGAACGGGGCAAAGGTTACGGCAAATCGTGCTGCTCGCTCCTGGTACGGGAATTGTTCAAGCTGGATAAAATTCCGCAGATACGCTCGCAAGATAAGCACCTCGGGTCCATAGGAATAGCCCGGGCTTTGGGCTTTACCCAATTCGGAGCCTGGTCGTATCCGGAGGAAGAAGAATAGATTTGCCCTGTTTTTTTGCCCAATACTGGCTTATTATAAGCGCTGAGGTAAAATCGTGGCGCAAAGTAACGCAATTCAGGCAAAACCGGGCTCTCCGCGGCCTTTTGGCGCAAACCCGGTTCCAGGCGGAGTCAATTTCGCTATTTTTTCCAGAAACGCCTCATGCATGCATTTATGCATTTACGATAAGCCCGAAGACAGCAAGGCGTCGTTTGAGATTAGCCTCCATCCACTGCAGAATAAAACGGGCGACATCTGGCATATCGAGCTTCTCGGAGCGCAGGCCGGTTCCCTCTACGCCTGGCGAGCCGACGGACCGTACCTGCCCGAACTGGGATTCCGCTTTAATAAAAACAAGATACTCATAGACCCGTACGCAAAAGCCCTGACCGGCGACTTTATCTGGAACGTGGATTCAGCCCTGGGCTATGTGCGCAAGGATGCGCGAAAAGACTTGTCTTTCTGTCCCGTGGACGATGCCGGCCTCATGCCCAAGTGCATCGTTATCGATGACGACGCTTTTGACTGGCAGGGGGACAGACCCCTGAACCTGCCGCTGCGGCATGCGGTACTGTACGAGGCGCATCTGTCCAGCCTGTCCAGCCACCCAAGCTCGGGCGCCATGCACCCCGGCACCTACGAAGGCGTCGTGGAAATGATACCGCATTTAAAGGAGCTGGGCATCACCAGTCTGGAACTGCTGCCCGTGCATGAGTTCGACATGTACGAGAACAATCGGGTCAATCCGGAGACCGGCGAAAAGCTCAAGCAATTTTGGGGTTACAGCACCCTGGCTTTTTTTGCGCCCAAGGGCAGTTATTCGGCAAGCGGGGCCATGGGTTCCCAGGTTACCGAATTCAAGACCATGGTGCGGGCGCTGCATGCCGCGGGAATCGAGCTGATACTGGATGTCGTGTTTAACCATTCCGGCGAAGGCAGCGAGCTGGGGCCGACGGTCTCCTTCCGCGGGCTGGACAACACGATCTGGTATATGCTCGATGAAGATAAACGATATTACAAGAATTTTTCCGGCTGCGGAAACACGCTCAACTGCAATCACCCGGTGGTGCGGAACTTTATACTCGACTGCCTGCATTACTGGGTCGTGGACATGCACGTGGACGGTTTCCGCTTCGACCTTGGCTCGATTCTGGGGCGCGACCAGAACGGCGCCATGCTGGAGAATCCTCCGGTAATCGAGCAGATAGCCGAAGACCCCATCCTGCGGCACACAAAAATAATCGCAGAGGCCTGGGACGCGGCGGGCGCGTATCAGGTAGGCTGGTTTCCCGGCGGGCGCTGGGCCGAGTGGAACGACCGATTCCGCGACGACGTGCGCAGATTCTGGCGCGGCGACGAAGCGCAGCTGCCCGCGTTTACCACCCGTCTTACCGGCTCCAGCGATTTGTACCTGCGGGACGGAAGAAAACCATTCCACTCCATCAACTACATTACCAGCCACGACGGATTTACCTTGTGGGATTTACTTAGCTACAACGGAAAGCACAACGAGGCCAACGGCGAAAATGGAGCCGACGGGCATCCCAGCAACTGGAGCTATAATTTTGGTCACGAAGGAGAAACCCTCGATAAATCAATTATAAAAATTAGGCGACGACAGGCCAAGAATTTGCTTACGACCCTGCTGCTGTCTATCGGCACGCCTATGATGGTGGCCGGCGACGAGTTTGGGCGTACCCAGGGCGGTAACAACAATGCCTGGTGCCAGGATAACGAAATCAGCTGGATCGACTGGTCGTACCGCCGGAAAAACGCGGATCTCTATCGTTTTACCTGCATGCTCATAGCGTTTCGCAAGGCCCACCCTGCGTTCAGGCGCCCCGAGTTCTTTACGGGCAAGGATTCCAGCCATAACGCGATACCCGACATATCCTGGTTCGATCCTGACGGCAAGAGCCCCGTATGGGAAAAATCGGCAAAAACAATTGGCGCGCGCATGGACGGGTCCAAGGCGGATATCGTGGCCGACCGCGACGACAACGATTTTTTTATGATGATCAATGCGGGCACCGAAGCGCTGCCGTTTAAGCTCTGCAGCCCGCCTCCCGCGCATGCATGGTTCAGGGTTATCGACACGGGCAGGGAAAGCCCCGAGGATTTTTTGGCCGTGGGGTCGGAGCTGCCGATACCCTGCCAGAGCGAATATATCCTGTCTGCCCGAAGTATTGTCGTGCTCTTGTCAAAATAGCCTAGAGGGGACCTCTGATAACCTTGTTGGTTATCAGAAGTCCCCTAGATTCTTCCTGTGGATAAAACTTGCCTACGCCGATGGCTTTAAGTATTTTATATATATGACATGCCAGCGAAGTGCGGAGGCTGCCGCATTACTTAGAAAATCGCAGCGATACCTGGCATCGCACAAGGCCGAGCGGGCCGTAGCCCTGCTTAGGCAGGCTGTGGATCTGTGTTCGGTGGATAACAGATTCCAGCTGGAACGCAGCATGTACTGGCTGGCAATTGCCCTGATACGCCTGGGTCGGAATCCTTTGGCCATCAAGTCGTTTGCCAATGCAAGGCATTTAGTGCCGCACGGAAAATCGGCCGCCATGTACAAGAGGCTTACCAACGATTACGGCATGCCTAAATCCAGCTGCTGCGACCAAGATGACTACCAGGCTTTTTTTTCCATACAGGTACGAAGGTACCTGGTAACGGTTCCAGGAGGGAAGTTTGCAACCCGGCCGGAAATGGATACGGTGCTGCAGATGATTGCAGGCACCTGGCTTGAATTTAAGCGATTGCACGATATTGCGGCGATAGAGTGCGGCAAAAAAGTTAAACTATATGAGGGAATCAGGATACAATTCCCCCAGCTGCGTCTTTCCACTTATTCAAAATGTCGTATTTTTGCCTTGAAGGCGTATAAAGCTTCTCCGGAATTTGCCATGCATAAACGAGTTTGCATGCCCTGGGAGACTGATACTGTATAATTTGGAGCCAGTTTTATAGACTCGTGGATAATTTGTATCAAATTGATACAGTTTACGAGGTGTGTGCTGTGTTTTGTATCAAATAGATACATTCAAAAAAAATGATATAGAAATAATTATATGTACAGAGTAATTTTTTGAGATTCGCGCAGTCAAACTGTTATTTTAATTCGATACAATATATAGTTTTAGATTGCTATAATGGAATAACGGTTATATTCTTGTAAAAGCTAAAGTTTGGCACGAATCCTGCAGTATATCAGGCAGGGGGATACAATGAAGAATAAATATACAATAAATACAAAACCCAATAGCTCCGCCGACGCAAACCTGCTTTCCATATACCTTAAAGAAATCAACAGAATCCCTTTGCTTACCCGCGAAGAAGAAAATAACTATGCCAGGCAGGCTGCCAAGGGCGAAAAAAACGCCAAGGACATGCTGGTTAAAAGCAATCTACGTTTCGTGGTTAACGTAGCCAAGCGCTACCAGAATCAGGGAATGCCCCTGTCCGATCTTATCAGCGAAGGAAACATTGGCCTTATCAACGCCATCGACCGCTATGACGTGGAAAAAGGGTATCATTTCATAAGCTACGCGGTATGGTGGATCAGGCAGGCTATACTCAAGGCAATCTGCGAAAAAAGCCGCATGATTCGACTTCCCCTCAACCGTGCCAATGAATTGGTTCAGATAGAAAAAGCCCGCAAATACCTGGGCGCGGGGATGAACGAAGAAGCCGAAATGCGCGAGATAGCCAGGATGCTGGACATGGACGCGGCGCATGTGGCCGACCTTGTAAATGTTTCCCGCGAGCTTGTTTCCCTTGAAACTCCGGTGTTTGACGAACGCGATTCCAGCGTGCTCGGCGACTATCTGGAAAACGACAAATACAAGTCTCCCGACGACTATGTTATAGAACAGGGGCTGCGCGACGACATAAACGAAGTGCTGCGCACCTTAACCACCAAAGAGAGCGAAGTGGTACAGTTCCGTTTTGGCCTGAATGGACGGCGGGCAATGAGCTTAAAGGAAATCGGAGATCGTTTCAGCCTTACCAAGGAGCGAATCCGCCAGATAGAGAAAAACGCCCTCAAGCGCCTGTCCGTTCCCGGGCGTGCGGACGTGCTGGAGACCTATGTAGCCTGAATTATCGATTCGGCCTGATTCTACTCGACGGTAAACGTCGCGTAGGATCCCGATGCGGCCCTTTCGGAGGAGTCGACGCTGTCGACTTTTGCTCCGGGAGGGCCTTTTCTTAGCCACTGCAGATAGCGATGCACGGCGCTTGCCGCGCCTTCTGCCCAGGTTTCTACTCCGCCGTCGCTTAAATTGCTTACCCAGCCGCGTAAACCCAAGGATCGTGCCGTTAATCTGGCTTCATAGCGAAAGCCTACGCCCTGCACCCTGCCGCGAACCAGAGCAAGTATCGCTGTCGTGGGCTCTTCTGCTTTTTTGGTTTCTTCCATAGAAGCTATTCCTGGGGAAATAATTTATCGTGTATGTGTTTCTCGAGCTCGACGTAGTCGAAGGGTTTGTAGACGACCTCGTATGGTATGGTAAAATCCGGGCGAAGGAAGCCCGAAGTTATTACAACCTGCATGTCGGGGCAGTATTTCTTGAGGAATTTTATCCAGTAGTCTCCGCCGAGTATGTCCATGCGGTAATCGGTAACGATAAAGTCTATTGAATAATCGAGCAACTGCTTGATTGCACCGACGCCGTCCGATGCCACCAGCACGTTGTAGCCCCGTTTGCGCATAAAATCGCGGAGAGTGAGGCGAATGGAGTCCTCGTCCTCGACTATAAGAATAAGCCTGCTTTCGTTAGTCTCCATGGTCGACTTCTATGGTGCTGCGCAGTTCGCTGATGGTGGAACTGAGTTTTTTAAGATCCAATGGCTTTCCAAAAAAAGCGTCGGCTCCCTCGGAAATTATCTTGTTCTTTACGTCGATGTTGTCCAGGCCGGTTATGGCGATAACGAAGGGTTTGCCAAAATTCGGATCATTCTTGATGGTTCTGCATAGTTTGTGGCCGTCGATGCCAGGCAGGTCTATGTCCATAAGAACATAGCCGGGATGTTTTTCCGTAAGGAGGGAACCGGCTTCAAAGCCGTCAAATGCCTGGAGTATTGCGATTTTTGGCTGTTTTTTCTCGAAAAAGCGCTTGATCAGGTTATTTACCACAACGTCATCATCTATTATTAGAAGAAGATTCCAATCGGTATTGGATTGTATGCCATCGCTCAGCTCTTTTGGGGTTCGCATGCCTCTGGTTTCAAGGAACAGGGATAAATCCTCCGCATAGACGCGATATTGTCCACCCGGCGTCGTAAAAGCCTTAAGGTAACCGTTGCGTATCCAGTTGATGGCTGTTTGATTAACGACACCGCAGAGGTTAGCCACCTCGAGTGCGGAGAAAATGCGTACCTTGCTTGTAACCTTAGCCATACTAGCTCCCTTGCGTAACAATCCATTTTACTTTGTAATGCTTCTTGCAAGTATAGTAAATACATCCAGTATGTCAACTAATATTTGGGCAGGTCCGACATTATCTTTGGCTCCGGACAGGAATCGGTCGTTGACTAATTGCCGTATAAATTTTATACTGCGTCCCCTATTGGGAAGCTCTGATAACCCTTTGGTTATCGGCTCTCAAGCACTACTTTGGCATACTATCGGGTAATTGTATACCCGGTCTACATATTGAGGAGAAGCTATAATGAAGAGAACATACCAGCCCAGCAGAACACGCCGCGTACGCAAATTCGGCTTTCGCGCGCGAATGGCAACCCGCGGCGGCAGGGCGATACTGAAACGCCGCCGAGCCAAGGGACGCATCAAGCTCAGTACTTCAGACGAACAGAAGAAGTATTAAGCTCCGTGTTGTGCGACGAACGGCATGACGCGCGCCAGTTTTTCAGAAAACGCGAGCGTATCCGTGCGCGACACGAAATAACCAAGGTTTTCGAGGCCGGCAAGCGCTGGTCCATGCCGGGTATGCGTCTCCATGTCCTGCCGACAGGCGGCGCGGAAAACCGCGCCGTTTTTATTACGATGCGCAAGTACGGCAACGCGATCGCGCGCAACAGGGCACGTCGCGTCGTTTCCGAATGCTGGCGCCTGCTCAAGGCGAATCTTAGTCCCGGACACGATGTAATCGTGTTTATTTACCCGGGAGAAGATTGCATGAAGGCGCGGCAAGCCCAGATGGAACAGCTCGTAAAACGCTCTGGTTTGACACGTTAATCCAATGCTGAAAATATTCGTTGCGCTGCTCAAGTTTCCTATCCTCATTTACCGGCGGCTGATTTCGCCTTTACTGCCGCCGTCTTGCCGCTTCTACCCAACCTGTTCCGCATACGCACTCGAGGCACTGGATCGTCATGGTCCCGTGCGAGGCACCATCCTTGCCGCCAAAAGGGTGCTGAAATGCAATCCTTATCACTCGGGAGGCTTTGACCCAGTACCATGAGCAACAATTTTGACCCCACAGAAAACAACAAGACTTTCGACAAGAGGACGATGCTCGCCGTTGTCCTATCCGTAGTCGTAATTACCGTCTTCATGACTTTGCAGTATGTTTTTTTTCCTGCAAAGCCCTTGCCGATAGAGCCGCCCGCACCCGCCGCGCAGGCAGGCAGCCCAAGCGTCGCCGCGCCCGCTTTTTCGGCGGTGTTGCCGGACAACACGGCCGCACTGCAGGCGCTGGTCATCAACGCGCCCGAGCGCGCGGAGACCTATACCCTGAGCACCGACCTGGTTACCGCCCTTTTTACCAATCGCGGCGGAGAACTGGTATCGCTTAAACTCAGGAAGCATGCGGACAAAAACGACAAGGAAGGCCTTGTCGAAATGCTCATCCCGGATGCCGAAAAACCGGGTACCATGTCGCTGGCTTTTGGCGGAACCTCCGCCCCCATGATTATGGAGCTTATGAACGTAAGCAGGCCCGGTCCCAACGCCATAGAGTTTACCCGAGTTTTTCCCGGTCGCGGGGCTAATGGCGAGCTTGTTCCGTTTACGCTTAAAAAGCGCTATGAGTTTAAAGACGGCGACTATATGTTCAAGCTTTCAATTACCATTGAAAACTCGATAACGGCAGCACCCGTGCTTGGCGACGGCAGTTTTGCCTATACTCTTTCCATCGGTCCCCAGATAGGGCCGGATTACCGCACCCTGCCTAAAAACTCGGAAATGCGAAAGACCCTTACTTACGAGAACAATAAGCGCAAGGAAGCAAAAACCAAAAACGGCACCATTACTTCCGATGCCCGCATAACCTGGGCGGCCATTGCCGGCAAGTATTTCGCTCTCGTGGCGATTCCCGATGCCACGCAATATACGGCCACCTATACCAATACCATGGTCGACGGCAAGCCGGGCAAGGCTTCCATGTCATTTTCGCGGCCGGCACTCAAGGCCAGCGGACAAACCGACGTGTTCTATTTTTATGCGGGGCCAAAAAGCAATAAAGAACTTGCTAAATACAACAATGCCGAAAAAAACGGGTTTAAGCGCTCCGGCGACAACCTCGAATCCGTCATGGAAGGCACGCCGATTCTTGGCTGGCTCGAAACCCTGCTTAAGTGGGGCATGAATTTTTTCAATAATATCGTGCACAATTATGGCGTAGCTATTATCCTGCTGACGATTCTGGTTCGCGCAGTCATGTTTCCCCTTACCTTTAAAGGCAGCAAGTCGCAAGCCCGCATGCAGGAACTCCAACCGAAAATGAAGGAACTGCAGGACAAGTACAAGGGAAATCCGCAGAAACTCAATCAGGAAATGGCGGAATTCTATAAGCGCGAGGGCTACAATCCGCTTTCGGGCTGTATGCCCGTGCTTTTGCAGTTTCCTATTTTCATAGCCATGTACGCCTTGTTCAACAATCACTTCGACCTTCGCGGCGCTTCGTTTATTCCAGGCTGGATCAACGATCTGTCGCTGCCTGAATCGGTGTTCGATTTTGCCACGGTCAACCTGCTGGTATGGCAGGTAAGCGCCATACGCATACTGCCGGTTGTCTATCTGGCAAGCCAGCTGCTGTACGGTAAATTCATGCAGCAGCCCAACACGGGCGGCCAAAGCCAGACTCAGATGAAGATTATGATGTACGGCATGCCTATCGTGTTTTTCTTCGTGCTCTACGACATGCCCTCGGGACTGCTCGTATACTGGATCGCGTCCAACGTGCTTACCACGGTGCAGCAGGTTATAATCAACAGGGTTATGCATAAGCATCGCGCCGAAGTGATAGCGGCCAGTACCGCCCACGAAAAGGTAATTGCGATTAAAAACCCCAAGAGCATTAAAAAAGGCCGCAAATAGGGGCTTAACGGTAAATCTGAGTTCAGGAGATATATATGGAATATGAGTTTGAAGGCAGGACCGAAGAGGAAGCCATCGAAGCGGCTGCAGCCGGGCTTGGAATTGCCCGCGATGAATTCGACGTTGAGATTATCGAGTCCCAGCGCGGCGGTTTCCTTAAAAAGGGAAAAACCCGCATCAAGGTATACACCCGCGAAAAACAGGCGGAAAAACCCAGGGCTCCCAAGCGGACGGCCGCGCGCACCGAACCCACCGGAGATTTCGAGGAAAAAATCCTCGAGTTTACCCGCGGGCTCGTGGAACACATGGGCTACTCATGCAAGGCAACGGTTCTGTTCCGCGAGGAGCAGAAGCTGGGCATACGCCTTGAAAGCGATAGCGCCGCTATTTTAATAGGAAAAAAAGGCAAAAACCTCGACGCCCTGCAGCTGCTCGTAAACGTCTACTCGAGCCAGATAGGTCGCGTGGACATGCGCATTATCCTGGATTCGGAAAACTACCGCATACGGCGGGAGGAAGCCATAGTAAAAATGGCCTACGAAATAGCGGAAAACGTGCGCCAGACCCGCAACTCCGTGCTGCTCGAGGCGATGAACCCCTTCGAGCGCCGAATCGTGCACACCACGCTCAACGATATCGTGGATATCGAAACCAAGAGCGAGGGCGAAGGCCTGTACAAGCAAGTCCGGGTAATGTTCCGGGGCAGGAAGTAAAAGAGGCGGATACCGGAAGGTATCCGTTTTTTTTAACCTTGGATGTTACCCGCAACTTGAATTAAACGGTACACCGGTTTAACATAAGACTGAAGAACAACTGGAAAAGTAGGTTAGAATGCACGCTATTCTTGATCGTGTGGCAGTGTTTGAAAAACTTTCCGAATATTTTAAAAATAAACCGGAAATCAAGCTTGCCGTGCTTTATGGGTCAGCCGCCAAGGGTAATTTACGAAACTCGAGCGATATCGATATTGCGGTGTCAGGGCGCGAAGCGCTTGACAGGGACCTTCTTTTTTCCGCGTCCTCTGAGATTTCGCTATTGCTCGGTAGAGAAATCGATTTGCTCGATCTGCATCGTGTCGAGGGGTTGATACTGTACCGTATTATGACGGAGGGTAAACGAATCAAGACCGATGCCACTCTTTATGTAAAATTTCAAGGAAAAGCGCTTGGATATTTCGAGGACTTCAAGCCTTTGCAGGATATGATGCGGAAGGCCCGTATAGAAAGGTTTATCAATGGATCCTGATATAATACGCGCCAAACTGGAATCGCTGGCCCGCAGCATCCGCCGAATCGAAGGCCGACGACCCTTATCGGCAGATGCTCTCGCGAAAGATCTTGATGCGCAAGATATTATAGCGATTAATCTGGAGCGGGCTGTTCAATTGTCCGTGGATGCGGGAAGCCATGTGTTGCTCGATTATAATGTACCGAGTCCCGAGTCAATGGCAGGAGTATTCAAGGCTCTTGGTGAGTTGGGCATACTGGAAGCTTCCTTGGGGGATCGATTGGCAAAAGCAGCCGGTTTCAGAAATATCGCTGTTCACGAGTATGAGTCCATTGACTGGAATATCGTATTCGCGATAATAACGACACGGCTTGATGATTTCAGGGATTTTGCGAAAGCACTGCTAAAGCTTACAAAATAAACCGGAAAGCCGTTACTTTTAATCGCATTGATAAACCTTCCCCAGCATGATAATCTTGACTATCTGATTACTTGCTAACCGGGAGGTGAAGAACATGAGAAAGTACGAATCATTTCTCACCCTGCTTGCGGAATTGGATGGTGATGCTACTGAAATAGCCAGGCTTCGCGAGCAAAATATCCGTGCCTGGGGCCGCATACAAGCTATTGCATCTCTATTTTTTGAGTCCTTCCAAAACATGCATGCGAGCTTCAGGGAAAAACTAGAGACAATAGCAAAAGCCCTGCTGGAACTGTCAGGACGTCTGACCCAAGTCCTTTTGCGGAGGCAGTCTTGAAGTGGAACCATGCCGAACGAAGATCGAAAGAGACAAGACTGAAGCAGGCCTGCCATAAAGCCGCTAGGATTGCCAACGGCATCAAGGAAAATGATTCAAACGTGCGCGCAGTAATTCTATTCAGTTCCGTGGCGAGGGATGATCCTGTAAACAGCAACTTCGACATAGATTTGGCGCTCGAGGGCGGCGCCACCTTGGCGTAGTCCGGGCTTAAATATTTCGGGCAAGGCAGGATTAACGAAACAATGACGGCATTTAAGGAAATACTGACCGGACGCATACCGCTTCTCTTCGACGGGGCGATAGGTACGGAACTCTATAACAGGGGCATATTCATAAACCGCTGCTTCGAGGAAGCGAACCTTACCAGCCGCGGCATGGTGCTTGAACTGCACAACGAGTATCGCAAGGCCGGTGCCAACGTGCTTACCACGAACAGCTGGGGGGCTAACCGGTATAAGTTAAAAGAACATAACTTGCAGGAACAGGTGCGCGCCATTAACCTGGAGGCTGCGCGCATCGCCGGGGAGGCGGCGGGCGACGAGCTGTACGTAGCCGGTTCGGTAGGGCCGCTGGGCGTGCGCATGGAGCCGTGGAGCCCGGTAATGGCGCAGGATGCCTACGACGCCTACCGCGAGCAGGTAGGCGGCCTGATAGATGGCGGCGTGGATCTAATCATCCTCGAGACCTTCAGGGAGATACACGGCCTTGAACATGCCATAAAGGCGATAAAATCGCTGGACCCCGCAATGCCCATCTGTACCTGCCTGACCATCAACCTTGCCGGCGAGATGGATTCCGAGCCGGGCTTCGAAACGGCCGTACAAAAGATAATCGCCTGGGGCAGCGACATTATCGGCCTGAATTGCTCGGTGGGGCCGCAGCTCATGGTTTCCGCGGTAAAAAAACTAAAAGCGATTACGACCTTGCCGCTCATCGTTCAGCCGAATGCCGGCCTGCCCAAGGCGGTAGACGGCCGTTTATTGTATATGTCCACGCCCGAGTATTTTGCGGAGCACACCAAGTATTTTTTGCAGGAAGGCGTGCAATTCGTGGGCGGTTGCTGCGGCACCGGCTCCGCTCACATAAGAGCGATGGCACAGATACTTCGGCAGCATAAGGCCATGAGCCGGGCTGCGGTGGGGACTATCGTGCCGATGCCGGAAGATCGGGTTGTCGCGGCCACGGAAGTACCGGCGGCTATTCCCCGGATTCCGTTCGAGGCAAAATCGGGCTGGACCAAAAAAATCGCGGCGGGCATAAAAGTCGTGGCCGTGGAACTCGTGCCGCCTTCTGGCATAACCGCCGCCAAGCTGCTGGACAACGCGCGGCTTTTGAAAAACGCCGGAATCGACGCCATCAACATTCCCGACGGACCGCGCGCCAGTTCCAAGATGAGCACCGTGGTTACCGCCATCCTGGTGGAACAGCAGGTGGGAATCGAGACGATCCTGCATTACACCTGCCGTGACCGCAACCTGATAGGCATGCAGTCGGACATGCTGGGCGCCCACGCGATAGGCTTGCGTAATATTTTATTTATCACCGGTGACCCGCCCAAGCTCGGGGACTATCCCGACGCCACCGGCGTGTTCGACGTCGACTCCATAGGACTTACCCGAATGGCGCAGCGCCTAAACGGCGGCATCGACATCGGCAGCAAGCCGATAGGGGAGCCTACCGCCCTGTCCATCGGCGTAGGCGTAAACCCCGCTCCGAGGGATTTCGAGTTTGAGATGGACCGGTTCAGGAAAAAACTCGATGCCGGCGCCGAGTGGGCCATTACGCAGCCGATATTCGACGTGTGCTTGATGGAAAGCTTCCTGGAATACCTTGCGAAGCACGGCCTCTTGGTGCCCATAATTATGGGTATCTGGCCGCTTACAAGCCTTAAAAACGCGCGCTTCATGCACAACGAGGTTCCGGGCATACAGATTCCGGATTCCATCATGACTAGGATGGCGGAAGCGCAAACGCCGCAGGAGGCGCAAAAAACAGGAGTAACCATTGCGCGCGAGATGTATTCGACGATGATTGATAAAGTTCAAGGTGTGCAATTGTCCGCGCCGTTCGGGCGGGTTGATTTGGCGCTGAGGATCTTAGGGGAATAGTTTAGTATTTAAAAACTTCTAAGTTGTGAAAATTTTGTTTATGCATACTGTTAGCCAGGATGGTTTATGCAATGCATGGCTATGACGAAACTGTTTTGTGGACTATTATTAAGGATTCGATAAAGCAATGATTTTTCGAAATCGCGGTGGAGGGAGCCATATCGTCATGCAAGTTAGAAAAGACGATATGGAAAGGGTATTAATATGGCTTTGGGGCTTTGTAATGCGCTCGTGGCTGTTATTCCATGGTCAGTGGATTTTCTGCTTGAGTACTCCCAGGAAAAGTACCGCTTACAGGACTGTATCGGAGTTTCCAACGCAAGCTTTGAACACATAGGCAGCACCGCAATACCTGGATTGGCGGCTAAACCTATCATTGATATAATGGTGACGGTTTGCGATGTAGACCAGTACTTCCGTGTTTCCAGTGCACTGACCGAGCACGGTTATACATGTCTTGGCGAATGCGGGCGTCCTGGTCGCTTATTTATTGTTCGCGGAATCAGAACATGCCTTACCACGCATCACATTCATCTAGTGCTGGATGGTAGTAACTACCAAAGCAATCATTTGGCTATCCGCGAAGCCTTGGCCGCCGATACCGCGCTTGCAACCGAATACGCAAATCTGAAACTGCGCCTGGCTGGCGAATACCCATTAAATAGGATGATGTATCGCTTCAATAACAGGTTGTTGAAAAAGCTTGTGGCTTTTCCAACAACCTTAAACATTCCTCGCATTTGATTACAAATCCTGCGGTAATGTCACATTTTGGAAGTGTTGAAAATCCTCATCCGAGGATTTTCAACACCCTGATAAAGGTGTTTTTTTAGAAAAACATATCCTGCAAAAGGATAAAAAGAAAAGCGTCGTTCCCGCGCACGAGTTCAATTATTATTGTTATCTTCCGATGAAGAAGCCGTTGAAACAGCTTTTACCAAAGTTATTTCCGGGCGAGCACCGGAACAAAGGATGAATCTATGAACCTAGCAATGATAAATTTTGGGGACATTCTTATTTCTCGTCCGGCAGGAAGAGAGGCAGTTATGGCTGCCAAGTCATATTTGTTCGCCGCTCTACCTGGCTCGGAATCGATAATTTTAGACTTTAACAGGCTGTTGAAAAAGCTTGTTGCTTTGTCAACAGCCTTCAACATTCCTCGCATTTGATTACAAATGCTACGGTAATGTTACATTTTGGAAGTGTTGAAAAACCTCATCCGAGGATTTTCAACACCCTGTTAAAGGTGTCAAAGTATTAGCTCCCTCATGGGGGGATGAATTCATAACTGGCCTAAAGGCGCTCTATCCAAATGCCATTCTAGCGGTAAATACCGATTCTGTCGCAGTCAAGGCAGCCTTAAAAGTAGCATTACCGTAAATTTTAACTTTTTGTATTGAAAAAGCTTCTAAGTCGTGATAATCTTGTTCACAGGGTGAACAAACTTTGTGAAATTAGTGTGTTTGCATCAGTGATTCCAGTATAAATCGGGCAGCGTGTTTCGGCCGCGTCATGGTTTTGCGGGATGACATTGGTCTCTTTTATAAAAACTTGCAGCTCCCTGCAGGTTCGGCAAACTATTGCCAAAAATCAAAACATCGCTTCGAATCTTCGAGAAAAACAATGGAACTAGCAGTTACAAACGAGGACGCGGAACTATCGATCCTCGAAAACATATACTCGTCGCAAAAATTCGACAATTCGCTGACCCAGCGGGATCTTGCGGAGGCATCGGGTTTATCCCTGGGGATGACCAACGCGCTCGTGAAAAGGTTTTCCGAAAAGGGCTGGATCCTGCTTAAGCGCTTGAATACGCGGAACATCCAGTATGCGTTGACTCCGGAAGGCGTAAACGAGATTGCGCACCGAACGTATCGCTACTTTAAGCGCACTGCACGAGCTGCCAATTTATATAAGGAACGCATCGAGGAGTTCGTACTCAAGACCAAGCGCAACGGTACAAACCGCATAGTTTTGGCAGGAGCTTCGGACCTGGATTTTCTGCTGGAATACGCCTGCGAGCGCCATGGCGTGATGTTCGTAAAAAGCATGGACCGCGCCCAGGTGGAATGCATCGTTTCCGAACCGGCAACCTTGCTGATATTGGCCGACGACAAGGAAGTTTCCAGCGCGATGAGTCTGTCCAATGTGCTGTTCGGGGCGAGGGCGGGGTGAGTGCAGGTAATGGCCTTGGGGCTTTGTAATGCACTCGTGGCCGATTTCCATGGTCTGCCGAGCTCTTGCGAGAGTACGCCGAAGAAAAGCATCGTTTGCAGGGCTGTGTCGGATTTTCCAACGCAAGCTTTGAATATATAGGCAGTACTGCCATACCCGGTACTGGATGGCAGTTTAGATCAGGCTAACTAGCGGGCGATCCGGGATGCCTTTGCTGATTTTTATATAGCATTATACCTTGAACACGATAAGTAAAGCTGGAGGTCACATGCATAAACGCCATTTTCCGGTTTTGATTGATATCGACACAGATGGGATTTATATCGTCGAGTGCCCTTCATTTAAGGGTTGTCGCTCCTATGGCGCTAGTTTAGATGATGCACTTGAGAATATGCGTGAAGCTATTGAACTATGCCTCGAGGAGTCCCAGGATACCGGGACCAATACAACTTTTCTTGGTGTCAGAGATATCGAGTTGGCAGTTGGATGAGTACCGAGCCTACAATTACCTTTTCCGAACTGAGAAGGCGTATACAGACGCTTGGTTTCGTAGCAACGCGGCAGAAAGGCTCCCATATTCGTTATGTGCATGTTGATGGACGAAAAACAACTATCCCCGACCATGGTTCCAAAGACGTTCCCAAGGGTTTGTTGTCGAAGATTATTAAAATAGATATAGGCATGACTATATCGGATTTTTTTAATATTTCAAAGTAATTTTGCGGTAGTTATTACAAATCAATTTTTTTGTAGTTATCAGAGCTGCCCTAAATGCTGAACAGAAAAAAAATATTCTCTATACGCCACCCCTCAGCCTTGGAGAGGAAGCCCGGGTTTGGTTATTCGGCTCTCGAGTCGACGATTCGCGAAGAGGCGGCGACGAGGACTAGCATATCGATTAGTTAGTCTATGATCACATGCCTAACGAAGCGATTTTTCAAATTAAATATTGTTTAATCAGGGAGTTTTTATGCTTACAGTAGGATTAATTGGTTGCGGCCGAATAAGTTTCAAGCACATTGAATCGTTTGTCGCAAATGCAGATTGCATGGCTCTTATATCGTGCTGCGATCCGCTGCTAGACAGGGCTCAGGCCAAAGCTGCCGAGTATCGCAAGTCCGTTCCAGCGGCGGAAGTTGGTGTATATGCGGATTATAAAACGATGCTGCGAGAAAAAAAGCCGGACATCGTAACTATTGCGACCGAGTCGGGCTATCATGCGCGTATCGTGATCGATTGCCTGGAGGCAGGGGTCCACGTAATCGTAGAAAAGCCCATGGCGCTGTCCACTCAGGATGCTGACGCCATGTTGGCCGCGGCCAGGAAGGCCGACAGGAAGCTTGCAGTCTGTTTCCAGAATCGCTTTAACGCACCCATTCAAAAATTGCATGCCGCAAAAAAAGCCGGCCGCTTCGGAAGATTGCTCCATGGCATGGTACAGATTCGCTGGAACAGGAATGAAGGCTATTACGCCGAAGCTCCCTGGCGCGGAACCTGGAAGCTCGATGGCGGTACGCTTATGAATCAGTGTACGCATGGCATCGACCTGCTGCAGTGGATGATGGGAGAGGACGCGGTTCGCGTGCAAGCCCAGACCAGGCGATTCCTCAGACCGATAGAGGCTGAGGATTTCGGCGCGGCCATCATCGAGTTTGCGAGCGGAGCGGTGGGAATCATCGAAGGTACGGCGGATGTCTATCCTACGAATCTCAACGAGACGCTTTCGCTTTTTGGAGAGAAAGGGACCGTCGTCATCGGCGGCCTCGCGGTTAACAAGATGGAGACCTGGCGCTTCTCGGATGCGGAAGCCGTCGGGGATACTGAATCTAAAGTACTCAACCCGAATGAAAAAGATCCGCCCACCGTCTACGGTTTTGGGCACGTTGCCTTGTTCCGGGACGTGGTCGATGCCATAACCAGCGGGCGCGAGCCCTTTGTTTCCGGCGAAAAAGGCAGAAAAGCGCTCGAGATAATCCTGGCTATTTACAAGAGCCAGAAGACCGGGTTGCCCGTAGACCTGCCGTGCGCTTTCTCGACCGAGGAAATGAAGGGCATCTTCAGTAATTAAAGGTTAACGCAAGGAAAAAGCAGGATGTATCGATGCTTCATATAATGACTATCGTGGGAGCCAGGCCGCAGTTCGTAAAGGCTGCGGTACTGAGTCGCCTCATACGTTCCCCGGCGTATTCGGGCAGAATACGCGAGACGCTCGTGCATACGGGACAGCATTACGACGAAAATATGTCCGAGGTGTTTTTTCGCGACATGGAGATTCCCGCGCCCGACGCCAACCTGAATGTCGGTTCGGGAAGCCATGGAGCCATGACGGGAACAATGCTGGCGGGGATTGAGACGCTGATCCTTGAACGTAAACCAGACATTCTTCTGGTTTACGGCGACACGAACTCCACGCTGGCCGGTGCTTTGGCCGCGTCCAAACTGCATGTCCCGGTAGCCCATGTGGAAGCGGGACTTCGTTCCCGCATGATGGCGATGCCCGAAGAGCAGAACCGCCGCTTGACCGATCATATCTCAACGTGGCTGTTTTGCCCCACCGCTACCGCCGTATCGAATCTCGCGATGGAGGGAATCGTCGATGTGGCGGTTCCCCGCGCGACTTCCGACTTTAAATCGGTGACGATCTGCGGCGATATCATGCTGGACGCATCATCCTATTACAGGAAGAACGCTTTCGCGCGAGCGGGGAAGGTTCTTGACGGATTGCCCGGGGATTTTTACTTGCTGACCATACATCGTGCGGAAAATACCGACGATCCGGAGCGGCTTTCGGCGATAGTGGAAGCCATAAATTCCGTGCCCGAAAAGTCCGCGGTATTTCCGATACACCCGCGGACCAGGAAGATAATGCTGCAGCGGGGATTATCTTTCGGCTCGCACGTCCGCCTTTTGGATCCCGTAGGCTATTACGAAATGCTTTGCCTCGAGGACGCCTGTTCCTTCGTGCTTACCGATTCGGGTGGCGTCCAGAAGGAGGCTTATTTTTTCGGAAAACCCTGCGCGACGATGCGCGACTCGACCGAGTGGGTCGAACTGGTCGAGCACGGCTGGAACGTTCTGGTCGGCGCCGATCGCGGCATGATAATGGATGCCATCAAGCATCCACTGATTCCCAGGGATGGAACGGCGCTTTACGGCGATGGAAGCGCCGCCGTTAAAATCGTGGAAAAACTGCTTACATAAATCGACAGACCAGGAGATGCACATGAACGTACCGTTTTATACCTCGACCCGTGAATACCAGGCGCGCAAGAAAGAATTCGACACTGCGGTGATAGGCGTTATGGAGCGCGGCGATTTTATACTCGGGAGCGAGGTCGCGGAATTCGAAAAGGAAGCTGCCGCGTTCCTCGGCGCGAAATATGCCGTCGGCGTCGCCTCGGGTTCGGATGCGCTGGTAATAGGCGCCGATATACTTGGATTCAAGGACGGCGCGGAAGTTCTTACGCCAACGTTTACTTTTTTCGCGAGCACTTCCTGCGTCGCGCGCTTGGGTGGGAAGCCCATTCTCGTAGATATGGACGAAGATACCCTTAATATGGATCTCGTTCAGGCCGAGCGGAAAGTTACGAAGCGGACTGTAGGAATGATTCCGGTCCATCTTTTCCAACAACCTACCCCGATGGCCGAAGCCATGGCATTGGCAAAGCGCCATGGGCTCAAGGTACTCGAAGATGCCGCGGAAGCGTGGGGCATGGAATCAAAGATCGACGGAACCTGGAAAAAAGCCGGTACGATCGGCGATATCGGTTTGTACTCGTACTTCCCCACAAAGACCCTCGGCGCTTACGGCGATGCCGGCCTTATGGTTACGAATGACGAAGAGCTGTACAAAAAAATCAAGAGCTACCATGTTCATGGCAGCTCCGTAAAATATCACCATGATTATGTGGGCTATAATTCCCGTCTCGACACGATGCAGGCCGCCATCCTGCGGGTAAAGCTTAAGACGACCGCCGCAGCGATTGAGACCAGGGCTCGTCACGCCGCCCATTACACCCAGCGGCTTTCAAGCATACCCGGGCTCAGGATTCCCGGAGTGCGATCGGATGCGAAACCCGTGACCTATGTATACAACATTCTGGTACAGAAACGCGACGAGCTGGCGGCATGGCTCAAGGAAAAGGAAATAGGAACTTCGGTGTATTATCCGATACCCTTGCATCTGCAGAAATGCTTCGAATATCTTGGTCACAAGGCTGGAGATTTTCCAGTTGCGGAACGCGTCTGCAAGGAGATATTAGCCCTGCCCATCTATCCGGAAATGCGGGATGATGAAATTGATTATGTATGCGACATGGTTGCATCTTTTTATAAATAACGTTCAAGGGGCTATAAAAATATGGCATCAAGCGAATTAATCGGCGTCACCTGCGAAGGCGGCGAATACAAGAAACACGAATCGGCTTATGTCGACGAAGGCGCAGAGATCGGCAAGGATACCCGGGTGTGGCACTTCAGCCACGTAATGCCGGGTGCCAAGATAGGCTGTCGTTGTTCGATAGGCCAAAACGTAAACATCGGAAGCAAAGCCGTTCTGGGAAACGGCGTGAAGGTGCAGAATAACGTTTCCATCTACGATGACGTTATACTGGAGGACGATGTATTCTGCGGACCTTCGATGGTATTTACAAACGTTAACAACCCGCGCGCTTTTATCGAGCGCAAACACGAATATCGCCGCACGCTCGTCAAGAAGGGCGCAAGCATAGGCGCAAACGCCACAGTAGTGTGCGGATCGACGCTTGGCGAGTATTGCTTCGTGGGGGCAGGTAGCGTCGTTACGAAGGATGTTCCGGCTTACGCCCTGGTTTACGGAAGCCCCGCCCGCGTGCATGGCTGGGTATGCGAGTGCGGCGTGAAACTGGGAGAGGATTTGGCATGCCCGGAATGCGGCCAGCGCTATCAAAAATCCGGCGATACGCTTGTTAGTCTGTAAACACGCATTGCAATTTAGCCAGTATGTCGATATAATGTCGACATACTGGTTGAATAATGAAGTTTGAAATACCTGAAATAGATTACCAGACCCTCATGCAAGCTCTTTCCGGGTATGCGTATCCCCGTGACAGGGTTACCACGCTTCTCCGTTCCGGAGAGCTGGTCCGCGTCAAGAAGGGATTATACGTTACAACCGATAGCCGGGATTGGTGTTCCAAAGAGGTACTTGCAAACCTTATCTACGGGCCGTCGTATGTTTCGCTTGAGTATGCCTTGAGGTACCATGGTCTGATTCCCGAGGCTGTGGAAACCGTTACTTCTGTCACCACGCAGCGCCGGAAGTGCTATGATACCCCTCTTGGACGGTTTGAATATGAGCATCTACCAGTACGGTCATACTCCTTTGCCATAAGCTATACAGCGGTGGATACTCGTCGAAGCTACCTGCTCGCGACGCCGGAAAAGGCACTTATCGATACACTGACGGTGCGGACTCCAGGCTTGAGGACTGTGGAGATCGAGCAGCACCTGTTTGAAAATCTCAGGGTGGACGAGTCAGATTTTTTACACCTGGATTTCTCGCCTATAAAAGCGGCTCTAAGCAGTCGCGCCAACCCATCGGTTCGCTCGTTTTTTGAGTATCTTGCGCGGAGGCTTTAAGTATGAAGGACGTGTTGTCCACTCTCGTGGCCCGGAGGAATCCCCGAGGCTTTGAAGAGTATGACCGGGCCCTCAGGGAGGTTGCCCAGGAATTCATGCTGCTTGGCTTGTGGCGCGGTAAATTCTTCGAGAAAGCCGCGTTCTACGGCGGTACGGCATTGCGGCTTCTCTATGGGCTGGATCGCTTTTCGGAAGACCTTGATTTTTCCCTGCTGAGACCTGATTTGGAGTTCCGATTTGATCCCTATTTCGACGCCATCAGTCGGGAGCTCACTGCTTTGGGTCTGGATATAGAGCTGGAACGCCGTGACAAGGATACATCCATCGAATCTGCGTTCCTTAAGATGAATACGAAGAAGGCATTCGTCGTTATCGGTGTACCCTCTTCCTTGTCCGCTTCCACCGCGGGCAACAGGATGATCCGGGTTAAATTCGAGGCGGATGTCGACCCTCCGGCGGGATTCGGAACCGAGACCCGCCTCCTGTCCGAACCTTCGCCCATAGGGGTGCGTGCTTATACGGGGTCGAGCATGTTTTCGGGCAAGTTCCATGCCCTTCTGGCGCGCGCATGGAAAAACCGTGTAAAAGGGCGTGATTGGTATGATTTGGTGTTTTTTGCGGGAAGAAGCATCCCGTTGGATCTTGGCTACCTGCAGAGCCGACTGGAAGCATCTGGGGCGTGGACAGGTGGGCAAATGACCGCGGATGACGCGCGCACGATGCTGCATCAGAAGATTGACAGTCTGGACATCAATGCCGCACGGGAAGATGTTTCGCGATTTATCCCCGTTCCATCGGATCTGGATCTGTGGTCGCGGGAGTTTTTTCATCAAATTACCGACAGGATACTTGTAAGCGCTGGCAAATAAGGAAAGGAAATAGGGAGAGACTATGAGCAACTTTGAAACGATAATGAAAAAAATTGAAGAAAACAAAGTAAAAATAGGTATCATCGGCCTTGGATATGTCGGCCTGCCCCTTGCGGTGGCGTTTGCCCGTAAAGGAATCGAAATACTCGGTTTCGAGAAAAGCGCAAAAAAGGCGGTAGCCGTAAATGCAGGCAAGAACTATATCGGGGACATCAAGGATGAAGAATTCGCCGAAGTTGTAAAGGCTAAGAAAATTACCGCAACAACGGATTTTTCACGCATCAAGGAATGTGAAGCCGCCATTATTTGCGTTCCGACTCCTCTCGATAAATTTAAAAAACCCGATATGAGCTACATCGAGGCTTCGTGCGTAGATATAGGCAAATACATGAAATCAGGCACCTTCATAAGCCTTGAAAGCACGACGTATCCTACTACCACCGAAGATTTTATGAAACCGATAATCGAGCGGGAATCCGGAATGAAGGAAGGAATCGATTTTTGGTTGTGTTTCAGTCCCGAACGAGTGGATCCGGGCAACAAGGATTACAAAACCGATAATACGCCTAAAGTTGTCGGCGCGCTCGGGGAACAAGCCCAGAAGATAGCGGAAGCCCTTTACAGTAAAGCGATTCAGCACCTCCATTTCGTAAGCTCCCCCCGGGCGGCGGAAATGGTTAAAATCCTCGAGAATACTTATCGTTTGGTGAACATAAGTTTGATAAACGAACTTGCCCTGCTTTCGGGAAAGATGGATATAAACATCTGGGAAGTCATCGAGGCCGCAAAGACGAAGCCTTACGGTTTTCAGGCATTCTATCCGGGGCCTGGCATAGGCGGTCATTGCATTCCTCTTGATCCCTTCTACCTGGAATATATCGCCAAGGGTTTCAATTTCGACCTTACGATGATCAATTGCGCGGGCAATATCAACAATCTTATGCCGCACCGCATGATGAACAAGATCGCCTTTGCTTTGAACAGGCATAAGAAATCCATAAACGGATCGACTATCCTTTTTCTCGGTGTGGCATATAAGCCTGACATCGACGATCCGCGAGAAAGCCCAGCGCTGCTTGTAATGGAGCAGGTAGTAAAAAAAGGCGGCAACGTTATCTATCATGACCCGTACATCCCTGAGGTTTTGGATGACCATGGACACAAATGGACAGGTGTTGCATTGACCGACGAGATTCTGGCCAAGGCTGATTGTGTCGTATTTACTACGAATCATGCTTGCTTTGACATAGACAGGATAGTATCGAAGGCACGGCTGATTGTCGATACACGGAATGCAGTAAAGTTGGTGCATATTGAGGATGATAAGGTATTCAAACTGTAGTGTTGCCTTATTGGGATATAGAGTGTCGTTGAAAATAGTAGCATTCCGCTAAAAATGCCAAGGAGAAATAATGTCAGATACTTTTATACATGAAACAGCTGTTGTATCTCAGGCAGCCAAGATTGGCCGCGGTACTAAGATTTGGATAAATTCACAAATCAGGGAAAATGCGATAATAGGCTGTGATTGCATTATAAGCAAGGATACGTATATAGATACCGAAGTGCATATCGGCGATCGCGTGAAGGTTCAGAACGGCGTTTCGATTTATCATGGAGTGACCGTCGAGGACGAAGTTTTTATTGGTCCTAATGTTGCCTTTACAAATGACTTGATTCCACGCGCAATGAATCAGGATTGGAAAATAACTCCGACTCTGGTCAAAAAAGGTTCTTCAATTGGCGCGAATTCGACTATCATTTGTGGCAATATCATTGGCGAATATGCTTTGGTTGGCGCCGGCAGTGTTGTAACCAAGAATGTACCTGCGCATGCGCTAGTCGTCGGAAATCCCGCTCGGATTATCGGGTACGTTTGTAAGTGCGGCGAACGACTTGACGAGAATAGTTTCTGTAAAAAGTGCGGAACAACTACCAATATGAAGAAGGTGGATTTAAAATGAACGTAGCTCTAATAGGATATGGTTATTGGGGTCCCAATGTAGCCAAGCAACTAGCCGCGAATAAAAATATCCGGTTCAAAACCATCTGCGACAAGAGGGCGGATCGTCTCGATAAAGCCCGTGCTGTTCATTTGCAGCAAGTAATTTATGAAAAGGACCATAATGCCATATTCGCGGACCTCGAAATCGATGCTGTCTGTCTTGCAGTAGAAACCAGCGCGCATTTTGAGCTTGCCAGCCTTGCGCTAAACTCGGGAAAGCATGTGTATGTGGAAAAACCATTTACCTCGACGGTAGCCGAGGCTGAGGCTCTCCGCAACCTCGCGATGTCAAAGGGGCTGACCATTCACGTGGATCATATCATGATTTATCATCCAGTGATTCGGAAGATTAAAGAGCTGTATGATTCCGGGGAACTCGGTAATCTACTCTATATCGATGCGCAGCGAATGAACCTTGGTCAAATCAAGAAAGACGTAAGCGCGATGTGGGATTTAGCCGTTCACGATCTTTCGATAATCGATTATCTCTCGAACGGATTGGAGCCATACTTCATAAGTGCAGTCGGAGAAAAACATTATAACCCAAAAGAAAGCCTTACGTTTCTTACGCTTCGGTACGACGGATTCATCGCCCACATCAAGTCTAATTGGATATCTCCGGTCAAGGAAAGGAAGCTGATCGTCGCGGGCTCAAAAAAAATGGCAGTGTTCGACGATATGAGACTTACGGAAAAACTGATGATCTTTGACAAGGGCGTGGACATCGTTTCCGGCCAGGGAGTCGAATATGCCGATTATGTTGTAAAAACGAGGACTGGAGATGCATGGGCTCCCTATATAGAAGAACGCGATGCCTTGTATCAGAGTCTCGATCATTTCTTTAATTGCGTGGAATCCAGGAAGGAATCATTGTCCGGCGCTGACGCGGGTATACGTGTTCTCAAAATTCTTGAAAAAGCCGACGCGGCGATGAACCTATGACTGGAGGCTTAATGAGACCTTCTATTAAAAATTCAAAAATCCTAGTAACTGGCGGGTCAGGGTTCATCGGCAGCCATTTAATAGACTTGCTGTTGGATCGAGGTGCTTCTGAAGTTATTGCGATAGACAATCTTTTTTGCGGGCGGGAAGAGAATCTTGCGGCAGCTAAAGCTCGCGGAGCGAAACTCTACATCGACGACGCGGAATTTCCGACTTCTTTGGAATATATTTTTAATGAACATCATATCGATATTGTTTTCAACTGTGCAACGAAGGCTTTGAATTATTCCTTTTTGAATCCTGCCAACGCATTCGATACGAATGTAAGGATTGCCTTGAACTTGCTCGAGTTGCAGCGCAAAGGAAAATTCAAGACCCTGTGCCATTTTTCCACTTCAGAAGTATATGGCACAGCTGTCTATGAACCCATGGATGAGGTTCATCCGCGTAATCCTACAACTACGTACGCCGCCGGCAAGGCTGCAGCGGATCTAGCGGTCGAGTCCTACGTGCGCATGTTCGGTCTCGACGCTATTATTGTCCGTCCTTTCAATAACTATGGGCCAAGGCAAAATTACAGAGGAGTGCTTGCAGGAGTAATACCTGCAACGGCAGCAAGGATACGAAAGGGCGATAGCCCGCAGATCCACGGCGATGGTACGCAAAGCCGGGATTTTATCTATGTTGCCGATACGGTGGAGGCAGTCTTAGGTGTCTATCCCCTAATGGTTTCCGGCGATTCGATAAACATTTCCAGTGATGGGCAGATAACAATCGCGGAGCTGATAAAACGGATTTGTTCATTGATGGATTTTACCGGAGAAATAACCCGGGGACCTGCGAGAAACGCCGATGTCCTCTGCCACAATGCCAGCAACAAAAAAATTAAATCTATGATCAAGTATAACCTGACATCTTTTGATGAAGGATTAAAGAAAACGATAGAATGGTACCTTGCGGAATTCAACAGGAGCAACCAATGATCAAGCTTATCAAGCCTTATATCCGCTACGAAGAAGTGGAGCAACAGTTTAAAGATATTTTCGAGTCCGGCTGGTTTACCAAAGGACCGAACGTAGAGCTGTTCAAAAAAGAACTGGTTTTATATACAGGTGCCAAGCATGTCCATTTGGCCACTTCGGCAACGACTGCCCTTTCAGCCTGTTTGAAACTTCTTGACATCAAACCGGGAGACGAAGTCATCGTTTCCGATTTTTCCTTCCCTGCGACCGCGAATGTCGTGGAGGATTTATATGCCACCCCGATTTTTGCCGATGTTGATCCTGAGACCTTTAATATGCGGCCGGAGGAATTGGAGCGTAAAATAACCCGAAAGACTAAAGCGGTTATCTTTGTAGATGCGTTAGGTAACCCAAGCGGTCTGACTGAGATATATAAGCTGTGTTCTTCCAAGGGGTTGCCGCTGATAGAAGATGCAGCTTGTGGATTGGGTTCCGCAGAAAAAGGAAAACGCTGTGGGGCCATAGCTGATCTTACTTGCTTCAGCTTCCATCCCCGGAAATTGCTTTCCACTGGTGAAGGCGGCGCTATCATGACGAATAACGCGGCATGGTATGAAGAACTAAAAATCAAGTTGGAGCATGGTTCCGTATTTACCGACGGTAAATTCGACTTTGTGGATTATGGCTATAACTACCGCCTGCCGGAACTCCAGGCTGCGATGGGGGTTATACAAGTGCGGAAGCTGGATGCTATCGTCAGATCACGGCAAGCATTGAGGACAGCTTTTATCGAGCGTCTTTCGCCCGCAGGATACGTGCCGCAACTGATAGCGCCCGACGCGGTGTTCAATGTACAGTCCCTGGTATTTGTCGTTCCTGCGGGAGTGAATCGGGATGGGCTGATTTCATATCTCAAAACAAAGGATATTGAATCGACTATCGGTACATACAGCCTTTCCGGCTGTACATACTTCAAGAACAAGTATCATGACGTTCAACCCGTTTCGAGTCGTTTGCAAGCTACTACTATAACCTTACCTTGTCACGATGACGTTGATCCGGAACTCGTATGCTCGGCAATCCTTGCGTATGGGCGTTGATAGGTGAAACATGTTGGATGAAAAAAAAATACCGGATCTGGCGAAATTCGGGGCAGATGATGAGGATCGCCTGCTATACAAGCGTCTGCGGCGATTGTTGAGCATGCTGTTCCAAGAAAAGTGGGCTCGATTCGAGAGATACCTGTCTATCCCTGATTATTTTATCGATCGATGGGAGCGAGCCAAAATGATGGGTTTCGGATCCGGTACATCCGTGTACGATTCATGTTTGGTGCTTGGAAAAGTATCTGTAGGAAGCGATACTTGGGTGGGACCGTATACGATCCTTGACGGATCTGGAGACGGATTAAGAATAGGTGATTGTTGCGCGATATCAGCAGGAGTTCAAATATATACCCATGATACGGTGAAAAAGATAATTGAAGGAAGCGATATATCCTCGGCTTCCGTATCGATTGGAAATCATGTCTACATTGGGCCGAATGCCGTAATTGCTAAAGGCGTATCGATCGGCGATTACTCCATAATCGGGGCGAATAGTCTTGTAAATAAAGATATTCCCTCGGGCATGAAAGCGTTCGGTTCGCCTGCGAAAATAGTCGGACCATCAAAGCCATGAAAGCAAGAGCAATTCCTCGAGTGCTGGTTGGGATAGGGGATATTGCGGGGTATGGCAGCGGGCTTAAAACCGGATTCGATGAAATTGGCATACCGTGTGATTTTCTTGAACTTGCCTTGCATCGCTTCAAATATCGTGATTCTGCTGGCTTCCTTCCGTTTCAGGAATTTGTATGGCGTATGTCGGGGCGAATACGGGTTTCGTCGAAAACCGGGTGCCGCAGTGGACTTGTTTTCTGGAGTGCGGCAAGAGCTCTCGCAACATTACCACTTTTTTGGGCTTGTCTTCTTCGCTATGACATATTTATTTTTTTGGGCAGATCCAGCTTTTTTAAGCTCCTTGAGCTTCCTGTCCTGAAGCTATTAGGTAAAAAAATCGTATTTATTTTTCTGGGCAGCGATATCAGGCCTGCTTATCTGAATGGTAGGTATTTTCACGACGGGCAAAATAGATCTTTAAACTGGATAATCGCAGAAACATTGCGACAGGCCCGCGATGTACGTTGGATTGAAAAGTGGTCGCATACCATCGTTGCACATCCGCCGACTGCCCACTTGCTTCGTAAGCCGTTTGTACCCTTTTTGTATTTAGGCATTCCAACAGCGATTCCCGCGGGGGATTACAATAGAAAACTAAGCGATGGAATGATAAAAATTCTTCATGGTCCTTCCGCTCCCGAGAGCAAAGGCTCTCCAGAGATTCGCGATGCTTGCCGAGTTTTCATTGAAGAAGGATACCCGCTCAGGCTTGTCGAGTTATCGGGAGTATCGCATGACAAAATGCTTGAGGCTATTTTAGAATGCGATTTTGTCGTTGATCAGGTTTATTCGGATACTCCACTTGCAGGTTTTGCAGCAGAAGCAGCCGTGAGGGGAAGACCTGCCGTTATCGGAGGTTATTTTAATACGGAGGATCTCGGGGTTCCCCCAAGCATGATTCCGCCTTCAATGCATGTACTTCCGGAGGATATCAAGATTGGAATTGAAGAGTTAGTTTCCGATCCTAGAAAGCGGCAACAACTGTCGGAAGACTCCAGGCAGTTCGTGGTGTCTCATTGGTCCCCAGGAAAAGTAGCAAAACGTTTATACGATATTCTTTGCAAACCTGCAGAATTATTTCCCATCAGCAGGCCGGAGAATATAGCCTATATTGATGGATATGGACAGAAACGTACTGATCTAACTGAAAGACTCGTCAAAATCTACAACCTGTATGGCATATCTTCTTTCTGTCTTCCCAGGAACTTTAAATCCCTCGATGCCATCAAATCAATCATTCGGAGTACTCATTGCTCAGACGTTTCCTGAAGGATTCTTTTGCCTACTCGGCTGCAAATATCCTCTCGCACTTGGTCTCGTTGCTGTTGCTTCCCTTGTTTACGAGAGTCCTATCGCCTGCTGAATATGGAGTTTCGGATATCCTCCAAGCAGCCGGCAGTGTGATGCGTATACTTATTCCCTTGGAAATATCCCAAGCCTTGGCGCGGTATTATGCCGGAACGAAAGATGAGTTGACAAAGACTGAGTATGCATCGACCGCTTTTGTCTTTACGGCCATTGTTTGGATTTTATATACTTTTGCCTCTTTCCTTTTTTCTGTTCCTTTCTCAAATCTTTTGCTTGGCGATTTGAATTGGGCCGGCGTATTCAGGTGGCAAACGCTGGCATTGGCTTTGAACGGAATCTTCTTTCTTCTTCAATTGCAAAGCCGCTATGATTTCAGGACGAAGGACTTTGTAGTTTCAAGTTTGGCGTTCGTCATCGTGTCCAGCATTGTCTCCGCACTAACTATCCTGTTGTGCGGGTCCGGCATTCGGGGTATGTATTACGGTCAAGTCGCCGGGTCACTTTTTGGCTCTATTTTTGCGCTAGGTAGGGGTTGGCACAGATTTTTGGGAGGTTTTAAGTTTCGTCGCTTGCGCGAGCTTTTAATTTTTTCAGGACCTCTTGTGCCTGCCAGTCTTAGTGTGTTTATCGCGGCTTACATTGACAGGTTTGCTATACAACGGTACATGACCTTGGCGGATGTAGGAGTATATGGCATAGCGATAAAATTTTCGTCACTGATGTCGTTGCTCCTCGTTGGTGTCGCAAGTGCCTTAAACCCTCTGATCTACAGTAAACACGAGGATCCTTCAACACCTGTCGCCATAGAAAGAATCTTCCGCTTTTTTCTAATCGCTGGATCGACTATTCTCTGTGGATTCGCGCTATTCAGCGTAGAGGCGATTTCCGTATTTACCACTCCGGAATTCTTTGGAGCTGCAAGTGTGATGCCAATTTTGGTGCTTTCTGCTTTTCTTGGCAGCCTTCCGATGTTTTCACCGGGCATTCTACTCGCAAAGCGAACTAAGGTTGTAGCCTTCATTACGGCGCTTTCAGCTGCGTTGGCAACGCTGCTTAATTTTATTTTGGTTCCTGTGATCGGAATAGCCGGAGCTGCATTGTCCAATGTCATCGCTTCGGGGTTAAAAGCGGCTGCGTACTCTCTTTGCGGAAAAAAATATTACCCGATCCATTATGGGTTACGATCGTTTGCTTTTTTGGTAGCGCCTATTTCGGGGAGTTTTCTTTACCATATCATTGGATCTGGAAAGCCATGGAATAATTTCATAGCAAGGGCTTTTGCTTTTGTTTTCTTTTCGCTTGCAGGGGCTTGGTTAGTCGGCGGCAAAGAATTGATATCACTGATTTCGGGAATTCGCTCTCGAGCGAGGAAGGTTCGTTAATGGCTGGATTTACGTATGCTTCAGTATCAGGAAAATTTGACCTTCCTGTCTACATACAGACATGGAAACGTTCTCCGACGGTAATCACAAATCCTGAAAAACTTGTCCTCAGTGAGAAGCAAAGTTTTTTGGGAATTGTGAAAGGCAGCGGATATCCTCTTGAGGTAATGGCTGCCGATGACTTTGTGATTCTTCTTGAAGGGGTTATATACGACCCAAAACCAGAGTTCATCAAGGTAAAACTTGAAGGCTTGGCGAGGCAATTCATAGCCGGCACTGATATAAGAACCGGCGTGATCGAGTTCGTCAAAAACGCCGATGGTGAATTTATTATCGCTATAATGGATATTGCCTCCGGTGATATTCTGACTTTCAATGATACATTGGGGCGCTTATCGCTCTATTATGGATCGGGATCAACTGGAGTGGCGATTTCCAGGGAACTCCGGCACGCAGCGTTATTTTCAGGATGCGAAACCCCTGAATTGGAAGCTGTTGCAGAAATTTTGGCAACGGGGTTTCCTATCGATGGGAAAACATTTTTTAGGGGTATTAGCAGTCTGTCAGGAGGAAGGCTGCTAATAGTCAAAGATGGCACTTTGACTGAGGTTCATACTATACCTCTCGATTTTGAACAAAAAATACCTTTTCGAAATCGTAAAACAGCTGCAAGGGACTTAGTCGACCTGTTCCTTCAAGTTACAAAGCGGCGGGTTGATTATTGGAAATCGAAAGGGAATAGAATACTATGCGACTTATCTGGGGGGTTTGATTCCAGAGCCATGTTGGGAGCATTATCGCATTTTACAAAAGATGTCGATTACATTACTTTTGAATATGTGCGCGATGAAAGCTTCGTGGCAAACGCAGCGTTTTCGGCACTTGATTCACCCGGAAGATTCCAGAAACTATCCTTAGACAATTCGCCGCGCCTCGAAGGGCTCGAGAATCTAATTTTGGCGACTGACGGACTTGTAAATTATTACACAACCAGCATCTGTTACCAGGATGTGGCAGGTCTCCAAGAAATGGCAGGTAGTTCTGCAAGAAGATTCGGCGGCCTTGTTGGCGAAATTATTCGTAGGCCGTATCGGGACATTAAAAATGCTTTTATTTCCGGTGTTGAAAGGCCGTTATACTCGGCGCTCGGAGCTTTTAAAGCTGCTAAACTCGTTGGACTTGACCCAAACTTATATATCGCAAAACTTAACCAAATTTGGGGTAGTAGTATCCGTTTTGATCCTGAAACCGCTACCAAACGCTTTTACAATCAATTTTGTACACGGTATGTCGGTCATGCCGGTGGAGAGCGTGAGAGAGCTCAATTATGGCCGGTACACCCGCTATGGGCTCCGGAATTTGTTCAGACAATTATGGAGAAAGTCCCTTTAGCCTGGGCAGATTTCGCTTTTTTTGCTGATTTTTTAAAGCATATAGATGCTAGATTGGTGTCGGTTCCTATGTATGGGATAAAATATTCTCCAAAATCAAATCTGGCGATGCGCTTTCTTAGTCTGGAAAATGCGGTGAAAAACCACTGGACTTTGCCAAGGTCCAAAGTAATGAAACCGCTGTTATCTCGGGTATTGAGTCTAAAGGATGGCTTCTCAAGTGCGGATACCATTATGGGGGCGTACGAGAACGGACGAGATACAGGGCTTTGGGCGAACGGTTTTGATTTAAGTCATATTACTTCGGATTTTTCACTTTCGCCTTCAGTACGGCGAAGGGCTTTGACTTTAGGGATTTTCTTTTCAAGTTTTAATAAATGGCGAAAGGGGTAATTCTGCGGGCACGTAAATAATTTGTGATATACAATAAAATTGCTATAGTAGAATATGGAGAAAAACATGCTTCAAAAATTAAACCTGCTACTAATCGTTCTTTTGCTGTCGGTAAGCATCGGCATTCACGCACAAACTCCATTTATTGTAGGAGGAGGATTTCCCGTTCTAAACAATACGGATTATTGGGACTGGGTTCCTAAAATTGCCGGAGATAATAATACAATTTTCAGGAAAATAGAGTTTTCCGGTTTTTCGGTTTCTGTTGAAACCCCCTATAAAACGGATGTGGCATTTTATTTTTCGCATTATTTACAATATAATGGTATTTTTCTGGACACGCCAGATAATGATTTCGTATCCCTCTTAGGGTATTCTTTTTTGATTAATTTTAATATTCTTCACTTTGAGTCTGATAAATTAACAATTTCCCTGGGACCGAAGACTGAAGTTTATTATAATTATGATACTATGGGGACTTGGTTTGGAGGTGGTATTGAAAAGAGAATACCCTTTTTCTTTGTACTAAAAAAGCATTCGCTCTTCTATGTTGTTGATAATCTACTAAAAGTATCATATTCAAAAAGCTTTAAAAAATTGATATTCGGTATTGAATTTAGTGTCAATGCAAGCGATATGATTGAATTAGCTATTGCTCTGGATCATCACCGTGAGTTGTATCCACTTGTCCGAGATCCAACTTATTATCCAAATCTTACATTCTTTTTTGGGCCAAAGTTTTAAACGGGAAACAAATTCTGCTACATCGAGTCTAGCTTCAAGACTATGGCGTAGTTATTGTTTTTTGCTTTCTCACTCGATTATCCCGCCTCTCCATATTCCTGTAATATGGTTTTATGACTTTGCATTCTTATGAATATTTGCCTGGGGATTGGTTTTAATACTGCCAATTGAAATTATTTTTAAATCTAAGAAAAATGAAATCTTGCTAGGCTTTTAAAATAGATACAACCCTACCTGATTTTCTATAATCTTGAAAGACCCTGCACAATAATCCATGCCATTGATTTTAGAGGAGTCTTTTTTGATTGTAACCATTATTATCCCCTGCTTTAACGAAGAAGCTTTTATCGAACGATGCGTAATCTCCTTAATGAGATCCAAGCTTAAAGAAAATATGGTGTTGGAATTTATAATAGTGGATGGGATCAGTACCGATAGAACCAAACAAATAGCGTTGGCTTTGGCAGAAAAGTATGAAAATATAGTAGTCATTGATAACCAGTATAGAAAAGTGTCTCCGGGGCTCAACGCTGCAATAAAAATAGCAAAAGGCGAGTATATCGTGCGGGCGGATTGCCATGCTGAATACCCGATTGATTATGTTTTAAGACTTATCGGATTCCTTGAGTTGCATGACGCAGTTAATGTCGGAGCTGCTCTTGTTAACCTGCCTGGTGATAATTCAATACCGGCAAAGATTATCAACGCAGCGATGGGAAGTGTCTTCGGCGTCGGGAGCTCCTTTAGAACTCTTAAAGGCTTGGATCCTGTTTCTGTTGATACGGTTCCATTTGGCTGCTGGAAACGAGATGCCTTCGAAATCTACGGTGAGTTTGATATCTCGTTTGATAGAGGGCAAGATCTTGAATTCAATACTAGATGCAGGAAAGCGGGCGGAAAAATTTATTGCCTACCCGACCTGAAGGTTGGATATTTTAATCGCGTTTCATTCAAGTCATTTCTTAAAATGATATTTCAGATTGGATTTTGGAAACACTATGTTAATAGGAAGCATGGAATACTTTCTTCCTTTCGACAATTGGTGCCCATAGGTTTTACAGTATTTATTCTTTCGATTTTGCCTATTACGTTTATCGGTAATTCTTTGTTTTTGTTGCTTTATTTGTTGGGCTGTTCAATATATGGCATTGCTGCAATAATGGCTGCCGTAAAAACTTTAAATGGCTTAAAACCTGTGCTATGGCTAAGATCTTTTTTTGGACTTCTTTGGGTTTTTCCTGCGATGCATTTTATCTACGGTTTCGGATTCCTTGAGGCTGTTTTGTTAGATTTCCTCGGCACGGATAAGAAACGATCTGGGGAAACATCACGATGAATGTTAAAAGCATCTTTTTCTTTTCCGGTATTAATGGTCCCAAGCAAAAAGGCAATCAAAGCCTTAAGAATACTTTGGAAGGTTATATAGAGTCCGGATATCGGGTTTATGTATTTGATATGCTATCGAGTACTGATCCCACATTTGCTTTTAAGCAGCTCGAAGAAAAGAAGAATTTTTTTCATATTGGCATGCCAAATGTACTTTTATCACTGCTTAAGCGCTTGGCGATTTTGGCAAAAAGGCGAAAGTCGCATTCCCGTGCCCTAAATTCTTCCTACGGGATTCCTCCTTCAATTGAGTCAGTCATTGACCTCGGAAATTCAGAAATAACCGCTGCGCAAATATATACAGCCAGGTTATATACAATTTTTGAAATTATACGATCTTCTCTATTCGTATGGCTAATCCGGCCTGAAATTATTTATGGTTTTGAAATATATGGTGCACAAGCAGCTTCTTTTTGGAAACGGTTTGGTTATTCCAAGAAAGTAATTCTTAGGTTTATGGGAACCTACATAACTGAAGGCAATAGAAGCAATCCTTTTATTCGGTACCATCTGAGATGTCTGGGCGGTGCGAGCGATGGCATCGTAATGACTAATGATGGAACGCGTGGAGACGAAGTTCTACAGAGTTTGAACATTCCTAATAGTCGGATATTTTTCGCAATTAACGGTGTAGACGGAAATATACGCGCTTCCTCCATCGAAGCAATTAGAAACGCCCGAGATAAAATGAATCCGCAGAATCGTAAGTACATTGCTGGCATTTTCAATAGATTTTATCCTTTTAAGCGAATTGACCGCGCAATCAGGCTACATCAGCAGTGGCGAAAAAACGGAATTGACGTGCAATTGGCCATAGCCGGACATGGCGGTCCATTGGTTCAGCAACTTCATAGCTTGGTTGAAAATCTTGATACAGGCAACTATGTAACGTGGTTAGATTCAATTCCCCACTCGGAGATGGCAGCGCATTACCAAGCCTGCGATGTGTCGCTTCTCATGAATGATTATGCTAATATGGGGAATCAGCTAATGGAAAATCTTTTCTTGGGTGTCCCGGTACTTGCTGTGGATGATGGCAAGAATTCAGTGGTTTTCGGCGATTGTCCTTATGCCCGATTTTCGACGCCTTCGCTTTTGTCCAATATCAGCTTGAACGAAATAAGCCGCCTGAAAATAGATGCAGGAAGGTACTCTAATAGCAGCCTTGTTCCATGGACAGTAAGAATTGCACGGGAAATTGAGTGGGTTCAAGAACTATAGGATCCAGAACTGAGGTCTATGTTGCCGCATATAGATATTGAGGTAGATTAAAACCATGGTTTTTTTTGTTGCTTTTCTAAAGGTGCTCATTTCCTTCTCTTTTTTTGACATCCCGGTTTTCAGGTTTCAAGGTGAAGCAATTGGGGCCTATGACATCGTCTTTGTCGCTTTTTGTATTTATCTAATTTTGAATCCTAAGATTACTTTTCAGTTAATTGAGATTCAAATAAATATCGCATTGCCTTGTTTCTTTCTGATTTTGTTTCTTTCGATGAGGATTATATTCTTTCATACTACATACTCGGTTTTGCTGACTTTAAAATCGCTTGAAATGGTGTTTCAACTCCTTGTAGTTTTATCCGCGATTTTAAGAATAAATAAAATTCAGTTACGAGAAATTGTGGAGTTTACAACTTTTATCATTATGGCACTAGCCATTTTTCAGCTAAGCAGCTGGTTTCATGTCTTTTCCGGATTTGGCATTCCCGATGGACTAGGTTTTGGGAATTGGAGCCGCGTTGGGCTTCCATTTATGGATGGTTTTAGTTCGAATCCGGCAGGTGCAGTACTGGGGATCTCATTTATTTTTATGAGCGGAAGAAAATATACTAAGAAGCTCTACTATTTTGGTTTACCACTTGTGGCATTAGCCGGATTTCTAACCCTATCCCGAACGAATATTTTTGCTATAATGGCAATCATGGCGATAAGTATCTCATTACGACTTATTAAAAATCCGCCTTTATTAGTCATTGGTGCTATTGTAATAATTAGTTCGTATGCAGGCATCTATAATTTCGCAATTTCAACACCAGAATCTAGCCCATTGCGGTATATACTGAATATTGTCATTGACCCCACGATAATTACTAAAATCGGCTCGTTTCGCGCACGGTACCAAGGGCTTTGGCTGACTGCAAGTAATCTGTGGCAATACGATGTGTTTACATTGATTTTTGGGAATGGCATCGGATTTATGCCTGTTGTCGATAGTCTGTATTACCGTTTGTTGGTAGATACGGGAATTATTGGATTTATTTTTTTTGCCAATGCTTGGATAATAACTCCATTAATAAACGGGTGGAAAAGCATTAGGCTAAGATATTTTTTTTTGTTTATGGCAATTAATGGCATAAATGCCGAGACTTTAGTAGTTAGTTTTCGTGCTACCCAGATCTTTGTAATTTTATTATGCATAATGCTTGCTGAGGCGAAATTTATTGACTTAACAGAATCCAACAGAAAGAATGAAATCGCTAGCAAGCAAGAATCATTAGTTCTTGACATCATTTGAGTGTCTACAAATATTGCAGGAATTAGTGAATCAATTTGAATTGTATTTCGAGAATCATCTGTAAAAAGGGAATCTTCGGTTATTGCGATGTGGCTCTTTTAATCGGATGGCTTCGACAAGCCAAGTCGGGTAAAATGATTCAAGCATTAAATTCGAGGCAAGCATGGGAATTGTATGAAGCATATTTCTTCTATTGAAAACATTCCTGGACTCTTAGTTATAGAGCTTTGTTCCCAACAAGATGAGCGTGGCGTTTTTATGGAGGTCTATAAAGAATCGGAATTCTTCAAGGCAGGCATTCAGGATCGATTCATTCAAGATAATTATTCTTCTTCTTCGTATGGCGTGCTTCGCGGCTTGCATTTTCAACGTGAGCCGCATGGGCAGGCAAAGCTTATAAGGGTTACCAGGGGAATCGCTTGGAGCGTCGCAATAGACTTACGAAAGGGATCGCAAACTAGAGGGGCATGGCATGGATTGCACTTAAGCGAAACCAATAATCTTCTTTTCTACATACCCCCCGGCTTTGCACATGGATTTCTTGCCCTTGCCGATAATACAGAGCTTAGCTATAAAGCTTCTTCCGAGTATGAGCGTTCTAGCGAAGCGGGCATCAGGTGGGACGATCCGGATTTAGCGATTTCTTGGCCAATGTGCGATGTAGTGGTATCCGCAAAAGATGCAGCTTTGCCATGGCTTAAGGATCTATCATGATTTGGCTTATTGGAGACAAGGGTCTTCTTGGTAGCGAACTTGCTAGATCGTTGGCCTCTAAGGATATTGCATTTATAGGAACTGATATTGATATAGATATAACGAGTATGCCATTGATCCAAAAATTTTTTAATGCCTATGATATTTCTTGGGTAATAAACTGTGCCGCCTATACTGCCGTGGATTCTGCGGAGTATCACGAAGCACAAGCATCCAGCATCAATACGCAAGGCGCGGAAAACATAGCGAGAGTTTGTGCCAGTAAGCTCGTTAGAATGATTCATATTTCTACTGACTATGTTTTTGCTGGAGGCGGCAACCTGCCTTATGACGAAATGGATTCGGTTTCACCCATAAATGTGTATGGAAGGACTAAGGCCGAAGGAGAGCGAAGTGTGATGGCAATGTCTCCGAATGCAATTATCCTGCGCACCTCATGGCTGTATGGGCAGTTTGGGAAGAATTTTGTCTCAAAGATGATTACCCAAATGAAAACTGGTTGTGAGATATGTGTCGTTTGCGACCAGACAGGCACGCCAACCTGGACAGTAGATCTAGCATCGGCGATTTTGCAGATTATTTCAGCCAGCAATTTTCCACAAGGATGCTATCATTTCGCTAGTGCTGGCCAAACTACATGGTTTGACTTCGCCGCTGAGATACATAGCCTTTTGATTCGATATGAAATTATCAAAAGACCTTGCCAGCTCAGGAAACTAATTACCACACAAATTCCTGGAACGGCCAAGCGGCCACGCTATTCTGTATTGAATACTTCAAAAATTCGCCGGTTGGGGATAGATACTCCTGATTGGGAAAAAAGCTTGGAATTATATATATCAACTTTAGCGGTGAGTCTAGAATGAGTTTTTCAAGCTGTAGACTATGAGGGTGTTTAGCACAATTCTTGTAACAGGCGGTGCAGGTTTTATAGGATCCTCATTTATTCGGTTTCTTTTAAGCAAGGAAAGCGGCTTTTCTGGACAGATAATTAATATAGATTGCATAACATACGCAGGAAACTTAAGAAATCTTGTAGCTATTCAAAAACAATATGGTGGTAACAGGTATCACTTTATAAAAGCAGATATTTGCGATGCGATTGAAGTTTCAAATATCTTTTTAAAATATAAAATTGATGCAGTAGTTCATTTTGCGGCGGAAACGCATGTCGATCGGTCAATTGCCAATCCTGAGATGTTTGCAAAAACTAATGTATTAGGGACTTTTATCCTGCTTGAAGCGGCAAGAAAAAATTGGCAAGGCAGGGATAATTTTCTCTTTCATCATGTTAGCACCGATGAAGTCTATGGCTCTCTGGCGAGCTACCTTCCAGTCAAAGAGTCAGCTGCTTATTCCCCGCGTTCCCCCTATTCCGCCAGTAAAGCATCAAGTAATCATTTTGTAATGGCTTATTACCATACCTATGGGCTGCCGGTAACAATGACGATTTCCTCCAATAATTATGGTCCTTACCAGTATCCAGAAAAATTTATTCCATTGATGGTAAAAAACATGTTGGAGGGCAGGGCACTTCCGGTATATGGTGATGGAAGAAATATCAGAGATTGGATATATGTAGATGATCACAGTCGGGCTATCTGGGCTGTGATTAATGGAGCAAAGGAAGGGGAAGTCTACAATGTAGGTGGGGATAACGAGCTCGAAAATATTGTTCTGCTTACAATGCTTATTGAAATAGTCTCGAAGGAAGCTGGTATAGAGAAGTCTGAATTGCAGTCTCAAGTAAGGTTTATTAAAGATCGACCAGGGCATGATAGACACTATGCTATTGATTGCACAAAAATAAAAGATGATCTGGGCTGGAAACAGAAGTGCTCGTTTGAACAAGGTTTAAAGCAAACTGTTTGTTGGTATATAAAAAATAAATTCTGGACAACAGTGCCAAGTAAATTGAATTGAACCTAGTTTATTTAGATTTTTCTGTACAATCTCTTTTTGTGGCGGTCAATGGATTATGATTACATTTAGATTAGCGGTAAGAAATCTTTTTCGCCATCCAAAAAAGACATTTCTGATGGGTTTTTTGATAATCTTCGGCATGTCATGTTTATTTCTTGCCGATGTTGTGTTTGAAAGCACTAATAGAGGGCTGGAGATTTCTTTTGTTGGCAGCCTCACCGGGAATTTCTCTATCAGCGCAAAAACCGAATCGGCCTTTGGACTTTTTGGAAGTGAAATTCCAATTGTTAGCGATTATGAAAGTATTCCACCAATTGCATTGTATAAAGAAATTGCTCAAGCCCTTTCTTTGCTTGAGAATGTAGCTTTAAGCACGAGTATTGTATCGGGGGTCGCTTCGGTTAGAATTGGAAAACACACGTTTCCTGCTGCCATTTTCGGAGTTGATCCAAATACATATTTTGCCGTTTGTACCGATATTTCGATACTCTCGGGAGATGTCAATTCACTTGCGAATGATGGCGTTTTTCTTAACTACTCGATGGCTAAGATAGCTGAAAGCGCTTTAGGGCGCAAACTCAAAGTGGGAGAACCTGTTGTTTTTTCAATGTATGCAAATGGAAGCTTCAGAATTAGAAAAGGATCATTCGCAGGAGTTCATGCTTATCCCAGTTCCAATGCAGCCCTAGACCGTGTTGTCCTTGCTAATGCCACACTAGTAAGATCTATCGCCGATTATACGATGGGATATGCATTGACTGGTAATGCAATCCAAGCGAGTGAAACTAATGTTGTTCCATCTTCGGACTTTAGCATTGAAAACCTGTTTTCCGCGATGACCGATTCAGTTGCGGATCCATCAAAAGCCGTTTCACTTGAATCCATAGAAGCTGAAATGTCGGATACTGCAGTCCGCGATGTGATGATACAGACGGATAATGCCGCCTGGAGTTTTATTTTGCTAAAGGCACGGAATGGGGAACAAAAAATAATAATGGATCAATTGGGTAGAATGATGGAGAATAACGATTGGGAAATCAGATTGCAAGATTGGCGCGGTACCGCAGGAAGTACTGCCGTGCTACCCTATGTAGTTCAATCGATTTTTTTTATCGGGCTTGGCTTTGTCCTGCTTGGAACGGTATTGATCATCACCAATTCATTCGTTATTTCCGTGCTTGAGCGAACTGTCGAGATCGGTATGATGCGCGGGTTAGGCGCATCAGCGGGTTTTATCCGCAAAATATTCATATTTGAATCCATGATACTGACCATGGGGTCATCTGCATTTGGAATATTGCTTGGTATAGTGTTCGTTGCTATTCTGGATAAATTGAGCTTAACTTTTTCAAATTCAATTCTGGCTGCTATTTTTGGAGGAGGCGAAATAAATCCAATTGTCGGATTTGAAAATGTATTCCGCCATGTGCTTCTCTCTTTCTTGATCGGGGCAGCCTCTTGGATATACCCAGTTTACCTCGCTTTGAAAGTTCAACCGGCTAACGCGATGGGAAAAGGGTGCTAAGATGATTCTTTTTTTGGCTTTCCGGAATTTAATATTACAAAAGAAACGCTATGCATTGCTTTCATTTGCTATCTTCGCCGGTTTTATTCTAGTTACCGTGGTAACAGGGATAGTCTTGGGGGCTCTTGAGACAGTAAAAGATAAAGGCGCAAGGTATTTTTCGGGACATGTAAATGTGATTGGGTACAATTCAAAGATGAACCAAGAGATTTCGGATCCTATAGCGGTTATTAAATATTTAAAAAACGCTTCTCTAGGAATAAGAACGATATCGGCAAGGACGCTATACTATCGTAACGATTGTACCGTTTTTTTCTCCGGTCAAACTATTCGGCAAAGACGGGTCGTTGGGATCGATTCAAGGCAAGAAATGGAGGAATTTAATAAGCTTACTTTTCTTGACGGTGGTATGGAATCCATGATTGGTTCCGAAGGGAAGAACGGCGTTTTAATAAGCAGTGTCGCTTCCAGGCTTCTCGGTGCTAAAGTCGGAGACGATATCAATATCTTCTTAACGACAGATACAGGGCAATATAATTCCGCCACTTTATTCGTGCGGGGTATTTTTGAAGAAACCAGCATTTTTGGTTATGTTTTATACATGCAAAGATCCGATCTCAACAGGCTTCTTTCTTATCGAGAGGATGCTGCAACCGATCTTGCGATATATGCTAAAACAGGAATGTCCTCGAAAACCCTGACTGCAAACGTCAGAGAAAAACTCGCTGAGCGGTATTCCGTTTTTCCTCAATTGGTGAGCAGGAAAGATTTGGCAACAGCCGTATACTCGCTTAAGGCGGTTAATAATAATTTCGCGGTGCTTTCTCTTGATGCGCAACTCGCGCAAATCAAGGATATAATGGAGGCGATTTTAGGGGTAACGTATTTCGTTTTGGGAGCTTTTGTATTAATTGTAATGGTTGGTATTTTAAATACTTACCGAATTTTAGTATTTGAACGCACTAAGGAAATAGGAACGATAAGAGCTTTAGGGATGCATCGCGAAGCTGTGGCGCGATTGTTTTTGCTCGAAGCCGCTGGCTTAGGATTATTTTCCTCTATCTGCGGTCTCATTATGGGGTTTATTCTTCTTATTCTTTTATCTTTCGTCAATCTTGGTAACTTGCCTGCGGCAGGAATGTTTACAAATTCGGGACATCTGAATTTTTTTATTGACATCAGATTCACGCTTATAAATCTTGCAGTCATGACGGGTGCGGTAATGGGAGCGGCCTGGGGACCTGCTAGATCCGCCAGCCAAGTTCTTCCGGCCGAAGCGCTTCGTACAGATTTCTAAATAGCAGGGCGTTTCATTGTTCAAGGTTTAGGTTCGTAATTCTTGCAATAACATCGGATTCAGGAAAAAGTTTTATTCTGATATCACGATAGATAAGGATCCGGTATGAAGAAATTCGTTGTTTTTGTTTTAGCATTCATGGTTAGCTCATACATTGCCTCGCAAGATGTCTCGGGATTTTCAGGATTGCTGAAGCGAATCGATTCCCTTGTTACCTTTCCCACGGAGGATTTATCCGCGGAATACTTGATAGTGAAACGGGATCCAGGCGGAGCTAGCTCGACTACAAAAGCAACTATGTTCAGACGTGACCGCAAAAATGAATTCCTTGTCCTGATACTCGAACCCGATGTGGATAAAGGTAAAGGATACCTGAAGCTTGGAGACAGCCTTTGGCTATATGATCCGATTGGGCATAGTTTTACCTTTACCAGCGCGAAGGAGCGTTTCCAGAATTCCAGCGCACGTAATTCGGACTTCAATCGCTCTAACTTCGCAGGCGATTATACGGTTATAGCCGGAAGAAAAGAAAAATTAGGGCAATTCGAGTGTAATGTACTGGACTTACAGGCTACAAATAACACTGTATCCTTCCCCAAAGTAACCATTTGGGTCTCGACTGATAACCTAGTTAGGCAGATAAAGGATCATAGTCTATCAGGGCAATTAATGCGTACCACCGGAATACCCGGATATCAACTAGTGGGGAATCGCTGGATCCCTAATATGATGGTAATTTTAGATCATTTGAAATCTATAAAGCTATCAGGCAAAATTGAATATGAAAGGACTACAATTACCATTACAAAACCATCATTAGCTCCCTTACCCGATTATGTTTATTCCAAAGAGTATCTCGAACGGGTTGGCAAATGATTCGGGGAATCATTTTTGTTTTTTTTGTAATATTTTCAATTCCGACAGTATCCCCTCAAGTTGAAAATTCAGAAGATAAAAGCTTAATTGTTCCTCCAGTAATTGAAAAAACTGAGGAAGGGGATACAATAGAAACCGAAAATCTAGATGATTTATTTAGTAATCCGCCAGCAGATACTGTCGCAACAGTGTTAGATCAAAGTCATCGTGAAGATTTTGAAAAATTCGATAAAATAAAATATTCAGGTAGTTTTTCCGCTAATGCCGGTATTGCTGCAGGATGGGTCAACTGGCCAGATTTTAACAAATTTGATGTGGGTTTTGATGCAAGCGCCGGTGCAAGCGCATCTGCTACGTTCAATTTTGATGCCCGGCCAAACCCTGTTTTCCGAGTAAATGGAACCGTAACATCCTCATTAGATCCCATGGCTGGCTCAAAAACTTGGTCTGAAATTACACTTAGCCAACTTTTTTGCGATTACATTTTTCAAGACTTTATCTTTATTAGGCTTGGCCACCATACGATGTCTTGGGGACAGGGTAGATTGTTTAACCCTGGGAATTTTATGTCCGATAGTTCATCAAGTTTATCGATGAGAGCAGTAATTCCCTCTTGGCTAAGCGGCGTATCTTTTTCAGCACTTGCCTATGATAGCATTAAAAGTTATAAGCAATTAGCCGCTGCCTTAAAAACTGATATCGTTATTGGTAATTTATTGGTTAGTCCTGGTTTAAAGTATAGAGATGTTGATGGGTTAAAAGGTTTATTATCTTTAAAAACCACAGTTTGGCATGTTGATTTGCTTTTGGATAGCATAATTACCTACAAGGAAAGTGCAGTAAGCTATGCATTTTTGGGTGGTTTTTTTCGTGAATGGAACAATTTTGTTCTATATGGCGAATACTATGGAAAGTTAGAGGCTGATTCAGCATATTTACAGGATGTTGGACTAGTGATGGCATTTAATAATATCTTTGGAACGTCAATGGATTGTGCTTTAAAATGGTTTCACTGCATATCTGATTCTTCAGGATCAGTTCTTGGGGGGATAACTTGGACCCCCTGGAAGCTTATAAAAATATCGATAGGGATACCCATATATTACGGCAGGGAGGATGGCATATATATTATGAATAACCCAGATCCTTCTGATCGAAAGATATCCTTAGCCCTGCTTGTCGAATTAGCAGGCAGTTTTTGAGGCAGGCCTTGATTTTTATGCTTTAAATTGAAGTCGGTATTTTTTTATAAGGACGGTTTTATGCTTATTTCAAAGCCAGAGGATTCAAATAAGAAAGAAGTTGATGGATATTCAATTGTAGATATTCTCGTTTTTTTTATAAGATGGCGCATATTTTTCCTCATTTCGCTGCTTATTTCGATTTTGATTGGAATAGCAGTTTTTGTGCTTGATGTACAGGAAAATCGAAATGAATCGCTTTCCGGCAAAGACTATGAGACTAATGCCACAGTTTTAGTAAATCAGGATATAGGAACCATTTGTGACCTCCAGTCAATGACGGACATTGCCAGCCAGTTACTCTTAGATCCAAAAACCATACTAAGCGCGTTGAAATCGGCGGAGATTACTGAGTTTGGAGGCATTGATATTAGTGAGGCAACAGAGGAAAACGCATTATTTTACATCCGTCGTAGACTTGTCCAAAATAGATCTTATAGAGGTATTCCATTACAATCAGATCAAAAGATTTATAGCGTCATAAAATTTTATGGCAATTTACAAGTAATGTTTAAGAGCAACGATAAAGAGAAATCTTTGCGATTTATGGAAGGGTTGCTTGGTTTAGTTCAATCAAAATTCCGGGAAGTTATTTTGCCAATTGCCACGGGAATTGCACTTGCTTTTGAAAACGAATCGCAGAAATATTATTCTCCAGAAAAACCAAATATCAGTGAAAATTTTAGATTGTATGTAACAGCAAGGAGATATCTCGAAAAAGATATATCCTTGATATCTTTTATTACAGATCCATATGTCATACTCCCTGAAAATAGAATAGAGGATCAGGCAAAAGGAGCGCTTAGCAGTGCTGCCTTAGTAGCGATAGCATTGTTGCTTTTTTCAATCTTCTCTGCGGTTCTTTTGCAGTATTGCCATGCTATTTTTAAACCACAAATGGCTAGAAACAAAATTCGCGATGCCTTTAATAAATCGGCTGATCGGTAAAGGTGCGGTTATGGCGTCTTTACCTCATTTTTTAGTTAAGGTTTATGAATTTTTAGTTATCAAAGGTTTTATATTCCGCCAGTATAGCAATTGCATTTATTCTCTAGGGATTCTATGTGCAGCACAGTAAGATTTTTGGGGTTATTGGTAGCTCTTTTTACCTTGATTTTTAATATTTCTTGTTTGGTCATGCCTGCTCAGCAAAGCACGCGGCCTAAGGTGAGCATTTTTTGGGCAGCCTGGGAACCAGATCTTCATGGTGTCGATTATTTGACTCCAGCATTACCATATTCTGCAAAAGTGCGCGGAGTTAAGTTGCTGAGATGGGCAGCCGGCAAATCCTTAGCTGCCAATTTTTCTGCAGACCGATTCGTAGAATACTGGGTGAGAGCCCTTGATTTATGCCCGACAGGAATCGCAATTGATGAATTTGGAAGCAGTGACCCACACATAGATGCTATGATGGCCGATGCACTGCGTCGAGTAAGGCTTGAAAGACCAAGCGGGTTTATTGTTATTTGGAACGCTGGTTCTATGACCGAATTACTAAAACCTGCATATGAAGCTGCAGATCTAATAATTCTGGAGAGCTATACTTCCACGAAGGTATGGCTAGACCAGTTTTTCGGTCTCAGGCTAAAGCGTGCGCGTGATATGGGATTTGCTTCAAAAACCATGTTGGCGATAGCGATAAACGACGATCGAGTAGCCCGAGGAAGCGTATTACCTTCTGCGGGTTGGGCAAACTCAGCGGATATTATTGAAGCTCAACTAAATTGGATCGCTAAGAAAGCGCTCAATAGTCCTGGTGTCGCATTTTATGCTTCCGGAGCATCACCTAGCATGCTTCTTAAGGCTAATCAGTTGTGGATGCAATCAGCTTTCCGAAATACAATATTACCTTAACTTTGCATAGGTTTCTGGTTTTAATACTTCAAACAACTGTGGTATTATATACTTGAGAAAATATTCCAATTCTGGATCACAGGTTATGCTTAGTAAATATTGCAGTACTATTTTGTAATTGTACAGAATTGTTGCTTAATTTTATTTTTAACTAAGATTGGGTGACACAAACAATGGTGGTAGAAGAATGAAGTTTTTGTTTTATGGCCTTATTGCAACTTTTTTAAATATCCTTCTGATTCCCATTATTCTCTATGTAGCAAAGAAATATCATTGGTACGATAAACCCAATCCCCGGAAGGTCCACACGGTGGCCACTCCCCGCCTAGGCGGAGTAGGCATATTTCTGGCCATAGTGCTGACTTTGGCAATTACTACCATCTTTAGCAAACTTCTGCAAACCGGATTCCTGGCCTACTGGCCAGTACTTCTCTCCATGGCCGTCATCCATGTGCTGGGTCTCCTCGATGATTTTTTTAATTTAAAGGCGCGCCTGCGTTTTATCGTACAGCTTTCGGCCGCCGTGTTCGTGGTTGTAATGGGCTTCAGGTTCAACTCTATTTGGCTGCCTGTTTTCGGATCGGTAAGCCTGGGCTGGGCAGCTTGGCCCATAAGCGTTTTTTGGATAGTCGGCGTTATCAACGCCCTAAACATGATCGACGGCATCGACGGGCTATCTGGGGGCATCAGCATGATAGCGGCGTTCAGTTTCGGACTGATCCTTTTGGAGCGGGGACAAACGTATCCTGCCCTTCTGGCCATTTTAATCGTAGGATCTTTGGCTGGGTTTCTTCTTTATAACTTCCCCCCGGCTAAGATTTTCATGGGAGACTCTGGCAGCACCTTTTTAGGGTTTACCCTCGCGCTGCTTCCTCTGATGGACAAAAGCGCTTCTTCGGATTCCCTGTGGCTGTGGGCTGCTCCGACGGTTTTGCTTATTCCGATTTTCGACGTGTTCGCGGCGATGCTTCGCAGGACGCGCGCGAAGGTCCCGCTTATGAGTCCGGACAAATGGCATCTGCATCATAAGCTTATAAAGCTGGGTTTTGGAACCAGGGCTATTTTGGCTATCGTTTATGCGGCGTGCATAGGCTTGGGGGTAGTAGCAGTTTCCATAATCTTTTTCCAGCCGTTGCCGTATTGGCTGATCGTTCTTGGCTCCTGGCTTGTGTTAGGTGTGCTTTTTCTAATGCTGCATTATGCCAAGCAAAAAGCGTTGCTCGACGAGCATAACCAGAAGGATGCCACATGAATTTAAAAAGCCTTGCCGGAGCCGTTTTCCTGTCTTGTCTGATCTTACCGGTATTTCCCCTGGATTTTACGACGGAAATTAGAAGCGGCGCAGCAGATTCCAGCAAGGATATTCTTTTGTTTGATGCCGAGGCAACTTTTACCCATACGGGCGGTAATTTCTTTTTTATAACCGGAATGAGCCTGGACAACGAACCGCTGTATACGGCGTCGATTTTTAACGAGTTTGGAAACCTTAACATAAATATAGAGCAGGCGGGCATCGTATTTGCTGCCGAACCCGTTACCATAGCCTTCGGGAAATTGGCCAAGGGTGATGTGGTGGAGTCTCCGTATTCGCTGTTTCTCAATGGCATGCCGGAATCGCTTCTTTCATTTGATTTTAGCTATGAAGACGAGCTGTTTTTGTATCGCGAGCGATGGATGGAGCTGAACCAGAAATCGCGGTATTCATGGCCGGACAGAAGCGCTGTTTTTAAGGCATATGGACTTAAAATAGGGAACCTGCGCTTTGGGTTCGAAGATATTGCCGTAAGCGGGTCTTCCCTTTTCGACCCCAAGGATGTTTTGATTCCCATACCCTCCGTATTGATACAGTATGTGGCTTCGGCCTCGGGCAGGCCGTGGTCGGAAACCGAGAATAAAAACTCTATCATGGGTTTTTTTGGGGAGTATCAGGGAGATACCTGGTATGCCTACGCACAGCTTCTGATCGATGATATAAATCTTAACCGCTTTATCAAGCCCGATGGTTTCCAGAATCCCGATAAAATAGCTTTTTCCCTTGGCGGAACAAAAACATTCGGGAGTATCGGAGAATTCGGATTCTATGTGGCCGGTGCAACAAAATATACCTTTGAGGCCTATGGATCCCCCGGTAATAATACGATGTATGGCTATTCCCGCTGGCCTGCAAACGCTTTTTACTATGAGGGCGCTTGGCAGCCAATTCCGGTAAGCCAAAACTCGGTTGGCTATGTAAACGGCGAAAACGACCTTTCCCTGTTGGCGACGTGGAGCTTGATTCCCTGGGCTGGAACCGGCGTTTTCGGTAAGCTGAGCCTGGATTCGGCATTAAAGTTTTCCATAACCGGATCGCAATCTCCGGGGAATCCCTGGCATGAACTGGATAAATGCGAGGAAGGCAGCCATTATCTGGACGACCCGGTACTTCGAAAGCGATTATCGCTCAGTTCCAAGGCTGCCCTGCCTATTGGACCGATAGTACTTATTCTTAACGGATCCTTCGGCTTCGAACTAAACAGGATGGAGCTCGATACCAGCCCTCCGACCAGTGATTCTGATCCCATCAACGGCCAACCGATTTTCAGGCCCGGCAGCACAAGCGGCTTGATCGGCAGTCTGGATATGACGTTGGCCTATACCTATAAATTCTGAAGACTCATAACGACAACGGATCACGGGACGGGGACTCGACATGAATCATTTAAAAAAGCTTTCTGTACTCTTTCTTATACTCCTGTCCGCAATTCCCGGTATTTTTGCGCAGAATGGCCAGCGGATCGTGAATCTTGATTCGGATGCCTATTTTTATATCGATGCTTTGTTTTTGGAACAAGGTTTGGCGCAGCCGAATACGGCGCGTCCTTGGACCGAGGAGGAGTTCCGTTTCGAGCTGACGAAAATCGACGCCTCGAGATTATCGTCCGCAGGTATGAAGGCATACGAGTACCTGCAGAAATCCTTTTATTTGCCTGCGCAAGAGAAAGGTTTCCAAGGCAGGGTTTCCGCGGTGCTGAGTCCCGAGGCGTTTGTTCATTTCAATTTTGTGGCGGACGCAGCCTACGATCCCGACGTTTACAAATGGATACACGGCTACGAAGAGCGAAAAACGGTGCTTGAACTTCCGCTGGAGCTGTGGCTTGACAACGGCTTTTATGCGATCACGTCCATATCGTTGAAGGAAGAGCATAACAATATCGGGAAGTCCCCTTCTGGCGTAAGCGAAAATTACTTCAACGTATTGTTTGACGAGGAAAAACCGAGACTCGATCTATATTTTCCCATGCAGGCGTATAGCGCAGTTGGCGGCGACTTTTGGTCACTGCGCTTTGGGCGCGACAAACTGTCCTGGGGAAACGGGTATTCCGGCAATATGATGCTGTCCGACTATAGTGACTTCTACGATTTTGCCGCGCTGTCCCTCTATGGAGACAAGATAAAATTCAGTTCCGTCTATACGGTGTTCGATGCTTATAATCCAGCTATATCCCCCTCCCTATCTCCAACCGATTCCGCGTATTCTGCCATGATAGCCCATCGCCTCGACTGGCGGATCATCAAAAACTTAAGCATCACCTTTAATGAATCCACGATGTTCGGGCAGCGAATTCCTGAATTGCTGCGGGACATGAATTATATGGCAATTTTCCACAATTGGATGCTGACGAATTATATGAATTCGCTGGTATCAGTAGAGATGAATTATACTCCCTGGAAATATTTCGATGTGTACGGACAATTGGCCATGGATGAATTCGCGACGCAGTATGAGGCGGACCGAGGCGGCGGCGGCGGTCCGGGCGTGTTTGGGGGTATTCTAGGCATAAGTGCTGCTTTCCCGCTGGAGTCGGGCTATCTCAGCGCAGGCGTGGAATGGGCAGCTACAAGTCCTTGGCTCTATAATCGGGCTAATCCGCCATTTTATTATAATGTGCGCCGCTATTGGTCGGTTTCCATCGATGAGTATGTATTTGTCGTAAAACCAATAGGATTTTCCTACGGAGCCGATGTAAATCTCCTTACGTTTCATGCCGAATACCGGGTGCCCGAAGGAATAAGCCTTGCCGGGGAGTTTTTATTCTTGCGGCGGGGCGAGAAGAACGTATCGTCGCCCTTGCCCACCTGGGATCCTGCACCCGGAGACATAAGCCCAAGTGGACAGAATCCCGAGAGCAATTGGATTATAAAATTGAGCGCAGAATATCCCGTGCTTTCGTGGATAGAACTGGGTGCATCCGTTAATTATTGTTATGCAATGAACTTAAACAATGTTGCCAATACCTACGGCAGTGATCTGGAATTAAGCGCATTTATTACGATTTCGTTCAAATAAAACAGAAATTTCGTCTTATTAGCGTTTGACAATTCCAGAATATTGATATAATGTTAAAACTGTTGGATACGAATCGTGTTTTTGAGGACTGAGAAACTGTTTGATTTTAGCCGAATTAAGAATGTGTACATCCCCGCTATTTTTCCGGCGAATCTCGCAACTGCGTGGAGCTTGTCTACTGGCCTCCTTTTCCGAATCCGTACCACCATTATCTCACTACCCGGAATAGCCGGGAAAAGGACCATCTAATGGCTAAGAAACTCTATGTCGGCAACCTCAGCTACGGCACCAGCGAAGACGGACTTCGCACCGCATTCGGCCAGTTTGGCGAAGTACAGTCGGTAAACATCGTAATCGATCGTGATTCAGGCCGCTCCAAGGGCTTTGGTTTTGTTGAAATGACCAATGATGACGCTGCCTTGGCGGCCATCACCGGAATGAATGGCCGCGAACTTGACGGCCGCTCGCTCCGGGTAAACGAGGCCAACGAGCGCCCTCCCCGCCGCGAATACGGTAACCGCTGGTAGTTTTCCGATACGCCAAGAAGAATTAAACCCGTTGCCGCATACGCCGGCAGCGGGTTTTTTGTTTTTACGGAAAATCTTGACAACACGGCGGCATCGATACGATACTGTTTGTTATGACTAGTGCGTTTATCATTATTATAGTTATTATTTTCATGGCCTTGATCGTTCTTTTTGGGGGAACGCTTTTTTCTTCCAAAAAAAACAAGACGAAAAAAGTGGGCAAGCACTTCAAGGATAAGGATCATGCCCAAATCCTGAAAGAGGCCAATCGTCGCCTTGCCCAGAACCCTAAGGATCCCGAGGCTCTTACTGCGCTTGGAGAGGTCTATTATTCGGAGCAGGCATGGGATAAGGCTTTCAAGCTTTACGAGATACTTCTGGATGTATCCGCGGGCAACCCCGAACTGGATGAGTTCGACATCAATCGAAGATACGGAATGTGTGCGCTTAAATTGACGCGTTTGGATGAGGCCTACAAGGGGTTCGCGGTCGCGCATGCCGTTAAGCCCGATGATTTCGAGACGAATTTTAATCTTGGGTACTTGGAATTCCAGAAACGCCAATACGAAAAGGCCATGCTGCATCTCCGTGTCGCCACCAAGCAGAACCCGGAGCACGCCATGGCTCTTCGCTATTTGGGTCACGCTATGTTCAAGACTAAAAACTACAAGGAATCGCTGGGTACTCTGAAACGGGCAGTGGATTTGCAGCCGGAAGATAAAGAAAGCCTTTTTGCCATGGGCGAGTGCTTCTACGAACTGAGTCAGGCCGACCAGGCGCTGCGGATTTTTACGCATCTGCGGACCGACCCGGTGCTGGGTCCTTCGGCGGCGCTTTTTGCCGGCACTATCCACCTGAATCAGCGGCAGCAGCAGAAAGCCGTAATGGATTTCGAGATTGGCCTACGGCATCCGGATATAAAAGTTGAGGTGCTCGTGGAGATAAAGTATAGACTCTCGGCGGCCTACTTAAAGGAGCAGGAGATTTCCAAGGCTGTGGCTCTGCTCAACGAGATCCAGCAGATATATCCGAATTATAAAGACGTCCCCATGCAGGTTAGTAAATATAAAGAACTTAACTCCAACAAAAACCTGCAGGTGTACCTTATTTCTGCGGCCAGCGATTTTATAGCCCTGTGCCGCAAGATTACGCTTACTTTTTTTCCGAAAGCGAAGATCAAGATAACCGATATTTCCGTGCAGAAAAATGATTGGGCGGACATACTTGCCGAGGTGGAGACGAGCCGATGGTCCGACGTGGTTTTGTTCCGCATGATACGCTCGACGGGTACGGTGGGCGAGCTGGTGGTACGGGACTTTCACGCACGCCTGAAGGAGCTGAAAGCGGGCAAGGGTTACTGCCTGTCCGCCGGAAATTATACCGATGAAGCCAAAAAATTCGTGGAAGCACGGCTAATCGACTTGATAGAAAAAGACAAACTGATGCGCCTGCTCAACAATATCGACGCCCAGCAAAAGGGAATCCTCGTTACGGATTAAGCGCTTTTGGGCAAATTCAGCCCAGAAGCGCTTCCTTTGTTTGTATCTTGAATACGCCGTCCCAGTTTGCGCCCGGACTCTTCTTTATGTAGTTGCCGCAGCGCTCGGCATACATTGGGGGTATGGGATCGTAGCGGTTCTGGCTGGACAGGTAGTTGAACTTGCCAAGGGCTTCCTTAAAATTACCTGCGAGATACAATGAAATCGACTCGGCAAGAGGCTCCATGGTCTGTGCCTTCAGGGCATCGGACTTGAGCCTGGGTTCGAGCAGTTCGTAAATCTTGAGCGGTTTCGTTCTTCCGGGTACCGATACGTGGTCGATAAGCCGCAGCTTGAAATTCTCGGGATTGTCGAGCGCGTTGACGGTGTATTCCGACACGAGGTTTTGCGTGCGATAAAACTTGGTAAGCGACTCGAGCCGGGATGCCAGGTTGACGGCATCGCCGATTACGGTAGTGTCCAGGCGGTTGTGGCTGCCCACCGTACCCAGGGTTACCTCGCCTGTGTTGATTCCGATGCCTATCTGCACTGGCAACATGTCGAGGGTAGCGATCTCCTTGTTAAAATGATATAACTCCATCTTGATGCGCAGGGCAGACTTGAGCGAATTGTCCGCGCAGGAAATGCCCCGGCCAACGGCCGGGCCTGCGGCCGAGCCCACGGCCGAGCCCACGGCCGAGCCCGCAGCCGCGCCTTTGTCGGAGGTATACAATGCCATAACGCCATCGCCTATGTATTTGTCGACGAAGCCGAAATTGGCTTTTACCGCCTTTTCCATCCGTAATAAATATTTATTGAGGAACTCGAAAATTTCCATTGGCATCATGCCTTCGGCGATGGCGGTGAACTTCCTGATATCGGTAAAGAGTATGGTAAGGTAGCGCAGGGAGCTGTCTCCGAGCACGATATCCACGGCGGAGTTCCTGCCCAGCAGGCTGAGGAATTCGGTGGGCACGAAGCGGAAAAAGGAATCTTTCTGCCTGGTAAGCTCTTCGTTGAGCTTTTCTATGCGGCTCCTGTCTATGATGAGGTCCGCTTCGCTCTGAAGCGAGTTGTGGTACAGCATTGCCTGTTCCTGGGCCAGCAGGGCGAAAATTGCGAGCACGATGGCAAAGTAGCCATAGGTGGTAAGCCAGGCGAAGGGGAGGGTGTCGCTGCTCAGGTAGCGGATGTCGTGCAGTACGGTGCCCACCATCACGGCAAAGGACGCGAGCAGGACTACAGCGCTTTTTTGCCCGTTCTTGAAGATGGCGATGACGAGGACCGTTACGCTGAGAACCATTTGCGGCAGGATAATTATGAAGATGGAAAGGGAAAACCAGTTTGTTAAGGAAACTTTATCAGCTTGCAGCAGGGCTCCTCCGGCAGCGGTAAGGCCTACGGCATAGAGGATTATTTTAGGCGCTGATTTCTTGTTGAAAATTCCCGTAAACTCCATAAAGAAGCTGAGTATCAAGGTTGAAGAAAGTATAAGGCCGAATTTGGACAGGTTTTCCATGAGTATTTCGTTGCTGGTATCGTGATGCGTGGCGATTGCGATGGTAGCGAAAAAAAATGAAAAGCAAAAAAATGTAAAGATCAAATGGTTTTTCTGGCGTTTTTTTTCCGCGATAAAAAGAATAAGGAAATAAATTCCAATAACCAGCGACAGCACAAAAGCCCCCTGGATGAGGCCGATACCGATGAAGTTACGGATAAAGACCGCGGTGGACACCTTTTCCGAGGCATCGATATAGAGAATGTCCAGCCCGGATGTTTCCGTGCGCGGATATATTTCCAGAACTAGATCGTTTGCTTCGGGATAGCGCAGCAAGTCCGGCGGCAGAAAAACTTCATGAACCGCCCGCATGCTGGAATTGTAATGGTTGCCTGTATAGCGACCCTGCTTGAATATTTCGATGCCGTTTAGGTAGATGGCGTAAGGATATTCGGTAAGCCCCATGAAGAGCGAAATGTCGGAATTGTCGAATTTTCCGTCAAGGAGAAATTGATTTTTGAAGGTGTACATTCTCGGAACAGTCTGCGTGGCTGCGGGAAGTGCCCCTCCCTTATAAATTTGCACGCCCACGGTGGCCTTATCCAGGGAAAGCCGCGAACCTTTGCTAAGCGGCGACTCGAGAACGAGCATTGAATCGAAAACAAGCCTGGACGTCCCGTAATAGACTTTTTCCTGGGAGCAAACGGAGGGGACGTGCAGAAAAAGAAAGCTGATAAAAATAATACCCAGGCGCACGTTTTTCCGCATTTGTGGATCATCCTTCAGAACAAGAATTCGAACCTAATATCATAAGGGGACCTCTAAAAACTTCAGTTTTGAGAGGTCTACGGCCCATTCAAGTTTTTTTGCTATGGATAAAAATACCGATATCAATGTCATGCTTCAAAATATGGTTGGCGTACCAATCCCGGAGGAACAAAAGCAGGGAAGACGGGAGTTTTGCGTCCTTGGTGGATAAGGTAAGGAAATATTCGTTGAGTCGATTGGTAAACCAGGCGTGCATGTTTCTCTGTTCCTGAAGCCGGGGGTACTTGATTTCCAGCATCAGGCGTTCCTCGGCCGCAAAATGATATTTTGTATAACTAACCAGCTCGGCGAGTATTTCGCGCACGCGTTCGGGCATGCCGCCCATTTCGCTGACGTTGTAAATGTCGATGAGCAGGTGAACGAGTTTCCGGTGGTGCTCATCGATGTTTGCAATACCTGTCTCCATTTTTGGCGACCAGATATCGTTAAATGTCGGCACTTTGACCTCCTGCTTCCCCCATGTCTTTTATGAAAAAGCCGCAGGCAACCCGATAATTGCCTGCAGCCTCGAACGCTTTGCGACGCTTTACTTTTTAATGTTGTAGAAGGCATTCCTTCCGGCATATTCGGCGATGCCTTCCATGGCGTCTTCGATGCGCATGAGCTGGTTGTATTTGCAGATGCGGTCCGTGCGGGACATGGAACCTGTCTTGATCTGGCCGGTTTCGCAGGCTACGACAAGGTCGGCCAAGAAGGTGTCCTCGGTTTCGCCGGAGCGGTGGCTGACGATGGCGGTGTAGGAAGCGCGCTTGGCCATCTCGATGCACTCGATGGTTTCCGTAACGGTACCGATCTGATTGAGCTTGATGAGAATGGAGTTGCAAGCGCCCATGTCAATTCCCTTGCGGAGCCGCTGCGTGTTGGTAACGAAGAAATCGTCGCCCATGATCTGTATCTTGCCGCCAAGGGCTTTTGTTAATTTAACATAACCTTCCCAGTCGTTCTGGTCCAGGCCGTCCTCTATGGAGACGATGGGGTATTTGCCCACCCACTTGGTATAGATCTCTATCATCTCGTCGGAGCTGAACAGCTTGTCGGGATTGGATTTCCAGAATTTGTAGCCTTTCCTGCCGCCTTCGTCGAAGAGCTCGGAGCTGGCGCAGTCGAGGGCTATGGCTATCTGCTCGCCGGGTTTGTATCCGGCTTTCTCGATTGCCTTCATGATGAAGTCCAGGGCTTCTTCGTTGCCCAGGTTGGGGGCGAAGCCGCCTTCGTCGCCGACGGAGGTATTGTGGCCGGCGGATTTGAGTATGGCCTTTAGGTTATGAAAAACTTCCGCCGTCATGCGGACTGCTTCGCGGAAGCTTTCCGCGCCTACGGGCATAACCATGAATTCCTGGAAATCTATCTTGTTGTCGGCATGCTTGCCGCCGTTGATGATGTTGGCCATGGGAACGGGGAGGAGCGTGGTGTGGGCGCCGCCGAGGTACTTGTACAGGGGCATGTCCAGGAATTCGGCGGCCGCGCGGGCGCAGGCCATGGAAACGCCGAGTATGGCGTTGGCTCCGAGCTTGGCTTTGTTTTCGGTGCCGTCGAGATCTATCATCATGCGGTCGATGTCTACCTGCTCGGTGCAATCGAGGCCGCAGAGTTCCCCTGCGATGATGTTGTTTACGTTTTCCACTGCTTTGAGGACGCCTTTGCCGAGGTATCTGGCTTTGTCGCCGTCACGGAGTTCCACCGCCTCGTGTTCGCCGGTGGAGGCACCGCTGGGCACTGCCGCGCGGCCTACGGTTCCGTCTTCCAAAACGACATCGACTTCGACGGTGGGGTTTCCGCGAGAGTCGAGAATTTCGCGCGCTTCTACATATTCGATCATGCTCATACTGTGCTCCTTGTTGGGTATCTGTTCAAACATTAGTGGTTTTACAGCCAGTCGTCAAGCTTTATCGCAGGTTTCCAGGATGCCTTCCGCCGCCCTGAGTCCCGATGCCCATGCCGCGGTGATGCCTCTGCTCGTTCCGGATCCGTCGCCTATCAGGTAGAGCCCGCTCCTGGCCATGAATGTGGACGGAGTCTCGAAGACCGGCTTGTTCGCGTATGTTTTAATCTCCGGATAGTACATGATGGTGCTGGGGTGCAATACGCCCGGAACGATGGTGTCGAGGGTCTTCATCGCGTTCCATAAGGCGCGCATGATTTTGGCTGGAACCGCCAGGCCAAGGTCGCCTGGCGTGCAGGAGGCCAGCGTCGGCTGGAAATCGTACAGGTCGCCGTTGAAGAGTTCGCGGGTGGAACGGCGTCCCAGCCGGAAGTCGCCTACGCGCTGCATGATGGGATGCCCGCCGCCCAAAAGCATCGCCTGCGCGCCCAGCATGCGGGCATAGGCCTGTCCGCTTGCAAGTGGTTCCGTAAGCGTTACGGTTTTGAGCAGGGCGAAATTCGCCAGATCGTTGGCCTCGCGCTTGTGGGACCAGGCATGCCCGTTGACGCTGTACCAGGTGCCGGTGGAATCCTCGTATTTTTCCTGTACGACATGGGCGCTGCGGGAGTTGGTGCAGAAGGTGCGCACTTTCTTTGGAAACACGAATTTGGGGTCGTAGTAATCCTTGACTATGGGGTAGCGCTCCTCCTTGAGCTCGACGCGGATGCCCACGTCCACCGAGTTGTCGATAAAGCCTATGCCGTTGGAGTTCATGACGTCCTGAAGGAAGCGGAAGCCCGCCCGGCCGGGAGCCACGATTATGTTATTGAAACTTAGCTTGCGGGTCTTGGTAAGGCAGGAGCGGGCGCCGGCGTCCACGGAGGCGACTTCCTCGCCCAGGGAGATTTCCGCGCCCAGCGCCTTGAGCCGCCCGATGAGGCGCCCGATAAGCTCAAGGCCGCCGTCGGTGCCCAGGTGCGCCTGGCGAATGTTTAGGAGGCTGGAGCCCAGCCTTTCGGCACGCCTGCCATAGGTAAGGAGTTCCCGCTTTTCGAGTATGGAGGGCTGCAGGAAAGCCTCAACCTGCGCCAAAAGCCTGGTAGCTTCATTTTCCGTCCAGACGCCTTCGGGAAAGCCGACCGGCCAGCTGAAGTTCATCTTGCAGTCGTTGCGGAGGCCGCCCGATGAATACTCGTTTTTATCCAGTAGGAGGAGGGACTGTTTTGGCCGGGCGGCGAGCAAGGCAAAGGCGGCGCCCAGGCCTGCGGGGCCGGAGCCCACAATTATCGTGTTGTAGTGTGTCATTTCGTGGGCAAGTGTAGTACAGGCGGCGTATTTTGTCAGTACATATCGAGCATTCGGGCGAGTACCCGGGGGTATAATTCATGTTCGGCGTCATGTATCGCAGATTCTGTTTCCTCAAGCGTCGCCCTACGCGGGACCTTAACCTGCTCTATGACCGCACCGGTGTCCATTCCTTCGTCCACATAGTGAACCGTTACCCCTAACGACGACTCGCCTGCGCTAAACGCGCGCTTGATGCTGTGGATTCCCGGGTAGTCCGGAAGCAGGGACGGATGGATGTTGATAATCCTGCCTCGATAGCGCTTAATAAAATTCGGGGTCAGGATGCGCATGAAACCGGCAAGCGCGACAAGCGACGCCTGGGAGGCATCGATGGCGGAAGCCAGTTCCGATTCCGCGGCATCCCTGGTGCGCCCGCGATAGGAAACAATAACAGAAGGTATGCCCAGCCTTTCGGCCCGCTTCAGCGCGAAGGCCTTGGCTTGGTCGCATATAAGCGTCGAGACCAGGTGGCGGCCGCCGGCTTTTTGGAATGCCATGGCGATTGCCTCGAAGTTGGAACCCGAGCCGCTTGCCAGAACGGCGATATTTGCCATTCCGTCAGGCTATGTTCTTGGCGAGAGCGCCCATGCGGAAGGCTTCTATGTTATTTTTTTTTGCAAACGACAGCACTTCGTCGGCATCCCTGGCCTTGACTACGAAGGCTATGCCCACGCCCAGGTTGAATACGCGGCGCATTTCCCCTTCAGGCACGTCGCCGCCTTTCGCGATGGTCTGGAAGATGGCCGGACGGTGCCAGTCCCAGCTGTAATCGCCGCACAGGTTTTTGGGAACGACGCGCTCGAAGTTGCCCTCGAGGCCCGATCCGGTGATGTGCGCGGCGGCAAGCACCTTGCCTGTTCCGATGAGCATGCCCAATTCGCGCACGTAGATGCGCGTTGGCGTAAGCAGCTGCTCCCACGCTTTGCTGTCGTCGTCGCGCACGCACTTGCGGGCCAGGGAGTATCCGTTGGAATGCACGCCGCTTGAAGGTAAACCTATTATAGCGTCGCCTTCTTCCATAAGGCCGAACCTGGGCAGCATGTCGGATTTGTCCACGATGCCCGTGCAGAATCCGGCCAGGTCGATTTCGTCCGGCGCGTATATGTCCGGCATTTCCGCGGTTTCGCCGCCGGTTAAAAGGCAGTCCGCCTGCTCGCAGCCCGCGATGATGCCCTTAATTACGGCCTGGAGCTTTACTTCGTCTATCCTGCCGCAGGCGATGTAGTCGAGAAAATTCAAGGGCTTGCAGCCGCACACGATAAGGTCGTTTACGTTCATGGCCACGAGGTCGATTCCGATGGTGTCCCAGACGCCCGTTTTCTTGGCGACCAGGAGCTTGGTTCCGACGCCGTCCGTGGTGGACATGAGCATGGGTTCCTTCATCCCGAGGGTCGCGCCTATGGGAATGCCCCCGGCGAATCCGCCGATGCCCCTGTCTACCGCCTTTGAGGGCATGTTCTTTATAAAGTCGGCGAAGGCATCGCCTTTTTCCATGTCGACGCCTGCGGTTCGGTAATCGATAGCCATCAGTTCCTCCGGGCCAGCCAGGCTGGATGTTATAGTAGTATCACATAAATTATTTAAGGGGGCAGGGGTGCTTTCCGTCGAAGCAGGCGCAGCAGTATTCATCCGCGCCCGCGCCCAGGCAGGCCCTGAGCGCGTCCACCGGCAGGAAGCTAACACTGTCCGCTCCCAGGTAGTCTGCCACCGCCGCGGGGTCCATCCTGTTGGATACAAGCTCTTCGCGCGTGGGTATGTCGATTCCGTAGTAGCATGGCCACTTGAGCTCGGGGCTGGAAAGGCGCAGATGCACTTCCTTTGCGCCGGCTTCCTTGAGGAGCCGCACGATGATGCCGCTGGTGGTTCCGCGAACCAGCGAGTCGTCCACGATAACCACGACCTTGCCCGATACCACTTCTTCCACGGCGTGAAGTTTCATTCGCACGGCCAGCTCGCGCTCTCCTTTGGTGGGAAGTATAAAGGACCGGCCCGCGTAATGGTTTCGCGTCAAACCCATGGCAAAGGGGATGCCCGCGCGTTGGGCATATCCTATCGCCGCGATGGTGCCGGAATCCGGGACGGGAACCACGACATCGGGCTTTACGGCATCCGCGTCCGCCATGGCGCTTCCCAGGCTCGTGCGCGCCGCATAGACGGAGCGGCCGAAGATATACGAATCGGGTCTGGCAAAATAGATAAGCTCGAATATGCAGCGGGCGCGCCGCGATGCCGTGCCGAAAAAGAACGAGCGCGGGCCGTCATCGTTTATGATAACACATTCGCCCGGTTCTACTTCGCGCCAGGAAAGCGGTCCCAGCGCCTTGAGCGCGCAGGTTTCGCTGGCAACATACCAGGCGTTCTGGAATTCCGCAAGATGAAGCGGCCTGAAACCCATGGGGTCGCGAATCGCTATCAAGTCGCCGTCCCAGAGCAGGCACAGGCTGTAAGCGCCTTCCACGCCTTCCAGCGCGTCGCGGATTACATCTTCCTTGGTAGTTTTCTTGCTGGTGCTGATGCGATGAAGGAATATTTCCGAGTCGCTGGTCGTTTGGAAGATGGAGCCTTGCTCGAATAGTATTTTGCGCAGGGCGGAGCCGTTGGACAGGTTTCCGTTGTGGCCCAGGGCGATATGGCCTTTGTTGCAGTCTACGACGACCGGCTGGGCATTGGCCAGGCCGCCGCCGCCGTGGGTCGCGTAGCGAACATGGCCGATACCGCATTTGGAGCGCACCGTACCCGCCATCCAGGATTCGGCGGCTGCGGAAACCATGCCCAGGCGGCGTTCCGCCTTGATTCCCGGACTGGTGTCCCATGCTATGCCGCAGGCTTCCTGACCGCGATGCTGCTGTGCGAAAAGCATGTAGAACAGCGTTCCGGGAACGTCTACCGCGCCCAAAGACCGCACGCCGGCCAGCCCGCAATAATGGCCGAGGCTGTCAGGCTCCATGTCGGCACTGCACGGGCCGGTCCCTGCGGTTTTGGAACTGTTACGGGTTTTCATGCTTGTTTGTAGCATGCGCTCCGGCCAGCGTCAAGCCGGGCAACGGAAACCGGCCTAAGCAGGCTTATTTTTCGACGCTGGCCAAGACAGGAAGCGAGGAAACCTTGACTACCGAAAAATTACGCATTACGCGGATGAACATATCCAGCTTTTGCTTGCCCTCGACTATGGCGCTCATGATATCCCTGTTCCGCAAGCCTCCGAGAGTCCGGATGTTGGTGACCAGCTGGGGGCTCGATTTTTTGTAGTCGGCGAGCAGTTCTCCGGTAGCGTCCGAAAGCATCTGGAACAGGCCGGTTTCGTCTTCGCATATCTCGCGCGCATTAAAGTTTATTTCGTCGACGATGCGGTTCAGGAATACCAGGATGTCTTTTCCGTGGCGCATTTCGTCTATGTAGCGGCTTACCGCGCCCATGCTGACCCTGTTGTCCGTCCGCAGGCTGTTTTCGAAGCTCGTGATGCGGCTTCCGGTGCGGTCGCACTGGAATAGAATGTTGGCCAGGTTGTTTTGATAGCTTTTATTGTCGAAGTAACCTTCCACGAGGATTTTTTTGATGCTTTCTTTTATCCCCTGGTCGAAAAGCCCGTAGGCAAAGGTCTTAAGTATGCCCAGCGCTTTGATATGGGTAAAGCCCGTCGGCGTTTCCCTGCGCAGGTAGGCGTCGTTATCCTCGTTGTATTCTTCGACTGGAAAAGCCTCGGAAGTACCCAGCAGTTCGCGGATGTCCGCTGCCACGGCGTTTTCGTGACGCTCGCGGAGGAGCCTGTCCCGGTCTTTTTCGAATTGCGTAAGGATTCGCTTGCGATATTCATCCAGATAATTTATTTGGTCGTGCTTCAGGCTGGGAGTAAACAGGTGCGAGTGCTTTGCCAGGCGAGTCAGGGCCAGGAGGTTTTCCCCGGATAGCCTGTATCTCAGAATCCTGTTCAGCAAACTAAATATTTTAGTTATTTTGATGGTTTGCGACTTGAGCGAATCGGGCGCGGATTTTTCCACGATAAGGAGAAGGTTCTGCAATAAGCCGTCCGAAAACATAAAATCCATGGTAAGGAACCATGTGTCCACGATCTCGGGCAAGGCCTGCTCGCCTTCGCAGGGTTGGGGATCGGGAATGTATTTGGGGTCTTCCAGGGAAATCCCGGGGTCGAAGAATCCAAGGGTACGTTCCCAGTCGTGTCTGCATATCTCCGCAAAGCGGTGAACCTCGCCGAGGGTTATATTTACCGAACTGCTCATCAAGGTGTCGATGTGGCGCACGAATTGTTGAAACTCATGGTTTATGGTGTCGATCTCTTCGTCGGACTTGATTGCGTTTTCGATTCGCGCCTTCATGCCGTCGTAGGAAAAAGCCGCTTTTCTTTCCAGGTCCTCCGCAGGAAGCCTGCAATCGATGAGGTAATCGAAAAATTTACGGGAAACCCGCAGGTCCGGATGCGCTACCGTTCTGTCTGCAATGCCCATAAGCGGCTTCAATGCGGAACAGAATAGAAACAAGTCGTTTGCGAAGCCGGGCAGCACCAGATTATTCTTGAAGCGATAATAAGGAGGCTTGATGTTGGCTATGACTGCGTATACGCTTTTAAGCTCCGCCCTGGCAGGATCGTCAAGATGGAAGATTTTTTTAATGAACGCGGCAAAGCGCGCTAAAATATTGCTCATGCCTCATTGTACGGCACAAGCGGCCGCTGGGCAAGGGTTTGCGGCCATGCGGCCGTCAGCCCTGGGCTTGAGGCGCTTCGAGGTAATACCAGTTTCCCGGATCGCTGTAGTTAAAGTCGGCGGCCATGCCTCCCGGACATGGCTGGGCGAGCAGCGACGGGTGAGCCAGGATAGGTGCCTGGGTTTCTATGGCCAGCGCAAGGGCGTCGGACGGGCGCACGTCCCGGGTCCAATGGTGCAGGCCCTTGCTGTACGAGATTCGGGCGAGGAATCCTGCTTCGCCCCCATCGTAGAGGCCGTATATTTCTATCGCACGAAGTCGGAGCCCCTGTTCCTTCATGATTTCCGCAAGCAGGCTGTGGGTGAGCGGACGGGGAGTGCCGAGTCCTTCCATGCCCATGATTATAGCGCCGGCCTCAAACGCTCCGACGCTTACCATCATGCTGCGGCTGCCGCCGGTTTCCTGGAGTATGACAAGGGGAGTGGAGTCGGGCGTAGGCATTGCCACGCCTTTTACATGAACTGCTACCATGCTGTCGATCATATTGATAACTATAACGCATATGAATTTTTTTTCATGCACTTTTTATGGAGATTTTTGTTATTTTAAGGAAAATGGGGTAACTGGTCCCGGTTCAATAAAATAAGCATGCTTTGCGACGGCTGTCTATTGACAGCCCGGAAACCGTGGCACTAGACTTTAAGCCAGCCAATGAGAGAGACGCGTGTGCCTTGCGGCTCACCGAAGAGGCATAGTATGGCCGATTTCCTGCCAGATAGCGATTTTGAACTCTATAGAAAACTCATATACGACGAAAGCGGGATTCATTTCTCCGCTACCAACAGGTCCATTCTCGAGAGCCGGCTTCGCGAGCGCCTGCGGGACAAAAAACTGCAGTCGCTTCAGGAATATTACTCGATACTGCTGCGCGACAAGGAAGAGCTCAAGCTTCTGCTCGATTCGGTTACCACTAACCTTACCCGGTTTTTCCGGAATCAGGCCCACTTCGACGCGATACAGCACTACGTGATACCGGAGTTGCTTAAGCTGCGCCAAAACGAACGGAAGGTGCGCTTCTGGAGCGCAGGCTGCTCGACGGGCGAAGAACCCTACACTATCGCCATGCTTCTCAAGGAGCTTCTGCCCGCAGGCTGGACCTTCGAGATAATCGCCAGCGACATAAGCCTCAAGTCGCTGATGGTGGGCAAGGAGGGGTTCTACAACGACCAGAGAATCCTGGGAATCCCCGAGCCGTATCTTGCGAAATATTTCGACAAGCGGCCTGCCGGTTACCAAATCAAGGACGAAATCAAGAAAACGATACGCTTCGATTATCATAACTTGAAAAACGATTCGGGACAGCGCAATCTGGACGTGGTTTTTTGCCGTAACGTTTTGATATACTTCGACGAGATAGCGCAGAAGGCCGCTATCGAGCGATTCTGGGATGCGCTTGGGCCGAAATCGTTTCTGTTTATCGGGCATTCGGAATCTTTGTTCGGCATGAATACTAAATTCGAGTTTGTAAAGACGGATTGGGCCTGTTTCTATAAAAAGTGGCAATGATTCCAGGGTTATAGTTCAATAATGGGCAGCTCTAATAACCCTGTTGGTTATCAGAGCTGCCTCACTGATTCCTTACAGGAATCAGGTTTTTTAATGGTCGACCTCGCAAAACATAAGTTTTTCGAGGTCCCCTAATATGTTTATCCGGAGGGTTTAGTGTCCGATCCTATTTCGGTTCTCGTTGTCGACGACTCTGCCTTGATGCGGAACCTGGTTTCGCGAATCGTGGAGGCTACTCCCGGATTGTCGGTGGCGGACAAGGCCATGAACGGCGTTTTCGCGCTGCAGAAAATTCCCCGCTGCAATCCCGACGTCATCATCCTCGATATCGAGATGCCGGAAATGAACGGCATAGAATTCCTCAAGGAACGGAAAAAGCTCGGCATAGAGATACCCGTTATAATACTCTCGAGCGTGGCAAAAAAAGGCGCCCAGGTTACCATGGAGGCTCTTGCGCTGGGAGCTTCAGATTTTATAACCAAGCCCTCGGGTTCCGTTTCCTCGGACATCCATACCGTGGCCGGCGACCTTGCCCGCATGATCGTGGCCTATGGTTCTAAGTACCAGAAGCTCAAGGGCAAGGAACCGCCGCACTACCGGTTCGAAGCGCCCGAGCGCATGTTCGACCTGCCCGCCCGTCCCGCAGAACCCAGAACCACGGCGGCGCACGTGCCTCCGAAGGCGCTTCGGGGACCGGCCAACACCGAGATAATCGCCATAGGAATCTCCACCGGAGGGCCTAATGCGCTTCGCGAGGTTTTTTCCAAGATAGACCCCGATCTCCAGCAGCCTATCGTGGTCGTGCAGCATATGCCCGCCGGGTTTACCCAGGAGTTCGCGGCCAGCCTCGACAGGATTTGCCCGCTGGAAGTCAAGGAAGCGGCGGAGGGCGATTTGCTCAAGAGCGGCCGCATACTCATCGCCCCCGGTGATTATCATATAACCGTGGAAAAGCGCGCGCTTGCCGGCATAGTCCACCTGAACCACGACGATGTGGAGAATGGGCACCGGCCCAGCGCGGATATATTGTTCCGGAGCGTTGCGCGCGAATACGGCAATAAAGCGCTTGCCGTCATAATGACGGGCATGGGCAAGGACGGAGCCAGGGAAATAGGCTCGATTTTTCGCGAAGGCGGCCTTACGCTGGGCCAGGACGAGATGAGCAGCATTGTATACGGCATGCCAAAAGTGGCGTTCGAGCTTGGCAACGTAAGCGAGCAAGTCCCGCTGTATCGAATGCACGAACGCATCTGTCAACTGGCAAAAGAGCGCAGGTTCGGCTAAAAGCCAGGGTTAAGCCCTATCCCTGTACAACTTCGGTAACTTCGGGAACAACTTTTTTCAGGTAGGCTTCGACACCTTGTTTCAGCGTCATTACCGCCATTGGGCAGGTTCCGCAAGCTCCCGTAAGCCGCACGGTAACACGGCCTGTTTCGGCTGCGGAAACGAATTCGATGTCGCCCCCGTCTGCCTGCAGCGACGGCCTAACTTCCTGTATGGCTTTTTTTACGGCTTCTATGTTCATGGTAGTCTCCTTAGTAAGAACTTTCAAAAACTTTGGTTTTTGAAAGAATATCCAAATAATCAAAATAGAATGTACTTGCCCGGGAGGGGGATGGTCAAGCTTTTTTTGCCGTGCTAGCGTATGGCGTCCCCGATGTGGTATGATTTATCGAGGTTCCCGTGCATGCGGGAATGATTCCATGCGCCAAGCCTGCGGAATGTGTGAGGACCTGTAATGTCCCGAACGATAGTTTTCGTCAATCAAAAGGGTGGTGTGGGAAAGACAACCACGGCTATAAACCTTGGGGCTTACCTTGCCCTTGCCGGCAAGCGGGTGTTGCTGCTGGATTTCGATCCCCAGTCCAACAGCACGAGCGGAGTAGGCGGTAAAGCCTCTTCCCGCGGGGTGTACGAAGTAATATCCGGAAGCCTCGAATTGGCGGATATCATCGTTCCCACCAAAGTAGAGCGGCTTTTTTTGGCTCCCAGTTCCATCGATCTTTCGGGAGCAACCGTCGAACTCGTGGACCGCGAAGACCGCAATGATTTCCTGAAAAAAGCCATTGCCACGATAAAGGATCAATACGATTTTATATTGATCGACTGCCCGCCCTCGCTGGGCGTGCTTACCCTGAACGGCCTTTCCGCGGCCGATGACGTGCTGATTCCGCTGCAATGCGAATATTTTGCGCTCGAGGGGCTGTCCCTGATTCTGCAGACCATACAGCTTGTGCAAAAAGGCATGAACACCAGGCTTAAAATCCTGGGCATACTCTTTACGATGTACGATTCGCGTACTCGTCTCGCGCAGGACGTAGTATCCCAGGTTACCGGCTACTTTAAGGAAAAGGTTTTCTCCACGATTATTCCAAGAAACATCCGCCTGTCCGAGGCGCCTTCCCACGGCGTTCCCGTCTGCCTCTACGATGCCGCCTGCATAGGCGCCCGCAGTTATGAAAAACTCGCGCGCGAGGTGCTTGACCGTGGCTAAAGCCGGCCTGGGCAGGGGACTGGGAGCTTTGCTCCCCGATAACTACAACGAGGAACCGGCAGCCAGGACCCAAATAGGTGAAGGCTCTCGCCAAATAGGCGAAGGAGTACACCAGATACCCGTCGCCAAGATATCCCCGAGTCCCGATCAGCCGCGCAAGCGTTTCAACGACGAGTCCCTCGCTGAGTTGGCTGAGTCGATAAAGCGGCACGGCGTCATACAGCCGCTGATCGTGGAGGATGCGGGCGGCGGTTTATTCCGCATCGTCGCCGGCGAGCGCAGGTGGCGGGCCGCCGCCCTGGCGGGTTTGGCCGATGTCCCGGCGCTTGTGCGGGAGCTGGGCCGCGAGCGCAGGCTTGAGGTTGCCCTCGTGGAAAACGTACAGCGGGAGGACCTGAACCCGGTGGACGAGGCCGAGGCGTACAGGCAGCTGATGGAAGTAACCAACCTGACTCAGGATCAAGTGGCAGAACGAGTCGGCAAGAGCCGCTCGACGGTGGCCAACGTGCTCCGGCTGCTCAACCTGCCCCAGGAAGCGATGGAATCGGTGCGGTCGGGCGTAATAAGCGCGGGCCACGCGCGGGCCATCCTGTCAGCGCTTAATCCCGCTGACCGCAAGCTTCTGCTGGGGCGCATCGTGACCGAGGGCATCTCGGTGCGCGAGGCGGAAGCGGCGGCTTCGAACTACAATACCGGCGCTCGCGGCACGGAAAAGCGCGGAGTCTCGGCAGCGGCAAAAGCCGTAACAAAGCCCATGGATCCGGACCTCGCGCGCCTGGAGCAGGACCTTATCGGCAAGCTGGGCACCAAGGTTTGCATAAAGGGCGAATCGGGCCGCGGCACTGTAGTTATAGAATATTTCTCCATGGACGATCTTGACCGCGTCTACAACATAATCGTGGGAGACGGAAAATGACGGCGCGCGCCGGAGTTCTGTTACTTGCGCTGTCAACGTCCCTGCAGGGTATTGGCGCGCAGGTTGGCGCCGCGCCAACTGGCGCCGCGCCAGTTGGCGCGAGAATCCCGACTCAGCCGCCCGCGTATCCTCCCCTGGTTGGCGGTTATGATTTCCGCTACGGCATGGTGCCGGGAACGGATTTCGAGTCCCTTGTCGGCAAGGCCGTCGCCATTTCGCGAAACAATGTTGACTATTACGATGCCGAACACGGCGAGAAGCGGCTCAGCGGATTTGCCGAGTTTCACGGTGTCTACGATGTCGGCATCGGCATCGTAAAAGAAACGCTGGTAGATTTTGAAAACTATCCTAAATACATGCCGTGGATTACCAGCGGTACGGTGCTTGCGAGGGAAAAAGACCATTATGACTTGCGGTTCACCGTAGGCATAAATTTTTTAGGCGCTAAAGCAGGCTATCTGAGCCTGTCGGAGACGGAGATAGATAAATTCCCCGATGGCTCTTTGGGCTTGCGTTCCCGCATGACGGAAAGCCCGGATGGCAGCCTCTACGAGCTTTACGTTTCCTGGTACCTTGCGTCCGTACCGGTTAAGGGCAGGGCTATGACTTATGTACGATATTACTCGAGGCCCGGGCTGCGAAACCCGTCCTGGCTGGTTAGCTCGTTCATAGCAAGGTTTACCGAACCCAATATCCAGGACCAGGTGGCCAGCCTCATGAAGGAATCCGCCAGGAGGCAAAAAAACGCCGACAAGAAATAGCTTGTTTTATCTTTTTCTTTTATTGAGCGCCTGCGCATTGCTGCTCGCCTCCTGCGCGTCGGTCCGGGAAGCCGGCGTGCTCGACGTGCAATCCCGGCCCGATGATTTCGCCGGCAAGGAAGACTCTCTTCCGGAAACCGGGATGGAAACCGTTACGCTGGAGCTCGCAGCGGAAATTCCGGTGCCGGAACCGGCGGCCGAGGCAGAACCAGCGCCCGGGGCGGAAATTTCCGTTCCTGAACTTACAAAAAAATATTGGGGGCGCGGCGCCTACTTCAGCATCTCCAGGGCCAGGAATGCGGAGACCAGGCGCCTGTGGATAGACAGGATACTGGCTCTTGAACTCGATCATCTTGTCCTTGAAGACGTCGGGGGCTACCTTGGCAATCCGCGCCGCGTACTCGATTTTATTACGGAGCTCAAGGCGGCGAGACCTGATATTTCGGTTGGGATCTCAGGCGATACGGTATCGTTTTTTCGTTCGGTACAGGCACTGCCCGCTTTGTATTCGCTGCTGGACACTTTTCACTACGATTTCGAGTTCTGGAATCCGGCGCGTTATAATTACCTGAGCCGGGAGGATGCTTTCGTGCGTTCGCTGTCGGATTTGCAGGCTTTGCGTGAATTGACGAAAAACACCACGATAAAGGTGGAAATGGTTCTGGGCTGGTTTTCCGCCCAGGAGGCGGACCTTCTCGGACCGCTTCTGGACAGGGTGTTCCTTGGATCGTATATGGCTGATTCATCGAGCATTCAAACTCATATCGCGGAACGGTTCATGGCTTACCCGGCTCATTCGCTTATCGATGCGAGAGTGCTGCTTTCCGCGGATTCCCGCTACTCAAGCCAGAAATTATACGCTCTTGGCTTGAGTGCTTTTGAGGGGCGCTATCGGGAGTATGCCCTGAATATTCCGGCGATAAGCGGCGTATTCTGGTCTTCCGTGGAGCTGTTGGCCGATGCAAAGGTGATTAAATAATTAGGACCTCTCAAAACTGAAGTTTTTGGAGATCCCCTTATTTCGAGAGGTAGCAATGAAAACTTTGATATTGGGCAGTGGCGCCCGAGAGCATGCGCTGGGCTGGGCATTTTCGCGCAGCAAGCGGAACTCCGGTATTTTTTGCATGCCGGGAAACGCGGGTATGGTGGATTTTGCCTTGAATGTTCCCGGTGACCCCTCCGACGCGGAAGCCGTCATCAATCTAGTGCGAAGAAGCGGCTCGGAACTGGTGGTGATAGGTCCGGAAGCTCCGCTGGAGGCAGGCGTAGCCGATGTCCTGCGTGCGGCAGGTATCGCCGTATTCGGTCCTGGCAAGCTGGCTGCCCAACTTGAATGTAGCAAGTCTTTTGCCAGGGCATTTTCCGATCGCGCGGGGGTTCCATCCGCCAAGACGGAAAAATTCCAATCGGCCAAAGATTTCGAAAAATATATAGCCAAAAAAAGCGGCGTAAAGCTGGTACTAAAGAAGAACGGCTTGGCGGCGGGGAAAGGCGTCCTTGAATCTGAGGACACGGCGGAGATGCTGGCGTTTGCCCGCACCGTGCTGGCGGATGACGAGCTTCTGGTGGAAGAATACCTCTACGGCTACGAGCTGTCCGTTTTTGCGCTGAGCGACGGCGCTGGCTATCGCCTAATGCCCGCCTGCGCCGACCATAAAAAGGCGTTTACCGGCAATAAAGGGCCAAATACGGGAGGCATGGGCGCAATGTGCCCCGTTCCCTGCGCCGATAAGGCTTTGATGGACACCATCGAGGCTACGATAATAGCGCCTACCTTTGCCCAGATGAATAAAGAAAACCTGAATTATCGAGGCGTCCTGTTCTTCGGGGTAATGGTGACGAAAGAGGGACCCAAGTTACTTGAATATAACGTGCGTTTCGGCGATCCCGAGACGCAGTCCCTTATTCCGCTCGTATCCAGCGACATAGCGGACGTGTTTGAAATGGTAGCCGCGGGGTCGCTGACGAATTTCAGAATCGAGTATAAGGACCTGTCCGCGGTAGGCATTACCGTGGCTGCGCCCGGCTATCCCGGAGATTGTCCCAATGGCCTCGAAGTGCGGAGCCTGCCTGCGGACAGCGCCACGACTCAGGTGTTTCACGCCGGCACGGTGCGGAGCGGCGACGGGCTGCTGCGTACCGGCGGAGGCCGCTGCTTTACGGCCGTGGGAATTGGCACGGATTATTTCGATGCATACAGGCACGCGGTGGAACTGGCGGCTAAAATCGACTTTGACGGCGCGTGGTATCGCTCCGATATCGGCAAGAGTTTTTTTATCGAATAGTCGGGGACCTGCGACTGACGAGAAAAATACATACGGTTTTAAAAAAAGCTTTTTACTATAAGAAGAATCGCGAGAATCCAAATAAGAACCACGACTGCGGCGGCGACAATGCCCGCGCTTTTGGTTTTTGCCCTGTCGTATCCTTCCGCGCGGCTGCGGCATTCCTCAAAAACATGTTTTGGAATGAGTCTTCGGGCCAGGATGATGCCTGCGGGAACAAGCAGCAGATCGTCGAGCATGCCGAGCACGGGAATAAAGTCGGGGATCAGGTCTATCGGGCTTACGGCATAGGCTACAACCATGATTGCGACGGCTTTTGCGTACCAGGGTGTTCTCCTGTCGAGGAACGCCAGGTAAAGCGCCATGGAGTCGAGTTTTATCGCTCTGACCCTGATTTTAAGTTTTTCGAACGGCATGAGCGCAGTATATCGTAAAATAGCTTGTAAAAATTGTTTTCCCTTATCTTTTTTACTTTTCTTTTCGGGATGAAAATACTGTCCGACGGGATTCAGCGGGCGGCCGGAGAGCGTTTGAAGCATACGTTCAACATGATGATCACATGCGCGAAGAGCTTACCAGCTTTTTGATGCAGCGCACGGGCAAGGGCGTCGGCGTTGGAAGCTTGGCGAATATATGGGCACCTCTAATAACCCTATGGTTATCAGAGGTGCCTCGCTGATTCCTTACAGGAATCAGGTTTTTTATTGGTCAACCTCGCAAAACTGAAGTTTTTCGAGGTTCCCATATGCGTGATGCTCGAGATGGTTATCGATATCGAGGACAAGATCGACGATTTCGGGGCATCGCTCAAAAAAAAGCTTGGAAGCGCAGGGAAATCCGCGCGGACGTAAAAGCCGGGCTTTTATTCATGGACGTGGTACGCCATATCGGGAAGATCGGCGACAGCGCATTCGCCTTGGCGCTAGGCTTGCGGGAGATGAAGTAAGGTTATTGGGCAGATAGCCGCGAAAGGACGGAGAAGAGGAATAAATCTAGGATGGTAAATAAGCGGAAAACTTATCTTCCGAGGTTTACAGGTTATGCAGGAGTTTGGAAGCCGTAGGCGCGCGAGTCTATAGCGTTGATCTTTGACAGCTTTTTTAAGGGAATCAAGAAAATTTGCAGAAAACCGCGGCGAGGTTGACTGATTAAAGCCTTAATAACCTTTAAGGTTCACAGATCCAAGCGGGTTAGATGATGTTTATATTTATTTCAACCGCACATCAGGTTCATTTACGCTAAGCTATACTGTTACTTCTGGAGGACAAGGAAATCTTTCTT
>JANNSO010000052.1:0-42962 GCA_031402655.1 Spirochaetota bacterium | reverse complement strand
ACGGGCACAAAGAAGAATCGCGTCCATGGCTTTGCCCGATTCGGATCGGATTCACTTACCTTGATACTCATGCTCGCCATCATCGCGGCCAGCACCATGGCTGTCGTTTGGCCCCTGTGGCTGCTTGCCACCAGGGCAACTTCCATTTATACATTCCTGTGCCTGCTCGGGGTCTTCGCCGTTATCTGCGCCCTGGTCGTTTCTCGGGTAAAGGCAAAATCAAGGGCTTCTTCCTTGTGATCTCCGGCAAGCGCAAAAAATCCGTTTTTTTTAGACTATGTTTCTTAATGCTTGACCTCCCAAATCTGAAGTTTTTAGAGGTCCCCTGTAGTATTTTTATTATCTCGTTTTTTTTGCAGGCGGCCTTGCCGGCCCAGGTTGCCGCAGGGTTGAAGCAGGATTCTTTTCCCCGAATCAGCGTGCTTCAAACCGGGGACCTCGTGTTCAGGCAGCTTCAGGATTCGATAGCGCAAGGCTACAAAGCGGAAAATAATTCCGGTTCCTGGCCCGATCTGTTCATTTGCATCTACGCTGCCAGGAAAGGGGACGATTTATTCGGTATGGCTGCGCGTTTAGGCTTGCCATACGAAGCCTTGGCAACTTTGAACGGAATAAACAAGCCCAGGGAGTTCAAGACCGGGGAAATCGTGTTTGTGCCATCTTTTCATGGGCTTTTTATCGCGGACAAAACCCGGAACGATATGGATATCCTGCTTGCCAACCGTAACGCCGAATCCGGTTCCGCGGAAATGCCGTTTAGCATGGGACAGGGAAAAACAGAACAGAAGTTTGTATTTTTGGCAGGAAAGCGCTTTAACTCCACAGAACGGGCATTTTTTTTAAGCGCGGGATTTCGACTGCCTCTGGCTGGAGCGCGCATCAGCAGCTCCTATGGAATGCGGCAGAGTCCGATCGACGGAAATTTGCGCAAGCACCAAGGGGTCGATTTGGCGGCGCCGCTGGGCACGGAGGTAATTGCGGCGCGTGCAGGCATCGTAAGCGAATCCGGATGGGACGATATTTTGGGAAATTACCTGATTCTCGATCATGGCGGCGGTATTAAAACCGTTTATGGGCATGTATTGCGTATCCTGGTCGTGTTGAATCAAAGTGTATTATCAGGTACAATTATCGCAGCAGTCGGCTCTACGGGCTCATCCACCGGTCCGCATTTGCATTTTGAGATTCGCCTGGACGGTACCACGAGGGACCCGGCCGGATATTTGCCAGGATTATCGCAATGAAACGCAGTATGCTTGTTTTGTACAGTCTCGTTTTTCTCATGCAAGGCGTGCATGCCCAAAATTTACGCACATCGGTACCTGCGACAATAACGCTCGAGGCCACAAAGCCGGAAGGCGAAAGCGTCAACCTGCACTATAACGAGGCTGTCGGCATCCTGCTGGCGAGCAACCCGGCGTTTATACAGGGCGTAGAGCTGGAACTCCGCATTCCCAAGGCGTTTCAAGGTGCCGAGTCATCCATCGTCTGGACGATATATTCTGGAATCAAGCCCGCAATACAAAAAGAGCGTTTCGATTATTCCGGCGAGGCAGTGTTTACGCAGCCCCTTCCCGCGCGCGTCAGCCTTATAGTGCAGCTTCCCGTTTCCGAGCGGCACAGCCTCCGTTCCAGCCCTTATGCCACCCTGATTCCCGTCTTGTGCACTCCGGATAAATTCCCGCTGCTGTTCAAGCTTTCTTCAATTAACAAGGGAATCCCCCCGAACATGGAAAGCGCCTTGTTCAAGGTAACCGTACGCCCTATCCTTACCGACGAGGGCGGTATCCGCATTCAATATCCTGATACCGGCGCAGACAGAAAATCCGTCCAGGTATTTATCGACGATAAAAGAATAGAAGACTCAGGCTCCACTATCTATCTTAAAAAAGGCGTTCACATCGTCAGGATAACCGCCGAAGGATTCCGCGAAGAAGTCATGTCTATCGTGGTGGAACCCGGTCGGGTGGTGTCGCTTACCGCCAAACCCCTCTCTGATTCGCCCTTGCTCAAGTTCCAGGCGCCTTCTGACACTCTTATCAGCCTGGACGGCAAGGCTCTGGACCAATCCAGCGCGGATGGGCTTGAACTGGAACCCGGCGAGCATACCCTGGTCTGTGTGCTCGGTAATTATTCCCTAACCAGGAAATTCACGGCCGTCCGGGGCAAGACCTATACCATAGTGCTGTCCGTGGAGCTTGAGATAAAAACAAATCCCTAATAAGGTGTTGAAAAACCTCGGATGAGGATTTTCAACAGCCTGCTAACAGGGCCTTCCGGTGGAAACCGGCCTTCTGGAGCGAAACATGATGAATATCCTGTCCTGGAACGTAAACGGTATCCGAGCGGTATCCGGCAAAGGTTTTTTCGACTGGCTCAAGATTCAATCCGCAGACGTGGTATGCCTGCAGGAAACCAAGGCGAAACCCGTGCAGTTGACCAAGGAATTCTTCGAGGCTACGGATTCCTCGGGCCTGGTTTATAAAACAGTCTTCGCCAGCGCTGCGCGCCCCGGCTATTCGGGTGTGGCTATTTACAGCCGCAAAGATCCCCTTGCGACCAGGCTTTTAGGCATAGACGAGTTCGATGGCGAAGGGCGGTATCTCGAAGCGGATTTCGGTCCGCTCGTCGTGGTAAGCGCGTACTATCCCAATTCGCAGGATGCGGGTGCCCGCATAGACTATAAATTGCGGTTTTGCGAGGCAGTGCTTGCGCGCGCCGATGTACTCGTTAAACAAAAGCGCCAAATACTTATCTGCGGCGACTATAACATCGCGCACACTCCCATAGACCTGTCCCATCCCAAGGCCAATGAGGCCAACCCGGGGTACCTGCCGCAAGAACGCGAATTCATGACCAGGTTCCTGGCGGCCGGCTATGTCGATACGTTTCGCGAGGCGCATAAAGACGAGCCTAAGCATTACAGCTGGTGGAGTTACAGAATGCGAGCGCGGGAGAAGAATGTAGGCTGGCGCCTTGATTACCATTGCGTAAACGAAGCCCTGCGCCCGGCCATCGCTGCAACGGGCATCCAAAGCGAGGTGATGGGCTCCGACCATTGCCCAGTCAGCATCAGCCTGGATCTGTAGGGATTCTTAAACGCTTTTATGTTGGTGGTTTACATGGATTTTCCGCATAGTCATGCGGAAAAAAAATTAAATTTATCCTGGCTGCTTGACAAGTATGCTTTTTCGATACAGATTTATATGCATGAGGACAACACTTGAGATAGGGGACGAACTCGTAGAAAAAGCGCGCGCGATATCCGGAATCGATCGCATCAGCGATTTGGTCAGGGAAGGGCTCCGTGCGCTTATAACTCGTGAAGCCAGGCGGCGGCTTGCCGGTCTTGGCGGCTCGGATGCCCTTGCGCGTTCTGCTCCCCGAATAAGGGCTGTAGAAACGGCAGCCGAAGACGCCCATCCATACGCAGCGTCATGATATTGGTAGATACCTCCGTTTGGATCGACCATCTTCGTTTCCGCAACGTAAAACTTGTGCGATTATTGGAAGAAGACCAGGTGCTTATGCATCCCTGGGTGGCAGGAGAGCTCGCATTGGGCTCCCTCAATAATCGTCGTGCATTCATTGACTTGCTTTCGGCACTGCCCGCTGCCGCCGGCGCCGCCGACCCCGAAATTTTTGCATGCATAGAAAAAAGGCACTGGTATGCACGGGGGATTGGCTGGGTGGACGCCGGCCTGCTGACGTCCGCTCTGCAATATCCCTGCGGCATTTATACGCAGGATAAGCGACTCGCCCAGATTGCGCAGGAGAATGAAATCCCCTGCGTTCAGAGTGGCGATTACGAGCCTGCCTTGTAAAACCCGCGATTTTCCGCGTATACTGCTGCAGGGTTGCGACCCGCACAAGGAGTCAGTGAATGAGTCAGGAAAAAGTAACGCCCGACGCGAGCGCGCAGGACGAAGAGGGAGCCCAAAGGGCTTTTAACGAACAGCAGCTGGTACGCCGCGAGAAACTCGCCAAGCTACAGGCGGAAGGTCGCGATCCTTTTGCGGTTCTTACCTGGAAACAGACTCATCACTCCAAACAGATCAAGGATAACTTCGCGGAACTCGAGAACAAGGACGTTTCCATCGCCGGGCGCGTAATGAGCTTTCGCGATATCGGCAAGGCAGCGTTCATAGACCTGCAGGACCGAGACGGACGCATTCAGCTCTATCTCAACGCCGAGGCGCTGGGAGACGAAAGCTATGCGCAAATAAAGACCTGGGACGTAGGGGACCTTATCGGCGTAGAGGGATACGTATTCAAGACCAAGCGCGGCGAGATGTCCGTTCATGCCAAGAAGATGGTAATGCTCGCCAAGTCGCTTGAGCCGCTGCCCGAAAAATTCCATGGCCTTAAGGATCCGGAAATGCGCTACCGGCGCCGATATCTTGACCTCGTTATGAATCCGCAGGTAATGGATACGTTCAAGAAACGTACCCAGATTATCAAGGCTATACGAGAGTTTCTGGATACCCGGGAATATATCGAAGTGGATACGCCCATACTTTCAACCATAGCCTCGGGTGCGGCCGCCAGACCGTTCGTCACCAAAAGCAACGCGCTTAACCTGCAGCTTTATTTGCGCATAGCCACCGAGCTGTACCTCAAGCGCTGTATCGTGGGGGGCATGGAACGCGTCTACGATATGGGTAAGAATTTCCGCAACGAAGGCATCGATATACGCCATAATCCCGAATTTACCATGATCGAGCTGTACCAGGCTTATGCCGACTACAAGGATATGATGGAGTTGTGCGAGAACATGGTGGCTTTCGCGGCGCAAAAGGTTACCGGCGGAACGAAGGTGTTGTATCAGGGAACGGAAATCGATTTTACGCCTCCCTGGCGCAGGCTTACCATGGTCGATGCCGTAAAGCAGTATGGCGATATCGACTTTGGCGCCATAAAAACCGATCAGGAAGCGCAGGATCTGGCCAAGGCAAAAGGCCTGGATCACGAACTCAAGAAGAAACTCAAGGATTGCACGAAAGGCGACATACTTAACGCCGCGTTCGAGAAATTCGCCGAGGAGCACCTGATTCAGCCTACGTTTATCATGGATTATCCAACCGATATTTCTCCGCTTACCAAACAGAAGCCGGGTGACCCCACCATGACCGAGCGTTTCGAAGCCTTTGTTTATGCGCGCGAAATCGCAAACGCCTACAGCGAGCTTAACGACCCCATCGTGCAGATGGACCGGTTTACGCAGCAGCTAAAGGAGCGCGAACTGGGTGACGACGAAGCCTACATGCTGGATGAGGATTTCGTATCCAGCCTGGAAGTGGGCATGCCTCCAACCGGCGGCATGGGTATCGGCGTGGACCGTGTCATCATGTTCCTTACCGACGCCTATAGTATCCGCGACGTGATATTGTTTCCCACGATGAAACCCAACAACTAGCGCCGCGGGAATTCTCTATTTGTAATACCCGTCGTTTCCTGTTATACTTGTTGCATGGAAAGACGGGAGTTACTGTATAGCGACGCTGTGGCGCTTTTGGTCAAGGCTGAAATATTTTCCCGTCTTCTTCCCGACGATTTGTACTGGCTCGCAAGCCGTTCCAGCCTTGCAGGCTACGCAGTCGGCGAACTGGTATTTGCCAGCGGCGAGCTTGCCGGGCGGTTTTATATAATTCGAAGCGGCAGCGTAACGGTTTCCCGCGAACTTAAAAACGGCGCGACCGAAAGCATGGCCCACTTCGTAGCGGGTGACGTTCTCGGCGACTTCGACTTTGCCAGGCGGGCACGGTACGATGCGAATGCCCATGCTTCGGAAGCTGTGGAGCTTCTAGTGTTTCCCGATTTTGGCCATACCAATGAGTCGCTTGCAGAAGAGCGGCCGGATGTAAGCGCACGACTGCTGCTCCGCTCGGTTTCCATGATTTCTTCCCGCATCCGATCCACGCAGCAGCTTATTTCCGAGAATGCGCCCTGGGTACGGGAACTTCGCAAACAGATGCATTCGGATGCGGCTACCGGGCTGTGGAACCGGAGCTTTCTCGATGAAGAATTGCCGCGTAAACTTATCCGCGTAAGTCCGGTTCTTTTTATTTTTATAAAACCCGATAAATTCAAGGATTTATGCGATACCTGGGGGCATGGAGCGGGCGACCTGGCCATGTTGCACATAGCCGAAATTCTAAAAGCCGTGGCAAACGATTATTCGGGGTGGGCTGTGCGGCTTAAGAGCAACGAGACGGCGCTTGTCCTCCCGCAATGCCCCGCGGAATCCCACCGCCTGATACTGAGACGCATCCGGGATTCCATCGCGGCCATCCGCCTTCTGGATTCGCAAGTCTGCATCGATTCCAATGACCTCGTTCTTGAAGCCTGCGCGGAAGAAAGCCGCGCTATCGGCGACTTCCGGTTTACCGCAAGCATGTGTTATTCGATTTGGTCCAAAGGCGGGCCGGCGCTGAGGCAATTTATAGAGAAGTCCTATGCAGCGCTTATGGGCGCATGGCGGGACGGCGGCAATCGGGTGTACAAGGTCGGCAAAGGCTCCGCTGCCAAAGGCTCCGCATGAACCAGCTCCCGGATGTTATAGAATGTTTACGCACCAGCTCGCTTTTTTCCGGGATAGGGGAGGAAGACCTTCTTCTTGTGGCGGGTCTCCTGCACCGGAAGGAATTTTCCTCCAGGGAAGTGCTGTTTCGCCAGGGAGACATCGGAACGCAGATGTTTCTTGTACAGTCCGGTCATGTGGTAAGCATGGCACGCGACTCGGACGGGAATGAACGGGAGGTTTACGAATTCGGAAGCGGCCGGTTTTTTGGGGAGATGTCGATAATCGACAATGTGCCCAGGTCCGCTACCTGCGAAGTACTCGAAGATTCGGTGCTGCTCGTGCTCGATGCCATTGATTTTTACCGCATCGTCTGGGAGCACGCCACCATCGGCGTGCGCATGTTGTCGTCCATGTCTAAAATAATGGCCGGCTGGCTGGATGAGGCTTCGGTATTCCTGCATGACGTGGTGCGATGGGGCGAGACCGCGCGCCGCCGTGCGGTGATGGACGAACTTTCCGGCCTGTTCAACCGCAGGTTTTTGGAGGAGACTATAAAGACGCATTTTTCCCGCGCGGTAAGCGCTCCCCCGGAATGCGCCCTTTTGATGCTGGATATAGATTACTTCCACGAGATAAACGATGCCTATGGTCACGAGGCCGGGGATTCCGTAATTTCCACGACGGGAGCCGCCTACGGCAATCTCCTCCCGGAGAACTGCGTGGCGGCCCGGCTATCAGGCGATGAATTCGCGTTTTTCATTACCAATGCCACGAGGTCCGATGCCATGGAACTCGCCGAGAAAATACGCGCCCACACCGATACGCTTTTTCTGGAATTCAGAAACGGCAAGGAAGCAATCCCGGCAAGAGTTCATCTTACAGCCAGTATCGGCGTGGCGGTATCTCCGGCCGACGCGGTAAGCTTCAGCGATTTATACGTGCATGCCGATCAGCTGCTTTTCAAGGCAAAAGAAGCCGGCCGCAACTGCGTTCAGCCGCATTCGTGACTTGCCGCCCTCCCGATTCAGAGCATTGCCGCGGGCTTGAAAGCCGGCCCGTTTTTTTTGGGGCTGCATAGCCACTTCAGGGCTTTCGGTTCCGGTTCGAACTGCAAAATAAATTCCTTGATGTCGGAGGACGCGAAATCGAGCAATTCCTGAGGCTCCCAGTGCAGTTCAAGGTCGGTGGGGCGGCCGTCGGCCAGGGCGCGCGTCCAGGCTCCGCAGCAGCGAACCAGTTCCAGCGTGGCATCGTAAAGGAGCCGGCTTTTTTGCCTGGCACCCCCTGGCGCGGCAAGCAGGCCTTCCAGGAACGACAGCTGCAAGGCCTCGATGTCCTCGTGGCGCGTCGGGATCTTTTTGCCGGTCGTGCCTGAGGTTTCCTCTCCTGGGGCATAGCCGGAGCGCTCCAGGTAATCGGCAAATTGCCTAACCAGCAGGGAGGGACTGGCGCCAAGAGCGGCGCATGCGGAGCGGAACCACATCACGGCCCGGCCCTTGTTATAAAAAATATCAGCGGCGGCCGCCGCTTTTTCCGCTGTTTGCAAATCCTGGGCGCTGAACCTGGGAGTGGACTCGACCAGATGGGGAGCCAGGGCATTCCAGTGCATGCCCAGAGAATCGGCTTTTTCGGCAAGCGCGGTTCCGGGAAGCACCGCGAGGCGAAAAATATCGACATGGTTTGGACCCAGCTTCAAGGCGTAATCGATACTGGACATAAAACCGCCAAGAGTATCTCCGGGCAGGCCGTAAATAAGATCGAAGCCGTAAATTATGCCGTTTCGTTCCAGAATTCCCGCTTTTTGCGCAAAAAGCCTGGGGTCGAATTTTCTGTCCACCAGCGCAAGGACGGCAGTGTCGCAGCTTTGCAGGCCTATCTGCACGGTGCACTCCAATCGCGAAAGCGCGCGGGCTTGTTTCTCGCTGATGAGCTCTCCTCGTAGTTCCAGTTGGAATTGTATTCCGTCCCCCAGTTTTTCCATCAGCGAAAGCATCGTAAGCATGCGCTCTTCGCTGGCGTTGAAGGTGGGATCCAGCACAAATACCTCGTCGATGCCGGATGCGGCGAAGAGCTTGAGTTCGGCCTCCAGGCGCGTCATGGAAAGCGGGCGGATTTTAGTTCCGGCACCCCGCGACTCGTAGCAAAATGCGCAGCGATACGGGCATCCCCGCGCCATTTCCCAGACTGCACCGCCATAATTCTTTGGATCCAGAGTCCCGTCCAGCCAGGGGGAACATAATATCGCAGGATCGAGCAAGCTGGGCCGCATGATGCCCCCTTGCGGTTTTTGGCCACAGGCCATCGCACCGAGTATCTCCGCCATGGCGGCTTCGCCCTCTCCGGCTACCAGGATATCGGCTCGGAGGCTCTCCGGGGTTTCCGATGCCGGTTCGGGTCCGCCGACGACAATAAGCAGCTCAGGCAACGCCTGCCGCGCGAGAATCGAAACTTCCCTCATTAGCGCGCGGTTCCAGGCATACACCGAAAGGCCGAGAACCGCAGGGGAGAATAAGAGCGCGCGCTCAAGGATGGACTGGGCACTGTCTGCAGCGGATGCTTCCACGAGATGCAGGGAGCAGTGTGCCGCCAGGTGCGCGTCAGCCTTGATATGCGCCATCACGCTGGCCGCTCCCAGGGGAGCCGAGCGTGGACCCGGCGCGCTTGCGATGCTGACGAACACTACAGATAGATTTTTTTCGGTTTGACCAGTACTCATTACTGCAGTATGGATATTTGCGGATGGTGCATCAAGAGGCTCTTGGAATCTATGTCAAGATTCCCGGAATCTATGTCAAGATTCCTGGATTCTATGTCAAGATTCCTGGATTCTCCCGGGCGAAACAGGTTTTTTCTGGCGTTTTTCCCTGATCTATTCTACAATGCTCGCATGAAGCTTCAGGCAAAAACATTCTTCTGGCTTGGTGTTCCGGTATCTAGTTTGTTGATTTCATTGCATGCGCTTGTTGCCAGCGGGCTCAAGCGCTTCGTAGGCGAAAACCGCGACAATACAAGGCTCACGGTGGCTCAGCTTATGCGTTTCAGGATGGATTAGCCGATGGAACCTAACGCTTTTATCACGCTTCCTTCGGGATTTTCCGCTTCGTTTCTCGTGGTAATTTTTCTGCTTGCGCTTGTGCTCGCCGTTATTGCTGCCCTTTTTTGGGCTCTCGGCCGGCGAATCGGCATTCTGGAGGCGCGCCGTGATATGCGGCGCTCGGAACAAGGAGCGCGAGGCGACGCGGTAAAACGCTCCCGGGCGGTGCTGACCGGCCAGATCGGCGAACAGCTTGCGCCGTTTTTTCCCGATTTTCCATGCGATCCGGCAGATGCGCGTTTCCTGGGAAAACCGGTCGATTATATCGTTTTCAGCGGTCTGTCTAAGGGGAAGCCTAGTGAAGTCATATTCGTCGAGGTTAAAACAGGCGATGCCAGGCTTAGCCCGACAGAAAAAGCCCTCAAGGAAGCCATCGAGGCCGGTAAGGTTCGCTGGGTGGAATATCGCCTGCCTGTTTAAAACCTGCTGACAAGCGCTTTCGATTTGCCTTGACGTTTTGGAAACTTGAACGTTATTATCCTTTCATGGGGGCAAGCATGCTTGAGGAACTGGAGCTGGATACCGAAGCCAGGGTAAAGGCGTTTACCCATCCGTACCGGATGAAGTTGCTCCACGTGCTCAAGGACCTCCGCGCACCCGCTACCGCAACCGATGTAGCACGGGCATTAGGCGACGGACCGGGTAAATCCCATTATCACATGCGCATCCTGGAAAGCGCCGGTATCGTGGTACTCGCCCGCACGGAAGTCGTAAACGGAATCATTGCGCGCTATTACGAACCTGCAGCCAAGCGTTTTAACGTCAAGGGCGAAGCCCTGGGCAGCGGTGTCGATGCCGGACTCCGCGATGACGTAGCCAAGCTGATAACTATGCGTTTTCGCGACGGCCTCAAGGCGTTTTTGGAGCGTACAACCAGCGATGCGGCCATTTCAAAAAAGGAAGCGGCAAAAGACACGGGCGGCTTTTTACTGGATTGCACCCTGTATTGCTCGGACGAGGACTGGCAGGCTGTTCAAGCCGCCTTGTTGGAAATTACCGGCCGCTTCGAAAAAAAAGTCGCGGGAGTAACGCCGCGGAGGCTTTTTTTGGCCGGGGCAAGCGACCTTCAGGGTCGCCTTCCCGCAGAATCCCCCGTTTTATCCGGTGCTGCGACAAATACCCGCTGGACCTTCGGAATAACACTGCCCGATGCCTCCACCAGGTTCCGTCCCTTTGCCCCACCCGCAAAATAAAGCTTTCGAGCTTAACCGGGTGCCATGCTAGCCTTGATGATGGCCGCGCCTAGCTCGGCTACCGTATACGGCTTTTGTACAAACACGAAATTTTCCGCTTGCGACGCCGATTCGATTGCGTCATCGGTAGCATAGCCGGATGCCATTACGATGGGCAGGTCGGGCCGGATGGCCTTCATGCGCATCGCGATTTCATCGCCGCCGATACCGGTCATCCGGAGGTCGGTTACCACGGCGGCCCACTTCCCCGGATTGGCGTTGAACATCTCCAGGGCTTCTTCCCCTGAAACCGCCGCCTCGGATTTGTATCCAAGGGCGGCGAGAATAGCCTGACCCGTATCCCGGGGCACTTCATCGTCGTCCACCAGCAATATTAGCCCGCTTCCCCGAATGGCTTTCTGCGTTGTCTTCTTCTCCGTTACCTCGCTGCTTGCGGGCAGATAAATAAAGAATTCAGTTCCCACCCCCAGCTGGGAGAACAAGTCCACGAAGCCGCCGTGCTGCGTCGCTATGGAGTGCACCATGGCAAGTCCCAGGCCGCTGGATTTATCCGCTGGTTTCGTGGTAAAAAACGGGTCGAAAATTCTGGGCAGTATGTGATGTGGAATACCCACGCCTTCATCGCGTATGCCCACCCGCCAGTACGTTTGTTTTTCCGCGGCGGGATTGCTGGCCAAAAAATCCGGTTCGGGAAAGAACGAGCGGATGGTTATGGTTATGACTCCCCCGCGCTTTTCGCCGCGCAAGCGCATGATGGTCATGGCTTGTTCCGCGTTTATGATTAGGTTGAGAAGCAGCTGCTCCACTTGGCCGGGGTCGCCTTCCATAAAGGCAGGCTCGCTATCCTGGGGGCTCTTGATGATGATGGAAGGATCGAGGCTGCGCGATGTAAATTCGACAACTCGCTGGAGGGCGTCATTCAGCTTGAATTTTTTCTGCTCAGGCAGGCGTTTTTTTGTAAGCGTCAGGAGGCGCTTAACCGACGAAACCGCGCGCTCGGCGGATCGCTCCATTATTTCCAGCTCCCGCGCCATGTCGGCGGGCGTCTTGTAAGAATTATCCTCAATGCCCATTTTGATAAGCGACAGCGCTCCCACGATTCCTCCCAGCGTATTATTGAAGTCGTGCGCGATGCCGCTGGTAAGCGCGCCCACCGCATCCATCTTTTGGGCATGATCGAGCTTCCTGATGCGTTCTATCATTTCCGTCGCCGTTTGCCTGGCTTCGGATATATCCCTGGTGATGGTGGCCATGATTGAGCCGCCCCGCAGGGGAATGATAAAGGAACTGGACTGAAGAATACGCCGGGTACCGTCGGATTTCTGAATCTCCTCCTCGAGTATGTGCGGTGTCATGGGTGACGAAGTTGCTATAAGCGCGGATATGATTCGGCGTTTAACCCGCGCCTCGTCGTCGAGCGTTTTGGTCGATCCCGGAATAAGGCCTGCGAGCAAGTCCCAGAGTTTTTTTCCTATGGCATCCTGGGTGGGAATTCCCGTAATCATGGACATGGGACTATTCCAGCGTTTTACGGTTCCGTCAGGATCGGTAAGGGTGATTCCGTCAAGGGAGTGCGCTATGAACTCCTCAAGAAGCAGGCCTGTCTGCTGTGCTTCATCCTCCGCTTTTTTGCGCGCGTTTTCCGAGCTGAGGTCCAGCAGGGTAATTATGGACCCTCTGGCCTGCCTGATATCCATGACACGGTGAGCGCGCAAATCTACAGGCAGTTTTTGCTGCCCGATCGTTGTTCTCGTGGCGTAAAAATCCAGGACGCTTTGCGCGGTTTTTTTAAGCGGGGCGATGTCGACGCTCGAAAAACATGCTTCCAGGGGAAGATCTTTCAAAGAATCGATGTTTTTACAGCCGAGTGCCTTGAGTGCGCTGTCGTTTCCCCAGGTTATTTTGCCGGATTCGTCCAGATACAGCACCATATCGGCCAGCGCATTGAGTATGCGCGGTGCCTCGGCGATTGGAAACGGGGCAAGAAAGCCAAAGCGGTTCCTGGCGGTAAGCATGCCGATGGACAGAATCGTAATCCAGATAATCGCCATATTCGGAAAATTGAATCCCAGCGCAAGGAAGACGGTATCGGTAATAAAACCGCCGGTAACGGCGATAATCGACGACAGTGCCACGGTGGAAAGCTGCTTTTTTTCCGACGTTCCCGCAGCCCGCGAACGGGCGCGCAAGGTTACGACGATTCCTGCCAGGATATACAGGAAATAATGCGCACTGAAAAGAATATAAATAATGTTTATCCGAATGCCGAGCATCCAATACCCGGCAATGAAATTGGGTTTGGTTATAGTAAATAGCGGTATAAGAATGGAAAATACTACGGCTGGTACATACAAGAGGAACACAAGAAGCGATTTCAGCCTCTTGTTTTTAGTTAAGTGCGAGCCGCTTATCTTGTAGTTGAAACGCAGGACGAGCGGCGGAAAAATACACCAGCACCATGCGAATGCCTTATACAGTTTTTCGGCGACATCCTGATTGTCTGTAGAGTACCAAAAAAAAGCGGCTGCGGCCCAAAACATAAAAACTATATTGAATATAGCAGCAAGACGATTGGCGCTGCCCTGTGGATTGAGCGAAATCCACTTTATCGCGCAGTATCCAAAAACAACAAAAGCGATCGCGCAGGCGGTGGCAAGCCAGAAAGCAGTTATAGAAAGCGGCATATACATTCCTTCCGTTCGTAGTGTAATTGTAATGGATAATTAGGATATTGCACATGTTTTTTACGTTTTTCGCGTTTAGATTTGCCGAAATAGTAGAGTGGGTATCTAAAAATGCAATTCATGGCACGAGTTGCGCCTTAAAAAGGCGGCAGCCGTTTAATTCGGAACAAAGAGGCTTCGAAATGAATCCAGCAAGGAAAAAGAAAGAGAAAAAAACGAAGCTGCCCTTTAAACGATCCGTTTCCATGATTTTTTCCTGGGCATACTCGCGCATCAAGGAGCAGGTAAAGGCTGTTTTATTGGTAGTGGGATACCTGGTGGTTCTTCAAATCTTCATATTAAAAGTTCCCGTAAGCGATGCCCTTTCCATAAGCATCGGTGTTTGCTCCACGATTTTGGGGCTTGCGCTGTACCTCGAAGGTTTGTTCCTTGGAATCATGCCTTTGGGTGAGCAGCTGGGTATGAAGCTCCCCGGACGGGGCGGGGCGCTTGCCTTCGCGGTTTTTGCGTTTGTGCTGGGTATCAGCGCAACGTTTGCGGAACCGGCAATAGGTTTTTTGCAGCTGCAGGGCGGTGCCGTCCGGGCATGGGAAAGCCCTTTGCTTTATTTGCTTTTAAATCGCGGAGCGCCATGGCTTATCGGAGCCATAGCCATTGGCGTAGGCTTCGCGCTTGTGCTGGGATTGTTTCGCTTCCTGCATTCCTGGTCTTTTAAGCCCCTCGTGTTTATAACGATCCCCCCCTTGCTGGCGCTTACCGCTTTTTTTGGAACGGACGCGAATCTTGCGCCGGTGGCCGCGTTGGCCTGGGACGTCGGCGGAATTACGGCCGGGCCGGTAACGGTGCCGCTGGTTATATCCTTGGGCATCGGTATGGCACGAAGGCGCGGCTCTGGCGCAAACGGAACCGAAGGTTTGGGCGTCGTTACTTTGGCTTCGTTATTCCCGGTGGCGACGGTTCTGGCCTTGTCGGCAATACTCCTGCAGTTTGTGTCGGCTGTAGGAAGCCCCTCTTCTTTCTTCGCGGAAGGAAGCAGGAAGCAGGCTCTTTTCGTCAGCGGAAGCCAGGCAAATCTAAGAAGCATCGCGAATGATGCGAGGCAGGCAGGGTTTCTAAGCGTCGAAAGCTTCGATGCCGCTTTTCCCCTTGAATCCGCCGCCTCCGATACGACCGGCCCCTCCAAGCCGCAGCCGGCAAAAGGGGAACGACCCGATTCGATTTTCTACCGTATCGCGATACTGTCGCTGCGGGCGATATTGCCTCTCATCGCCATTCTGCTCATAACCCTCCTGGTGCTGCTTCGGCAAAAAGTGCACAACGGCGACGAGCTTGTCCTTGGAATCGTTTTTGCCGTCGTGGGAATGTTTTGTTTCAGTTTTGGCATGGAGAAAGGCTTGACGAGCCTTGGCGCACAATCCGGTAAAAACCTGCCGCGAGCGTGGATGTCTTCCACGAGAGGCGATACTACCATCATATTGCGTGGAATAGAGCCTGCCATGGTCTTCTCGGCCGCAGCTTCGAACGGACCAGTCCGTTACCTGTGGGTGGAAGAGGCGGATGGTCCCAGGAGCGTGCCATTCGAAACAGGCAATTATGACGCCGCACAAAAAAGTTATAAGTACGTTCCCATGGAACGGGCGGTTTTCGGAAATCTGGGGCTGGCGGGATCTTACCTGGCGGTTTTTTTAATCGTGATGCTGCTGGGCATCGGCGTTACCCTGGCTGAGCCGTCGCTCCGCGCCTTGGGCGCCACCATCGAGGATGCAAGCACCGGAACATACCGGAGCGCCGTGCTTGTGCGCATAGCCGCGCTGGGCGTGGGCTTGGGTATGGCGGCAGGGTTTGCGGCCATTGTTTTCCGCGTGCCATTAATAATTGTATTGGGAATCCCCTATGCCTGCGCGCTGCTGCTTACGCTGTTTTCTTCCGAGGAATTTGCGTCCATAGCATGGGATGCGGCGGGCGTAACCACGGGGCCGGTAACCGTTCCCATCGTTATTGCCTGCGGACTGGGAATCGGGCGGGAAAGCGGCGCCAATGGAGCTTTCGGCGTTGTGGCGGCGGCAAGCGTGTTTCCCGCCGTGGCGGTTCTGCTTTCCGGGCTTATCGTAAAGTCCCGCGCAGGCCGTTCGCTCCACCGTGGGAACAGGGGTTGAACCATGAGTACTTATAAGTTTACGCGGCTAAGCTGCTGCCTGGACTCAGGTTTGTCCGGTCTTATGGAAGAAACTTTAGCCGGTATCCACATGGACGATTACCTCGTGCAGCGCGGCAAGCAGGTGTGCATAGAGGAACATCGGGGTTTTTTGGGCTTCGGCGGAAGCGAGACGCTATCCGGCGCCTCCGCGCGGCTGTACCGCTTTCGCCTTCCGCAGCACTATGAGCGGGCGGTAGCTGAGTACCTGGCAAAATCCCTTGATTTGTACCTGCCCGGGCGCGGGTTTTTGTATGGACAGGATGTTTTATTGGCGGATGAAAAGGCTGCGTCCGAAAAATTCATGAAAAGCCTGCAGGCAATGGCAGGGTTCGAAATTCCGAATCGGATGGAACATTATGAATTGTTAACGTGCATCGTGCACCGGGGCATGGCGGATGCGCTGCTTCGCGCGGTACTGGAGCTTGGCCTGTGCGTGCCTTTCGTAACCTATGGACGGGGTGTTGGGCTTCGCAATAAGCTCGGACTCCTCCGCGTCACGATACCTGTTGAAAAAGAAATCGTGATGCTTCTGGTCCCTGAGCGGGATGCCGCCCTTGCGGCCAACCTGGCATCCCATACGATCCGGCTTGACCGGCCCGGACAAGGGTTCATCTACAGGCAATCCGTGCGCCTGTACGCTGCCAACCTGCGGGTTCGGCTTGGGAAACGCGTTCATGCCGCATCCATGGAACAGGTTATCAGCGCGCTCGACGACCTGCGCGGGTCCTCCGAGTGGAGGCGTTTTTCACCGGGAAGCGATAAAAAAAAGATAAGCAGGGATCGAAAGGAAAAGTCCGCTTATCGCTGCGTTTCCCTCGTTACCGTGGACGGGAGCATCAACGATTTTGTAAAAATGACCATGGAGGCAGGGGCAGGAGGCGCCACCCTGATGTCGATTTCTTCATCGCTGCCTGCGGGAAGCCAAGGCGTCGGGGATATTTCAGCGGCAAGGGAATCCTGCGACCTTATCATAAAGGCGGAACTCGAGGCGGCGATTTGCTCAACACTGGCCGAGCATGGATTTATGGGCGAAAAAATACTCGGCCGAATCGAATGTGAAGATGTACTGGACGTGATGATGTATAAGGGGCAATCGAAAGAAAAGCCCCCTGCCTGAACAAAGAAGTCCCCCTTTATTTGTTCATGGCGATTTTTTTGTTCCGTGCTATGATTTTTCCTGTAAGGAAGCCAGGCGGGGAAGCCAGCATATCAGCGCGTCTAAAACCCGCGGATCGGTCGGGTTTCCCATTCGGGTTTTCCGCAGTCAGTGCTGAGGCGAACGCATTCTCGCTGATAATCCATCGATTGGAGGCGTTCCACCACCACCGTTCTCATAATTTATTTTCGAGGGCATCGAAATAGCCCATGGCCATTTCATCCAGCGGTACCGATTTTCCAGCCAAAGGACCGCTTGTCAGGGGTTCTTTGCCGCTCATTCTGGGATGCATTTTGTACCCTGAGTTATTTATTCCGTGTTTTTTATTGAAGGCGTATCGTGCAAGCTGGATGTTTCTGGCTTTCTCCATCCATTCGTCGGGGCTGCACGTAAGGCCCGTCGCATCATTGAGCCAATCAAACAGCTTCCAGTTGTTCAATCCGGTCGTAAGGGCGAACAAACATCCTCCGACGGCGTCCAAGAGCTGCTTTAGAAGCGATCCGGCAAGGAGTTTTCTTGCCTCGATTTCGCCCGCCTCGTACTCCCGGGCTTTTGCATAGGGCAATTTTACCGAAGGAGCCCAGCTCACGAAATCCCATATCCTGGAAACGTTATAATATACTCCGGCGGCTATCGTGTGCCGGGAAGGCGTCGGGTCGGAAACGTAAGCGGTGCCCATCATGGGATCATAACGGGGGTCATGCATGCCCGGCTCCTGGCCGCCTGAGTGTATCGCGAAACGTTCGGAACCCCTGCCGATTTTTTTTGACGCCAGGGCCACGCCGTCTGCCAGGATGTCCCCGATGCCGCGGCGGGCTATCATTGCACGGAGCAGCGCGACGATTGCATCGCTATTTCCCCATCGAAGTTCCAGGCCCTGGGTGTCCTTTGCGTCCAGGATGCCGTTTTCGTAGCACTCCATCGCGAAGGCGATCGCCGAACCGGCGGAGATGGTGTCGAGACCCGAACGGTTGCATAAATCGTTGCAAAGGAATATGGACTCGAGGTTGTCGTTCATGAGCAGTGGGCCGAATGCACAGCAGGTTTCGTATTCCGGCTTGTGGGTATGGGTTCCCGCGGTTCCCATATCCCTGGTGTCGCAGATGCCGCCGCAGCCGATTACGCACGAGTAACAGTGATATTTTTTTATCTCCCTTGAGACTATTAAATCCGGGTCGAGTTTTACGTAATTTTTTTTCTTAAAATCGTTCACGGACCCGCCCCAATTCTTGACCGGGGAATCTCCGTTTAAAAGGCCCGTCGTATTGTTGTAGATGGTTCCCCATTTCTTCAGTATTCCGGCAGCCAGGATGCCGTTCATGGGAAACACGGTTTTCAGGGCAAAAAGCCTTCCTAAAAGCGGTAAATGCCTGCCTTTGACCATGGCCGGTATGGTCGTCTTGGAGACCGCCTCTGCATAGCGTTTCGAAGCCGCGCGTACTTTTTCCGGATTGGCGCAAGTTATTTTTTTGCTGCCCGAAAGAACCACGGCCTTGAGTCGTTTGGACCCCATGACCGCCCCGACGCCGGATCTTGCCGCGTATCGGCCACCGTCATTGGATATACCGGAAATAAGCGATAGTTTTTCCGCCGAAGGGCCAATGCAGGAAATCGCCGGTTTTTTCTTTCCTTTCCAAGCGGCTAAAACCAGTACTTCCGTTTCGATCGCGTCGTGCCCCCAGAGTTCCCCTGCAAGTTCGAGTCTTGGCCCATTCTCATCCGAGATAAAAATTAGAGGAACTTGTGCCGCACCGGTAAACAATATGCCGTCCCAGCCACATTGCTTGATTGCCGGAGAAAAATTTCCTCCACAGTTAGCGTCTCCCCATCCGCCCGTAAGCGGTGATTTCGTACAGACCATCCATCGGCCCGTCATAAGCGATCCGCTCCCGGTAAGCGCACCGCTCATGAATGCCAATACGTTTTGAGGGCCAAGGGGATCGGCGCCGGCCGGTATCATGTCGGTCAAAAGCTTTACCGCAAGGCCGACGCCCCCAATTTGCTCAATATAAACATCCTCATGGATTTCTTGTTCATGAAGTGCGCGCGTTGTTAGATCGACAATGAGAATCTTACCCATAACAGCCTTCATGGCAACCTCCGGATAAACAAGGTAATAGCGAACCTTGAAAAAATTCTGTTTTAGCGACTAGAATGCTATGTGCAATATGCTCACTTGTCAAGCAATGCCCAAAAATGCAGGTATTGACACTAAAGGCTTTCGCGGTATATAAAGCCAAAGTCTAAACAGTATTGAATTGAGCAAAACCTGCGGCGATGGTGAAATTGGCAGACACGCTAGGTTCAGGTCCTAGTGCCAGCAATGGCATGGAGGTTCAAGTCCTCTTCGCCGCAAAAAGAGAAGCCCGACCGCAAGGTTGGGCTTCTCTTTTTTGATAAGCGGCGAAGAGGACTTGAACCAGAGAGAGCGCCGACCAAGGGGAGGAAAAGCGTGCATGGATGCACGCGGAAGCGATCGCAGGCGCCCGCAGGTGCGAAACACGAAGTTGAGCACCGTAGGGAAAGTCCTCTTCGATACAGCTACTAAGTTCTAATATTTTAAGGGTTTAGAGACGAACTGGAAAAAGGCTTATCCTACGCGGATAAGCCTTTTTTTAACATTGACCAATTGTTGACCACTATGCCTGAAGCTCAATGTCTGCCGGATACAAAACCTAAAGTACTATTGCAAATTTATCAAAAATCTCTATACTCTAATAAAACTACACAAAAACCCGACAAATGGATCGAGGCTTATATGCAGGATGTTATGAATAAGAAAATTCTTCTTGTGGAAGATGAAGCCATCATTGCTATGTCATCCAAAAGACAGCTTGAACAATACGGATACACCGTGATTCATGCCTCCACAGGTGAAAAGGCTGTAACCTCTATCAAGACCACAGCCGAGATTGACCTCATTCTTATGGACATCAATTTAGGAAGCGGTATCGATGGAACGGAGGCCGCTGAAATAATATTAAAAGACTACGATATACCCATCGTTTTTGTATCCAGCCATACCGAGCCCGAAGTCGTTGAAAAAACAGAAAAGATTACTTCCTACGGCTATGTTGTCAAAAGCTCCTCCATTACTGTTCTTGATGCTTCAATAAAAATGGCTTTCAAATTGTTTGAGGAGAAAAAGAAATCGAAATCCACAAATGACAGGTTGGAGGCGACATTCAATGCTCTTCCTGATCTGCTCTTTGAAGTGGGATTGGATGGCTATTATTATGGCGCGCATACATCAAAAAATGAATTGCTCTACATGCCGCTTCAAGATTTAATAGGAAAGTATATTCCGGATATCCTTCCTCCGGAAATTTCAGATATAATTATTGCTTCGATCGGCGAAGCCCATGATAACGGCTTTTCTAAAGGCAGGAAATACAAGCTGAATGTTCCTGCCGGGATTCGTTGGTTCGAGACTACGGTATCGCGTATCGAGGGTTTTCCTGAACGGCCGCACTTTATTCTGCTTTGCCGGGACATCACAGAACAGAGGCAACTGCAAGAAGCATTAGAAAAACGAATTGCATTGCTTACCCTGCCGCTGGAAAATACGGCTTCAATTTCTTTTGCTGATCTTTTTAGCATAAGTGACATTCAACAACTGCAAGATGATTTTTCGAACGCCACTGGTGTAGCCTCAATTATAACTCAAACTGATGGTACCCCAATTACTGCTCCGAGCAACTTTTGCAGCTTGTGCAAGGATATAATTCGCAAGACAAAACTTGGAAATGCGAATTGTTTAAAATCCGATGCCGCTTTGGGGCGGATGAACTCCAGGGAGCCTTGTATTCAGCCTTGTTTTAGCAGTGGACTCTGGGATGCGGGTGCCGGTATTTCTGTGGGGGGAAAACATATTGCAAATTGGCTTATTGGGCAGGTTCGGGATGAGAATCAGTCAGAAGAAAAAATGTTGGAGTATGCAAAAAAAATCGGAGCAGATGAGAATGCCTTTATTGAGGCTTTTCGGGAAGTGCCTGCGATGGGTAAAGAAAAATTCAACCACATAGCTGCTGCCCTCTATCGGCTCGCAAATCAATTGTCCACATTGGCATATCAAAATGTGCAACAAGCCCGGATGCTTTCCGAACGGAAGCTGGTGGAGATTGCCCTTCAAGAAAAAAGTGAAGAATATGAGGTCATCAACGAAGAACTCAGATCGACGACAGAAGAGCTGCAGGCACAAAATGAAGAGTTGACACAATCGAAAGAGTTGCTGAGTTTAAGCGAAGCCAGACTCCTCCAAGCAGAAAAAGTAGCAAAGATAGGTAACTGGACGCTTCGGCTCGACACCGGGATCATGATAGCCTCAAGTGGCGCGGAGGCCATCTATGGCGTGGATATTAAGAAAACTTCCTTGGCTGATGTGCTGCTGATACCGCTTCCAGAATATAGGCCTTTTTTAGAAAAAGCGCTTTCTGATCTTGTTGCTCAAAATATAGGCTATGATTTGGAATTCAAGATTCGACGACCTGAGGATGGTTCGGTTGTCGATATTCATTCTCTTGCCACTTATGACAATAGGACGAATACTGTTTTTGGTGTGATTCAAGATATTACGGAACAAAAGCGAAATGAAACAGTTCTTCAGGAGAACCAGGAAAAATTAAGATTCGCCTTGGAGGCAAGTGGTCCTGGCGAATGGGAGTTTGAGATATGAGCGCTAAGAAAACAATTCTTCTTGTGGAAGATGACGCGATAATCGCTTTGTCATCCAAAAGACAGCTAGAACAATACGGATACACCGTTATCCATGTTTCCACAGGTGAAAAGGCCGTAGCAGCGATCTTGTCCAAACTCGAGCTAGACCTCATTCTTATGGACATCAATTTAGGAAGCGGCATCGATGGAACGGAGGCCGCTGAAATAATATTGCAGGAAAACGATATACCTATCGTTTTTGTATCTTCGCATACCGAGCCTGAGGTAGTTGAGAAAACCGAAAAGATAAGCTCCTACGGATATGTAGTAAAGGCAACAGGAATAACAGTTCTCGACTCCGCAATCAAGATGGCATTTAAGCTGTTCGACGCGAATAAATCGATCAGAAGAAGTGAATCAAAGCAAAAGGCGATGATATTAAATATATCCGACGTTATCGGCATAATCGGTGCAGATAGCATTATGAGGTATAAAAGCCCAAATATCGAAAAATGGTTTGGCTGGAAACCGGAAGACCTCGTTGGAACCGATGGCTGGCATACCGTTCATCCTGATGATTTGAAGCGTATACAAAAAGAATTTTATGCAATTCTTAAAACCGATAACCTGTCAATCAATGTTGAGTATCGATATAAATGCAAAGACGGAACCTACAAGATAATCGAGCTGTGCGCCACGAATCTCGTAAACGATTCGGATATAAACGGCATATTGCTAAATTACCATGATATAAGCGAACGCATTAAAGTTCAGGAAGCTTTACGAGCAAGTGAAGAAAAATACCGTTTACAATTTCTTAACTTTAGTTCCTATAATTCCTTGTACGAAGTTGTGAAGGACGAAGAAGGCAAACCTAAAGATTTCAGATTTGTGATGGTAAACCAGGCCTATGAAAAATATGTCGGTAAAAACGCCTCCGACCTTATCGGAAAAACATTATTGGAGGTTTATCCGGAAACCGAGCAGTATTGGATTGATAAAATGACGGAAGTGGCCATAACCGGTGCTCCGCTTCAATTGGAAGCATTTAGCAAAGTAATGAATCTTTACACTGAAGTTAGTCTCTACCTGCCGCAAAATGGCTATCTTGCAATGACTACCGCGAATATCACCGAAAGGAAGAAAATCGAGGTTGCCCTTCAAGAAAAGAGCGAAGAATATGAAATCATCAATGAAGAGTTGAGATCCACGACAGAAGAGCTGCAGGCGCAAAATGAAGAGTTGATAGTAAGCGATACGGCATTGCGCGAAAGCGAGGAACGGTTCCAGTTGCTGTTTAATAACGCGCCATTAGGCTACCAATCTCTTGATATCGATGGAAATTTTATTGAGGTGAATCAACAATGGCTCGATACTCTTGGGTATTCGAGAAAAGAAGTGATAGGTAATTGGTTTGGAAATTTTCTTGCACCTGCCTACAGAGACGCTTTTAGAAAACGGTTTCCGATATTTAAGGCTCAAGGACATATACACAGCGAATTTGAAATGCTGCATAAAAACGGCAGAAAAATGTTCATTTCTTTTGATGGAAAAATTGGTCATGACCTTAACGGTGCATTTAAGCAAACACACTGTATTTTGCAGGACATATCCGAACGGAAAATCGCGGATGAATCGCTGATTTTAAGTGAAGCGAAATATAAAGCCCTTTTTGAAAATATTTCTGATGCTATATTTATTTATGATCCTATTTCGTTCGAGATACTCAGTGCTAATAAAGCGACCTCAGAAATATATGGTTATGATAATGATGAACTCATTGGAATGTCCTGCTTAAAATTTAGCGCTGAAATCGAAAAATCGAAAGTTGTAGCGGCTCAAATACTAAACGAAGGAAATGCGAGGGTTCCTTGCAGGCGCCATAGAAAAAAGGATGGTTCGGATATTTATGTGCAAATCTCAGCGGCCAAGGTTAGCGTACTGGGGCACGATATGCTTTTTACCGTTTGTAAGGACATAAGCGAGCAACGACTAGCCAATGGAAAAATAGAGTCGCTACTCGCCGAAAAGGAGCTTATCCTCAAGGAAGTACACCACCGTATCAAAAACAACCTAAGCACTATCAGCAGCCTATTGTCTTTACAGACTCGGGCCATGAAGGATTCATCCGCGATTCATGCCTTTAAGGATACGGAGAGCAGGGTTAAGAGCATGAGCATATTGTATGATAAACTCTACCAGGCCAACGATGTCACGCAATTATCGTTAAAGGATTACCTTCCTGTTTTAGTTAAGGAAATTATTGCAAACTTCCCCAACAACAAATCCGTTGAGGTCGAAGTTCTTGTCGATGACTTTGTATTGGGTGCCAAACGCTTGCAAGCGCTTGGCATTCTCGTTAATGAATTAATTACCAACACAATGAAATATGCATTTATCGAAGGAGAATCCGGTTTTATTTTTGTTTCGGCAACGAGCGCCAACGGTCATGTAACCATTTGCGTTCAAGACGATGGAAAAGGTATTCCCGAATCCGTTTCATTCGAAAACTCCACCGGTTTTGGACTACAGCTTGTACAGGCCTTGACGCAGCAGTTGGATGGAACAATACAGATAGAACGCGGAAATGGCACAAAGTTTGTATTGAAGTTTGAACAATAAGTATTAACAACCTGGTAAAGGTCTTGTGACTACATCGTTCCCCTTTGCAATAAACCTCTATAGGGCCGAAAGCAAAAAGGCTTTTAATTGGGCTTGGAGCTCCTGCGGTTTTTTGCGGTTTAGGGTAAATTATCCGGTTTATGGTCCTATTCGCACCGCCGCCATCCAGGACCGATGAAACAGGAGTAGAATTTATAAAAAGTATTCATACGCCGTTGCATATTCCTTAAATGTTCCTATACTTTACTTCGACAACGCAAAAACTCAGTAGGGGAATCGGGGTTTATATGCTTGAAAGCTTGAAAAAGACCATACTCCTAGTAGAGGATGAAGCAATTCTTGCTTTGTCCGAAAAGATGGCGCTGGAGCAGTATGGCTACACGGTAACAACCATGAGTACAGGCGAAAAAGCTGTGGAAGCGGTCAATTCATTGCCCAAAATCGACTTGATTCTAATGGATATCGACCTTGGGAATGGAATCGATGGAACTCAAACTGCCGAGATGATACTCAGGGATCACGATATACCCATCGTTTTTGTCTCCTCGCATAGCGAACGGGAAATTGTTGAAAAGACTGAAAAGATCACCTCGTATGGCTACGTCGTTAAAAGCTCATCCATCACCGTACTCGATGCTTCTATCAAGATGGCGTTTAAGTTGTTCGATGCAAAAACGGCTACACAGAAGAAAGAAAAGCTAATTCATGAAAGTGAAGAGAAATATCGATTGCTCTACGAGAGCGCAGGCATAGGTATTGGTTATTATTCGCTTGAGGGTATCGTGCTTTCTTACAACAAACTTGCCGCACAGCATATGGGAGGCGTCCCAGAAAATTTTATCGGTAAATCAATTTCCCAGCTTTTCCCGAGTGCAGAGGGACGAATTTACCTCGATAGACTTACATTAGCCGCTACGGCCGAAGGTTCTACCGTCTATGAGGACCTGGTGGAACTCCCCTCCGGCACTACGTATTTTGTGAGCACATTTACGCGGGTCACTGATTTAGGCGGCAGATTATTAGGTGTACAGATTATATCGCAGGATATAACTCAAAGAAAGAACGCAGAATTGGCGGTTATTGAAAGCAAGGAGATGTTTGGCACTTTGGCCAACTTAGCCCCGGTCGGTATCTATCTTACGAATCCCAACGGTGATTGCACCTATGCCAACCCGGCTTGGTGTAAAATGGCGGGATTGACTCTAGAAGAGGCTAAGGGTCAAGGATGGATAAAAGGATTGCATCCCGATGATACAGCCAAGGTCTTTTCAAAATGGAATGAGATGATTGCCTCCAAAGGAGGTTGGGGACTCGAATACAGATTTCAAGATCGAAATGGAGCGGTAACTGATGTATATGGTTTGGCGAGCGCACAATTCGATATTCATGGAAACGTGCTCAATTATATTGGCGTAAATATCGACATTACAGAACGGAAAGTTGTCGAAGGCGAATTGATGAAGGCAAAGAGCGAATCTGAAAAGAATGAAAATGACCTCAACACGATGATGCATATGATCAAGGATATCATTGTTTGCAGGGACCTCGATGACAAAGTAATATATTTCAATAATGCATTCGACGATGTAACAAAAAAGTTATTCTCAAAACCGGCATATATCGGAATGAATACGCTTGACTCATTGCCTCCCGATAAAAAGACTTTTTGGAAAGAAATATTGTTAAAGGTAAAAAATGGAGAAAAGCATTGCGAGGAGTATTCATTTCCCCTGCCAAGCGGCGGGATGTGCTACTATCAGACTACGCACGAACCAATTGTCCAGGAAAATAAAATAGTCGGTACCCTGGAGCTGACAAAAGATATTACCGCACAGAAGGAAATAGAAAATGAGCTGAGGTATGGAGAAGAAAAATATAGAGCTATTGTAGAAAATTCAATAGATTATATTATGAGGTACGATAGGGATTGTCGGCATATATTTGGCAATTCCATGGCAATAAATGCATCGGGTCTGACGGCAGAGCAATATGTAGGAAAGAACCACAGGGATTTAGGCTTCCCCGAGCATTTATGCGTCCTTTGGGAGACAAACATAGAAAAAGTCTTTGATACCGGTATAACTCAAACCGTTGAATTCGAGGTGGAGCTGGCGGGGGACATTAGATATCTGGAATTGAAGCTTTCTCCGGAATTCGATGTTGACGGTATAGGCGTAAAAAGCGTAATCGGAATTTCCCGCGATATTACGAAGCTAAGGCGGCTTTTAGAAGAACTGCAAAAAAACGAGAAGCGATATAATAAGGCTCAGGAAGTAGCAAATGTCGGGAGTTGGGAATACGATATAGCAAGCGATGTTTTTTGGGGTTCCGCGGAAGCCAAGAGAACGTATGGATTTGATGCTGAGTCCGACAGCTTTACGGCGGCTGAGGTTATGAAATGTGTTATTGAGCCTGATTTCGTTAATAAGGCGATGGTAAATCTAATAACTATAAACGAACCTTACGATATCGAATTTAGCATTACTCCCCGGAATTCAAGAGATCAAAAAGTAATACACTCAGTGGCGGAATTACTGAAAGACGCAGCGGGAAATCCGATAAAGGTAATAGGAGTCCTATCGGATATCACTGAAAAGAAAAAAACAGAACTGGAATTAAGCCGCAGCCGGACGCTGCTTAAATCAGCGGAAGCGGCAGCTAAAATAGGCGGGTGGGAATTTGATGTAGAAACCCTGAAGCAGTTTTGGACAGAAGAAACTTTCCGGATATTGGAAATAGATTTAAGCAATGGTGAACCGGATGTGCCCGAAGGATTGGATTTTATTCTACCTGAGTATCGGGTGGAAGCTGAAAAGGCCATACAACGGGCTATTCAGTATGGGGAATCCTACGATCAGGAATGGGAAATAATTACGCGCAAAGGAAATAAGAAATGGGTTCACTCGATCGCGACCGCTTATCAAGAGGGCGGCAAAACAAAATTTATATTAGGCTCGTTTCAAGATATAAGCGATCGCAAAAATTCTGATTTATTATTGAAGGAGAGCGAATTTAAGTTTAAGACCCTCGCGAATTCGGGCAGGGCATTAATCTGGAATTCAGGAACGGATAAACTATGTAATTATTTTAATAAAATATGGCTTGAGTTTACCGGACGATCTCTTGGGCAGGAAATGGGAAATGGCTGGACAGAAGGGATTCACCCCGACGATATAGAGGAATGTTTTAATATCTATGTAAATGCCTTCGATAAGCGCGAGATGTTCAGCATGCAATATCGTTTGCGGCGATTTGATGGGGAATATCGATGGATTATCGATGAGGGCTGCCCTCAATACGATCATGCCCACGGGTTTATCGGTTATATAGGACATTGCCTTGATATTACAGAAAATAAACTTGCGGAAAATAAAATCAAGCTTCTCCTTGCAGAAAAGGAATTGATCTTGAGGGAAGTCCATCACCGTTTAAAAAACAACATGAACACCATCAGCGGTTTTTTATCCATCCAGGCTCAAGGAATTAAGGAGTTTTCGGCCAGAACCGCTTTTGAGGACTCGATTAGGCGGATTCAAAGCATGGGAATACTTTACGACAAATTGTACCGCGCTGCTGATTTTTTAGAAATGTCGGTCAAGGACTATCTTCCTGCCCTGGTTAATCAGGTAATAGCCAACTTCCCAAACAGCACTAAAGTCAAAGCCGAAACGTCCATCGACGATTTCGTGCTGGATGCCAAACGACTGCAGCCAATTGGCATAATCATCAATGAGCTGCTTACCAATAGCATGAAGTACGCATTTAAAGGAAAGGAAAGCGGACTTGTTTCGGTATCGGCGACAAAGACCGATAAGCGAATTACCATCACTGTCTATGATGACGGCATCGGCATACCCGAATCCTTAAGTTTTGCAAACTCGACGGGGTTTGGATTACAGCTGGTTCAGGCTTTAACCGAGCAGTTGAACGGGACGATCGGGATAGAACGGGGGATTGGGTCCAGGATTGCATTGGAGTTTGAAGCATGAGCCCGAAAAAGGCCATCCTTCTTGTTGAAGACGAGGCGATTCTTGCCTTGTCCTCAAAAAGGCAGCTTGAGGCGTACGGATACGCGGTGACTCTTGCGTCTTCCGGCGAACAAGCTTTAGAAGCGGTCAAGACAATGCCCGGGATAGATTTGATTCTTATGGACATCAATCTGGGAGCCGGTATTGACGGTACCCAAGCTGCTGAAATCATACTGAAGGGTCGCGATATTCCTATCGTATTTGTGTCGTCCCATAGCGAACGGGATGTCGTGGAAAAGACGGAGAAAATTACCTCGTACGGGTATGTAGTCAAAAATTCATCCATTACGGTTCTCGACGCTTCCATAAAAATGGCGTTTAAGCTGTTCGACTTACGGAATACTATTCAGCAGAAAATGGAAATAGTAAAAGCGACGGATGATCGATTCCAGCTTGCCATGAATGAGCTTGACGGAACCTTGTGGACATTGGATTTGAACCTGCGATTTACCTTATCCAGGGGACGCGGTCTTGTGTCCATCGGGCTGCAACCCGATCAGGTAATTGGAATGAAGCTGGAAGATTTTCTGCAAACCGGAGATCCCCGGAATGTATCTTTGCTTGCCCATCGGAAGGCTTTGCTCGGCGAGGATGTAAATTTTGAATATACCCATAACGGCTTGACTTTCAGAACCGCGGTTTCGCCTCTCAGGGATTCTGGCGGTACTATAATTGGCGTTGCGGGAATTGGCACGGATATCAGCCAAAGAAAAAAAGCGGAAGATGCACTCCTGAATAGCGAAGAAAAGTTCTCGAAGGTTTTTCATGGAAGCCCTTATCCAATAATGATTATAGACACCGACAATGGATGCTTTGCCGATGTTAACGAAGCCATGACCCGTAACGTGGAATATACACGGGAAGAAATGCTTGGCAAAACCGCGGCTGAGCTGGGGATACTTACTCCGGAGACTGAAGCCCAAGCAAGAAAAATCATGGCTAAAAGCGGAAAATTTTTCGATTTGGAAATTAGCATCAGGACTAAGTCCGGTGCATTGCGTTTTGGCATGGCCACGGGGCAGGTGATAACGGTCAACAACCACGCATACCTGATCCAAACTGTTATTGATATTACCGACCGTAAACACGCAGAAGATGCGAGCCGGGACAGCGAACTAAATTATTTCGATTTATTCAATACCGTAAAACAAGCTATCTATTACCAGAATCCCGATTTGACGTTTTTGAATGTCAACCAGGGTGCTGCCGATATGTATGGCTATGAGAAAGAGTTTTTTATCGGTAAAACACCGGAATTTCTTTCGGCGCCGAATAGAAACGACATGAAGCAAGTCGCTGAATATATCCGCCTGGCGTTCGAGGGGCATCCCCAAAAGTTCGAGTTTTGGGGAATTAAAAAAGATGGCACTGTCTTTCCGAAGGATGTTTGGACAACAAGAGGGAAATACTTCGGCAGGGACGTTGTGATAACTATGTCAACCGATATTTCGGAACGCAAGCAAAAAGAGGAAGCTCTTAAGGCAAGCGAGGAACGACTGCTATTTGCCCTTGAAGGAAGCGGTCTAGGCGAGTGGGATTGGAATCTGAAAACCAGCAGGATCAAGCGAAATGAGCGCTGGGCGGAAATGTTGGGTTATACCTTGGCAGAAATCGACGATAACCTTCAGCAGGGCGTTGAGCTTCAACATCCGGATGATCGTGAAGAATCTTGGAAAGCGATTCAGGATCACCTGGCGGGGTTTACGGATTCATATAATATTTTGTACAGGATGAGGGCGAAAGACGGCAAGTATAAATGGATACATGATTGCGGAAAGATCATGGAGCGCGACGAGAGGGGGAATCCGCTCCGACTTTGCGGAACTCATGCGGATGTCACTGATCAAAAAGAAAAGGAAGAGAAAATTAAAACCCTTCTTATCGAAAAGGAAATAATTCTCAAGGAAGTGCATCACCGCATCAAGAATAACATGAGTACCATATGCAGCCTTTTATCGCTTCAAGCCCATTCCTTCAAAGAGGCTTCAGTGAAAGGCGCTTTGGAAGACGCAAAGTCCAGGGTGCAAAGCATGAGCATCCTGTATGACAAGCTTTATCGGACTTCAGATTTCACGAATGTATCCATCAAGGATTATCTGCCGCCGTTGATCGATGAAATAATCCACAACTTCCCCAATAGCGGGCGCGTAAAGGTTGAAAAACACATTGAGCCTTTTCTGATGGATGCAAAGCGTCTGCAACCTGTCGGTATCATAGTAAATGAACTGCTTACCAATATCATGAAGTATGCATTTATCGGCAGAGAGGGCGGGTTGATTACGATATCGGCGACGACCTCCGATTGTAACATTGCCATCAAAGTTCAAGATGACGGCAACGGCATTCCTGAATCGGTTTCCTTTGAAAATGCGTTTGGATTCGGGCTGCAGCTTGTACATGCCCTGACGCAGCAGCTGGAAGGAACAATACGGATAGAGCGTGGGAGCGGGACAAAAGTTGTTTTGGAAATCAAAATGTAGCGGCGAAGCCGCTGTCCCTCGATGATTCTTACTGGATGCAGGGCAGCCACAGGCTTGCCTGAGTTCCCTGCCCCAACCGGCTGTGCAATGTAATCTTGCCGTTGTTTCGCTCGGCGAGGCTTTTTGCCAGTATCAAGCCAAGCCCGTTGCCCATCTCCTGCGAAGTGCCCAGCGTGGAGAGCTTGTCCTCGATGCGAAAAAGCCGATCCAGCGTGCTCTGGTCCATGCCTACGCCCTCGTCCTCGATGCCGATGCGGCAGAAACCGCCTTCCTCGCTTACATTTATATGGATGTTCCCGCCCGGCTGGCTGTATTTTACGGCGTTGGACAGCAAATTGTTTACGATTACCTGGATGGATTCCGGATCCGCGAGAATTCTTGGATACGGTCCCTTGCTGATGATTATGTTACTATTTTTTGGCTCCGACCGCGATTTAAGGAGTTCGACGGCGTGAGAAAGGCAGTGTTCAAGATGAATCTCGGTTTTGGCGGGAGCCCAGCCTTCGAGTTGCGACCGCGACCACCAGAGAAGTTTTTCGAGGAATTCGTAGGTTTTGTCCAGCGAGAGCGCAAGCGTCTCCACTTCGGCATGCTTGGCTTCCAGCCCGGACATCTTCCCGAACAAGTGCTTGCGAACATAGCGCGCCGCTCCGCCGATCGGTCCGCGAAGGTCATGCGCCACGATGGCAAAAAAAAGGTCTTTCGAACGCCCGGCTTCGACCAGCTTGGCATTGCGTGCTTCTATCTCGAAGTCTTTTTTGTTTAGAACCCGGATAGTCTGGAGCCAGCTCATCATAAAATAGCCGAACAGCGTGATGGTAGACAGCAGTATGGCACCGGCGATGTACCAGACGTTCTGCTCGCTGAGCTTGAGAACCTCTCCGCGGATGGACAGGGATGCAAGCACCATGAGACGGCTTACCGACGCCAGACCCAGGAACAAAAATGGAAGCGCCGTGAGCGTATTGGGAAGGCGGAATCGCCGTTCCACTTTCCAGAGAAGCAATGCCGCGGTAAAGAGGGGGCCGATGCTCATCCACGCGGAAAAGACGAGTGAACGGACAAGGTAGGGCTTCGTAAACGCCAGGCAGAACGTCAATACCTGCAGGAGCAGCAATGCGTACAGCCATCGGGGGAAAGGATGCTTGAAGCGGAATACCCACACGGAATGTGAATAAAAAATACCGGCTGCGGCGTAGGCGCAGTTTCCCAGGATCAAGGGTATCCAGGGGGGCACTTGCGGCGGCAGGGCGTCTCCCACGGTTCCCAGTGCCATGAGGCTTTGGGCGAGTACCCAGAGCCATGCGCCTTTAAAATTCCTTCCGGAACCGGCCAGAAACATGGACAGGCAGGCATTGGTAAGGTAGGTAAGGCATAAGATTATTTGCATGCTGTTTATGAGTTCTGGCATTATTCCCCGTCGATTTCAACGCATCCCTGGCATGGGCTTGCGGCTATCTTTTCTTAAGTTCCGCGACCATGCCCACGAGCGCTTTTATCTCGCGCAGCATGGAGTCGATATCCACGGTGATAGTTCCCGTTATCGCGTGCAGCGTCCCGAGGTCGGCCATGTTGGCGGTAATGGCCTTGTCCGTGCTTTCCACGGACTCCTCGGTTCGCGTCGAGTCGGCCGAAACGCGCTCGACGGATTCCATGAGGGCGGAAATTTCCTTGCCCAGCTCGTCCAGCGAGCCGATTATCTCATGGAGTCCGGCCGCGGTATTGGAACTCTGGCCCAGCACGTTTTTTACGAAGTTCAACGCGGAATCGGTGGCCGTGTTCGTCTCGGAAACCATGCCTATCATCTTGCTGACGTTTTCCCCTATGATATGCGAACTTTTCGCGGTCTCGTCGGAAAGCGAGCGTATCTGCGTGGCGATAACCGCGAATCCCCTGCCCGCGACGCCGACGTGAGCCGCCTCTATCGCGGCGTTTATGGCCAGGATGCTGATGCGCGCGTTGACGTCCTCTATCATCTCCAGGAAGTTGTTCATATTCTTGATCGAGTCGCTGATGCGGCAAATGGATTCATGAACCATGGACAGGCGGATCTCGGCTTCTCCGGAAGTGCTGCGAAGCTTTTCTATATCCACTCTGTGGCGACCCGAAGCCTGTCCAAGCCCGCGTATGGTGTTGCCGATGGATGTAACGGATTTTATCTCGCTCTGCACTTCGTGGGTATAATCTCCAAGGACCTCGTGCATGGTAATTTGGGAACTTTTTATCTGGTTGCCCGAGGTACTGAGGTTTCCCAGCGCTTCCACCAGAACGGGAAAACCGTCCGCGGCTCCGGAGGCTAGGCCTTCGAGGCGACGCACCAGTTTTGACAATAAATCAAGCTGCTCCATGCTTGGACCGGAGGGTGGAGGAGGTATAGGTTCTGCGGCGACGAGTATGGGCGTTTCGGCAGCCTGGTTGTTTTTCCCGGAAGCCCACAGCATTATCGCGACGACAATGCCGGTTCCCAGCGATATGCCGGCGATTAAGAGGCTGGTAAAATCGATTTTGCGCGTTAATAAAAGCACAACTGCCGGAAGCGGAGAAACGGCCGCGCAGATGCCTAAGAATAAGCTTTTGCGTTGTCCTGGCTTTGCTCCGGCGTGTAATTCCGCAAGCTGCATTTGCGTACCAGGCTCCCTATATTTTCTGAAGTGCGGCTAACAATTCGTCTTTTTGAAACGGTTTCGCCAGGAATCCGCTTGCTCCAAGGCTCAGGGCGCTGGCTTTAAGGGCTTCTTCCGCCTCGGTCGTAAGCACGATTACGGGAATGGCCTTGAATGGTGCCATGCCGCCTTTTGCCTTCAGGAAATCGAGCCCGCCCATTTCGGGCATGTTTATATCGAGGATTACGCAATCAACTTTATTGGCTGCGAGTTGATCCAGGCCGATTTTTCCGTTTTCGGCTTCCACCACGGTATGGCCTGCGGCCGTTAAGGCCATCGAAACTATTTTCCTTAAAGTAGCCGAATCGTCGACGCAAAGAACATTCATTGATTCCTCCCGGGTAACTTGTTGCTTCCAGTATCGTTTAAACGAGGATGCCTGACAAGGTTATTTTCCGGAAAATCGGAGATTTTAACCGGCATGCGGCACCGAGTTTCCCTGTGCGAAAAACAGCCAGGCTTCATGGGGGTATCAATTGTTCGCCCATCGCCGGTTGTTAATCGCGTCCCTGAATCTGTTACGGGTTCATGTAGTCGCCACATGACAGGTGCGACAGGTATTGGGTAAGGATACGCATGGTAACTCGAGTTTAATAAATGCTTATAGGGAACCTCGAAAAACCGCAGTTTTGCGAGGCTGACCATAAGGATATTAGAGCTGCCCTATATCTGATTCAAGACTTGGGGCATCTGCTCCTCTGGGGAGTCATCCGGGTCGCCATCCGGGAAAATCGCCACTTTCTGTTGGATTGCAATCTTGCGGCCGTCTTTCCAGGATACCGCGCCCATGTAGACTATGCCATTGGCGAAGTAGACGATTTGCATCCACCAGGGACAGTGCAGGATATTGAGCACAGGCCATCCGGGATAGCCATTGCCCGTGTCAAGCTTGATATTGAGGACGTTATAGCCGATGGTTTCCACGATTATAAGGCCGAAACAGTAAATAAGCGACAATACCAACCAGCGCTTCGGCCAGGATTTAATCTTTATTCGGGGAACCAAGTAATAATATCCCATAACCAGCCCTGCCGGCCATGCCAGCATGGGGAAAACGCTTTTGCCAAAAAGATGAAGCTGAAATGTATTATACCCGCGATAAACGTTGCCGCTTGCTCCTACCCAAATAAGCATGATGGCAAGCGCCGGTATCCATCCCCAAAGCTGGTGACGGCGGAATATCGCGCCTTGGGCGAAGGCTCCGGCGCAGGCAACTATTATGGCGGCATCGTATGATACCGATAATAGAATCCCCGCAAGTGATAGAATGACGAAGGCCGAAAACAGTTCCATTGTACGTAACTTCAAATTTGCCATTCTCCAAACTCCTGCTCTAGTGCCAAATTTCGATTTTAGAGCTGCCCTATATATCTAACAGGGTGTTGAAAAACCTCGGATGAGGATTTTCAACACTTCCAAAATATAACATTACCGTAGCATTTGTAATCAAATGCGAGGAATGTTGAAGGCTGTTGAGAAAGCAACAAGCTTTTTCAACAGCCTGCTAATGCATGCTGAATGCAAAATTTTATTTCGCGGAGTCAGCAGCATGAATTTTTATCGCTTCCGCAGTCGCAGGAAGGTTCCCCTCCTTTGATGATGCCATTGATCACCGCCCATGCGCAGCCTACCCCGCTTTTTACGCGAATCGCGGAGGTAGGGCAGTTTTGAGCGCAGGCGCCGCATTCCATGCACGTATCCCTGGTCTCGATGAATGCTTTTTTTGCAGCAAAAGCGAACACCGCATGCGGGCAGACTTCCACGCATTTTCCGCAGCCGATACAGGCTGCGTCATCCAGAAAAAGGCTTTTACCAGGCTGTAAATACTTCAGTTCCATGGATTGTTCCCTTATAGAAATTTCAGGATGACAAGACCGATCAGTCCCGCCAGAGCCGATGCAATCATGATAGGCGTGCCGATTTTTACTTCGAGCGCAACCCCGTCAAGGTTGGTATAGGTGGTTGAGCCGGTAAACTGCAGTGCCAAAAATGCGCACAAAGGCACGCCTGTAAAAGAAGTGGTGATGGCGGGCAAAAGCGACAGATCGAAAAGCCAGGCTGAAACCACTCCCCACAGGATGCCAAGAACCGCGCCCTTGAGCGCAAAGGAGCGGAATGGCAGAACGGGCAACAATGCGGGAAACACAATCGTTCCCGCCAGGATGTAGCCCAAAAGGGGTCCCAGAGTCGATAGCAGCCGCAGCTGAAAAAACGACGAAAAAGGCAGAGACAGCAGTATCGAGACGGCTAGCACGGGAAGCGCCAGTTTCCAGGATTGCACGAGTTCGAGCGGAGCAAGGGCAAGCCGCTGTCCAAGCGAAAAAGAAACCCGGGACATCCGGGGTGTTTTCTTTTTTCCGAGCGCTATGTATTCTCGTATATCCGCGGCGAGTACCGGGCCGTAGCGAACCGAAAAGCCGGATGCTTTTTTTACTTCGTGCGCGGACACGCCTACGGCGCCAAGTTGCGGCAGAATCAACTCGCGGTGATCCACGACATGCGCCAGGCCAACCGATTCCGCGCGCTTAAGCAGCTCGGCGGTACCGAAGGTCCCCTTGCCAGCGGCGCACCACACATTGATGCCCTTCGTGTCCAAAACCAGGATATATCCGTCGATGCCGGCAAGAGCCTGGCGCAGGTAGTCGAAAGTCATGCGGTAATTCGCGGTTACGAAGACGGGAGACATACGGTCGGGGTTTCCTGCCGCGTACAATCCGGGGGGCGTTCGGAAACTCATGCGTCCTATGCCCCAGCGGGCTTTCCAGCGACCTGCAATATCGGCCATAGTTAATAGAGTAGAGACCAGCGGAATAGCCCCGGCAAGCTTTTTGGGTCCTTGCATGATGCCGCGCACGGGGGTGTATTTCGGCGGATTCATTGTTTCATCCTTTGTCTGCCATTTTGGGAACCTCTAAAAACATCAATATAGTAGAACAAGAGCGTAGTTTTATCAAGCATCCGGCTACTTTTCCGTTTTACGCGTATCGTCTATAATCGCCTCTAACAGGCTGTTGAAAAAGCTTGTTGCTTTATCAACAGCCTTCAACATTCCTCGCATTTGATTACAAATGCTACGGTAATGTTACATTTTGGAAGTGTTGAAAATCCTCATCCGAGGTTTTTTAACACCCTGCTAAGGATTTTATATGAGCAGCAGCGATTTTACCATAGCAAGTCTCGGGCCGCAGAAAGTTCCGTCGCCCCTGGCATTCTCAAGCGTTGCCGGCGACAGCGTGGCCAATTACGTTACCGAGGAAGAGTATCTGCGTTTTGGCGTTTCGGTGCGCGTGTCGCAGGACCCTAAGGGGGAGCCGTTTGCCGAATCCGTGCCGGTCCTGCTCCAGAAGGCCGGTCCGCGCCAAAACCTGTACTTCATGCCTTCCCACGTGCATGCGGGCATCGTTACCTGCGGAGGCTTGTGTCCGGGGCTCAATGACGTAATCCGCGCCATCGTGCGCTGCCTGTGGAGCCGCTACGGCGTGCGGCGCATCAGCGGCATCCAGTTCGGCTACAAGGGTCTCCTGCCTGAATATGGCCTTTCCGTGCGCCAGCTGGACCCCGAGCGGGTCGACGACATCCACAAGATCGGCGGAACCATCCTGGGTTCCTCCCGCGGCGGCGGGGACCGTACCGCCGACCTGGTGGACTCGATAGAGCTGCTCAACCTGAACGTCCTGTTCGCCATAGGCGGCGACGGCACCCTGAAAGGCGCCATGGCGATAGCGGAAGAGATAGAGAAGCGTAAATTAAAAATAGCGGTCGTAGGAATCCCGAAAACCATAGACAACGACGTGCTGTTCATCGACCGCTCCTTCGGCTTCGAGACGGCGGTGGAGAAGGCGGTGGAGAGCGTAGGCGCCGCCCATGCGGAAGCGCATTCGGCCATTAACGGCATCGGCATGGTAAAGCTGATGGGCCGCGAGTCGGGTTTTATCGCGGTGCACACGGCCCTTGCCGTCCACGAGGCGAATTTTCTCCTGATTCCCGAGGTTCCCTTCGACCTGGAGGGAACCAACGGTTTCTTTGCCCACCTCGAGAGCCGCCTCCTGGCGCGCAAGCACGCCGTGATAGTGGTGGCTGAGGGGGCGGGGCAGGAACTGCTGCTCGCGGACGCAGGATGCGATGCATCGGGTAACAAAAAATTAGCCGATATAGGTTTGTTCCTCAAGGACAGGATAAAGGAATATTTCGCCGGGCGCTCGATGGAGGTAAACCTCAAATACATCGACCCGAGCTATATAATCCGCAGCGCGCCGGCTTGCCCCACGGATTCCGTGCTCTGCGAGCGCCTTGGCAACAACGCGGTTCACGCGGCCCTGGCGGGCAAGACTCAGCTTATAATCGGGGTGGTAAACGGCGAGTTCGTGCACATACCCATACGCGAGTGCGTGCTGCACCGCCGCCACGTGGACCCGGAAGGCAGCCTGTACCGCGACGCCATCGATGCGGTCGGGCAAGTGCCGCGGATGAAGAATTGACGGACGGCAATGCCGCGGCCTTGCCCGCAAGCGCCTTCGAGCTGGAAGTGGAGCGCCTGGCATCCGGAGGGGAGGGGATAGGTTTTTATAACGGTACCGCCGTTTTCGTGCCGCTTTCCGCCCCCGGGGACAGGCTTCGCGTCCTGCCGACGGAAACTAAAAAAAACTTCATGCGCGCGGAAATAATCGAAATTCTCGAGCCATCGGCCCTGCGAGAGTCGGAGCCCTTATGCCCGCTCTATGGGAAATGCGGCGGCTGCAACCTCGGACATATAAGCTACCCGGCGCAGTTGGAAGCCAAACGGCATTTCGTGCTCGATGCACTCCTTCGCGTCGGCGGCATTAACCCCCCCGAGCCGGTCATGCACAGCGGAGAAGCGCTTTCCTATCGCAACCGCGCACAATTCCGCAGGGCTGCCTCGGGCTTGCCCTCTTTTTCCATGCGCGCCTCCAGCGCACTTGTAGAGCCCAGGCTCTGCCCCATCCTTGTACCTGCCATGCAAAACTGGCTGGCCGGCTTTTATCCAGAAGGTGCGGCTGCTTTGCCTCGGATATCGGCTGCGCCGCTACCAGCGCCGCTTTCCAGTCGCTATACCGTTTTTGCCCACGGGTCTTCCGTGCATCTGGAAGGAATCAACGAAGAAGTTCAGGTGCGGATTCTCGGAAAGGACATAAGCTTCTGCGCGGGTGGATTTTTTCAGTCAAATCTGGGCTTGCTCCCCGAACTTGTGCAAACCGCGTGCGGGCATAATTCCGGGGCAAGGGCTGCCGATTTATATTCCGGGGTAGGGCTTTTCGCTTCTTTCCTCAAAGATGGCTTCGAGCGCGTTACCTGCGTGGAGCAGGATTCCAGGGCACTGGGATACGCTTCCCGCAACGTAGGCAGGGGTGCGGATTATTCAGCCGCCGGCATGGAATCCTGGGTGGCCTCCGCCCAAGCCAGGGCGGACTTCGACTTCGTCCTCCTGGATCCTCCGCGCACGGGCTTGGCTCCTTCGGTGTCCAACTGGCTCCTGGCCAGAAAACCTCCGGCCGTGGTCTATGTATCGTGCGACCCGGTGACGCTTGCTCGCGACCTTGGCATACTGTGCACCGGTGCTTACATCGTGGACGAACTTCATGTATTCGATTTTTTCCCCCAGACATCGCATGTGGAATCCTGCGTGCGCCTGGTCGCAACAGGCTAGAGTCCGGACATTAAGACTGCCTTCTCCGCGTCTCGTATCGTTCGTCCTTGCAAAATTTTACGCAATGAATAATACTTTGAATAAATAAAATTTAATCTTGCGCTGCGGGAGGAGTCTTGATGAACGGTGCGCGGCAAAAAGCCTCTCTACTAGAAGAGGACGATCTGCGAAACAGCGAGACGCGATTGACGCAGGCTGAAAAAGTCGCGAAGGTCGGTAACTGGACGCTTAACCTCGGTTCTAAGATAATCATAGCTTCGCGGGGGGCAGATCTAATATACGGCGTGGATTTCGGTACCATTCCGCTCGCGGATGTCCAGAAGATACCGTTGCCCGAATACAGGCCTGCACTGGATAAGGCCCTGGCCGACCTTATTGCGAAAAACATCCCCTATGATCAGGAATTCAAGATTTGCAGGCCGCTAGACGGCGCGATCGTGGATATTCATTCGGTCGCCACGTTTGACAAGAATACAAACACGGTTTTCGGGGTAATCCAGGATATTACCGAGCGTAAGGCAACGGAAAAAGCACTGAGCGACAGCGAGCTTAAATATCGCTCGCTCATCGAGAGCTCGAGCGACGCGATATTTTGCGTGGACGAAAAAGGCGAGTATAAATTTACCAATTATCTGTTTGCGTCTACCTTCGGAAAGACGGCCGATTACTTCATCGGCAAGACTTTTTGGGATGTGTACCCCAAGGAGCACGCCGATTACCGCTTCGAGGCCACAAAACGCGTTTTCCAGACCGGTAAAAGCGAGTCTTTGGAAGTCGAAGTTCCCTTGCCGGACAGGACTTTATATTTTTACGCGACGGCCACCCCCATCAAGGACAAGACGGGGAAGGTAATACTGTCCTTGACCAACGCCACCGATATTACCGAGCGTAAACTGGCGGAAGACAAGGTTAAATTACTGCTGGCTGAAAAGGAATTGATTCTCAAAGAAGTTCATCACCGCATCAAGAACAACATGAACACCATAGCCAGCCTGCTTTCCCTGCAGCTGGGCACCGTGTCGGACTCAAGCGCGGCAAGCGCCTTGGAGGACGCGTCCAATCGCGTCCAGAGCATGTCCCTGCTGTACGACAAGCTTTACAGGTCCGCCGACTTTACCAATGTGCCGGTAAGCGAGTATCTGGGGGAATTGGTCGATGAGGTTATAGAAAATTTCCCGAATTGCAGCCTGGTAAGAACGGAAAAGCATTTGCAGGATTTTATATTGGATGCGAAACGCCTCCAGCCGCTGGGAATCATCATCAACGAATTGCTGACGAATATCATGAAATACGCTTTTACAGGGCGAAGCGCCGGCATCATTGTCGTCTCGGCGACGAATAACGACGGGTGCGTCGCCATAAGCGTCCAGGATGACGGCAATGGCATTCCCGAATCCGTTTCGTTTAAAAATCCTTCGGGATTCGGGCTGCAGCTTGTCGAGGCGTTGACGGAACAGTTGAAGGGAACTATTCGCATAGAGCGGGGTCGGGGAACCAAGGTAGTGTTGGAATTTCTGTATCCTGAAGCCCGCAACCCATAATCCCAGCGGACTAATGCCGCCGGATTGCTTTTTCCTTATTTTCGCTGGAACAGGGCATCCATGTCCCGGAGGCTTATGTCACGAATCCGGGTAACGATGATGTCGGCCTTGCTTAAATCCTGGTTGCCGGAATTGAGGCTCTTGAAACCGACGCATTTCATGCCCGCCTTTTTTGCGGCAAGCACGCCGTTTTTTGAATCTTCGATTACGACGCATTTTTCAGGGAATACTTTAAGCAGTTCCGCTGCCTTAAGAAATACGTCCGGTTCGGGCTTGCTGTGCGCTACGTTTTCCCCGGAGACCCAGAGCTGGATGTATTTACCCAGAGCCAGCTTCTTGATTACTTCCTTAATGAATATGCTGGTCGAAGAGGAGGCTACTGCCACGGGAATATCCTGGCTGTATAATTCCTTAAGGAGCTCCAGGATGCCTTCGATGGCTTTAAAGCCGCCTTTTTTAAGAAGTTTAAGCTTCGTCGAGAGCTGAAGGTTCAAAATTTCCTCCAGGTCTGTCCTGATGTCGAAGTCCTTGATTATTGCTTTCCACATGGCCGTATCGGTTACCCCGATAAATCTATCCAGGTAGTTTTCGGGTATTGTTACATTCAATTTGTCCAGCAGGGCCGTGTCCGATGCCAGGTGCAGCGCCTCGCTGTCTATGAGCACGCCGTCCATGTCGAAAATTACCGCTTTCAGCGTACCCATACCTTGTCTCCTCGTTTTATTTCTGTATTTTTAGCCGGTCGATACCGTGTTTTTCGAATTCTTTATTGTATTTTTCTTCCTCTGCCCAGAGCGCATTTAGGCGGGCCATTTGCTCCAGTTTCGCGAAATTTTCTAGTCCGCATTTCTGCTCCGCATCCCGGGACGCCAATTTGTCTATCAATTCCTCCCAAAAGGTATCATCGTCATATTCTTCGATGGGTTTCATCAACTCTTCTTCTTTTTCCCCTGAAAAATCATAGCTTCCGCTTTCTTCGTCGTATTCGATCCCATCGATTATATTATAGTTTTTTGCCATTCCCAATATCATGTCGTAAAATTCAGCCATCTCCGTGTTTCTTTCCGTTTTTGTAGAGGTTAAAACCCAGTTACCCGCGAACACATGCTGCACGAGCAATCGCAGGTTTTTCTTGGACATGGAAATTTCGATATTTGCCATCGCGGGTATCCTTCGTTGGTTGCGTTCTATTTTAAGTCCGGAAGTTCAAACAATACCCGAATCGAACTTAATCGGCAAGACTGTATAAAATCGGTGTCTTTTTTGCATTTTATCGTTTTCTAACAATCAGCAATTTTTCCGGAAATAAATCATAAAAATAGATTCTTCATATCTAAAGTGGATGCATATGAAAATCAATACTGCTCAGTTACGGTTTTTCAATCCGATTGGCAATAGTGGTACTACTTATTGAGGACCAAAAGCTAAGGTGCCTGTTATCGTCCCGGAATCATAATTGCTTATTGCAGCATAAATGATTGAATCAAAAATCGTAAAAGATGTTGAAACAGGACCGGTGTATTGTTCATGCACAAGACCAGAAGAATCGAATAACTCCAGTCTCGTAGTTGATGAAACTCCTGTTAAGTTTAACGCTAACGAATCGCCAATAAGTAAATCTGTAATTCTATAAAAGTCTGTACTTGGACCAAGTTGTGTAATAGAGATAGTATAACCAGCGCTTATGGGTGCATTAACAGGAAACAGCGCTACTGCCACATTGTTTTTGCCCGGGCTTATTGCTGCCGTTGCGCTTCCTGAAAGAAGGGGGCTGTAGGTTTCGCCGTTATAACTTTCGGCTAAAATGTCCACGGTATAGGTACCCGGTTCCAGGTCGTCAAAAAGCAGGTCTTCTCCGGGCACACCGTAAATAATCGCGGGAGCGGAAAGCGAGGCGCCTGTCAGCGTTACCTGGTAGGTGGCTGTCTGGGCCGCCAGGACACGGGTGCCTGAATCGAGGGCTCGCGCGGTGGAGGGAAGGGAAATGGAGAGGCTGGCGCTTGGAGTAAGCATGGAACAGCCACACAGAGTCAGGATTATCGCGGTAATTGTTAAAAATTTCATAAATTCCTCCATGTAGTACTATATCATAATTAGAACTTAAAAACATAGGTCGATATTGCATTATGCCGTATCACCAGATACAATATCCCCGTCAATTACGGGATACTTTCCGGCAAGGAATCAAAGCCTGCTACATCGCCCGCCCATCGGGCGTCGGCTGCATAACGGTCCCTTGGAGGAATTATTCGGCGACTGGTTTTGGGCGTAGTAATTATTTTCCCCTGGCCTTTCTGATCCATGACTTTCGCTTCCGCTGGTACACAAAAAACTATGTAAACCATATCCTGGTTCATTTTTTTAGCGAAATGTTTGCGAGCATCGGGAACCTATGACAACCCTGTTGGCAATCAAGTTTTATAACAGGGTGTTGAAAATCCTCGGATGAGGATTTTCAAC
>JANNSO010000051.1:0-37553 GCA_031402655.1 Spirochaetota bacterium | reverse complement strand
CCCTTCTCGTGGCCGAACAATTCCGTTTCCAGCAATGTTTCGGGCAGCCCTCCCAGGTTTACCGGAACAAAGGGATGCGCTCCGCGATCGGAGAGCCCGTGCATCCAGGAAGCCAGTACCTCCTTGCCCGTACCGCTCTCGCCGCTAATCAGAATGCTCGCATTGCTCGGCGACGCCTTGCGCGCCATGTCCAGTATCGAGCGCATGGCCGGATTCGCCGAATCAAGCAGACCGGGTACGCGGACTACATCGCCATAAGCGCCTTGCCCGCCGGCGGAAACACCACCCGAAAGTTTTTGCCTCAGCCTGAGGCTCCGTTCCAAGCGCCAGTTGCGTAGCGCGCGCTCGATGCGCAAAGAAAGCTCGGACGCCTCGAAGGGCTTTACCAGGTAATCCACCGCGCCTCGGTGCATGGCTTCCACGGCATCCGATACATCCCCGTACGCGGAAATGACTATTGCCGGTATCGAAGGTCCTTCCTCTTGCAGCCAGCTCAAAAGCCCCATCCCGCCCATGCCCTCCATGCGGAGGTCCGTAACCACGATATCGAATTCGCTTGCCTCGAGCATCGCTCGCGCCGTTTCGCCCGACGGCGCCGTAGCCACCACGAAGCCGTCCATGCCAAGGTGGCGCGCCAAAATCTGGCGGATTTTCTCCTCATCGTCCACAAGCAGCACATGCAGACCCCGCGTTTTGTTTTCGCTCATGCCGATGCTTCTCCATTCTGCGCGCTATACGGAAACAGCGGCACCAGCACCGTAAAACGGGAACCTGAAGGAGGAATAAAACGATACGTTAGATCTCCGCCCGCCGCGCGGCAAAGTTCCCGGGCCAGATTGAGACCAACGCCGGAACCATCGATTTTCGTGGTAAAAAAAGGGTCGAATATCCGGCGGCGCAGCCGGCGGGGAACTCCCCCCGCATGGTCGCACACTGCCAGCAGAAACGAAGGCTTCCGCCCTTCCCGTATATCCCATTCGAGGTTCACCGGTTTGACGCCGCCCGAGGCCTCGAGCGCGTTGTCCACCAGGTTAACCACGATGGACCTCAGCGATTCATCCGTCAGGGAAGGGGCAAAACCCGGTTTTTCCCGACCCGATCCGGTAACATAAACTTTACCTTCCCAGGAAGGGATACCGGCTCGAAGCGAATCAAGCCAATTCCCGGGGCTGGCGACAAACGCAGGGTTCCCCTGCTCCGGGGGAATGCTCCCGCCCGACCCAAGAATCTGTTTTACGTTCCGCACCTGCAGCTCTATGCGATTGGCCTCCTCGCAGATGGAACGCAGCTCCTCCCTGTGGGTATCGCCGTTGGCATCGCCGTTGGCATCGCCGAGCTGGCGTTCCAGAAGCCTGGCCTGCATCAGAATTATGGAAAGCGGGTTACGCACCTCGTGCGCCAGAGTCCTGGCGGCCGTACCCAGACGGGCCAGCGCGCGATGCTCCTCAAGATCGGATTGCAGGCGCCCGATTCGCCTGAAAAGCAGCAGCAGCGCAGCCAGCAACACAAGAGCGGCGCAGCCCAGAGCCAGTATCAGAACCTGTCGCATCCGCATCACGCCCAGCGCTTCGGAGCCATCGAAACTGAGCACGAGCAGGGAACCCGCCTCGGCGCCACCGCGTACCCAATCCCCGCCATTGCGTTCGCCCGGTCTAAACATCCTCATCATCCGCATGCGTCCCTGACCGGGTTCGGTTTTAACATAAAAAACCGTGGACGACAGGCCCCATGCCACTACATCCCCAAAAGGCTGAGGGCTCAAATCGTAAGCACCCCCGAGTATCTCATCGGGCACTGGAACCGCCTCGCCCCATGAAAAACCCGCTTGCCCTCGAGGGTCGAAAACCGCAAAACCGCGTATCCTTACCATAACATCGGGCAGGTCCCCCCGAGGGTCTAAACCCAGCGGCGCTTCTGTTCGAAGCGGCGCTTCTATTGAAAGCGATGATTCCAGGTTTTCGCCGCTTATCCAGGCCTGCAGCACCGAGGAAGCCTGCGCCGCCTGCCGTTCCACGGACTGCCTGCCAAAAGCCTGGTTTGCAGCGGATAGAAATATCATGGCAACGGTCACCAGCGCAAGAAAAAGCGCTATGGTCAGACCAAAGCCAAAGCCCAGCGGGCGGGAGTTATAATACTTCAAGGCAAGTTTGGCCATCCGCGATCTCCTTGGCGGGTCGATTATAGCATGGGTACCTAAAAAAAGGACGGACACTTTCGCGCCCGTCCCAAATCAGAGTACTGCAGGATCAGCTTATTTGCGACCGCCTCTGCCGCCCATCATGCCGCCCTGTCCGCCCTGTCCGCCCATCATGCCGCCCTGTCCGTGCATCCCGCCGCGGCCCATAGCCTGGCTCAGGTCATAGTCCTTGCCGTTGAACGTAAGCTTGGTAATCCGCAGGTGCGAATATTCCGGAGCCATGGGAAGCTGCTGGGCATAGCCCTCTACCTTTACCGCGGCGCCTTCTTTAAGCCCGTCGACAAAGCCCACGAGATGCTGCAAACCGCCCACATAGTATGTGGTTCCCTTTGCCACAATGGCTATCATGCCGTTAACCAGGGCTAGCTTGCCCTCCACTTTGACGCTTACTGCGGCAGAATCCGCTGCGAATGGCGCCGGAGCGCCCTGTGCCGAAACCGCCGCAACGGCGATAAGAGCGGAAAGAAAAAGTACTGCAAAACGTTTCATACGTTTCTCCTAAAAATCAGCTGGTACCTTCCGGTACGTCATGCTTGGAAGCACGTGGTCAACGACCAACAACTAATACATTGCTAGAACCGTGCCAATCAATCACAAATTATTAACTCTTTACCTATAAACAATTTAAGCAGAATTTAGAAACTTTCCAGCTAAGGGCAATTTTTGCCCCTGGGAAACTTCTTCCCTGGGGGCGCCATAAAAAGCGCTACCCGCTTCCTTTGCCAGACGCGCCCCCTGGCGCCAGCCGCACCGGACAGGCCGGTGAGGTCTGGCGCCTCCCCATGGGTTGCGTCCCTTGCACAAGGGGTTCGCCTTTGCTACTGTCAGGCATAGCAATGAAAACGATAGACCTTAACGCAGACATGGGAGAAAGCTTCGGTTCCTGGACCATGGGACTCGATACCATGCTGCTCGAATACGTAAGCTCCGCCAATATCGCCTGTGGCTGGCATGCCGGCGATCCAACGCATATGGCAGCCACCATGCACGCGGCAGCGCTTGCAAACGTGGCCATCGGGGCTCACCCCGGCTACCCCGACCTTGCCGGATTCGGCAGGCGCTCCATGGCCTTCACCGAGGCGGAAACCTATGGCGCCGTGCTGTACCAGATCGGCGCGGCTCGAATTTTTGCACAGGCCTCGGGTTCCGCCCTTACTCACGTCAAAGCGCACGGAGCGCTGTATAGCGACGCTTCCGTCGATCCCGCCCGCGCCCGAGGCATCGCCAGAGCGGTAAAAGCGGCCGGAGAAAATCTTTACCTGCTTGGATTGCCCGGATGCGAACTGGAAAAAGCCGCCGCGAAACTGGAAATCCCCTACGCCAGGGAGTTTTTCGCCGACCGCGCCTACGACGGGCAAGGCCGGCTGCTTGCGCGCTCAAACCCCGGCGCACTAATCCACGACGCCGATCTTGCCGTTCGCCGAACCATCGCCGCCCTCGAAACCGGCTTTGTAGATTCCATCTGCGGCGCACCTGTCGCGGTAGCCTTCGATACCATCTGCCTGCACGGCGACAACCCACAGGCCGTGCAGTTCGCGCAGGCTTTGCGCCGTGGCCTGGAATCCGCCGGGTTCGCCGTGGCTCCCTTCCATCATGGCGCAAGCCCAATCCGATGAGCCTTTCGGGTATCGGCGGGCTCCACGGATTCAGCATCGAACCATACGGCGAAACGGCCGTTATAATCCTTAGCCCGGAGGGCATCTGCGAAACCGCGTACCGCAGGCTATCCGCCGTATCCGCCGCGATAAAAAACAACCCGCCGCGCGGCTTCCTGGAACTGGTACCCGCATACGACTCCCTGCTCTATATATTTAACGCACTCGAGCCGGACCTCGACTCCGGCATCGATTTACTGCGGCGTCTCATCGATAATACCGAGACAAGCCCGATTCCCGCGGCCATGGATATCGTCGATATACCCGTAGCCTACGGCGATGAATTCGGTCCCGACCTGGAAAGGGTTGCCGCCCAGGCCGGCTTGGAAGCGGCGCAAGTCATAGCCATACACGCGGAAAAGCCGTATCTGGTATACATGCTGGGTTTTTCTCCGGGTTTCCCCTATCTCGGCGGCATGGACGCGCGCATTTCCGCGCCGAGGCTTGCCACTCCGCGCACTGCAGTTCCCGCCGGCTCGGTGGGAATCGCTTCTTCCCAGACGGGCGTCTATCCGCAGGAGAGTCCGGGAGGTTGGAATCTCATCGGCCGCACGCCCTTAAGGCTTTTCGACCCCGACAGGCAACCTCCGGCCCTCCTTTCGGCAGGGCAATACGTCCGTTTTACGCCCGTATCAAAAAAAACATTTTATAACCTTGTGACACCGCCAACGAAGCCGCGGGCATCCACCATTGCGCAATCCGCGGTCCGGGGAATCAAGGTCCTCAAGCCCGGTCCCCTGAGCACCATCCAGGATAGAGGCCGCCATGGTTTCCAGGACAGCGGAGTGCCGCCGTCGGGCCCCATGGATTCCTATTCCATGCAACTGGCGAATATATTGGCAGGCAACGACGCTTCCGCCGCCGCCATCGAATGTACCCTGGGCGGCCTCGAGCTGCAGTTTACCCACGATGCCGTCATCGCGCTTAGCGGTGCCGATTCGCAAGCCAGCATAGACGGAGAACCAGTCCTCCAAAACCGCGGCGTTCGTGTGAAAAAAGGATCCGTGCTCGCACTCGGCATGGCGGAAACCGGCCTGCGGGCATATATCGCCGTACGCGGAGGCCTGGCCGCGGAATCCGTACTGGGCAGCCGATCCACCTTCGTGCGCGGCGGTTTCGGCGGACTCGGGGGCAAGGCTCTTGCACGCGGGGACTTTATCCCCCTGGCCGACTCCCGCTCAAATGCCGGGGGCGATTCCATTCCCCTCCGGATACTGCCGCAATCGCTTGTTCCGGTCTTTTCAGCGGAATGCATGGTTCGGGCGATACCCTCGCATGAAAGCGATCGCTTTACGGAGGAAGCCCTCGCCTCGTTCTTCAGCCAGTCTTTTCGGGTATCGACAAACAGCGACAGGATGGCTTGCAGGCTCGAAGGCACATCCCTGGAACACGTTCGGGGTGCGGACATAGTTTCCTCGGGAGTGCTGTCGGGCACCGTGCAGGTTCCCCCCGACGGCCAGGCCATAGTCCTCCTGGCCGACAGGCAGACATGCGGCGGCTATACCCGCATAGCGCACGTAATCCAGGCGGACCTGTCCATGCTTGGGCAGGCAAGACCCGGTTCGCGGGTGCGCTTCTCCAGATGCGGAATCGAGGAGGCGCGGGAGGCTTTAAGGAATCAAGAAAGAACGATCGACGATTTTAGAAGAAACATAAGTCCCGCAGCGCAGCATCAGAGGGCGGGAATACAAACACAGCTGCGCGTTATTATAAACGGCGTTCCCTTCGACACTTTTGTCGAAGACATCGAATAAAAAGCCTGTTATGCCTACCCGGACGCAATCAATCAATCCGCCCGTTTACGAGTTCCAGGAAGAATAATCTTCTTATTCTTGTATTATAGGGAAGCTCGAAAAACTTCAGTTTTGGAGCTAGCCTTATGGAGATCACGGGGAAATATGAGCCAGAAAAAGAGATCCACGATTCTTACAGCGATGCGTATCCAAAAACGGCAGCAGCCTCCCGGCCATCCCCATCGGGAACCATGGTAAAAGGTTACTTAATCTTCTCCTGCTTGCGCTTGTCGTTTATCGAGTCAAGAATTTTTTCGTCCAGTATTGTCTTGCCGCCGGTTTTGGGCAAATCCATGCACCTGGCCTGTTCAACGATGCTGTTCAGCGCAGTTTTAAGAAAAATGCGGGGAATCTTTACCAGCTTCGCGCAGGCTTCCGGGGTAAAGACAAATTCCGGATCCGTTCGGTCCGCGGCATATTGGACAGTGGCAATATCCATTCCCGGCTTGCAGGGAATCGGAACGGCTTTTGGCCTTCTGAACCTGGTATACCAGAAGGTCTTGGAATCCCGGTAGCCATAGTCTACGGGCACCCTGGGAAACCCGCCGGCGGTAACGCCGTTTACTATCGCATCGTACTGTCTCTCCTTCATGAGTATTCGGTCTATCTTCAGGATAAAGTGCGCGCCGAATTTACTGGTAATGCCGTTAAAACTTCTGTACGGAGCCTCCACGCCATCCAATTGGCCTATCCTGCCCTTGTCTTGATCTGCGTCCTCAAGCTTGCTGTCCCAGGTGCATTCCATAACCTGGAAAGCATCGCTTAGAATTTTCGGCCTGGTTTTTTTCTCCGGATCCGCGCCTAACGCCTGGCCATCCTCCATTGCAAGGAATGTCTTGGCCATTTTTTCTTCCGATGTATCTCCGGGAAAGCCCAGCCGTACGGTTTCAGTAAACAATCTCGGACCGTCTTCCAAAAAATTCAGCGAGCAGGTACCCGTTCTCAGAATATTTTGCGCCGTATTGGAACTGTTACGGCATTCAAGCAGCATGGAATAGTATTCCTTGCCGGCCACATAGTAAGGAAAACACAGCGAGTATGCCCCGAAGGAGGTTTCCCCTTTTTCGGTCAATGTACCTATAAGTATAGTAGGCATAGGATAAAACAGCGAGGTCTGATAAAAATTGTCCACGATGCGCAGGTCCCTGAAACTCGACATACATTCTCCCCCCCGGTTCAACCGAGGAATCTCCAACCCTTCAGCGAGTAAAGCGGAATAAACGGCAGCAGTATGGGAACCCTCGCCGCATACGCCAGGTATTCGGGGTCATTGCCGTAAGCGGCAAACTGCCTCTTTTCCAGCCTGCGCGCCCCATTGAACATAATAAAAAATATACATACATATCCGGCTACGCCTATTATCCACTGGGCTGCGCCGACCAGGCAGGTAACGGAGCCAGCGAGCATGCCGGTCCAGACCAGGAGCTCACCCAGATAATTGGGACAGCGAACGAATCCGAAGAACCCGCCATCGCAAAAGCGATCCGGCCGGCGTTTCTTGGCAGCCGTCTTCTGGGCATCCGAGATAGCCTGCAAAGCCAAACCAGCTCCCATTATTACTATTCCGGCAATCAGGATTCCCTCGTCTTTTTTGGCGAGCCCGTTTTGCAAGCGAAAAAACAGGGGAGAAACCTGGGCAAAGAAATGCAGCGAAATTACCATCCACACGAGGACGGATACGAAAAGGGGAACCTTCCTGACGCCACTCGTCGCCTCCGCCAGCACCTTCGCATAAGTGCCTCCGCGCGATTCCCTGATCGTCAGGAACAAGCCAAGGCGCAAGGAGTATACGGCCGCGATAACCATCATCAGCGTGACGGGAACCGTAAGGCTTCCGAAAAACAGCAGCGCCATGCCGGCTATCATGCCCGTAACAGAAAACGCATAGCCGATAGATACGAACCAGATGAATTTTTTAAAACCCACCATTGCTATAACCAGGCTTATACTTACAAGAATCAACCAATTTTGCATTTCCCTACTCCTTTTCCCTGCAGCAAGAATCTATGTAGGCTTTGAAAGATTTTTCCCCATATTTTACAGAAGCTTCCATATCGTGGGTCAAAGTCCATTTCCCGAATCTGATGCCGGCATATTTGCCGTTTTTAAGGATTTTGGCGACGATGGCCAAAACCGAAAACAAAAAACCGGGCACATATTTGATTTTAGGCTCTTTGCCGACGGCAGCGAAAAACATATGCGCGATTTCCTCGTAGCTATACGTCTCCTTGCCGCCTATCTCGATTGTCTGGTTTCTATCATCCAGATGGCCCAGGATAAAATCAGCCAGATCCGCCGTATCCATCACATTGGCCTTGGAGACCGCGCCGGACAGAAGCAGCACCGTGCCTTTTTCTATCATTGGCCGAAACACCTTTGCGATATCGTAAAAATAACCGCTTGGCCGAAGTATCAAATATTCCATCCCGCTCGACTTCAGCGCAAGCTCGAACCTATGCTTGGCGTCCAGCATGGGAATGCTCGCGTCGGTTTCCGCTTTTATAACCGATGTATAGATGAATTTTCCGACACCGGCCTTTTTCGCCTCGTTCAGGAGATTCACGTTACCCTGCAGGTCGATATCGTAATGAGTTACGACCGTGCTGCCTGTCGTCAGCCCCACGGTGGTAATCACCATATCCACGTTATCGCATAGACCCTTCAGCGTATCGGGCTTTGTAACGTCGATCTCCCGTGCGGAATAGCGCGACGGATCCATGCCCTCAAGGCTTTTTACCGTCTTATCGGCGGCAACCACCGTATGGCCGGCTGCCACTGCGGCTTTCGTGATTTCCGTTCCCAAGTTGCCAAAAGCTCCGGCAATGAGAAGTTTCATGCCTTACCCCCATCCTGCTGATTTTTCTCGAGTATGCTTACGGATTCATCAAGCAGCTCTACGAGAAGCCTGCTTTTTTCGGCGCCCAATCCGGCGAACAGCTTCTTCGTTACCTGCATATACTCCTTCATGATGCCGCCGACGATCTCTTTCCCCTCGTCGGTGCAGATCAGGACCGCGCAGCCGGTTCCTGGAGCAATGCCCCCGCTATCAAGGCCTTCATGCCCTGATGAAACCTGCGTTCGATATCGACATCCCCCTCAAGGGAGCGCAGTAATGGAACGAAAACGCGGTAGACCAGTTTTCCAAAAGCCCGCGAGTCCATATCTCCGGCCGCTTTCTGGACCAGTTGGCCAAAAATTCGCATGTATCGGCCATGGAGGTCGGCAAGCGCCGGAGAATCCCCGAATTCGAAGGAATATAGCAGCTCAAGCCGTCGCCCATAGCGGACATACAACGCAAAGCATAAATTCAATACCTCGTCCAAAGCCACCCGATCAAGGGCAAGGCGTTCACCGGCAAGCACTATCGCATCTTCGAGGACGGGTGCGGCGACTGCGTACAGGAGCGCGTCTTTCGTCTCGAAGTGGTTGAATAAAGTACGTCTGGCCATATCGGCGCGCTCTGCCACCTCGTCCATGGAAACGGAACGCGCTCCGCGCTCGATAAACAAGTCGGATGCAGACTCGATGATTTTATTCCGGGTTTCGCGTTTTTTGCGTTCGGTCCTGTTTTCGCTTTTTTCCATGCATTCCTCTTGACAGAAAAATAATAATTGGGGACCTCTGATAACCAACAAGGTTATTAGCAGGCTGTTGAAAAGGCTTGTTGCTTTGTCAACAGCCTTCAACATTCCTCGCATTTGATTACAAATGCTACGGTAATGTTACATTTTGGAAGTGTTGAAAATCCTCATCCGAGGTTTTTCAACACCCTGTTAGAGTCCCCCTATTGATTATGTTTGCACTATAGAGTACAATATAGCACTGTTAAGTGTCAAGATATTTTCCAAAGGAGTGCAACCATGTTGATCGCAGCGATCGTTCTAATTACCGGAGCCTTGATTTTCTATTCCATCGGCGTATGGGGAGAAAAGATCAAAGGTGCGTTATCGCCGCGCTGGCTGGCATTTTTCTGGCTCGGCTTCGTCTGCGACACCGCGGGTACCACCGTGATGAGCGCTATCGCCGGAGGCGGGCTGCTCGAGTTCAATTTCCACGCGATCACCGGCCTGCTGGCCATCGTGCTCATGCTGGTCCATGCCGTATGGGCGACTTTGGTGCTTGCCCGGAAACGCGAAAAAGCGATGAAAAGTTTTCATCGCTTCAGCCTCGTCGTGTGGGCCATCTGGCTTCTGCCCTATCTCTCCGGCCTTGTCTTCGGGATGGCCTTCAACTGATCAAAGGAAGTTTTGCCCCGACTCGAGTTCAAGCAGCGACTTCTTTCGGGGAAGCCCTCCGCCGTATCCGGTAAGGCTGCCGTCCGCGCCTATCACCCGGTGGCAGGGAATGATTATGGACATGCGGTTCTGGCCGTTAGCGTTGGCAACAGCGCGCACGGCCTGTGGCCGCCCCAAGGCCGCAGCCTGATCCCGGTAGCTCCGGGTTTCGCCATAGGGGATCGCCATAAGAATTTTCCAAACCGATTTTTGAAAATCGCTTCCCGGCGTCTCCAGCGGGATGTCGAACAGCTTCCGCTCCCGTTTAAAGTATTCCGAAATCTGTTTCTCCGCCATGGCATGCAAGTCCGTATGCCCCGGACGCGAAGGCACTTTGAGTAGGCGTTCAAGATCGGCTACTTCGCGCTCCAGCGCGCGCCTGTCCGCGAACTCGAGCAGGCACAGCCTTCCGTTCCAGTCACCGGCAACCATGGTACCCAGCGGCGTCTCGAAACGGCTCACGAGCAGCACGCCCGCTTCGGCGGCCCCGGTCGGCCCTGTACCGCTTATTTTTTTTGCGGCCGCGCCGAAACCCGACAGGCTTTCGAAACCAGCCGCCAAGCCCGCATCCACCACTTTGGTACCGCAGCGGATCGCGTCGAACGCCTTGGAAAGCCTCGATGTGCGGGAAAAAGCCTGAAATGTCATGCCATACCTCTTTTTAAACCAGCGCCGCAGTGTTTCGGGTTCTACGCCCCGCCCCCGAATTTGCCAATCCTGAAGCCGTACCGGCGGATCGGCCGTTACAAGAGCCATCAGATCGCGATATGCCGGGGGGATATCGTCGGGATAATCCAAGGGCGCGCATATTTTGCACGGCCTGAAACCCGCGTTGATAGCCTCCCGCGCCGTATCGAAATACCGCACATTTTCCCGCTTCGGCTTTCTGGCCGTACAGATGGATCTGCAGAATATACCGGTTGTTTTAATCGCAAAAAAAATGCTCCCGTCAAACTGAGCATCCTTGTTAAGCAAGGCGCGGTAAAAAACGCCTTGTTCGTCTTTATGTTCCATAAATCCAGTGTACGCCCGCGAACAAAGTGGCGCAACCGAAAACTCGACGAGTAATCTCTGTAACGAACGCTTTTGCCCGAAGCGATCAATTGCTGGGATTATGAACCGAGCCAAACAGTTCCGTACGCGCTATCGCGGCTGCGATAAAAGGGCAAATCTCCTCGAGCATTCGCTGGTCCTCCCGCGTAATCTTCTGCTCGCGATCATAGCTCTGGGTCATAACCACGCCCATGATATGGGAACCCAGCCGAATGGGCACCCCCAGAAAGTAGGCAGGCCGCGCACCGAACATGGCGAAGCCCACCGGATCCGGGGTAAGCCCATCCTCGTATATAAATGATTGACCAGCACCGCTTACTATATAACCCGAGCTGCCGGCATCGGAGGGCCAGCTTCCCGTATTCAGCTCCTCCACGTCGTCCACGCAATATACCAGCCTGAATACTCCCGCTTTGGAGTCCAGTCGGGCGATAATGAAACTGGCAAGGGCGGAAGGAATAATCCCGGCCACTATTGTATGGATACCTGGATATATCATCTCCAAGTCCGTCGTTTCCTCTACCAGCGACTCTATCCTGCGAACGGCAATCTCCCTGTCTATAGCGTGAAACTGCACGGCAAGCGCCACCTGAATTGCCGCGAATTCCACAAAATCGGCATCTTCCTGCCGAAGCCTGAAGCCTTTATCATAGCTCTGAACGGCCAAAACGCCTAAAACCAATCCATCACGGTCTATAAGAGGTACACCCAGCCAGTCTTCGGGAACCTCGCCTATCCCCGCAACGGTCTGTAAAAGCCCCGGTTCCTCCACCAGCCAACGCCGTCTGCGCGAACGAATGACAGCCGCGGTTGCGCCTTCCATCGGGTAAATTTCCAATTCGTGTTCCGGCGACTTTTCATCCACATAATACGGAAAAGACAGGTATACTTCCTGTTCAATCAACGCAACGTACATGTTGCGGATACCCATTCTGCCTTTAAAAACTTGCTCCATCTCCTTGAAAAGGCCGGAAAGTGGCACTTTCCCCCCAACAAGGGCGGCTAAGCGCGTATAATCATCCGAAGAATCTCTGGCTGGGGGCATGGCTTCTTGCATCCGATGGTCCGTTTATACATAGTCAGCCTTTTTTCCGTGCTTGTCAAATCCGGCTCAAAGAGCTACCATCACTTACCCGGAGGTTCCCATGAAAATGTACCTGTGCAAAAAATGCAAAACCGTCGTAGAAGGCGCTGGCAATCCCGACGCAAAAGGCTGCCCCGCGGGCGGCATGCACGATTACACCTACATCGCCGAAACCGGTCCCAAGCTGTTCCTGTGCTCCAAGTGCAGCATCGTCGTAAGCACGTTCGCCGCCCCCGCCGCCTTTGGCTGCCCAACCGGCGCGTATCACGACTGGAACCTCCTGGGCCTTGCGGGCGCAAGCGCATTCTCCTGCAAGAAATGCTCCACCACCGTAAAAACAGCCGCCGTGCCCGACGCCAAAACCTGTCCCGCAGGCGGCACTCATCAATGGAAAAAAGGCTGATACCCGCGCTAACCTGAATTTTCGGGGCGTCTCCCCGCCCTTCCGGCGAGGCCGGGCTCTCCGCTAAGATCCGCGCGGCGCGCGCGATCTCCGCTGCGATCCCTGACGCGAACGCCTCCAATACCCGGCAGGGTCATGCACGCTGCCCAAACGCCATAATAACGACGGCCAGTATTTATTTTCCGTTTCAAATCGAGTATATTTGCATCAGGTTCAAACGATACAAACTCCAGAAACCTTGGAGGCCTCGATGAATGCCGTAAAGACCGGAACTCCTACGATAAAACTCCTTCAAAAGCTGGGCAGAATCAATATAATACGCGCCCTCCCTCCCGAAGAACTGTACAATCTCAAGGATTACGTCAACCCTGTCAGATTTGCGAAAGGCGAGACCATCATACGTGAGGGTACGGAAGGCGACTCCCTTTTTTTTATCGATAAAGGATCCATCGATGTAAGCCGTTCGGGTTCCGGCATCATAACCAAACTTTCATCGGGGGATACGATCGGCGAAAGTGCCCTCCTGACCGGAGAAAGCAGAAACGCCACGTGCACGGCAAATACCGATGTATTCGGATGGATGCTCAAAAAAGGGGATTTTGAAAAAATAGTCAGTAATTCGGCGGGACTCAAGTATGCGCTCGAAGATCTTTCCCAAAAAAGAAAACAGGGAATAGCCCCTGAATTGCCGAGTTCGCAAGCCTGGACGGCGACGGTCCTGCGCTCCATCGACGCCCGATCCCGGGGACTGACAAGCTGGCAAAAACTGATGGGAATCGGATTGATCGCGTGGATACTGCTCACCGTAAATCAGCACCGCGCATTCATACCCATTTCAACAACCAGTTTACTCTATGCCGTTATCCAGCTTGCGGCAGGACTGCTTGCCCTCCAGGGAGCCTGCGAGGCATTTATCCAAGGGGTGGAAAGAATGGGGGCTCGCCTCAAGTGGGACGGGTTCATCTCCGGCACCGTAGGATCCATATTGAGCACCCTGCCGGAATTCGTGGTAATTGCCTTCCTCGTAAAAGTCTCGCCCCTGGCCGCTATCATCACCTCCATGGTAACTATCTTCAATAACGGACTGGCATTCAGCATCTACTCATTTTTTCTACCCAAGGACAAGCAGGGCGTCTATGCCATGCCCAGGTCGATGACCCTCGCAGGCGGCGAGCTTCTGATCGCCGGCGGAGCGGTAACGTTTATCGTTGGGCTTATCATGGTTCTGATGCAGGGCAAAGGCGCAAACCTCGTACTGGAAAAATTCGACTTGATAGCCATAGGTATCGTCCTTATCATAATATATATCTACTATGTCGTTTCACTGGTGAAATTCTATGGAGAAGGCAAGGACAATCCGGAATCCGTGCCGCCGGACCCGGAACGTCTGGGACATGACACCTCATGGCCGGGGATAATCCTCATGCTTTTCCTGGGAGTGCTCGGCTCTTACGCCGGCGGTGATCTCATAGGCGGATTCGCGGATATCGCCTTGAAGGAATTGGGGCTTCCGACCATACCCACGGCCGCCGCATTGGCCTTCTTTGCGGGAATCAGCGAATACATAATCGTCATCAAGTCGCACAAGCGGGGTGAACTCGGCATCGCACTTTCCAATGTCTTTGGCGGCATGACCCAGGTAATGTTCCTTTTACTGCCCTTTGCCTTTATCGTCATCGGCGTATTGGGCATTGCCGGCGGCACGGGAATCTATTCAATGCCCATCAACTTCGCCACCAGCATGCTTACCATTCTTCTATTCCCCCTCTTTTATGCCTTGCATCAATACATGGAGCAAAATAAATCCTTAAGCAACCTGGGGGCGGTTGCCATGACCTGCATTTACGTCCTTCTCTTATATTTCCTTTTCAGCGTGCCATCATAAATCTGCATTCGCGAAGCCCTGCCGGAAAATATTATGGAGACCTCTAAAAACTTCAGTTTTGAGAGGTCTACCATTAAAAAACCTGATTCCTGTAAGGAATCAGCGAGGGACTTCTGATAACCAACAAGGTTATTAGAAGTCCCCTTATTCTTTGGACTTTTCTTACACAACGAAACAAGGGCTGAGCCGCATCAAGACTGGTGGTTTCGCAGATACAGGTGCCATTAAAAAGCCAGCTTCACAGCCAAGTGCGATCAAAGTATGCACAGCATCCAGTACCGGTTTTTTGGGCATTGTGTGCAGGTAGGGCCAATCAAGTTCAAACTTGAGAAACTGATTCACCGAGACTGAATTCACGAAGCATCGTATTCAAGTCTTTTGATCGCGCTCCCGTGCCGGAAGCCAATGAAGAGAGGCTCTCGACGGAAGTAAAAAGCTTCGCGATGCCCCCTCTTATATCATCGATGCGTTCCACCACCAGGTGGGAAGACTGCATCACGGATTGAAGTCCCGTCTCTATAGTCCCCGAGCCCATGACGGCGGATTCCGCCCCATTGCGTATCAGTCGCGCGCTGGAAGAAATTTTTCCTGCGGATTCCAAAACTTCTTTTACTGCAGACGAGAGTTCGCGGAACGAAGTGCCTATCTCTCCCAATGCGGTGACAAACGCCTGTACCGAATCCCGCGTTTCCGAAAGAACCGCACTGCTCCTCTGTGCCGAGACCAGGGACTCCCGCAGGCTTTTCTCTACCGAGGCTACGACAGTATCGATTCCCGATGCGTTCTCGCTTGCCGTGTCGGACAATTTTCTTATTTCATCCGCGACCACCGCAAATCCCCGCCCTGCTTCGCCTGCGTGGGCGCTCTCGATGGCGGCATTCATGGAAAGAACGTTGGTTCGGTCTGCAACACTGGAAATCATAAGAGATATCTCGAGGATTCGTTCGAGTTCCTTTTCCGCCTTCAAGAGAGTTTCTGCGGAACTCTCCGCTTCGTCTGCTCCGGCGGAAACGGCTCCAACGAGCCCTGCCGCCATTTCCAGCCTTTGATCGGCCAGCTTGGCTGCGCTGTTTATGGATGCCGCCATCTCCTCCACGGCAGTTGCTATAAGAGTCAACTCACTCGCCTGCTCGTCTGCCAACGCTCCAAAAGACCGGACGCTCGCGCCGACAATCCTGGCTGCACCCAGGGTCTTTCCTATATCTTCATCGAGAACGGCTACGCTCTTTCCTATGACTTCGGTACCCGATACTATGCCTTGGGACGAGATTTCCGCGGCTTCGGCTGCTTCGGCAAAACCCGACTCGACCGCCCTCAGTTCGTTGGCGGCACCTTGGGCGCGTTCCATGAACTGGCGAAGAATATCCATAACCGTATTGACGTGGCCGGCAAGGCGGCCGAGTTCGTCTTTCGCGCGGTCGTTTGTCCTTGCGGAGAGATCTTTGTTAGCCGCAGATTGCATAACGCTCTCGATGCGATGCACGCGTCGCGAAATGGAAGTCGCAAACAGGAAGGATGCGAGCAGGGCGGATGTCATTGCCAGCAGCAACGCGCCATAACCGATCAGACGGGAGGCTTTCACCGCCGCATCGGCCTTTAATGCCAGAGTCGCCAGAATCCCGTACATATCCTTTGTAATATCGTCAGAAAAAAGAACTGCGTTCTGGTAGCGATCCAGTACCTTTCCCAGGAGCTCCGACTCGGCGTAATAGGTGCCCATGTCGGCGGAAACCTGAATATTGGCTTTGGTCATGCCTAGAACGTTAACCAATATCCGAGCATTGCTCTTCCCGAGTTCATCGAGCAGGGAATTCAAGTCCGAAAAAGTTTCCTTGGCACGCAGCCACCTGTCCTTTATGTTTGCTATCGTCTCGACAGCCACGGCATCGTCGAGGTAGGCCGGAGCCCGATCCAGGAATTTGCTCAAGGCCGTGTCGGAAGCGCTTATGGCTTCATCCCATTTCGCCCTTGTTTCCTTGAGGCCGCCGCTCTTGATCTGCGAAGCCCATCCTGCCGCTTCAAGGCGGTAGTTCTCCGTCATGGCCGCACGAGTCAGGGATTCAAGCTCCTTAAGGCCGAGCGCGCGCGACTGGCCGGCACCGGAAATAAAGGTAGAAGCAGCCACGATTGCCAGCATCCCCGAAACTGAAAGAACGATAGTTTTCCGAAGCTGCATGACAACACCCCTGGAATATGGAAATCCTTTGTTTACAAGGATGCGCCTACACCCAAAAACATGATTCCTGAAAGCAATCAGCCACGAAGCTCCGATAAGCACCAGCTTAGCAGAAGTTCAGCTAGCCTTAGTCTACTTAAAGCCCCGTGTTTGTCAAGCTGATTTTAATTCATTTAAGGGAAGCTCGAAATAATCGCATTACCTGAACAGCGATAAGGCTGTTTACAGTTTCAAGACCCTGTTAGCCCTTGTGCGGGTCGGGCCAATATAAAGACTCCAGCCGCGCCCCGGCGAAGATGGCCAACACGACAACTTTACGCCAGCAGCGAAAAAAACGTTAGCGAATACCTTTCCAGGCCTTCGAGCTTTACAGGCATAACCGGAAGCGTCTCGAAACGGGCAAGGGAGCGCATTGAAGAAAGCTCAACCTTGTTTACCGCTGCCCAGGCCAGGAGAGCCGCGCCGAAACTGGTAGCCTCGGCTATACCGGTAATATACAAAGGATTTTTCGGAAAGAGGCTGGCGACGAGGGTTGTGTACGCAGTACTCTGCCGGAACTTACCTTCGACATACACAGGCATTCCCGGCTTAAGTCCGGCACGCAGGAAGGCCACTTGCGTGTGCAGGGCCAGAGACATTAGAAGTACCATATAAGCTTTTTCGAAATTTAAAAAAAGTGGCGGGCAGGCTACGCCGTTTTTAATATCCTCAAATAGATACTCGATACCGCCGGAAACAAGCCGTGCATGGGAAGAGGGATACTGACCCGCGCCTTGAACGATGCCGGGTAAAATGAATTCGCTCGCCTCCGCCAGAACTTCCTGCGCGAGGGCATGCGAATAATCGGGATAATCGCTGCGCCCATGCATCTTGTGCAGAACGGAGATCCACCCGTCGAGCTCGAGCCCACCCAGGAATATCGCCGTCTTTATCGGCGCATTCGCCACCGAAAGGTTGAAAAAAACAGTATTCCCAATATCGTCGTCTTTGAGAACGGCAGACTTTTCGGGATGCATGGCGACACACCAGGTACCGGTGGAATTGAGGAGAAAATTGCCGCTTCCCGAAATAAGGTAGGGGATGAGGGACGAGTTGGAATCGTGGATGCCTACGAGCACAGGAGTACCTTGGGCAATGCCCGTCCGCTCGGCGATTTTTTTTGCGATGCCGCCGGCTACGCTTCCGGGGTATTCGATACGCTGCGGAAAAAGCCCCTGGAAGCCAAGTCTCGCGACTACGTCCGACCAGGTATTTTTTTTGAAATCCCACAGGTAGGTATGACAGCCCAGATAGGTATAATCGGCGCAAATCTCGCCCGTAAGGCGGTAGCTGAAATATTGCGGGTAGCACAGGATGGTCTTGACTTTGGCGAATTCGGCGGGAAAGCGTTCTCTGGTAAAAAACAGGAGCTTCGCGAGGTTGATGAGCGGCTTTACTTCCGGAGTGCAGGTTTCCCTCTGGAGCATATCCCTAGTTCCCGCCGCCCGATAAAATCGCTCATGCACGCCCTCGTCCACCCCCGTCGTATAGTCGATGACAGGAACGGCGGGAAGACCGTCCGAGCCGATGCAAACGGCGGCAGCCCCGTGCGTGGTTATCGAAATAGCGGCAACAAGGAAGGAAGCGGATATTTCCCGCAGGATATCCAGAAACCAGTTCTCAATGGCCTGGACCTGCTCGACCCGCAGATCCTCGAAGGCAAGGGAGGGAAAGCTTTTGCTGTATATGGTTAAAAGCTTCATTTTAGAATCATAAACGACTATTTTCTTGTTTGTTTTTCCTATGTCAAGAACGACTGTTACCATGTCCATAATTTTATTCCGTCACGCTTTGTTCTGGCGATATTTTTCGACTTCCCAGTTCCTGATGAAGGTCACGAGGCGTTCGGTCATCGGCCGGGGTCCCCCGAAAAAGCGGCTGTATGCCACGACCATCGCCGCGTCCAGAAAAAGGTCCCTCGCATCCTGGGCTCCCTTGTTGGTTTTCGTGCAGGAATAGCAGCAGCCGTTTTGCACGGCGATTATCCTGGGCAGTTCCTTGTGCATCTTCATATAAGATACTAAAAGGTCGGGGAGATCCTGCATCCGCTCGACGAAAAGCGGAAGAAAGCCCGCATAGACCATGTGGTCCGGCGTAAGGGGATGCTCCAGCACGGAAAAAGATTCCTTCGATTCGAGGAGAGGAGAGAGAATCCTGTCCATGAAGGGGAGCACAAGGGGCGGATCGCCGGGAACCGCTTTGAACGCTTCCAGAATTGCCGGAACAGGAGAAATGTCGGCTTCGACATTTTCGGCGTCGGGAAGGGTTTTTACCTTGCCTCCAATGGTAGAAAAGACATCGCGGTACAGCGAGCGGATTTCCTCGGGGGTCTGGGCAGCGACAAACACGCCGTGGTTCTGGAGGAAGACTATATTACGGAACCCCCCTGCGCCGCTCATCGCGTCGCGGACGTATTTGGCAAGGATGTAGCCAGGCTCGACAAGCGGAATCCAGACGGCATTTTCCCCGAAAAGGGAGGCTGCTTCTTTTTCGCCATCCACCCCGCAAGTGAGTCCGTTTACCAGCGCGGGATGCGTGTGCATCACAAGAGGCTGCGGAAAAAGCGCGTGAAGCAGAGCCTCTACGCTCGGACGCTTCTGCTCTTCACCGGGTTTCCTGGACGCAAGCAGGTCGACGAGAACTTCCTCTTCCCGCCGGTCGGCGTCTTTCGAGTAGGGCTTTTCCCAAATCACGGACATCCGCCCGAGATCCATCGCAACGAAGCCGTCCGCGGTAATGGTGCCCATCCGGCTTCCCGAACCCTTGACGTACATTACGGAGCCGTCTTTTATGGAGCTGTTTCCGCCGCCGGCGATGACGTAGCGCGGATCGGAGCCGAACTCGCGGGACAGGTCCAAAAGAAGGCTGATCGATTTTTTATTGAACATTATTATTTCCTCACTTTCTCTTGGACAGGACGTCCTGCTCGTAGCGGGTCACCCGGGCAATGAGGTCGGCCTCGAGAGGCACCTGCATGCGCTCGCAGTATTCGTCCCAGATATCGCCGAAGGGCATGACGAGTGCGGCCTCCATGGTGGCAAGGCGGGCGAACAGGTTTCCTGCTTTCTCGTAGCCGGCAAGTTGGGCGTGCGGCTCCAGGAGGGCGAACAGGAGCCCCTTGAGGGCGCTGCGCGCGCCGATGGCCCAGGCTCCGATGCGGTTCATGGAGGCGTCGAAATAATCCAGCCCGATATGGGCATGGTCGAGCTTTCCGCTCCGCACGAGCTCCTGCATGAACAATCGGATGTCGTCGTTGAACAGAACCACGTGGTCCGAATCCCAGCGCATCGGACGCGACACATGGAGGAGTATTTCGTCCATGAATAGGAAGATTGAAGAAAGCTTGTCCGCAAGGGACTCCGTCGGATGGAAATGCCCGAGGTCGAGGCAGATCATCTTTTTGCGGCTCATGGCATAGCCCATGTAGAATTCGTGGCTGCCGATGACGCAGGCCTCGCTGCCGATGCCGAATAGTTTCGACTCCACGGCGTCCTTCATGAGCTGACCGGGAAATGCATCGGCAAAAATGGTGTCGAGGGATTGTACCAGGGTGGCGCGGTATCCGCCACGGTCCGCAGGATAGTCCTTGTGTCCGTCGGCTATCCAGAGATTGTGGATGGAAGGGTTGCCCTGATTTTTGCCAAAGGCGGCGGTTATTTTACGCGAGTTGCTCACGTGCTCGATCCAATAGTCGCGCACGTTCTTATCCGGGCTGCTCAGGGTAAAGCCGTCTTTTGCCATCGGGTGCGAAAAGCAGGTTGCGTTGAAGTCGAGGGGAATTCCCTTTTGGGTAGACCAGTCCATCCATCCCCTGAAGTGCCTCGTTTCGATTTTGTTGCGCTCGACTTTCTGTCCGCCGAAATCGCCGTAGATCGCATGGAGGCTAAGCCGGTGACTTCCCGGAATCATCTGCATTGCGGCCAGGATGTCGCCCTGGAGATCGGCGACAGTACGGGCCTTGCCCGGGTAATTGCCGGTAACCTGTATGCCACCCCCGCTGAGGGCGGCATCGGGAGTCTCGAAGCCCCCGACATCGTCTCCCTGCCAGCAATGGAGGGAGAGAGGAACCGATGCAAGCGTTTTAAGAGCGTTTTCCACATTCACGCCGATTGATTCATACCGTTCATTCGCTTCCGCAAATCTTTTACCCATGATGTTATCTCCTTATTCACTGAGCCCGCCGGAAAATCCGCGGACGCTGATATACAAAATAAATTCGCGCCGGCGATCTTCGCCCTGTTCCCTTCGGGCGACAAAAAAAGCGTTCTACCGCGTCCCCGCCGTTCTGATTAACTTTAGCAAAGCAATCATACAGCCCGTAAAATAATAAATAAATAGACAATTCTATCCTTTTGATATACATTATTTAAATGTCAGGTCAACGACACAGTTTCGCGCGATACCTACCGGTAAACGAAGAAGCCCTCCGCTGGGAAATCTACTGCAATGGAGCCGGATATTCCCATGTGCCCCCGGGGAGGGAATATCCCCTGGATCCCTGCCAGCATCCCCGTTCATATTCTTCCCGGGTCGTCCTTGGCCGGGTGCTCCGCGAATTCCAGGTCGTGTACATCACATCCGGCAGCGGCATTTTCAATGACCATACCAACGGAAAACACGAAGTTTCCACCGGTGACATTTTTATACTGTTTCCGGGCGTGTGGCATTCCTACCACCCGAAGCCGGAAACGGGCTGGCAGGAATACTGGGTCGGTTTCGCCGGGGAACACGCAAACCGGCTGTTCCGCAACGGACTCTTCGAACCCCAGAAACCCATCTACCATATCGGCCACAACCAGGAAATAATCGGCGACTACGAAGAGATCATACAGCTGTGCCGCGACCAGCCGCCCGGATTCCAGATACGCCTCGGCGCCCTCGTGCTCCAGCTGCTAGCGCACATCCACGTTTCCAAAATAAGCCTGAACCTCAGCAGCTCCGACAACGAACTTATCAGCACTGCGCGCTCGGTCATGCAGCTCCATCTGGATACCGGAATCGAGACGGAGCAGATCGCAAGCGAGATCGGCATCAGCTACTCCTATCTTCTTAACATATTCAGGCAATACACCGGCCTGACCCCCTACCAATATTTCCTTCAGCTGCGAATCCACCGCGCCAAGAAACTCCTGATGGATCCGAAGCTTTCGGTAAAAGCAATTTCGTCCCTGATGAACTTTGAAAACCAGTACTATTTCTCCCGCCTCTTCAAGCGGAAGACCGGCATCTCCCCCTCCGAGTGGAAAAGCGGAAAGGAAGAAAAGACTATTTCCCTTTCTACCGAAACCGATCCTGCAAACATACTCCTTCCCTAAGGTCAGCTCGAAAACCAGGTGTCTGCCTAGGAAGGCTCGAGGTGAAACACCTTTTCCAGCTCGGCCACCTGCTCTCCATTTATCTTTACGATTTCTCCCAGGCTGTGGGCCGATAGTATCGCCTTGGCGCTGTATTCCGCCACTTCAAGCCGGTCGAAGGCATTGAGCAGCGTCGTGCCCGTAGCGATGATGCAATTGTTTTTTATTATGGCCAGGGCTGTCTTTGCGGAAAAGACATCCGCGGTCTTTTCCCTGTCCGTAAAGTCGATGCCGAAAGGCAGGAGCGGGATGTTGCGAAGCAGGATGTAGCTTTCGGGAATGGTGCGGGAGTCGAACAGGGCGTCCGTGACGGCGAATACCATCATTGAGGGCGGATGCGCGATTATCACCGAATTGACCGAAGGATGCTTTTCGTAGATTCTCCGGTGCAGGAGAACCGAACGGCTCGGGTTCTTTCCTTCCTCCACCTTGGTTCCTTGGACGCGCACGAGATCCTCGCTTTCCAGGTATTTTCTATCCAGGTTGAAGGGCGTGATTATAAAATTATCACCGTCCAGCCGCCGGGAAAAAGTTCCCTGGGTGCTCGAGACCAGGCGCTGGTCATAAGCGCGGTGGATCAGTTCCACCATCTCCCGGCGGGCTGCCCGTTCCGCACTGCCCGGAGCGGAAGCAGTATAGGTAGGCATTGAAGGTTGTTTCTTTTGCGCGGCCAGGGCGAGCTGTTCCCTGCCCAGAGGCATTATTGCGCCCATCCGCTTGGCGGAGATTTCCAGGCGGGCGGAAAAGTCGAGAGTCTCAAATGCCATGAAAGCCTTGAAGAGATTTTCCGCACCCACGACGATGCCGTGGTTTTCGAGGAGAACGGTATTTATTCCCCCCGCGAAAACCCTGGCAATTTTAGCCCCGAGCTCGTCGCTGCCCGGAACGCCGTATTCGGCTATTCCCACCTGGCCGCATATTTCATGCACGTCGGGAATCAGGTTGGCTTCCGGAATTTTGCGCACGATGCTGAAGGCCACGAGAGCCGGAGGGTGCGCATGAAGTATTGCCCTCAGGTCCGGCCGGCGGGCGTAGACTGTCTTGTGGAAGGGATATTCGCTCGAGGGACGATGGATGCCCTCGACCGAGCCGTCCGCCTTCATGCAGACGATATCCTTGCGGTTGAGCGATCCCTTGTCGATGCCGGCCGGGCTTATCCAGACATCGCCATTGTCGTCCATGATGGAAAGGTTTCCGCCGCTGGTGGTAGTCATTCCGTAGGCATAGATGCGCTCCATGATCATCACGATCTGGTCGGCGGGATGCAGCATATCGAAATTCATGAAAACCTCCTGAAACCGAGAGGCGAACACTGTAGGGTCGGATAGCGGCTGTTTGGGGCGCGCAATCCGTTTTGTGAAAAAAAACCGACCGGATTCCTCCAGTCGGTTTTTTTGGTACTGGTGCTTAAACCGGCTTTTTTAGTACACCGATTTCCATTCAGCGATGTTTGCAGTGTCGAATTTGAACGGTCCGCCGAGCACGACTTCGGTTCCACCGTCACCGGCTACGGTAACGGATCTGCTTCCGAGCTTGCCGACTTCGAAGGTGTCGCCGACTTTTCCGGTCGATTTTCCCTCGACCATCGCCTTTGCCGTATAACCGGCCAGGTATCCGATGTCGATCGGGTTCCACAGGTACATGGCTGGGCATGAACCGTCCGTGCCCATGTAAGCGGCCATTTCGGAAGGAAGCCCGAGTCCGGTCACGATTACCTTGCCGACGAGACCCTTGTCCATCACCACTTTCGCGGCAGCGGCGATACCGACGGTGGTCGGGGCTATGATTACCTTGAGGGCGGGATAGGTCTGAAGCAGGGCTTCGGTTTCCGAGACGCTCTTGTCGCGGAGATCGTCACCGTAGGCAACTTTTACCAGCTTGAGGTTGGCGTACTTGGCGTCTTTCAGAATGATCTTCATGTTGTCGATCCATGCATTCTGATTGGTCGCGGTGGAGGTTGCGGACAGGATGGCGATTTCGCCGCTGCCTGCGGCCATTTCGAAGGCGCCGTCCACGAGGCTCTGGGCGATGAGGACGGGATCTGCCTGCTGCACATGGGTCAGGCGGCTTGCCTTGTTGACCGACGAGTCGAGGGAGATGACTTTGATTCCCTTGGCGGTGGCCTTCTGAAGCGCCGGCTGAAGGGCGTCAGGATCGTTGGCGGCGAGGGCAATCGCGGCTACACCCTGGCTGATGAGTTCGTTGATCATGGCGATCTGGTCTTCCGCGGTGGGGTTGGCCGGGCGCTTGACGATTGCGACGCCTCCGAACTCGGTTACGGCCGCCTCGAATCCCGCTGCTTCTTTTTCATTGTAGGGGTTTCCGGTGTTTTTGACGATCAGCGCATACTTTGCGGATTTTCCCGCCGCTTTTGAGCAGCCTGTAAACGCAATGCCGCTCACCATCAGTACAGCGAGCGCGATGAAGAACATTTTCGTTGCTTTGTTCATTTCTTCTCTCTCCTTTGATTTTTCCGGTCTTTTAAAAAGACCGGCTTTGTATATACCAGGCGTCGAGACGCCGTGTATCCATTAGCAGGGACCGGCTCAGTTGAGCCGAACCCGTTTGCCCTTTCGTCCTATTACGTTCGGAAGCATGACGGAGAAAACCAGCAAAAGGCCGATTATGATCATCAGTATCTGCGCGTCGAAGTTCAGGAGGCCCATGCCGTATTTAAGCAGCCCGATAATGAAGATGGCGATAAGGGCTCCGGAAAGCTTTCCCTTTCCGCCGGCTGTGCTTATGCCGCCGAGGACCACCATCGAGATTATGTCGAGTTCGTAGCCCATGGCTATGTTGGGCCGCGTCGAGGACATCCTCGAAGTCAGGAAGATGGCCGTTACTCCGGCCATGAAACCCGCCAGGGTGTACACGAAAAGACGGTAGCGGTTGACCATGATTCCCGAATACCTGCTCGCGAGGCGGTTACTTCCGATCGCATACAAACGGCGGCCGAAGGCGGTCTTGTTCATGATGAACAGGAAGAGCAAGGCGCAAACGGCAAAGCAGATGAGCATGAAGGGCACCGGTCCGACATAGCCCCATCCGAAGTATTGGAACCACTGTGGAAACTTTCCGGCCGCCCTGTCCTCGAGGATGACATAGGCGATTCCGCGGTACATCGTAGCCGTGGCAAGCGTGATGATCATGGGCGAAAGCTCTTTGTACTTGGTCAGCAGAAAGCCGTTTATGAAGCCGCACAGGGTGGCGACGGCGAGGCAGATAAGCATGGCAGCAACCATGGGGACGCCGCTTCCCGCATTGTAGGAAACGCCCATCATGACCGACGAGAGGGCGATGGTAGAAGCCACCGAAATATCGATCTCCCCGATGAGGATGATCATGGCCATGGGAAACACGATGAACGACTTGTCCAGGAATGTAAGGGATGCGTCCATGAGTCCGGGGAAGTTCAGGTAGTAGGGAGAGATAAGGCTGTTCACGACATTGAGGAGAACGAGGATGAGGAACAGTATCGTTTCCCATTTCATCAGGAAACGCATGACAGAAACGAAACTGCTCTCGCGCAGGCCGATTCCCGCGGGTGTATTGGTTTCCATGATCAGATTTTTCTCCTCATTAGATTGTTCTTGTCGGAAGTGCGCTTGAAATAGGTATTCATGAGGACGGCGAACAGTATGATGATGCCGTAGATGGCATCCTGCCAGAACGGGGAAACCTTGAGCATGGGGAGGGCCTGCTTGAGGACGCCCAGCAGCACGACGCCCAGAAACACCCCGGGCACCTTTCCGGAGCCGCCCGAAACGGAGACCCCGCCGATGACGCAGGCCGCTATGACGGTCATCTCGTAGCCCGAGGCCGTGTCGCCCTGGGCGGATGCATACTTGGAAACCCACAGTACGCCGCACAGGCCGCTTATCGTTCCCATGATGGTGTACACCATTATAAGAACACGGTCCACGTTGATGCCCGAGATGCGCGCGGCTTCCACGTTGCTTCCTATCGCGTACACCTTCCGACCGGTGCGGGTGTATTTAAGAAAGTAAAAGGCGAAAAGGAATATCAGCATGGAAACCCACACAAGGGTATTTATTCCGAGGAATCTGGACAGGGCCAGGGCCTTGAAGCCGGGATTCATCTGGTGCGCGCTGACCCACGAGCCCTTGGCTATGACGTAGGTAAACCCCCGGAATACGTTCATCATGCCCAAAGTCGCTATCAGTGCGAGCACCTTGCCCTTGGATATGATGATGCCGGAGATGAAGCCCAGAACTGATCCGGTAAGCGTGCCGATAATCAGGGTAACGAAAACCGAGGTCTGCGGATTATCGCGGATCACCAGGGCGGATACCATGCCCGAGAAGGCTATGACCGCGCCGATGGATAGGTCGATGCCGCCGGTGATCATCACCATCATCATTCCCACGGCCAGCGCGCCGAGTATCGAGGCGTTGACCATCATGTCGTTCAGGTTTTCCGCCGTAAGAAATTGGGAGTTCCGCATCTGTATAAAACCGGTGAGAAGCAAAATGAATATCAGGAGCCCGAGCTCCCGGAACTTTCCTATGCCGTTAAAATTGTTTTTCGGAGTCATTTTTATTTAACCTCCGCCTTCGCGCCGTGCACCGTCGTCATCGCCGCCTCCAGGATCTGTTCCTGGCTGGTGGACGCCGTATCGGCGATCAACGTGACCCGTCCCTCGTGCATCACCACCACGCGGTCGCTCATGCCCAGGACTTCCGGCATTTCGGAAGACACCATCAGCACGGCGTATCCCTGCCTGGTCAATTCCCTGATGATCGAATAAATGGCGCTCTTGGCGCCTATGTCGATGCCCTTCGTCGGCTCGTCCATGATGATGAGCTTCAGCTCGCAGGCGAGCAGCTTGGCCACGATTATCTTCTGCTGGTTTCCGCCGGAAAGCGCCCCGGCTATCGTGCTTACTCCCGGCGCCTTTATGTTTACCGTGTTGAAGAGGACCTCGGCAGCAGCCTTTTCCTTTTTCGTATCGATTACGCCATGCTTCCGGTAATCGTCGAGCTGGGGCAGGGTTATGTTCCGCTCGATAGTCCATGGAAGGAAAAGCCCCTGGGTCTGGCGGTCCTCGGGAAGAAACCCGATGCCCATTTTCATCGCCTCGCTGGGATTCGAGATTACGACTTCCTTCCCGCCGATGAATATTTTCCCCGAGTCTATGGGATCAACGCCGAAAATCGCCTGACAGACCTCACTGCGCCCCGCGCCTACAAGGCCGGTAAGCGCAAGCAGCTCGCCGCGCTTTATATTAAAGGAAATGTCGGCAAAGTAGCCTATCCGCGAGAGCTTTTCCACCCTGAAAACCTCTTCGTCCGATGGCGTGTTCGCGGCTTTCGGGTAGAGTGTGGTAAGGCTCCGGCCGACCATCGCGGTGATGAGGTCGTCCTTCGCGATGCCGCTAACCGGCCAGCTACCGATGTATTTCGAGTCGCGGAAAACGGTTACGTCGCTCGCGAGCCGGTACATGTCCTCGAATTTATGGGAAATTATGATGATGGACTTTCCGTCGTCCCTGAGCTTTTCGGTGATGCGATAGAGCTCCTCGCAGTCGCGGTTGGTAAGGGCAGCCGTCGGCTCGTCCATGATGAGGATGTCGATGTTGGTGGAAAGCGCCTTTGCTATCTCGACAATCTGCTGCTGCGCAACCGAAAACGCCCGCATCTCCGTCCTCACGTCGATGTCGCTTCCCAGCTGGTCCAGGAGGGCCTGGGCTTTCTGGTACATGCTTTTCCACCTGAGGGTCTTGGTCATCTTCATGACGTCTTCGTGTCCCATAAAGATGTTTTCCGCGACGCTCAGGTCCGGATAGCAGGTTACATGCTGATAGACTGCGGCTATGCCGTGCTTGATGGCCTCTTTGGGGTTCTTGAAGTCTACCGGCCTTCCATTGAGGAATATCTCCCCCGAGTCTGCCGCGTGCACACCGGTGATAACCTTTATGAACGTTGACTTTCCCGCCCCGTTTTCGCCCATGAGCGCATGTATCTGGCCGCGCTTGAGCTGAAAATGAACCTCGTCGAGGGCTCTGACGCCCGGGAACGTTTTAGTTATTCCCCTCAGCTCAAGAATATTGTCTGTCACCTGATTTTTCCTCCTGATGAAAAGTGACCGCCGGCTTCCCCGTAGAGACGGCTGCGGAAAGCGAAAAGGTCATTCCAGATAGAACATTTCCTCCAGATCTATGCAGACCGGGGAATTGTCCGGATTCGTTTCCATAAGGTCGGCCATGTACGCCCACCACTTCTTCACAATCGCCGTTCCGGGAAGCTTCGCCGCATTATCTCCGCTAAGCTTCTGGCTGGCGTACAGGGTATTCGTCCTTGTATCGAGATAAATGACATAATCCCGCACGCCCGCGTCCCGCAGCTCTTTTACCAGTTCCGGCCAGATTGCATCGTGCCGCTTCCGGTATTCGCCGATCTTTCCAGGCAACAGCTGCATCGCAAATCCTTTTCGAATCATCGTGTGCTCCTTTGCGATTCCGGGAATCAGCAGATGTTCCTGACCGGGACATTCAAAAGCCTGCCCAGTTTTTCTATGCGTCCCGCGATGTGCCCCACCCCGATTGCGCAGTGGTGGGAAGGGCCGGCCATCGACCACTTTTCTATAAACTCCCCCGCCCCAAGGCTGAAGCGGTAGCGGCTGTTGGTGTTACCGATATTCAGCACCGGTCCCTCCACGCATTCCCCTTGGGCAACCAGGAAAAAAACCCCCGAAGGCTCCTCGCCCACGGCCAGGATGGTTACCGGCCCGTGTTTTACCGTCATCTGGATGGAAAGACCCTTTCCCGGCTTGCCGTGGTAAATCGGCAGCGGAACGAGGGAAACAGCCCCCCCGGATATCGAAAAATGCCCCGGTCCATCATGCCCCAGCATTACAATGTCATCGTTGAAATCCAGCGCGTAAAACTCGGAAAAAGATCCGCCTACTCCGAAGCTGTCCAGTATCTTCATCGCCTGGGCATTCTTGATTTCGCATTCCCCGGCTACGGGCACGTGCCTTCCCGTTAACAAGGTGTTTCCCGCGATAACAGAGGTTATAATTTCCTCATTCACGGAACCTGCGGTTCCTTCGTAATAATAAGCCAGAGACCCAAGCTGGTGCCTGCTTACCAGTTTGTCCAGGGCCACGGAAGTTTTAGCGGCCCGCACCAATTCGAATTCCTCGCATTCCGGCGCCACGGCGAAGGTTTTCTGGAATTCCTCCAGCTTGGCCTTGAGTTCCGCCTCGCTTACGCCCGCCCTGAATGCCGCAAGCTCGTCGATTTCTATAAGATCGACCTGTCCGCCGAATGTTGCGATCTGCCGCGTCACGTCGGTGTACACGTCGAGCATGCCGGCATAGTAATGGCCCATGACGCCGAGCCTGTTGCCCCTCATGATGCGCGCCACGCGCGATGCCTCCACCCAATCGGCGATGAGGGAGTTTGTCCTTCCGTCGCCGAGAAAGCCGGTTACCAGGTGATAAGCGATGCCCGCCCGGTTAAAGACGCTCGCCACTTCGGGAACCGAACAGGCCTGGCAATGCGCAAGCCATTCACCGGTCATTAGTCCCCGGTCTTCGAGCTTGTTAAACGCGTCGTAATCTATCGCCTTCGAAGGCTGTATGTTGAGGACGACTATCGGAACCCCGGTCGCCTGCACCACGGGCAGTACGGTTGACGACAATGCATAGGTAGAGATATACAAAAATATTATGTCAACCTGCTGCTGCTTGAAGAGGGAACCGACGGATTTCGCTCGGTCGGGATTGTCCACGAGACCGGCATTTACGAGATTTACTTGCCCAATCGACTGGATCTGGCCGGCGATTTGCTGTTGATAGCCCTCAAGGCGCTCTTTAAGGCCTTGAAATTGAGCCCAGTAAGTATCCAGACCGATGCCGAACAGGCCGACTTTTACTTTTCCTTCCAATGTGGCAACCCTACTTCATAATAGAATGTCGTAACGATACACCCAGCTTTACGAGAAAGGAATGGACAAAATTCTTGTTTTGATACACATTATTTTTTTATGAAAGGAAAATTTAGGCAAGGGTTTCCGGCAGGCGGAGTTGTCCGGACACCCTCGGGGACACGTTAGCGCCGGTGGGGTAAAACTTGACAGCGGACTGTTTACCAGCTAGAATAATGCCGCTAAAGCTTCATGCCAAAAGCAGCCGCGTTCCGGTACACGAATTCACCCGCCCGCGATCCGGATTAAAATTTCTGTCGATATAAAAATGAATCCTTTACGGAAAAACAAATCAATGCAAGGATGTGATATTCGTGAGTGATGTAAGGCGCGAAAGCATCAAGCGATACGTTGACGAAAACGGCGATATCCAGTTCAGGGAACTGGAGGTTCTTTTTCCTGATGTCTCTTCGATGACCATCAGGCGGGACCTCGCGTATCTCGAGGAGAAAGGCGCGATAGTCAGGACCTGGGGCGGCGTAAAGGCAGTTTTCCGTTCGGACCCGGCCAGCGAGAATTTATTCAGCCTGCGCATGACCGAAAACGTACATGCCAAAAAAACGATAGCCCAAAAAGCCCTGCCCTACGTCGAGACGGGACGCTCCATCCTCATAGATTCGGGGACTACTACCATGTTCCTGGCCCGAATGCTGCCGAACCAGAATTTCTCGATAGTGACTACCGCACCCAACATCGCCATGGAAATAATAAAGAACACAAGCCCCACTGTTACCCTCGTCGGCGGACAACTGAGCAGAAACAACCTCACCGTATCCGGCGCCAACTCCATCAATTTCATAAAGAACATAAACATAGACATCGCGATAATCGCGGCATCGGGCTATTCGCAGAAAAACGGATTTACCATCGGCAACTTCGACGAAGCCGAGCTTAAGAAAGCCATCATCAAGAAGGCGGGAAAGATAATCATGTTGATGGATTTGAGCAAGATGGACAGAAACATGCCTTACACCTTCGCCTTGCTTAAGGAGGTCGACGTGCTGGTCTGCGACCGGAAGCCGGCCGACGACGTGCTTTGCCTCGCCGAGAAACTGGGCGTCGCGATTATTTAGAAAACGTCAGAGCAGCGCCTCGCTCGCCGTCCTATCGAAGACTACGCAAAAATACTTGGCCACGAGACCGTTAAGCTCGGCCATGTCCAGCTCCCGGCCGAGCAGTTTTTGCAGGGAGCTTACCCCTTTGTCCGTGATGCCGCAGGGATTGATCCACTTGAAGTGGCTCAGGTCGGTGTTCACGTTAAAGGCGAAGCCGTGCATGGTGATGTGCCTGCTTACCGAGATTCCTATCGCGGTTATTTTATCGTCCCCGACCCAGACGCCGGTATATTTCTTTTCTTCCCGCCGCGCATCAATTCCAAACTCCGCGAAAAGAAGCCGGATAAAAACTTCTTCTACGTTCCACACATATTTTTTTATATCGTTTTCCATGAGCCGGAGGTCCATTATCGGATAGCCGACTATCTGCCCCGGCCCGTGGTAGGTGACGTCCCCACCCCGGCTTACCTCGTGCACACTGACGCCTTCCCTTTGGAGGGCCTCCGGCGAAAGAAGGATATTGGCCGCTCCCCCGCGCCGGCCAAGGGTAAGCACGGGGGGATGCTCGACGAGCATGAGCGTATCCCCGATTTGATCCAGCTGGCGGAGGGCCATTAGGCGCTCCTGCAGCGCGAGCGCCTCGGGGTAAGCCAGTCTTCCGGCCATCAATATGCGCAGTTCCATCGCCGACTCAGATGGGCTTTGAATTCAGGAGCAGGTATTTTTCGGCCTCGAGGCACCAAAGTCCGTTGTTCCGCTCGACGATCTGTGCGAGTTTTCTGAACACGGAATCGCCTTTTCCCTTTGCCTCGAAATCGTCGAGGGCGGTAAGCTCCATGTCGATGTTGGTGTAGATGAGCTTTTTGCCCCCGGGGATCTTAGGTAGGTTAAGCGTCGTCTCGACGACACAGTTGAGGCCGCCGACGTGGGTAACCATCGAAGAAGGGTTTATCCTACCGTCCGCCATCATCCGCAGGGACTCGATCATGTCCTCCGTATTGCCGCCGCTCGTGCCCACGACGTGGGTCGCGTTGTAGTGGACGTTATAAAAATTTAATTCCGCGAAAAATGAGGTATTCCCGGGACCCGCGAAAAAGTTGAGGCAGCCGTCATGGGCGAGAATTCTGTCCGCGAACTCGACGACGGATTTGACCGGGGCAAAAACGAGGAGGTCGTCGAATCCATTTCCGCCGCTGAGCTCGAGCAGCCGCTCTACGGGATTTTCCAGCGCCCCCGTGTTAACGTACCGGAGCGTTACCCCGTTCTTCGCGGCCTCCTCGACGGTGTAGATAGACTCCGCCCGTTTGAGGCGCGCGTCGTCTATGTCGGTAACGACGAGCAAGGCCGGCTTCCGATCGCAGTGTATGGCGTAGTCGATGGCGCCGAGTCCCATCGGGCCGACGCCGGCGAGAATGGCCATCCTGCCGCCCTCGACGATGCCCATGTCATGGACGTAGGATCCGCCGTGCGTGTGATAATTCGCGTGGAAGGCGCCGACTATGCAGGACATGGGCTCGGAAAGGGAGCCGTAGAAAAAAGCTTCATTGTCGTAGGGAAGGAGGCAGTTCAGCTCCATGACCACCTCGGGGATGACGATGTACGTCGCGCTGCCCCCGATGTGCTGGAAGGAATAGCCTGGCGCGGCATAGGGATCGTCCTTCTGGTTAAGCGCGGGCTGGATGGAAAATTTGTCCCCGGCCTTGAATTGTGCCTGCCATTTTTTTCCGACTTTTACGATCTCGCCGCAGAACTCGTGACCGACGATGATTGGCTTCGTGGCGATGTCCTTGGGCACGCGCTTGTGCTCGCTTGCCTGCATGGCCGCCTTGTAGGAAGACATGCAGATACTGTCCGATATGATGTGCGCCAGAATTTCTGAGTCCTTTATTTCGGGAAGGTCGAATTCTTCCAGTCTGAGGTCGCTCTTGCCATAAAGGCGGATCGCTTTTGTTTTCATACTGCGTTGTCTCCTTGTAGGAAGCCCCAATAACCCTGTGGTTATCAGGGCTTCCTTGCTGATTCCTTGCAGGAATCAGGTTTTTTAAAAGGGTGTTGAAAAACCTCGGATGAGGATTTTCAACACTTCCAAAATGTAACATTACCGTAGCATTTGTAATCAAATGCGAGGAATGTTAAAGGCTGTTGACAAAGCAACAAGCTTTTTCAACAGCCTGTTAACGGTTGAGCTCTGAAAAACTGAAGTTTTCAGAGCTCTCCTTATGCCTTTTTTAGGCCTATTTCCCTAAAGGCGCATATCCGCTCGGTAAGCGAGGGGTATTTTTTAAGCGCTGCGGGCGAGAACATTCCGGCCGCCGCATCCTTGGTCGCCGCGAGTTCGTGGCCGATAAGCGCCCAGGTCGAATCCTTCAGATTGTCGAACGAGGGGCTTTTCATCGCCTCGCACACGAAGGACTGTCGGGGCGAATTGATGTCTTCACCGCTTATCTGGAAGAACTCGCGTGTTTCGCACAGTCCCTTGATGCGGGAGATCTGGGCGGGCGTGTTTCGCGAAGGCATATAGGTAAGGGCGTTGAAGCCGAGCCCTTTGATGACGGAAAAGAGCTCGTCCAGATAATCGTCTTCGAATTTCTGCGTTTTCTTGTCGCCCGTAACCGAGTCGCCTACGTCCCCGAGGTACGCGTAAGCCGAGATAGCCCCGATGCGGGAGGCGAGGGCAATGACGTCTTTCACGTCCGGGCACTCATCCGTCGCATTTATATAGAAGGAGCTTATCAGGTCGCTCTTGATGAGGCCCAGAAGATCGTACTCGTAGAAGGCGCTTTCCGCGTCCAGCAGGTTCTTTTCGGCCTTGTCCGAAAGCCTCAAGCCAAGCCTGGCCTTCAGGAAGGAAACCAGGGGCGCTCCCCTTCCGCACAAGGCGATTATCTTCCTGGACAGGGCAAGGGCGATGTGCCTTTCGGTGATGCTTCCGCCATTGGCGTATTGGGAGAGCGGCATCACGTCCTTCCGGAAATCGATATCGAGGCTGGAGGCGCCCGGAAGTGAATTTATTTTATCCACCATCAGGGCGTTGCGTTTGTTTCTCTTCTCAATGAGAGGCTTGAAAAATTCTGTCACTTCGTCGATGGCGCCGTGGGGTACTCCATGCAGAGCCATGTAGGCTATGGAGTCCTGGTCTGGATTGTTGATGCGCCTGCCGTTCAGCTCCGTGCGCGACATGTCTACCCGGCACTCGATGCCAATCGTAGTCGCCATGCCGATAATCTCGCCGGCCCTAATAAACTCGCGGGCTCCGCTGATGGAATCGTGGTCCATGATGCCCGCCGTCTTGAGTCCCGCGTTCCAGGCCATCCACAGGGCCTTGGCGGGGGAATAGGGGGAAAACGAATAGCTGGTATGTATATGGTTGTTCACGTCGTTGCCCGTCACGGGCTCCTTGAGCTTTCCATCCCTGATTTTGCCCATGAGTTTTTGAAGTGTATCCAGCCGTATCGAAGGGTCGGCATTGTTAAGGTTTTCGATTAGAAATTGCATGTCGCTCATGTGACTACCTCATTTCCTGCCCGCCGGTCACGTTGATAGCCTGACCCGTCATGTAGCTTGCCTGGCTCGAGGCGAGGAAGACCATGGCGTTGCCGATATCGTCAACCTCGCAGCTTCGCCCCAGTGGCACCTGGCTGAGGTATTTTTGCCTTACCTGCTCTTCCGTAATGCCCTGGTTGGAGGCATATTGCTTAAAAAGGCTGTTCGGGCCCTTATTCCATAAGGTGGAGTTTAAAAGGTTGCCCGGACAGATTGCGTTAACCCTGATGCCGAATTCGGCCAGTTCAAGCGCGAGACTCTGGGTAAGGCCTATACCGCCGAATTTCGCGGCCGCATACGCCGAGTTTTTCGCCGAGCCTTTTTTGCCGGATTTGCTGTTAATTTGAATGATGTTGCCGCTTTTTGCGGGAATCATCACCCTGGCAGCCGCCTGTGCGCACAGAAAATAGCCTACCAGGTTTACGTTTATCATTTTTTGCCACTGTTCCACGGTGAATTCCGTAACGGATTTCGCGATTAGAATTGCAGCGTTGGAGACGAGCAGGTCGAGCCTTCCATACGTATCCACGGCTTTTTGAACCATCGCTCCGACCTGGAGGGAATCGCAGACGTCCACCTGGAAGGCTATGGCGCTCTTAAGCCCTGATGCAACTTTTTGAGCCGATTCCAGGTTTATATCGGCTACGACGATCTTGCAGCCTTCTTCGTCCAGACGCTGGGCCAGCGCTTCCCCAAGCCCCTGGGCTCCGCCGGTTATAATCGCCACTTGCCCTTCTAATATACCCTGATTATTAAGCATTATCATGTGTCAGTCCTCCAGGCGGCATACACCCAACTAGCAATATGCAGGGTGTATGTGCCAGCAATAATTCTCACAGTGTATAACAAATTAATGTTTAATACAATGTTTATATCGCTATTTAATTAAACATTTTATGTTGACAAATGATTATTTGAAAACTATAATCGATGCTAAATGGCACAAGGAGTGAACTATGGCGTTTCCAATTATCATGCCCCGTCAGGGACAATCGGTTGAAAGTTGCATTATCGCGAAATGGTTCAAGAAAAAGGGAGAAACAGTAGCCCCAGGCGACCTTCTTTTCTCGTATGAGACCGATAAAGCCGCATTTGACGAAGACGCCAAGGTTGGGGGCACCATTCTTGAGATTTATGCTCAGGAAGGAGACGATGTCCCGGTTCTCACCAATGTATGCGTCATCGGAAGCCCCGGAGAAGATATTTCCCAATTCAAACCCGCAGGTGATGCCCCTGCACCGTCGACCGAAGCTCCCTCCTCGGTGCCTGTCACCACGGGAACCGAAAAAAATATTCCAGCATCCCTGGTATCGCCAGAATCCGCCGCAGCAGCGACCGATGGCCTCCTTAAAATCTCCCCGCGGGCACGAAACCTCGCGGACAGGTCGGGCGTCGACATCCGCGCCGCTTCCGCCTCCGGCCCCTATGGCCGGATCATCGAGGCGGACATAATCGAATTGAAGAAAACCGGGCCTGTCGCTACTTCAGCGGCGAAGAACTTCCTCGCAGGCTCTGCGGCGAGCGGGACCGGGATAGGCGGCCGGATAACCACGGCCGACCTGGAGCGGCCCGCTGCGTCCAGGGCGAGCGAAGGCTTACCTCCGACCCTGACAACGCAGGTCGACTTCGAGGACGTCAAGCTCCCGAATATCCGCAAGGTCATCGCGAAGGCTATGTTCACTTCGATATCGACCACCTGCCAGGTCACCCTCAACTCTTCCTTCGATGCGACCGAGGTGATGGACTTCCGTAAAAAGCTCAAGGAAAGCAAAGATCGCCTGAAGCTCGAGAATATTACCTTGAACGATATTGTGGCCTACTCGGTATCGCGGACCCTCGCCTACCACCGTGACCTGAACGCGCACTATCTCGAGGACACGATGCGCTATTTCAGGAACGTCAACCTCGGCATCGCCGTGGACACCGACCGCGGCCTCATGGTACCGACCCTGTTCAACGCCAACCTCAAGTCGCTTAACCAGATATCTGCCGAGATAAAGAGCCTCGTGCAGGATTGCCAAAAAGGGACTGTCAATCCGGATTTCCTCAAAGGGGGAACCTTTACCATAACGAATCTCGGCACACTGGGAATCGAGTCCTTTACGCCCGTAATCAACCCGCCTCAAACCGGCATACTCGGCGTAAACAACATCACCCAGCGCGCGCGCGATACCGATGGAAAACTGGAGTTCTATCCGGCCATGGGGCTTTCGCTCACCTTCGACCACCGCGCCCTCGACGGCGCACCGGCCGCGAAGTTCCTGAAGGATCTCGTCGTCAACATGGAAAGCTTCAGCAGCCTGCTGACAAAATGATTTTATTGCGCCCATCCAAAACAAGGAGACATCCTGCATATGATATATGATCTGATCGTAATCGGGGGAGGGCCGGCGGGCTACCTCGCTGCAGAACGGGCTTCCCATGAAGGGCTCACTACCCTGCTGATAGAAAAAAAATTCATCGGGGGCGTGTGCCTGAACGAGGGATGCATTCCTTCGAAGGCGCTCCTGTATTCGGCCAAGCTCTTGGACGGCGCGAAACACGGCGAAAAATACGGCGTCGTGTGCGGCGACATCAGGCTTGACCACGGCACAGTCATCGCCCGGAAAAACAAAGTAGTAAACACCCTCGTAAGCGGCATCAAAGGCGCGCTCAAGCGAAACAAGGTGACTATCATCGACGGCATCGCAGCCTTCGGGGAAAAAAGCGCCGACGATTATGTGGTAAGCGCGAACGGCACGGACTACAAGGCGACCCGCGTGCTTATCGCCACCGGCTCCGCACCCATTATGCCACCCATACCGGGACTCAAGGAAGGATTCGAACAGGGCCTGGTGCTTACCAACCGCGAGATACTAGACCTTCCCTCGATTCCGCAGTCGCTGGTGATAGTCGGAGGAGGCGTCATCGGGCTCGAAATGGCTTCGTACTTCAACTCGGTTGGATCCAAAGTAACCATCATAGAGATGCTCGATCATATCGCAGGCAGCACCGACCGCGAGATATCGGACATCCTCATGAAGAACTACCAGAAAAAGGGAGTGGAATTCAGGCTTTCCTCCAAGGTGGTTGAATTAACGAAGGATGCGGTCG
>JANNSO010000050.1:0-13511 GCA_031402655.1 Spirochaetota bacterium | reverse complement strand
ATTTTTTTCATGAATACAGTATCTTGCGGATTCCATCCGCGGACAGATTATAGTCGTCCGCCAGCTGATTTATGGTTTTACCCGTCTGCTTGGCTTCCCGAATCGTGCGGTTCCTGGTATCCAAATTAAGCCTGGTGCCGTTCTTTTGCCCCCAGCCCATCCTGCTTTGCCTGGGCCTTGGAATATATACCAGACTGCCCTGCACATATTTCTGTATCTCGTTTAAAAGTTCGGGCGGAAGCAGTTCTTCCGCTTTGATATACGATGGCATACAATATCCTCATAGATTATGCGTCTTTTTGAAAACTTTACAAGTTTCCAAAAAGACTTTGCTCAGGTTAAGGTACTGACCAATATTGCATCCGCATTATTGATTAGACTTCACTGAATCCATTGGCGCTCTATGAGGGGGAAATCAGATACGTTTTTTTGTTCTGTAAATCCCTGTCTCAGTAGACGCCAAAGCTGCGATCGACACTTACGTTGCGATCGACATTGCCTTGTCTATCCCGCGTGCATGACCAAAAATTGATGTTATACATTCTGGCGCCTCCTGTAACATTGATTATGCATGGCGGATTCATAAGAAACCGCTGCATGCAAGCATACTCTCATATCCGCGATTCTTTGTAAACAGAGAAAGAACTGTTTAAAAAAAACTCTCCACAAGAATATTCAATGCTCGCGCATTGAATATTTTCTTTTAATTAAACTGTCGCTTTTCAACCCCGCCGCGCCATGCGATAGTAACAGTGCCGGCAAAACAAACCCCGGGAAACGGCGTCCGGCAACGGATTCTGTTGAACGGAAGAAAGGAGGTGTAGACGATGTTTCATTTCTTAATCAAGGGGATTAAGTTCCTCTAGGCGCTTGAATGCGCCATAGGCGGCCCGGAGCTAAACGCTTTCAGGCCGCCTTTACTTTTTAGGCAAGGCACCCCACTTGCCCAGAAGCCTCATTATTAGCACAATACGGGTATGAGCAGAAAAAGCAGATTCGTGCGCTTCGTTTCCACGGTTGCGGCCATATCCATAGCAGGTATCCTTGTCTTTGGCCTTTTATGGTTTCTCAACCGGCAATTCGGCGCGTTTGGCTCCGAGATAGGCAAGACGAAAATTCTAGTAGCCCAAATCGATTCCAAGCTCAGCCAAAACGTCATGGCAGGAATAACCTTTGGCTCGATCGTGGTAACGGCGGCGCTTTTTATCATTCCCCTGTTTCGGAAAAGCGTTCACAAAAAAATCTACCTGGCTTCCCTTTGGCGGGGCATAGTCGCGGCGCTTGCCTACATAGTCGCCAGCGAATTCTACGAGTGGGCCGAGAGCAAAGGAAACTTTACCGTAATCATCGCCACAGCCGGATTTGTCGCCGTTACCTTTTTGGTCGTGGAAGCGGTGGTACTGGTGCTGGGAGACAGGGACGAATCCGGCCTTCGCACCGAGCTCACCGCCTCCATAGCCTCCGGCGCGGTATTGGGCATCATCCTTAAACTGGGAGCTGCCCTAGCCCAATTCATGCAAAATTCGGCCAAGCCCTGATGGACACCAAACATACGCCCGCACTGGCGGACTTCGCGGCGCTGGACCCCCAGACGGCCATGTCCGCATTGGAGGAAGCATACGGCATCTCCTGCGACGGCACCTTTAACGCGTATCCCAGCTACATAAACCGTGTATATGGCGTACGCGACGACGAAGGCACCGAGTTCGTGGCAAAATTCTACCGTCCAGGCCGCTGGACCACGAAAGCCATCGAAGAGGAGCACGCCTTCCTGCTGGAACTAAAGGACGCGGAGGTGCCAGTGGTTCCTCCACTGCCCTCGATCGACGGAGGAACTTTATCCGAATTACTCATAGCCAACGCCTTCGAAGGAACTGCCGGCGAGCATGCGGGGGAGACCTTGTATCCCTTTGCATTATTCAAAAAGCGCTCGGGCCGTTCCTTCGACGCGGACGGCCTTGAGGACATGAAGCGGCTCGGCGCCCTTGCGGGAAGGATACATGCGGTAGGCTCGAGAAAAAAGTCCGTTTCGCGGGCAGCCATTCGCTCCGGCATGGCCCGCTCGTATGCCGCGGAACTTCTCTCAAGCGGCGCGATACACCCCGATGCCCAGTCTTCCTTTGCGCTGGCCGTCGGGAAAGCGGCCGATTTTATAGACGGTGCGCTCGCATCCCATTCGGGCGGAAACATACGCCTGCATGGAGACTTTCACCGGGGCAACATCCTGGACCGACTTGGGGAAGGCCTCGTTGCCATCGATTTCGACGACATGTGCACGGGACCCGCACTGGCGGATCTCTGGCTGCTGCTTCCATCCCTGCCCGCGGACTGCCCAAAGGAGAGAGATACACTGATAGAAGGTTATGAAAACTTCATGCCGTTTGACGCGACAAGCCTGAGCTTGGCGCCGGTCCTCCAGCTGCTACGCATAATCCATTACCTTGCCTGGCAGGCGCGCCAGCGCCTGGACACAGGTTTTTCCGGGCACTTCCCCTCATGGGGCAGCCGCGGCTTCTGGCTTTCGGAGGCTGAAGACCTTTTGCACCGCGTTGACAAGGCAGCCGGTAATTTCCTCACGCTTTAGCAGGGTGTTGAAAATCCTCGGATGATGATTTTCAACACTTCCAAAATGTAGCATTACCGCAGCATTTGTAATCAAATACGAGGAATGCTTAAGGTTGTTGGAAAAGCCACAAGCTTTTTCAACAAGCTGTTAGGCATCCTGGCTGAGTTTGCCCATCAGGCTTGCCGGAACGATGCGGTTCCTGCCTGCTTTCTTGGCGGCTACCGACGCGCGTATCGCCAGATCGACGATTCGCGAAGTTTCAAAATGTTCATCGATAGAGGCTGCCGCGACGCCGATGCTCGCGGTAAGGGAAACGGCCACCATGGATGCGGCGTTGGGGATGCAAAGGCTTTTAACGGCTTCGGCGATCCGCTGGGCGAGTCCTACCGCCCCGTCCTCGTCGGTATCCGGCAGAACAATCGCAAAGCAGGAACCATCAAAACGGCAGACCAGGTCTGACGGCCTTTGCACGGACTCGCACACGGCTTCGGCGACTTTTTTGAGGCTGGCATCTCCGTGTCCATGGCCGTAGAGTTCGTTATAGCGCTTGAAGTAATCGAGGTCTATCACCATGAAGGCGAGCATGCTCTGCCTTCCATTGTGCTCGCCTGCTAAGGATTCATAACGCTTACGGCATATGCGCCGGGCTTCCACGTCCATATACTCTTCCATGCGCTTCCTGTTGGCGAGGCCCGTAAGTCCGTCGGTACCGCCAAGCTTGTCCAACTCCGTCGCCTGCGAGCTGACCCTTGCCAACAGCTGATTTATATGCGAGGCCACCTTTGCCAGCTCATCGTCGCCTCCGAGCGCGAGAGCTCCCTGAACAGCGCCGGACAAGGAAAAACGGTCCAAATGTTCCTTCATGGCGCTGATAGGCGAGAATGCGGCCTTGCGCAGCATGAATACGGTAATCGCAAAAAGCAAACCATTGATGGCTAGAATCATAATCGAAATGGAAATGAGCTTAAAATGAAGGTCTTTCGGAATCAGACGATCCATAGAAAGTTTCCAGGCTCCAATGGATTTTCCTTCTGCATCCGTTACCACGGAATAAAAAATAAGATTGGGTCCCCGGCTTACCGCGCTTAAGGGGATTATTGAAGGCAGCGGCGAAGATACGGGAACAAAGCTAAGGCTTGTATAGGGACTGGCAAGAAACGCGGCCAGCAATTCGGGGGAAAGCCATCTGCCGAATACAAGGACTCCTTCCGGAATAACCGTTGCCATATTGTCCGTTATCGGGGACGAAACATACATATAGGGCTTAGCGGCCAAAAGCGTAAAGCTTTTAACGGAATCGAAGCTTAGGGTGCGGAAATCCTTGGGAAAGACCCTGACATCACCGGGTTTAAAATTTGTCGTGCCAAAAAATCCGGAATCAGCGTTGTCGAAACCCGGAGATGCCATGGTTGAATAGACGCGCTCGCCCGCCGCATTGATCACCATAACAAATTCAACGGAATTGTTTTGCCTCCACCTGGAATTGTAGGTGAGCTCTGGAAAATCCTGCCCGGCATTCCGCAGGTACTCAAGGGAATCGTTCCACTCGGCATAGGATCGCGTCAAGGATTGGAGATTTGCAAGTTCACGTTCCAGAAGGGTTATGAATTGGGATGCTTTGCCATATAATTCCCGCAGAATCAAGCCCTTATAAGCGGCACTGACGCTGAAAAAGACTATGCCAAGCTCAAGAACGCAACACAGCGCAAAGCTTACAAGAAACATTGGGAGATGTTTTTTTAGCATCGAGCTTTTGCGGGAGATCATGATCCAAGAATAGTACAATCAATTTGATTTTGCAAACGGAATCGGACGGGATTTACCTACTTCCCCATACCCTTATACCGTATTATACTATGTCGTCGCGCTTAGGGGGCCATGTTTGCCCGGCGCGTCGAACATCGGAGGAATCATGAAAGCACTCGTAAAGAAATCGGCCGAAGCCGGATTGTGGATGCAGGACGTGCCCATGCCGGCAATGGGCGACAATGACCTGCTCATCAAAGTAAAAAAAACCGCAATCTGCGGCACCGACGTACACATATATAAATGGGACGACTGGTCCAAGCGCACCATCAAGACGCCCATGACCATCGGTCACGAATTCGTCGGGCATATCGCGGAGATGGGACGCGCGGTCCACGGCTACAAAGTAGGCGAACGCGTATCGGCCGAAGGCCACATCGTGTGCGGAGTGTGCCGCGCCTGCCGCGCCGGCAAACCCCACCTGTGCCCGAACACGCGCGGCGTGGGGGTAAACCGGGACGGCTGCTTCGCCGAGTACGTGTCCGTTCCCGCCGGCAACGCCTGGCACGTAGCAGACAGCATCTCCGACGACATCGCCTCCATCTTCGACCCTTACGGCAACGCCACGCATACGGCCCTGTCGTTTGACATGGTAGGCGAAGACGTGCTGATTACCGGTGCAGGCCCCATCGGATGCATGGCAGCCGCAATCGCCAAGCACGTGGGCGCGCGCAACATCGTCATCACGGACGTAAACGAATACAGGCTCGCCCTCGCCAAAAAGCTGGGCGCCACGCGCGCCGTGAACGTATCCAAGGAAAACCTGGCCGATGTCCAGAAAGACCTGGGCATGGTGGGCGGCTTCGACATCGGCATGGAAATGTCTGGCTCGGCCCAGGCCTTCGAGCAGATGCTCGCCAATATGTACAACGGCGGCCGCATAGCTTTGTTAGGAATTCTTCCTAACGGCGCCGGCATCGATTGGGACAAGGTCATCTTCAATGGCCTGCAGCTCAAGGGCATCTACGGCCGCGAGATGTTCGAGACCTGGTACAAGATGCAGGCAATGGTTCTCTCCGGCCTGGATATAACGCCGGTCATTACGCATCATTTCAAGTTCGACGAATTCCAGGCCGGATTCGACGCGATGCTATCGGGGAATTCGGGGAAGGTCATACTGAGTTTGGAATAATTAGCCCAAAGAAAGTCAACCACGGAGACACAGAAGAATACGAAGAGAGAGAGAGAGAGTTAGGAGGTGGGTCTGTGGAAGAGCCTCCTAGCTTCCGGCGAACCGGTCTTTCTTGTGGCTATCCGGATAACCGGCATAAAAAAAAATCTCCCCTTACCCTCTTCTTTGCGCCTTTGCCCGAAACACTCCTGTTTTGGCTAGTTATATTTTCTTAATTAACATTCCTTCTCCGAGTCCTCCGTGACTCCGGGCAAGCCTTCGTGTTATCAGGCGAAGGCTTTCCAGATAAGCTTTGCCGTCAGGGCCAGGGCGATGGTAACGAAGATGGGCTTGATCACCGCGGCTCCCTTCTTGATGGCGATATGCGTGCCTACCCAGGCACCAGCTATCATAGACAGCGCCATGGGGATCGCCGCGAGGTACACGATTTTACCGCTCAGGGCGAACAGCGCCAGCGAGACGATATTGCTGGTAAAATTCAATATCTTGCCGTTTCCCGCGGCACGTATAAAATCATAACCATACACGCTTATGAAGAGGAAAATCAGAAAACTCCCCGTTCCCGGGCCAAAGAATCCATCATAAAAACCTATACAAAAGGCAAAGGCCATGCCGGCTGCGACGTTTAGTTTCGTAAGCCCACGAAAATTGTCCTCCTGGCCGAAGTCTTTCTTGAACACGGTATACAGGGCGACGGAAAATACCATTACCACGATAAGGATATTAAGAATCCGCTCATCGAGGGCCAAAACCGTCCGCACGCCCAGGGCTGCGCCGAGTACCGTACAGGGAATCTGGAAACGCACCAACCTGAAGTCTATCTTGCCGGAAAACGCGAACTTTATGGTACTGGTAAGGGATGCGCAGCTGCTGGCGAACTTGTTTGTACCCAAGGCCATATGAGGGGGAACGCCCGCAGCCAGTATCGCAGGAAAGCTGATGAGGCCTCCGCCGCCCGCTATCGAGTCTACGGCGGCCGCGATAAAACCCGCGACGCACAGGAAGGCAATTGCAGTAATCGACACGACAGGCTCCTTTAAAAATCGCACGCGAAATGCTTTCGCATACAATACCGTCAGGTCGCTTCCGTGTCCATGAGGCGCCTATCCGGCATCGCGTTTTTCGGCTATACTTCCGCCATGGCCGCAAGCATTCTTTGGTACGACCTGGAAACGTTCGGGCTCGAGCCTAAACACGACCGCATAGCCCAGTTCGCCTGCCTGCGAACAAACGAAGAGCTCGACCCCGTCTCTGCGGGGCTCGTGCTGTTCAACAGGATTACCCCCGACTATCTGCCCAGCCCCTACGCATGCCTCGTGCACCGCATAACTCCGACCCGGACGCTGACAGAGGGAATCCGGGAGTACGATTTCGCCAAGGCAATCCGCGCCGAGATGATGATGCCTGGAACCTGCGTGGCTGGATTCAACTCCATGCGCTTCGACGACGAGTTCATGCGGAATCTATTCTACCGCAACCTGTTCGACCCCTACGAGCGAGAATGGGCGGACGGCAACTCGCGCTGGGATGTTATAGATTTATTTCGCGCCGCCAGGGATTTGCGGCCAGACGGCATGGTGTGGCCGGTCGACGACGGGGGTAAACCCGTATTCAAGCTGGGCACTCTTGCCGCCGCCAACGGCATCCCGCTGGAAAACGCGCATGACGCGTTGCACGACATTACGGCCACCGTGCTCCTTGCCAAGACCCTGAAAAACGCGCAAAGCAAACTATGGGACTGGTACTGGACTCACCGGTCTCGGGATTCGCTGAGGCCGCTCATCAACCTGGCCAGGCGCGACATACTCCTGCATACGAGCGCGGCATACACAAGCGAGCGGGGCTGCACCGCGCCGGTCGCGCCCGTGGGCATGATACCAGGGCGCAGGGACACCGTGGTGGCCGTAGACCTGCGCTTCGACCCCACGCCGCTCCTGGACCTTGGCGTGGAAGACCTGCGGCGGCATTTGTTCGCCAGGCGCGACGAGCGCGCAGCCTCGCTTCCCGAGGGAGGCCTGTTCGCGGGAAACGTGCGCGTCCCTCTCGTGGAAATACGATTGGCAAAATGCCCCTTCCTTTCGCCTCTCGGAGCACTGGACGCCGCCGCCGCGGAACGACTGGACATACACAGCTCCGTTTTGGAGGCGCGAGCGGCAATGCTCGGCAAGGAGCCGTCGCTTATCCAAAAACTGGCGTCGGTTTTTTCCAGCCTGCCCCAGGATAAGGTTCAGGACGACCCCGACTACAGGATTTACTCTGGCGGCTTCTTCAAGGATGCCGACAGGGACGCGATGGAAAGCCTGCACGAGTCCGTCGCGATGATGGGACCACAAAAGGCTCGCCCCCTGGCATACTCCCTCGAGTTTCAGGACGAGCGTCTCCCCCAGATGACGCGACGGCTTTTCGCCCGAAATTGGCCGGAAACTTTAGCGGAAGGGGAAACGGTGCGCTGGCGTTCTTTCTGCGCCGGAAGGCTGCTCTGTCCCCGCATAGAAGGCGCGACCGATTTCGCGCAATTCGGCAAGATAGTGGAATCGATGATGGCCGGCGTCGATACCAACCCGGATGACAAGCCTCTGCTGCATGAGCTTTTGGCATACCGGGGCAAACTTGAAAAAGATATACTCAGCTACCAATCATCCGGCAAAGCCGTACCATGATTTCGTTTTTTTTGGACAGGCACTTGACAGCCGTTTTCGTGCACATCCGCCGCGCCGGGCATTTGCCCCCGGGTACTATTCATATTCCTTAACTTGGCGCCTCCGGCGCAGACGAGACCGGCGCTGGCGAGACTTGCGTATCGGCCAAACATGAAGTAAACTGTTCCCCATGGAAGAAAAGCAATTAGCGGTCCTGGATCTCCTGGACATGGACTACAAGGAACAGGATGCTCTTGAACTGCGCTGCATCGCAGGCAGAAAAGGCTTGGCCCGCGAGGTTACCGTTCCGGACATCAACCGTCCCGGCCTGGCGCTGTCCGGTTTTTTCGAGAACTTCGCCTTCCAGCGCATCCAGCTCATCGGGCTTGGAGAATCCGCCTACCTTAAAAAACTTACTTCCGAGGGAACGACGGACGGCATAAGCAAGCTGTTTACTTTCCCCATCCCCTGCTTTATCTTTACCAACAATACGGTTCCCGAACCGCTGTTCATCAAGGCAGCCGATGCTGCCGACTGTCCACTGCTCCTGACGGATCTCTCCTCCACAGAATTTGCCAGCAGGCTTACCCGGGTGCTTACCGGCGTATTCGCCCCAAAGACAAGCGTCCACGGGGTTCTCGTGGAAGTCTACGGCATCGGTATACTGCTCAGCGGAGACTCGGGCGTAGGCAAAAGCGAAACCGCGCTGGAACTTATCGAACGCGGCCACCGTCTGGTCGCGGACGATGTCGTGGAGATTCGCTGCGTCAGCGGCAATATCCTTATGGGTTCCGGCGCCAACAAGGTAATCGGCCACCACATGGAAATCCGCGGTCTGGGCATAATCAACGTTACGCATTTGTTCGGCGTCCGCGCGATACGCGACAAAAAACAGGTGCAGCTTATATGCAATCTGGAAGAATGGGACGCAAGCAAGGTGTATGACCGCATCGGCACCGACGAAAAAACCGACACTATCCTCGGGGTTCACGTGCCGCGTCTGGACATACCGGTAAAACCGGGCAGGAACATTCCTATAATCGTGGAAACGGCGGCAATGAACGAGCGGCTCAAGAAAATGGGCTACCATTCCGCGCAGGAATTCAACAAAAACATACTCCGGTGGCTTGAGAGCGAAAGCGCCCGTGCCGTATACTTCGGAAGAGACGATTAGGGGAACATCCGATAACCTTGCTGGTTATTGGACGTTCCTTGCTGATTCCTTGCAGGAATCGGATTTTTTAATGGTTGGTCTTTCAAAACTCAAGTTTTGAAAGATCCCCTGCTTGCGCAAAAAAGATGGAGTGCAGCCATGACGGAGAAAATGACCATAATCAAAAATCGCGCGGGAATTCATGCCCGCCCGGCTGCCATGATAGTGCAGACGGCGAGCAAATTCAAATCAAGGTTGTTTCTGGAAAAAAATTCCATGCGCATCAACGCCAAAAGCATCATGGGAATAATTACGCTCGGCGCAGGTTTCGAGACTGAGATAAAAATCATCGCCGAAGGCGAGGATGAAGTAGCCGCGGCGGACGCGATAGAACGTCTTTTCTCCAGCCGCTTCGAAGAGGAGTAATGAGCACGAGCGGCAAGAGTTCGCGGCGAATCGCGGACATGGCCGTAGTAGCCGTCATCTATCTTATCAGCATAAGCGGCTCCTATTTGTTCGTGCGCAACGGGCTGGCCGAAAGCACGGGGATTCCATCGACCAGGCAAGGGGTTACGGCAATTCTGCTAGCACTGACGCCATTGGTGTCTCTTGCCGTGTTCGTCGTAGCCATCGCTCGCTTTTTTAGCCAGTTCAAACGCAGGCAATGGGGATCACGGCTTAAGCTCAAGCTGATTATCCTTTTTTCGGCGCTGACCATACTTACCACCCTGCCTTCCGCCCTATTTCTCGGAAGCCTTACCTTGCGCGCCGTCGACATGCCCTCCGCCACGATAATCAGGGAAGCCATGGACCAGGGAGTCGATATGGCGATTACCTATTTTGCCGAGCGGGACGCCGCATTGGGGAGGCTGGCGGAAAACGAACTTCCAGGAAGCCTGTCCCGCCACCTGCTGAATACCGGCAAGGTTCTCGCGGAACTCAAGTCAAAGGATCCCGGCATAGTGGCGCTGGAACTTGTTTCCAACGGCGCCACCATTTCTTTTTCTGGGGATGAAAACGCAAGACTCGTGAATTCAGGGTACAATGTATCCGAAAGCGGATTCCTTGGCCGTTTCGCCCGCGGAGGCATGAGCTGGGGCCGTTATTTCCTTAAAAACGCCGCCAAAAACGAAAAAGGCTACGCAATTTCGGCAATTTTGGCCATGCAGTATCCTGCAAGCCTCGAAACCGCGGCTTTTAAGATCTCCGGAGCCAGAACGGTACTTGGCGACTCAAAGACTGCGGCAAAGTCATTCCGCTCGTATATGGTCTTTGCATCCCTTTCTTTTATTCTGCCGCTCATCGCGCTTTCCCTGCTGTTTGCATTACTGGCGGCGGATTCAGTCATCGCGCCGCTCCGCGCCATGGAAAACGCCATTTTTCGCGTGCGTACCGGGGAGCCCAGGGCTCGCCTCCTTACAAGAAAAGACGATGAAACCGGCGCTTTGGTCGAGCGCTTCAATGCCATGCTCGACCAGATAGAACAATCGCGCGGAGATGCCTTGCGAAACGAAAAAATCGGTGTCTGGCGCGATATCGCCCGAAAGCTTGCGCACGAATTGCGAAACCCCCTTACGCCCATCAAACTTTCCGCGGAGCGAGTGCTTCGCCGCTTTACTGCCAATCCCGGAAATGTCGGGGATATTCTGCAAAAATCCATGGTAGCCATAATACAGGAAACGTCGAACATGGAGAATTTGCTGTCGGAGTTCCATGAATTTGCCCGCCTTCCGGAACCTCAAAAAGACTGGGTTACCCTCGCGGATTTGGTAAACGAAACGGTACACCTGTACTCCGCCTCGTATCCGTCCATGACATTTTCTACCAGCGCGATTCCTGTTGACCTGATCGTGCGCGTAGACCGTGGTTTCCTGAAACAGGCGCTGGGCAATTTGGTGACCAATGCCGCGGACGCCACCGAAAACAAAGGTACCGTGGAATTTCGCGCCGACCTTGTCAAAACGGCGGAATCCAGTTATTGTAGGCTCTACATCCGGGATAATGGCCCAGGAATTCCGGCAGAAATCGCCGACAAGATATTTTCACCCTATTTTACTACCAAAGAACGCGGAACGGGCCTAGGTCTTGCCGTTGTGGAACACGTGGTAACAAGCCATGGCGGCAGAATCCGGGTGGAGTCAACGGAAGGGGCAGGAACCGTGTTTATAATCGACCTTCCCGCGGATGAAGCCCTCCAGCCAGACAAGGTTCCGCAATAATGGGTTATATTCTTGTTATCGACGACGAACCCGGCATTCGCACTACCATAAAAGATATTCTGGAAGACGAATCCTACAAGGTCTTGGTGGCCGAAGACGGCCCCATCGGTCTGGAAATACTCAAGGTAGAATCGGTGGATACCGTAATCCTGGATGTTTGGCTGCCGCGCATGGGCGGCATCGACGTGCTCAAAGCCATAAAAACCAGCTGGCCGGCCATAGAGGTTATAATAATTTCCGGGCATGCCAGCATTGACATGGCCGTGCAATCTCTCAAGCTCGGCGCGTTCGACTTTATAGAAAAGCCGCTGTCCATCGACAAGCTGTTTACCGCGGTTCGCAATGCGCGCGCCATGGTGGACCTGCGCAAGGAAAACACCCGGCTTCGACTCGCAACCACTCAATCGGACAGCCTGCTGGGAAATTCGGCGGAAATGGAAGCCGTTCGCACCCTTATCGACCAAGCGGCTAAATCCAGTGCCCGCGTGCTTATTACAGGCGAAAACGGCACAGGCAAGGAATTGGCGGCAAGGCGCATCCATGAGCTTTCCGACCGCGCAAATAAGCCCTTCGTGGCGGTAAACTGCGCGGCCATTCCTGAAACCCTGATAGAAAGCGAATTGTTCGGGCACGAAAAAGGCTCGTTTACCGATGCGTCATCGCGTCGCAAAGGAAAATTCGAAGTTGCCCATACCGGCACGCTTTTTTTGGATGAAATCGCCGACATGAGCCCGCAAGCCCAGGCCAAGGTCCTTCGAGCCATCCAGGACATGCGCTTCGAACGCATCGGCGGCGAAGAATCCATCGAGGTGGACGTACGAATCATAGCGGCCACCAACAAAGAGCTGAAGTCCGCAATCGCCGCCGGCCAGTTCCGCGAGGACCTGTTCTTTCGTCTCAACGTGATACCGGTACACATGCCGGCCCTACGCGACCGCCCCGGCGACATTGCGGATTTCGCCCAGATTTTTCTGGCAAAAATCTGCGGCAAGGCCACGCGCGGCTTTTCGCTGCCCGCTCTCGATGCCCTCAAGGCTTATCCCTGGCCGGGTAACGTACGCGAACTGAAAAACTTCATAGAACGCGTTTCGGTAATGAGCGACGAGAAAGAAATTTCAGCCGCTATCGTCAACACTTTTCTCAACTCCACGATGGGACAATCCCCCGAAATTGCATTTGCCGAGCTGGATTGCTTCCAACTATTGGCCACAATGCGCATCAATGAGGCAAAAGATTCATTTGAACGAAAATATCTTATTCACAATTTGCGAAAGTACGGTTATAATGTGTCCAAGTCAGCCGAAGCCATCGGGGTATATCCCAGTAATCTTCACGCAAAAATAAAAAAATTCGGCATCGAGGTGGGCGAATGAGACCTGTAACCGAGCGTCAGCAAGCCGTTCTCCAATTTCTGGAAAGCCATATCAGTGAACACTCGTATCCGCCAACCATGAGGGAGATAGGCGAACATTTTGGAATTTCGTCCAAAGGCGCACACGACCATATTACCGCCCTAAAGCGAAAAGGCTGCCTAAAAACGGTAGAGAACCGCTCGCGCGTCATAGAACTCGTGGGCAAATCCCATCCTGCGCCTGCCAGCGTCGAAGTTCCCATCCTAGGCTTTGTCGCTGCGGGCAAGCCTATCTTTGCCGATGAAAACTTCGAGGAAAGCGTCCATGTTCCCCACTCGATAGTCAGGGACAAAAAATGCTTCGTGTTGCGGGTGCGCGGAGACAGCATGCAAAACGCAGGCATAATCGAAGGCGATCTCGCGGTAATCGAGCAGCAGATAACAGCCAATGACGGCGACATCGTCGTAGCCATGATAGAAGACGCGGTAACCCTTAAACGCTTTTTCCGCGAGAAAGGCCGCATCAGGCTTGCTCCCGAAAATCCGGCCTACAGCCCGATTTACAGCCAGGACGTCCGGATTCTGGGAAAACTCTGCGGCCTCGTAAGAAACTACCAGTAAGGTGGAAATGGTTCATGTGGTAGG
>JANNSO010000049.1:0-35620 GCA_031402655.1 Spirochaetota bacterium | reverse complement strand
GAAAATCCTCATCCGAGGATTTTCAACACCCTGTTAATGGTGAGCCGGACGGCGTTATATCTGGAATCATACATGCTGCTAATAGACCTGCCGTTTGCCTCTCGGTATCGAATTGGGAAATAGCGGAAACCAAGGCTGGTGATTTTTCCTAATTCTAATAATACGACATTCAAATCGAAAGCATTGAAATTATAAGTCTGCTGGTCTATAATTTTTTTCTACGCCTGTAAAAGCTGGGAATAGCTAGCATATTTGAATTATAGAGCCTTGTGGATTGTAGGGGATATTGTGAAAAAAAAGTGTTTAATTTTGTTAGCTTTTGTTTTATTTACGGCTTGTAATGATATATTCTCCGAAGACGCGCGATTAATTAAAATTGGAGCTTTCAATTACTATCCCGGAATATTCAAAGATGTGGATGGCGGGATTAAGGGCTTTTATGTTGATGCCCTCGCTGAGGTTTCAAGGTTGGAAAATATTGAGTTCGAATATGTTTTCGGTTCCTGGGAGGAAGGGCTGAGCAGAATTAAAACCGGCGAAGTTGATGTTTTGACGAGTGTAGCTTTTACAGAGGACAGAGCATTCTATATGGATTATAGCGCAACTCCTCTTTTAACTGTCTGGGGGGAATTGTACACAAAAAATACATCGGAACTGGATGCCATACGAGAAGTGCAGGGCAAAAGAGTCGGCGTCATGCACAATGATTTCAATGCCAGAAATTTTATGAATCTGACGCGAAGCTTTGAAATTGCCTGCGAGTTTGTGGAATACGACAGCTTCGACGAAATATTCCTCGCATTGAGCCTGGATAAAATTGATGCCGGGGTGGCCAGCGTCACGTACGGAGCGGCTAAGCAGAAAGAATTCGGATTACGGTCCACGGGTGTAATATTTAATCCCTTTGATATTTACTTCACTACCGCAAAAGGGCAGAATAAAGATATTTTAAGCATGCTTGACAATTATCTGCTAGCTTGGAAGCATGATCAAAATTCGGTATTTAATCTGGCTCGACAGAAATGGTCCCATGGTACGGTAGGCTTTATCGAGGTAATTCCACTCTGGATATCGTATTTTAAATTTGGCGTACCCATAATACTTAGTATCGGTATCGCCTTTATACTCTTGTTGAAATCCCAGGTAAAAAAAGCAACGGTAAAAATCAAAGAAGGCGAAAATAAAATCAGGGCAATATTCGAAGCAGCCAATATCGGTATTGCAATTACGAATAAGCATGGAAAGTATGAGATGTTTAACGCATGGTGGGTTGAGAGGCTCGGCTATTCGGCGCTAGAGCTACGGGAACTGACGAATCTTGACATTACCCTTCCTGAAGATGTTGAAAACAGCAGGAAATTATTCCAAGATATTGTCGAAAATAAAATAGATCGCTACCGTTTAGAAAAAAGATTTGTTACCAGGAGCGGTAATTTCTTTTGGGGCGATTTGTCGGTATCGGTAATTCGCGATTCAGAAGATAAGGTCGCCAATGTTATAGGAATCATATCCGATATTACCGAACGGAAACTTGCTGAAGAAAAAAGCGCGACTTTGGTAAAAGAAAAGGAGTTATTGTTACGGGAGGTATATCATAGAATAAAGAACAATATGGGGTCAATCGTTGGCCTTATTGCGATGCAGATGGAAAGCGAAAAAAATGAGAACACCAAGGCTTCGCTTCAAGAGATTAAAGGTAGAATCCAGAGCATAGCGAAACTATACGAAAGATTGAACTGCAGCGATAATTACCGTGAATTGCCGGTCTGTAATTACATTGAGCCTTTGGTCCAGGAAATAATCAGTGGTTTTTTAAAGGGCAAAAAAATTGAGACGCAAATTAGCATAATTGATTATATAATGAATATACAAATTCTTACCCCACTCGGTATCATTGTAAATGAGCTGATCACTAATAGTATGAAATACGCATTCGCTGGAAGATCGGAAGGATTGATTACAGTAGATCTAAAAAACACGGAAAAGCATATGATCTTAACGGTTTCGGATGATGGAATCGGTATGCCCCCGGAGATTGAGTTTACAGCCACAACAGGATTCGGGCTGCAGATTGTAAAATTATTATGCGACCAAATCGGAGGGATCATCAGCATTCAAAGAGGCTCCGGAACACAGATAATCTTGGAGTTTGATATAGATTAAAACAAGCTTCGATAACCCAGATTGTTTAAGCCTAATAAATGAAATGCTGCGCAAAGTTGTTCGATACCATAAACTGGAGGCTTTTATTCCATGAAAAACAACAACCATTCGAAAAAAGCCCAGCTTGTCTATTTGTCTCACGGCGGAGGACCCTTGCCGATTCTTGGAGACGCAGGTCACAAAGCGATTGTGGCGTTCATGCAAGGGCTTTCATCGCGGCTAAGGAGGCCGGACGCGATTCTGGTCATCAGCGCCCATTGGGAAGAAACCGAGGCAACATTGCTAGGCGCGCAAAATCCGCCATTACTCTATGACTATTATGGATTTCCAAAGGAAGCCTATCAAATTACCTATCCCGCGCCAGGTAATCCAGACCTGGCGCATAAGATTGTTGAACTGCTTCATAAAGAAGATATCCCCTCGCGAATTGACGCCCAGCGGGGTTACGATCATGGATTATTCATCCCGCTGAAGCTTATGTATCCGGAAGCCGATATTCCCGCACTTCAAATCTCGCTTTTGCGTAGCCTTGACCCAAAGGCGCATATTTGTCTGGGCAAAGCCTTGAAAAATCTAATGGATCAAAATATCCTGGTTGTCGGTTCCGGCTTTTCGTTTCATAACCTGGGCGAATTTTTCGCAAGGGATGTCGATGAATCCGATCCTCGAAACGATGCATTTCAGAATTGGCTGGTCCAGGTATGCGCGGGAGCAAATTCGCAGATCGAACGCGAACAGAAATTGATCGAGTGGGAAAAGGCACCGAACGCGCGATACTGTCATCCCCGTGAAGAGCATTTGCTGCCGCTGCATGTTTGTGTCGGCATGGCCGGTAGTCCCGCGCAAGTAATATTCGACGACCGCATTTTGGGGAAACGCGCGCTGGCTTTTTTATGGAATTGACTAAATTCTACGCTTTGCCCGCTGGTGTCAACCTGCCTGCAGGTGCTGCTCTTGTTGATCGTTGAGGAGTCGAAATGAATGCCGTCTTAAATCATGTTTCCGTTCTCGTTACCGATGTATGGAAAAACGCCGAGCAATTCAGGAAAAACGGCTATTATGTCGGAGAAATCGAGAGCTTTGATTCTGAAGGTACCGAGGAAGTATACATCGGGGCGATTGCGAATAATTCAAAATTGCTTTTGCAGGCTCCTGTAAAGGATGGACCTTACCTGAAAGCCCTCAATAAACGCGGAGTCGGATTGCACCATATCGCGCTGGATGTCGATGATTTACTGGAATTTACTTCTTTTATGGGGAAAATAGGTTGGCTGTTGCATACAAGCAGCCTAAAAAACCACGATCAAAAAAAAGCGATATATTTTGCCAGGCCCGGAGTCAATGTACTCTTTGAGGTTAAGGAAAATAAAACGTCGCTTAAAGATAATTTCATAAAAACCGTAAACGTCCCCGTGCTGGAAGGATGCGAAAAATTCATCGATAATATGAATATCCCGGCGATTAAACCTGTAAAAACAGGCGGCTTTTCCTTCGGTATCGATGAAAGAACCTGGACTGCCGCGGAGTTTGTCTAGAAATGCCCGTATCTTCCTGCTAGTAAATTTAAATTAACCGGCGTTGCCGGCAAGGTATTTCATGCGCTAATCGCTTATGGTTAGTAAAAAAGGCGGCTTATGAAAAAGTTTTTGGTTCTTGGGGTTGTGGCAATGCTGCTTGGGTGCGTTTCCACCGGTTCGGGCAAAGTCGCGCGGGAGCTTGCTCCGGTCGGCGTCATCGCGGTAACGTCAAACGACCTTATTTCCTGGTATGGCGAGAAAAAAGAATCCGCTGGCTTGCTAGGCAACCTGATCGTCAAGAAAGTATCCGAAGTCGCGGGCGAAAACGTAAAAGACCTGGTCGCGCTTGCGGAGGCATCCTTGCTGGAAAAACTGGCGGGCGCCGGCATAGTTGCCCTCAAACCCCAGGAAATCCTGCAATCCGCCGCCTACATGAGGGCCAGCGAGGATTCGGCATTGAGGCTCGCCGGCATCCTGAGCGCTCCGGGTTATAAATACCTAACTATCCAGAACAAGGCTCTTGCCGCGGAATTGGCCTCCGCGCTCGGCATGAAGACGGGCATATACGCCTATTTCGAATTTACGAAGCTGTTGACGACCGGGCTCGCCAATAACGGCGTCGCCTGCGCCGCCGTGACGCTGAACGTCGGCATGGTGGACGAAAAAGGCAAGCTGCTTTCGCAGAAAAGCTACCTGGGAAAAAGCAAGGATACCTTTCCCGTCGTGGCCGGGATTTATAAGCCAGAAAGCCTCATGAAGCTGTATCCCGAGGCAATCGGAAACGCATGCGAAAAATTCATCGCCGCCATAAAAAAATAAAGGCTTGCGCCGCAGGAGGCTGCGTACGGTTCCATGCCGCGCGGCTTCCCGCATGACGGGTTGATCGTACCTAGCCCTTATCGCTAAAATAAGGGCTAGGTTTTTTTTTCGGGGGACCCCGCAATTCCCTGCATCATAACGGAGGCTCTATGTTTACGGTTCGGGTCGAGGCTTCTTTCGCGGCCGCTCATTTTCTGACGCAGTATCACGGCAAATGCGAAAATTTCCACGGGCACAATTATCTCGTGCGCGTGCATGCCCGAGGAGAGGTTTTGGACGCGGCGGGCATGCTGGTGGATTTCGGCGTGCTTAAAGCATGCATGAAGCGCGTAATCGACCTACTGGATCATTCGAACCTTAACGAGAATCCGGCCTTTGCCAACTCTCCCAGCGCGGAACGCATCGCGCGGCATATTTTCGATTCCATGCTGGCGGATATCCCAGGTCTCCCGCTTTCCGCGGTGGAAGTGTTTGAAACTCCCACCAGCGTGGCAAGGTATGAGCCTTCGTCAGCTTGAAGGCTCGGTTTTTGGGCTTTCGTCTCCGCCTGCTTTCTTGCGGCGATTGTTGCGCTGAGCCGCTCCCGATGGGCGCTGTCCCTCGGCTCGTGCGCGCGGGCTGTGCGGCGGGGAAGAGTCGCCTCCGCCCGCCCCGGTGGAATTAGTCCTGGGACTGTTTCGCGGAATGCTGGGGCTGCGCCTGATATGCCGGTCCGGACTCGAAGGGCGATCTGCGCTCGGTGAGCGCTCGGTGCGCGATCGTTCGGGTCGGGGGCTGCCAGCCAGGCTGGGGTTCCGGCGAACGGCTCCGTCCTGGGGCTGCTGATAGCTTGAGCCAGGAGCGCCGCCAGGAGCGCCGCCAGGAGCGCCGCGGGGGCGCTCGGTATAGCCGGTGCCGCGAGCTCGGGTGGAATCACCACGCGACCGTTCGGCGGATCCCTGGGGACGTCGTCCGGAGAAATTGCCGCCCGAAGATTCGGCTTTGGACAGGCTGACGCGCTTGCGGTTGGTCTCGTCTTCCTCGGCCAGTGCAAAAAAGTTTTCCGGGTCTATGTCGTGCACGTTTCCGGAATCCAGTATTTTGCACATAAAGGGAAAGTTATAGCGTACGGCTATTTTTGAGGCGCGCTTGAGTTCCACCATGTCGGCTATGGAAATGGAGATTCCCTGCTTGCCTGCCCGTCCGGTACGGCCTGCGCGGTGCACATATATGGAAGGTTCCTCCGGCAGGTCGTAGCTGATAACGTGGCTCACATCGGGGATATCGAGGCCGCGAGCGCCCAGGTCGGTGGTCAGGAGCCAGCGGACTTCGCCGGCAGAAAAAGCCATGACGGCCGATTTTCGCTCGCTGCCGTCTTTGTCGGACTTGAGCAGCGCGGCCTTGATGCCAAGGAATTCGAGTTTCTCCGATACCGTAAAGAGGCAGGAGTTCGTGGAAATAAACACGAGGCAGCGCGACGGCTTTACGGCCGCTTCGAATTTTCGCAGGAATTCGGTCTTGGACCTGGACGATGCGTGGAAGCACCAGTGTTCTATGGACGTGCGCAGCGCTTCGGTGGAGTCAAGCGAAATCCTGGCGGCGTCCTTGAACCAATCCGCGGTCTTGTCCACGATCTTGTCCGGTATGGTGGCGGATACCATGATGCGGGCGCAGTCGGCGGGCAGGGCTTCCAGCAGGTCTTTGGTTATCTCGATTACTTCCTTCTCGAACAGGCGGTCGCCTTCGTCCAGCACGGCCCATTTGCAGGCACTGGCATGGACATAGCGCGAGCTTATCAAGTCGCGGATGCGTCCCGCCGAACCGATCAAAATCTGGGGCTTGTCGCGGAGCCGTTCCAGCTGGCGGGCCAGCGGTATCGATCCCAGGGCCTGGGCTAGTCGAAAGGGCAGGCCGCTTGCCTGTATCAGTTTTTCTGTTTCACGGTAAATCTGCGCTGCGAGGTCGTGTGTGGGAGCTACGATTACCGCTGATAAATCGGTACTTTCCGGGTTGATTTTAGACAAAATGGGCGCCAGATAGGCAAAGGTCTTTCCGGTTCCCGTGGCTGCGCTCAGATAGGCGGAACCGGCGGCCAGTACGACGGGCGCGGCCAGGCATTGAATTTCCGTCGGTTTCGCAAAACCGAAGGAAACGAGAGCCTGCGCTATTTCTTCGCGGAGGCCGATACTAAAAAATTCGTGCATGCTTCATAATCGCATAAAAAAGCATGATTATACAAGGCCGAGAAGCTGGCGCTCCCTGGCAAAGCCGGGTTTTATGCTGTCGTAGATTATGCGCACGCGCTCGTTGTATGGTGCAAAAGCGCTTTTCATGGCGTTGATCGTTACTTTTTCTATGTCGCGCAGCGAAAACCCGAACATGTCCACGGCAATCTGGAGCTCCCGGCTCAGGGTAGTATTGCTCATGAGGCGGTTATCCGTGCACAGGCACACCCTAAAATCGTTGCGGTAATACACGTTGAATGGATGCCCCTCCAGGTTCGCGGCCGCGCCTGTCTGGATGTTGGAGGACAGACAGCATTCCAGGGGAATTCGCCTGTCGCGAACGTACGAGGCCAGGCTGCCGAATTTTTCTATGCTGGTACCATGCACCACCATGTCCTCGAGCAGGCGGGTGCCGTGGCCGATACGGTGTGCGCCGCAGGTTTGCAGCGCCTGCCAGATGGATTCCGGTCCGAAGGCCTCTCCGGCATGAATGGTAATATTGAAGTTCTTGTTGCGGATATACTGGAACGCTTCCTGGTGCCGCTTGGGAGGGTGTCCCGACTCGTCGCCGGCAATGTCGAAGCCAACGACGCCGCGTTCGCGGTAGGCAACGGCCAATTCCGCCGTCTCCAAAGAAAAGGATGGAGCCATGTTTCGCATGGCGCACAAAATAAGGCCAAAGCAGGTGCCCGTGGATTTTTTCCCCGCCTCCATGCCCCGCAGAGCCGCTTCCACTATCGACTCGAGGTCCAGGTCCCCGCAAACCAGCAGAATGGGGGCAAAGCGCAATTCCGCATAGACGACGCCGTCTGCGGCAAGGTCCTCGATGGCTTCCCGAGCCACGCGCTCGATGGCGTCCTTTGTTCGCATGACGCCGCAGGTAAACGCGAATCCTTCCAGATACAGGCCCAGGTTTTTGCGGTTTGCCCCGCGCTGCAGCCACTGTGCCAGCGACTGGGCATCGGAAGCGGGCATGTCCAGGGAGTATTCCCTGCCCAGTTCCAGCATAGTCTGGGGGCGCAAGCCGCCGTCGAGGTGATCGTGCAGTTCTACCTTGGGTACATTTCGCAGCGTTTCTTGGCTAATCATTGAAGCAGTATAATCGTAGTATCCTAATTTTTCCAGTGACGGGAAAAGCATTTTTCGCTTGCCTCGCAGCTGCCTTATTCCGTATTATGCCTTCGATGAATTTAGAAGCATTTATACTTGGCTGCGGCGGCATGATGCCCCTGCCAAACAGGCACCTAACCAGCATGCTCCTCCGGCGCGAAGGCGACTTGTTCCTTTTCGACGCGGGGGAAGGCACCCAGGTATCGCTTCGCAGGCTCAATTTGCGCTGGAAGAAGATCAATGCAATATTCATATCGCATACCCATGCCGACCACGTAACAGGTCTCCCCGGGCTGTTGATGCTCTCCAGCCAGGTGGACAGGGACGAGCCCCTGTATATCTATGGCCCACCGCGCATCGCCGAATATGTGGAGACCAGCCGCCGTGTCCTGGACATGTATATAAATTACGAAATCATCGTGCGCGAGATAAGCGAGGCGGGCATCTGCCACCAAGGCGAGGGCTTCCATATCCGCGCTTTTCCCCTCAGGCACACCAAGACCTGCTACGGCTACGCGCTGGAGGAAGAAAAACGTCCCGGCGAATTCAAGCCCGCCAAGGCTGTGGAACTCGGGGTTCCCCGCGGTCCCCTGTGGTCGCGCCTGCAAGCCGGCGAATCCGTCCAAGCCGCGGACGGGACGATGGTCGCTTCCTCCGAAGTGCTCGGTCCAACCCGCTCGGGGCGCAAAGTAAGCTTTGTTACCGACTCCCTGTATTTTCCTGCAATAGCGCCGGAGGTAAAAGATTCCGACCTGCTCGTATGCGAGGGCATGTTCGAGAAAGAGTTGCTGGAAAGCGCTCTCGAAAAAAAGCACATGACCGCCGAGCAGGCCGCCCTGATAGCGCGGGATGCGGGGGGCGTGCGCAAGCTCGCCCTCATCCATTACAGTCCGCGCTATACCGACTACGACCTAAAAAAACTGCTTGCCGAGGCTCAAGGTATTTTCCCCGATACGGTTTTATCGCGCGACCGCATGAATATTCCCGTGGAATATATCGATTGAAGAAGGAATTACCATGATTGAAGTAACAGACCTCGTAAAGTGCTATCGCGATTATAGGGCGGTTTGCGGCGTGTCTTTCAAGGCGGCGACAGGCAGCGTCGTCGGCCTGCTTGGACCCAACGGCGCGGGAAAGACCACCATCATGAAAGTGCTTACCGGATACCACAGGCCCTCGAAAGGGACGGTGCTTATAAACGGCGTGGACGTGGACGAAGACCCCTTGACGGTAAAGGCTTCCGTTGGCTACCTGCCCGAAGGCGTGCCCCTGTACATTGACATGACCGTCGGCGAGTATTTGGGCTTTGTATCCGAATCACGGGGAATTCCCCCTGCCAAACGAGTCTCAGCCATGGAAAAAGCCTGCGTCGCCTGCGGACTTTCGGGCATGGCGGATATCCGCATCGAGCATCTGTCCAAGGGCTTTCGCCAAAGGGTGGGGCTTGCGCAGGCAATAATCCATGACCCGCCCATACTTATACTCGACGAGCCCACGACGGGGCTGGACCCCAACCAGATCATGGAGATACGCACCCTTATCCGCTCCCTTGGGGTGGATAAAACCGTTATTCTTTCTACGCATATTCTGCAGGAGGTCGAAGCCCTCTGCTCCGAGGTTATAATACTCAACGACGGGCTTATCGTGGCGCAGGGAAGCGGAGCCGAAATCGCCAGGAGCCTCCAGGGCGAAGAACGGCTGGACTGTGTCTTTCGCCGGGCGGATCCGCCCTCGGTAGCCTTGGCCTTCAGGAATCACCCGCTGTTCATAAGCAGCTCCATAAGCCAGGAGCCCGGCGGCAATGTACGCCTTTCAGGCCTTGCTCTCTCGGTCAACGCCGACGCGGCCGCAGAAGCGCTTTTCGACTGGGCCGCAGGCTGCGGGGCCAAGATCCTCGAACTTCGCCGGCAGCGCATGTCCCTCGAGCAGGTTTTCGCAAAATTAACCATGGAAGTGGAAACTATATGAACAGAGTGCTAAGCGTAGCGCGGCGGGAGATGCAGGGCTATTTCAATTCGCCCGTAGCGTGGCTGTTCATCGTCAGCTTCGTCGCCTCTTGCGGGATATTTTTTTTCTTCGTGCAGGGTTTCTTCGTGGCCGACAAGGCGGACATGCGCTCGTATTTCTCCCTGATGCCCGCGATGTTTTCCATCCTTATTCCAGCATTGACGATGCGGCTCTGGGCGGAAGAAAAAAAACAAGGTACCTACGAACTGCTCATGACCATGCCGTTTACGGAATCTGATCTCGTACTGGGCAAGTATCTCGCCACCATGGCCGTGCTTTGCCTCGCGCTGGTCCTTACCCTGCCCGTGCCCATCATGATAAGCGCCTTCGGCGAATTGGATGCTGGCCAGATAGCCGCCGAGTATATAGGCGTGCTGCTTTTAGCGTCCGCCTCCAGCGCGCTCGGCCAGATGCTTTCTTCCTTTATGCGCAACCAGATAAGCGCCTTTATCGTTTCGGTAATCGTGCTGGCTGGCCTTAACCTGCTGTCCCAGATTTCGCTCTGGCTCAGCGTGCCTTCGGTCGTTTCCAGGGTCTTGAACTGGATTTCGCTCAATTATCATTTTATCTCTTTCGGCAAAGGCGTGCTCGACACCCGTGACCTTTTATATTTCGTCATCCTTACGGCGGGCTTTTTGTATATCACGATGAAAAACCTGACGCTCGGGAAGTGGAGCTAAGCCATGGGCAAAACACGCAAACAAAAAGAAGTGGTACTCGCCTTTATGACGGGCCTCTTGCTCGTGCTCGCGGCCGTTTTTTCTACCTTGTATTTCTTTCGCCTAGACTTGACATCCGCGCGCTCTTACAGCCTCTCGGGCAGCGCAAGAAACCTATTTACCGAACTGCCGCAAACCGTGCGCATCACCTATTTTATATCCAGGAACCTGTCCAGCCGCCATCCGGGCGCACAGGCCGTAGAGGATCTGCTGCGGGAAATCGAAGCAGTTTCGCATGGTAAAATAAGCGTGCGCATCCAGGACCCCGGCAGCGACGGTTCCAAGGCGGAAGCCCTGGGCGTGGTGCCCCAGCAGATGCAGGTGGTGGAAAATTCCGAGCAGCGCATAGGGCTCGTCTATACCGGCATCGTCATGGAATACCTGGACAGGCACCGGACCATTCCGGCCATAATCTCCACGGAAACCCTCGAATACGAGCTTATCAAAGCCATTCGCGCACTGGTAAGCGACACGAAGCAGGTAGCCGGGCTGCTCATAGGCGACGGCGACAAGTCCCTGGAACAGGACTACGGCAACCTGGCCAACGCGCTCTCCCGCGGCGGCTATGATATTAGCCCCATAGAAAAAGACAGGCCGATTCTGCCGGACGTCACGGTGCTTTTTGTCCTGGGAAACAGCTCCCTCGACCGCTACGACAGCTACTTCATCGATTCCTACCTGATGAACGGCGGCAGGGTATTTTTCGCTTCTAAAAGCGTCGACGTCAAGGCAGACAACAATCTCCTCGCCCAGGCTTTGCCGCAGGCCGGCATCCCGTCGCTGCTGGCTTCCTATGGCGTTACGCTGCCGCCCGAGCTCGTGCTGGACGAATCCAACCTTACGGTGCCGTTTCAAAGCGCATCGCAGCAGGGCCGCATGAGCATCCAATATGTGCCGTATCCACATTGGGTAGCTGTACAAGAACGATACGTCAACAAAAACAGCCCGGTAAGCGCCAATTTTATCGGGCTCGACCTATATTGGCCATCTCCCATATTGCTTGCTCCCGGGTCGGCGCTCAAGTTTAGCGTTTTGGCATCATCATCGCCGCGTGCCTGGAAACAGACTTCGAATTTTGCCACCAGCCCGCAGGACCGGGAGAGGTATTTCGACGAGCAGGAAAGCACGCGGGGAACCTATACCCTGGCGGTTTCTGCCACGGGCAGGCTTTCTTCGGCATTCGCCAACGGAGACCTGCCGGCGCGCGACGGTTTTGCGCCGCTGGCCATGCCGGCAAAAGGGAGCGCGGAAGTGCGCTTCATAGCTGTTTCCTCCGCCGATTTCCTAACCGACCTCATGAGCATGATGAAGTCGGACTTTAACGCGGGTTTTGCGCTTTCCGGGGCCGATTGGCTTACGCAGTCGGAAGACCTGATAGCGCTTCGCTCGCGCGTGGAGCGCAACATGAGGCTCAACAAAATCGAGAACCCTGCCGTGCGCAAGGCGATGATAGGTTTTACCTATGTGTTCAACATTGTCCTGATTCCGCTGGGGATAGCCCTCGCGGCTCTAGCCAGGGCCTTGCGTCGTAACAGGCGCGAGAAGCTTGCCCGCATGGCGCGCGGAGGTGAAGTATGATGACGTTTTCCAGGAAATTCAGCCTGCTGGTCGTGCTTAATTCCCTCTTGCTTCTGTTGATTGCCGGCGGTTTGTTTTTTGCGCCGGCGCGGAAGCAGGACAGGTCCGAGCGCCGAACGCTCGTATCGGACAAGGTCGAAATAATGTCAATAACGATAGACGGAAGTGCAAGCGTTAAATTGGACAAAAACGTCAGCTCGTGGATACTGCAAAGAGGCTCCCAGAGATTGCCTGCGGACTCAAGAAAAATATCCGCTTTTCTCGAGGCTATAAAAGCGGTAGGCAGAATGGAGCTCGTTGCCGGAAACAGGGATGCATGGAAAGACTTCGGCCTGGAAGGGCAGGAATCCAGCAGGATACGCCTCGGGGACGCGGAGAAAAAAATTATCGCCGATTTTACCGTCGGTAGGAATTCCAGCGCATCCAGTGATGTTTATGTCGCGTTTCCCGGATCGGAAAACGCGTATAGGGCATCCTCCGCCTTTGCTTCATATCTCGAGGGAGGCGAGGCCGCGTGGCTGGACCTGAAATTATTGCCCGCCTTGGACCCTAAGTCCATCGAGTCCATCGAATTCAGGGGCGTACTCGCCTTCGACGAAAAAACTATTGTTACAACGAACTATTCCCTGGTTCGCGATTATGAAGGCTGGAAAACGCTTGGTTCTGGCGCGCTAAGCCTCGATTCGGTAAAGATAGAAACCATGCTTCGTTCCCTGGTATCGGCCAAAGGCGAGGATTTCGCGCTTCCGGATACGCCGATAGGCAGCATAGCCGCCACGATGAGCTTTAACCTTGGAAACGGCGAAAAAGCGCTTTTGTCCGTCGGTGCGCTTGGCGCCGACAAACGCTTTCCGGTAAAAACGGCGGACAGTGAAAGGCTTTTTTACGTAGCCAGCTGGGCGCTTCGCGAAGCCTTCAAGCCGCTCTCGGAGCTCGCAAAACAGAACTAGGGGGGATAAGCATTTGTTACTGCGTGCTAAGGTAGGCGCGGAATTTTTCAGGATCCGGCCTAAAAGCCATAATATGCGTATCGCGTTCTCCTCGCGCTTTTTTCAAGGCCGCCAGCGCCTCCGCGATTATCCTGTCGGCATCCACAAGGCGGCCCGAGCGCGAACTTAAACCCATAAACAGCTCAAGGTACTGCAAAGCCTGCGCCTTGCCCTGAACTATGAACGTAATTTTTTTCAAGAGCTCTTCGCTCATCCTTACCGCGCGGTCGATGTCTATATTGGGCAGGATAATGGCCACAGCCGATTCGCCAAAAAGAAAGGCCATATCGTTGAAGCTGAAGAAATCCTTGCTGGTCTTGGCAAAGAGGCGGTATTCTTCGCTTTCGCGCATGCAGGTGTCGTAGGACGCGATTAGCAATACCATATCCTGTTCGAAGGAGGCGGCCCTGCGCAACTCAGAGCCCAGCCTTTCCCGCAGGTACGATTCCCAGCCCAGGGTAGTATCGGGATCAAACAAGCCGATCGGACCCTGCACTTCCATGTTTTCGGGTTTGCTTATCGCGGGTTTTTCTGCTTCTTTTATTTTGGGAATGGCATCCGGGTCCTGCAGCGTAAGGTCGTCAACCTGCAATGCTTTTTTGACATCCGGATGAAGCTCCGTTTTAATTTCCGTTTTAATTTCCGCTAACTCTTCGATGTCCTGCAGCGCTTCAATTTCTTCCAGCGCTTCAATTTCCGGTATTGGTTCCACGGCTTCTATTAAAGCGTTTTGATTTAGCGGCTTTGATTCTATGACTTTTTCCAGTATAGGTTCTTTTTCTGTATCCTCATGATACAATGCCTCTGCGGGCACCTCATGGATGAGGGGAATGTCGAAGTCGTCATCGCTCTCAGATACCGCTACCGCCGGTTTGGCTTTTGCGCGGTAAGGCACCGTTACCAGTAGCACCGCCGCAAATATAACGCATAAGGCCAAAATAGCCAGAGCGCTTTGATTAAGAGCTTTTAATACAACTTCTTCCTGCAGGGTTATGTAAAGGGCATCCAGAACCATGCCGCCGGGGAGCATTATCGAAAAATGCTTGCCGGAAAACGAGGGTATGTCAAAACGCGGAATCCCCGGTGCCAGGGGATCGGGTTCCAGATAATAGGGGGAAACACCGGGAAGCGCGTAAAGAATACCGGATTTTTTGTCGCTTATCACGATGCTCAGCACGCGATCCTGAGCCTTCCATATTTGTTTCGCAAACGCGTCCCAGGGCTGCTGGAGCGCGGACTCCTTGGTCTTCAACATGGTCTGCGCCTCGACCTGGAGTTTCCGGAAAGCTCGGCCGGCGTCCGCCTCACCTTGCTTTTGGGCCTGCGCAATACGTAGCGACGGCCATGCTACGGCTCCCGCAACAAGAAAAATACTTACAATTACGGTAATTAATGATGATGGCTTCATAGTTAGCCAGTATACTCTACCTAGAGGTTTTTGCAAATGAAAATCAGGCAGCGCATGCTTCCCCCCGGCTGGTATCCCCAGGAAGCGGCCCAGGTTACAACCCAGCTTGCAGCCTGGGACCAGGCGGACAGTATCGATCATCCCGCTGGATACTCTGAATCACCCGTATCGGCTGTGGCTGCGATAGCCCCGCATGCAGGCTGGTATTTTAGCGGGCACCTTGCCTGGCGAGCCTGGAAAAGCGCGCAGAATTCGGACATCGTCGTCATCGCAGGCGGCCATATTCCCCCAGGCACAGCGTTTCGCATTATTGTAGAGGATGCGATAGCCGTGCCATCGGGCTTTATCACGGTAGAAAAGAGCCTGGCATCGGCAGTGGCTCATGAATTTTCTGCCGTGCAGGAAACAGGAGCCGACAACACTGTGGAAGTGCAGCTTCCTTTTTGCTCCTGCAAGTTTCCCGGAATTCCGGTTCTGGCTGTTCGCATTCCCAATGACGAGCGCGCAGTCGAAGCAGGAACGTTTCTTGCGGCCTGGGCACGGGAGCATCAAAAACGCCTGTTTGTATTGGGGTCAACGGATCTTACGCATTACGGCGAATCCTATGGATTCCTCCCCGGCGGTGAGGGACAGGCGGGCATCGATTGGGCAAAAAAAAACGATGCCGCGATTACCGAGGCATTTGCGGAAATGGACTTTAAGGAATCGCTGCGGCTGGCAAACGAAGGTCAGGCAGCGTGTTCCGTAGGAGCCGCATTGTGCGCCATGTCGTTTGCCCGCCAATCCGGCATCGAAGCGGGAATCGTTCTGGGCAGCGATACCAGCTACCGCCTGCACCCCTCGGATTCTTTCGTGGGCTACGCGGCGCTAGCTTACTGACGGCGGCTACTGACGACGGCTACTGACGAATTATCTGCATCACAGCGGATTTAAAGCTGTTGCCTCGGTCGAATTCATTCTTGAACATGCCAAACGAAGTGCAGCCCGGCGATAACACTACGATGTCGCCTCGCTGCGCGTGCAGTCTTGCTTCATCAAGCGCATCCCCCAAATTCGTGTACGGGCCAAAATAAGGCGTGCCGTCTTCGTCCAGCAAAATACGCAGTTTTTCGGTGCCGCTTCCGGCAAGGAGTATAAGCGCCTTTACGTTTTTATAGGCATGGCGAACTGGTTTAAAGTTTAGTTGCTTGTCCGTGCCTCCGCTTATAAGCACTATCGGCTGGTTAAAAGCGGCAATAGCGGCCTGTACGGCCTCGGGAACGGTAGCCGTCGAGTCGTTGCACCATGATATGCCCTCATGTTCGGCAAACACCTCGAGCCTGTGCTCCACGCCGCCGAAACTTGCCAGCGCGGAGGCTATGGCTTTTCTGTCCAGGCCAAGGGCCAGGGAGGCCAGACCGGCCGCCAGCATGTTGTTCCTGTTGTGCGCTCCGGGAATTTTTATGCTGTCAGGCAGCAGGCACCCGCGTTCGCCATTGGCTAAATAAACCATTCCGCTTCCATCGGCCCCTAAGATTGCCCCTTGCGTTCCTTCGGGAATTGTTTTTCCGTACCAGAGTGTTTGCGCCTTTGTTTCGGAGGCAAAGCTTCTGCCCCAGTCGTCATGCTCGACTATCGTAAAATCGCCTGCGTCCTGGTTGGCGTAGATCAGGCGCTTGTCGGCGATATAAGCTTCCATGCTGCCGTAGCGGTCAAGATGATCGGGCACGATCCGGGTGATGACCGCAACCTTCGGCTTGAGCAAGGCCGAAGAGCCGAGGTCACCCAGCTGCCAGCTGGAAAGCTCCAGTACCACCACGTCGTCTTTCGTCGCCTTATCCAGGAATCCCAGCGGGGAAACGCTGATATTACCGCCCAGGAACGCTTTCTTTCCGCAGGCGTTTAAAACATGGGCAATGGCGCTGGCCGTGGTGGATTTTCCCTTCGAGCCGGTAACGGCCACTACCGTAGCCTTGCAGAATTTCAGGAAAATGGAAATATCGGTATCGATGTTCTTGCTGGCCAGGAGGAATGGATTATCGAGCCTCACGCCAGGGTTTTTAATAACCAGGTCGGCGTTCGTGAAGTCCTCCATCTCGTGCCTGCCAAGGACGAAGCGAATGGGATATTCCGCCAGCGCCTTTATCGACGGCTCCAGGGTTTTTGCGTCTTTCAGGTCCGTTACGGTAACGAGGGCGCCGCGCGAGGCAAAAAACCGGGCGACGGAAAGCCCTCCATCGTTAAGGCCAAGACCCATCACGGTCACTCTAAGGCCGGCAATCCGGCTATAATCAGTTAGTGTCATAGCTAAGCGCATACTCCTTTTGTTCTTGTGCGTTGAGGTAGGATTTCATGGAAAATCTGTTGAGCTGCTGCTTCCAGGACTCGGGGATTTTTTTTTGCATCGCAAGGAATTCCTTCATCTCCTCGGAGAATTTCGATGTCCGCAGCGATTCCTGGATTATGCCCATTTCAGGCAGCAACAGGTTTATGGCATGATGCAGGACGGGCAGCATCTTTTTCCGGTTATCTCCCGAAAGGACGGGGGCGGAAAGGCAGAGCGTCCTGTATTTGCAGAAGAGCGGATAAAACGGATACAGCCTTTTTTCCTGAGCGAGAAAAAGGCGAGAAAAATATTTTGACAGGTCGGTATCCATCCAGATACCCCGGACGCGATAGCCTTTTCCCGTTTCGCCTATCCAGGTTTGGGAAATAATCTGCTTGAGGGTAAACGCCTTTACCCGGCCGGAATCCCAAATTACCGCTTCCAGGGGAATTATTTCGGATTCGAAATATAGGCGCTTCGTGGAATAGGCGGGCGTAATGTCGTTGCTGCCCCGCTGCAGCACCTCGATTTCGAGCGGATGCACCGATAGGTCCAGGCGCAGCATATAGAGGTAAATGTCGTTTTCGATACGGTACAGATGATAGAAACAGGGACGGAGGATTTCCGCGGGGTCAAAAAAATACGTAAGGCCGGCGAAGCAGTCGGGCAGCAGTTTTATAAGCTGGGAAATCACGTCGCCCAAGGCGCGTATATAGGGAGCGTCGGGCGCTTCGCGGTGGATATCGTGGTGTATGGGAAGCTGGGGGATGATTATGGATACGGGCAAATCGATGAAATAGTCTTCCGACTGCGTGTAATGCATGGAGTAGGCGACGTTGCTTTGTCCGTCGGGTATTTTTCCCAGGTTCTCGTTAATACCGGCATCGATATACGAAATGCGGATTTCGTTAAGCAATTGCTCCATGCAAGCAGTATAGATACAAATCTCCGCTAAATCAACCGGAGAATTAGCGGAGATTTGTGTTATACTTATTGTCGTACAGGAGGCCAGCATGCGTTTATCATTTCGCGCCCACACTTTAGCGGTTCTGTTCGCGCTTTCTTTTTCCTTGTGTTTCGCCCAGGGCAAACCCGTCGCCGTAATCGAGTATTCCAGCGGCAGCGATGTAATCATTATACGGGACAACCGAAAATTGGCGTTTGCCGATCCCATAGGCGTCGACCTAGTCGAAGGCGACCAGATACAGACGGGGCGTGCGGTGCTGCTGGAGCTGCGGCTCATACAAAATGCCGCGATAATAAAGCTGGCGGAAAATACCACCTTCCTCCTCGAAAAATCGGTGGCCGACGGCAAGACGGTGCTGCGCGTCGTGTATGGCCGCGTTCGAGCAAAGGTAGAAAAGCTTAGCGGCGCCCAGTCGTTCTACGTCGTGGGTTCCAACGCCGTCGCGGGCGTGCGGGGCACCGATTTCGGCTTCGAGATAGTCGCGCCCAGGCTGGCTCTGTCCTCGGTACCGCTTACCAAGGTTTTCTGTTTCGAAGGCGCCCTGGCGGTAACCGCCTACGAGCAGACGAACGCCGGAGCCGCCGAGCGCCTGGAGGCGCTGTCCGTGGACTATGTGGTGGCGGCCGGAGAAATGGTGCTTGTACAAAAGGTCGCGGAGAAGGACGAGTCGAGTAAGATAACCATAGACGGCGATACGAAAACCTTCTGGGAAAAGAACGATTTCAAGGTGAGCGATCTTTCCAAGCCCTTGGTAAGACCGTCCGTAGATAAAAAGCCGGAAGAGCCGGTGGTAACGGAACTCGCTCCCGTGCCGTCTGTAAAGCCTGAAACCACTATTTCCCCGGCGGACGACGGTGACGTCAAACTTGTGTATGTTCCCGACATGGAATTCGCCCAGAGCCTGCGCTTAAAATCCAGGCTCAAGGACAGCGGCGTCCTTGGCGCGCTGGTTCTTTCCACGGCCGGCCTGGGGCTCGAAGCCTACAGCCTGTATGTCGCCTCGCAAGGCAAGGCGACTGAAGCCACGCAATTCAGGATGGCGGCGGCAATACTTGGAGCAAGTGCCGTACCCTTCCTGGTGTTTTCCCTGGTAATACAACCATAAGGTTCATTGAACCTTATGGTTCAGTGCGCACCCAGGTGTTCGTCCATGAATGCTTTGTATTCCGCGTTTTTCTTGAGTTCTTCATGCGTTCCGAAGCACAGGGGTTTGCCGTCTTTTAGAAACAGCACCTTGTCCACGTACTGCAGCGTGGACAGCCTGTGCGAAACGATTATATACGACAGGTCGCGCGACCCCGCCTCAAGCGTGCGCATGAGGCGCTCCTCGTTGGCTGCGTCCAGGCTGGCGGTAATGTCGTCGAACAGCATGAGAGCGGGCTTCCTGGCAACGGCGCGCGCTATGGCCATGCGCTGTTTCTGCCCGCCCGAAAGACTGATGCCCCGCTGTCCCACGACCGTTTTTTCCTTTTCCGAAAAACTCTCGATTTCGCCCTCCAGCTGCGCCGCAGCCGTGGCGTAGGCAAAGGTAGCGTCACTGGGATCCTCAGTGGCAAAGTCTATGTTTTCCCGCAGGGTGCCCGAAAAAAGCAAGGCTTCCTGCGGCACGTAGCCTATCTGCGCTCGGTACGTGGCCAGGTCTATTTCGGCCATAGGCCTACCGTTTACCAGTATCGATCCGGTCTGGGGCGACAAAAGACCCAGCAGCACCTTGACCAGCGTGGACTTGCCGCAGCCCACCGCGCCTATGACGCCGATACGCTCGCCCTTGCCTATAAGCATGCTTACGCCGCTTATCGCATTCCCCGGCCTGTCTCCGTAGCCGAAGCTTATGTCGCGCAGCTCGATAGTCTTAATTTCATCGATGATCGCGGGATGCGGATGTTTGGCGGGCTGGGGATGGCTGGCCATTTCCTCAAGGCGGTCGATGTTTACGAAGGCTCGTTTGCCGGACATGAACAGCTGCGGGATATCCAGTATCGGGTAGATAAGCATGGTAAGATAGGTATAGAAGGCAAAGAAGGTGCCAACGGTAATCTCGCCTTTTACCGCCATGATGCCGCCGGCGAACACGATGCCTATCTGCGCCACCTGGTCGATGTACTGGTAGATAAGGTGCAGTATAACCTCGAGCTTGGCTACCGCCATTTCCGTGATTTTTCGTTTTACCAGCACGTCGCCGAAAAACCTGCGGTATTTATCCTCGCAGGCATAGGCCTTGATGATGCGCACGCCGGAGAAGCTCATTTCCAGCTTGCTGTTTATGGCGCTTATGGATTCCTGGTTTTTCTGGAAGGTATCGTATATCCTGTCCGAAGTAATATAGAAGATGATGATCATGATGGGCAGCGGAATAATCGAGTATAACGTAAGCTTCGGGTTTATGAGGAACATCGCCGCCAGGCAGAATACCACCTTGCTTATGGATTCCACTGCCCTGAATATGCCCGAGCACAGGAACCATCCCAATTTCGGAAAATCGTAAAGATCGTCGGTGAGGCGCGTCACGACGTCTCCCGAGCTGAACTTGGCGAAGAAGGTGTAGTTTTTCTCGAGCACTTTGCGGAAATACTTGATGCGTATGGCGTGCTCGAAAATAAAGTTCGTAAGGCCCCGCACCGCCGGAAATGCCGAAGAGATAAGACCTACCGAGCCCACGAGTACGAACAAGAGAAGTATCCTGTCCACTTCCACCATGGGGTTGGGGAATTTTTTCGGAGTTTCCAGGATTTTTTGTATGGTATCGAGCAGCACCTTGGTAAGGTAGGGGAAGCTTACGGCCACCGCACTCGATAAAAACGTAAGTAGAAACAAAATGACTATCAGCCATCCGCGCTCCGCCCAGATAGATCGTACCCACGAAAGATGCTTTACCTTGGGCGCGGCGTTGCTTGGTTTTGCGTCGCTCATGATTTGCTCTCCATTGGCGCCGGCTCGGCGGCCTGTTCGGTGGCCTGTTCGGCGTTCAGGTCGGGAAACTGCAGCCGTACCAGCTCCTCGTATTCGGGCAGGCTCGACAACAGTTCGTGGTGCCTGCCCTGCGCTATGATCCTGCCGTCCTTGAAGAACAGTATTTTGTCCGCCTTTAATATTGAAGAAAGCCTGTGCGCCACGATAAGCGCCGTCCTGCCTTTGAGCAGTTCGGCCATGCTTTCCTGTATGCGCCTCTCGGTTACCACATCGATGCTGGCCGTGGCTTCGTCCATGATGACGAGGTCGGTATCGAAGGCTATGGCGCGCGCAAACGAGAGCAGCTGCTTTTCGCCCATGGATAGGTTAGCGCCGCGCTCGTGGAGTTCGGTATGCATGGTAAGCGGTAGCTTGTTTACGAAGTCTTCGGCATGCACCGTTTTAAGCGCCGAGAACACGTCGCTCTCGCTTACCTGGTCGTCGTACACTCGCACGTTTTCCAGGATGGTGCCGGGAAACAGGTAGATATCCTGCAGCACGAGCCCTATTTTTCTGCGCCATGCATGCAAGTCCAGGTTGGCTATCGGAATGCCGTCCACGAATATATTGCCGCTCGTAATCGGGTAGAAGCGGCACAGCAAACTAACCGTGGTGGTCTTGCCTGAGCCCGAGGGGCCTACAAGCGCTACCGTGTGGCCTTTTTCTATGCTGAACGACACGTCGCGCAGGACGGGCTCGTTTTCCTTGTAGGCAAACGTAACGTTCCTGAACTCGATGCTTTTATTGAACACCGGCGCTACCTCCGCGCCAAGGTATTCGGGTTCCAGATCCAGTATACCGAATATTCGGTCCAGCGCCACGCGCGCCTGCTGAATGCCCCGGATATTTTCTCCGATGGAGAACAGCGGCTCGAACAGGCGCGCGCCGTACTCGATGTATACCAGCAGCATGCCTACCGTAAACACGCCGGTAAAGATGCCCGGGGCTACCAGCCTGATAATCAGCACTATAAACATGGGGCCGGCCAGGAATTGCAAGAAACCCATGGTGCCGTATTCGGCAATGTTGGCCTTGATCTCCGAATTGCGTTTTTCCCTGCTGGCGGTCTCCAATTTTTTTACCGCGTAGGCGGTTCTATTGAATACCTGCAGAATCTCTATGCCCTGTATAAACTCGGTGGCTATCGCGGTAATCTCCGCGTATTTTTTTCGCCCGATATCGTAGAGGGGGCGCAGCTTGTCGAATACGATCATGAACATGGCCAGGATAAAGGGCATGGGTATGAATATCAATGCGGCCGTCTTGGGGTCGCGGAAGAGGAAGACGCCGAACATGCCCAGAAAATAAACGATATTGCCCACGAGCATGATGCCCGTTTCCGAAAACAGCTGCTTTACTTTCTCGGTATCGTTTTCCACTCTGGCCATGAGCTCGCCTACCCGGTGCCCGTCAAAATACGAGACGGGCAGGGTGAGCATCTTGGAAAACAAGTCGCCTTTGATGGTGGTCACGACATTGAGTCCCAGGCGCACGATGAACATGGTCTGGAAATACGACAGGATTCCGCCTGCGCAAACGAGTCCCAGGAACAAAAGCCCGTAGCGAACCATCAAGGCGGTGTCCTTTGTGGGAATCGCCTTGTCCACGATTTGGCCGAGTATGAGCGGGCCGCCCAGCTTGGCCATGTTAACGAGCACCATGGCGCTGAAGCCCAGAATAAAGAGACCCCAGTACGGAGCCATGTACTTGAAGAACCGTTCTATGTTTTTTCTTGTTAACGGAGCAGTTTTCTTACCCATATCATTTTACCTTACCGCAGTACGCGCATCCCGATGTTTTTCAGCCGGCAGAACAAGAAGCTTGTCTTCGCCGCATCGCGTTTAATGCCATCCCGAAGGCAGCGCAAAAAACCGTAGCTGAACCTAAAATACAGCTGATCCCAGAAAAGCTAGCATGTACATGTAAAATAATCCAGAGAGAGAATGGTTTTATAAAAAGTGGGGGTGGTGCGCGCTACCTATGCGTCGCCGTAAGCCCTGCCAAAAAATTCCTCAGAAACTGGTCGCCGCAGACCATGTAGTTCTTGTGGCCTTTTTTGCGGAACAGGGCATTTATCTCCGAGGCGCTCACGTCCACCGATGCTTTTTTAAGCGCGGCCACCACGTCGTCGTCCTTTAGCTGCAGGGCGATGCGCAGGTACCACATCACGTCGTTGTTACCCAGTTCGCCCGGCGCGGCTTTGTTCGCGTCGTCCTGGCCGTCTTTTTTGCCGCGTTTGGCAATTACCAGCCCTTGGAAAAAAACATGGGCTTGCGCATCGGGGCAGCGAATAAAACCCGCTTCGTCTTCCTTGAGAAACATTGTCTTGAGGAGCTCGTCGCCCAGGGGTTTCCCTGCAAGCGCAAATATCTCCCGAACCTGTTTGTCGCTAATGTTCAGGGCGTAGCGCACCCTGCGTAGAATGTCGTTGGTCAGCATCGTATCTCCAGAATCCCATAATGCACTTAATCCGGTTTTTTGTCACTGGATGAGAAAAAACGATTAACGGAATCTTAAATATGGTGTATTATGTTTGCCAAGAACCTGGAGCGCGCATACGGGAGCATAGATGAAGCCTGACTGGGACAATTGGTTCAAAGTAAGCCCGATGCCTATGTGGCTCGAAGATTTCAGCGGAGTGATTTCCCGTATGAACGAATTAAGGCATTCGGGAATTAACGACATTCCGTCGTGGCTTGAACGGAATCCGGAAGAAGTAAAGGTTTTTGCCGGTCTGGTACGCGTCTTCGAAGCCAATGACGCAGCGGTGGAGCTTTTACAGGCATCGTCCCCGGATATGCTCCTTGGCAATCTCCTTGGCGGCTTCGATGAAGCATCTTACAAGCCATTTACCCTGGAATTAATTCGCATAGCAAACGGCGATCGCCGGTTTTCCGTGGATGTCGTTTCCAAGACCTTCAAGGCGGAACACCGCCATCTGCGAATGTCCTGGACGGCGGCTCCCGGCCATGAGGATGATTTATCGCTTGTCTATGTCTCTGCTACGGATATAACCGAACTTGTCGCCGTTGAATCGGAGCTTCGCGTTACGATATCTGCAAAAAATTTCATGCTCCGGGAAATCGAGCACCGGGTTCGAAACACGCTTACGCTTATCAACTCGCTCCTGGAGATGCAGGCCAAGGCCAATCCCGAGGCCGCTTCCGCTCTGGCTTCCTCCGCTCGCAGGGTAGAGACCCTTGCGCTAGTCCACGATTCGCTGTATCGAAGCAGCGACCTGTCCCTGGCAGAGCTGCGGGATTGCGTAGAGTCCGTCGTCCATTTCGCCTATCATTTCGAGAAAAAAACGCCAGCCTCCGTCAGTTTTATGTTGGATGTCGACGATTATCGCATACCCATCGAGGCTGCCGCTCCATTGGCCCTTCTTACGAGCGAACTTACGGTAAACGCGCTTCGGCATGCTCACCCCGATGGCGCAAGGGGTTCCCTTATAATTTCGGCGAAGGTTCTGAGAAACGAATGGATAGAGCTTTCCATTTGCGATGACGGCGTCGGACTTCCCTCCGGGTTTGACCCGGACTCCAGCCAGAGTTTGGGCTTTTCCCTTGTGCGCCTGATGGCGCTGCAGCTGAACGCCAAACTTGTTTATACCAACGACTGCGGATTTTCCGCCCGCTGCCTGATACCTCTTCTATCCTAGCCCTGTCCCGGCGGTTTTAAAAACGATTATATCCTTTCCGTTTTCGTACTCCGGTTCAAGATTAAAAAATGAAGCAATATAGCTTATCGTTTCTCGCGCAATAAAGCCTACATGGGTAAGGTCGCTACGGTACCACCAGGCATCAAAGCGCTCCGGGTGGACCGGCAGAAGCCTGGTGCGTATGCACATGCGTCCGCCAGGGGAGCAATGGGGCAGCAGGCGCTTTAGCGTTATTCCGGGTTCGACGAGATGCTCGAATACCTCGTGCATCAATATCAGGTCGAATTTTTCCTTTTCCCAGGCAGTGGATGGCGCAAAAAATGGGTCGAACATGGAAACGGCGAACCCAAGCTTGGCAAGCATGTTTCCCATGTAGGGAACTGGACCGCTGCCGAAATCCAGTATGCGCGAAGGCGGTTTTGCAAACGGGAGCACGGCTAAATCTATGAACTCTTGCAGCCACTCTGAATAGCCGCTGTCGCCTGCGTCGTTGTCATGCAGCAGGTAGCGCATCTTTTCCGCCTCGGCACCAGGCAGGTACTGCTCATCTACCTGGGTATAGGCGCAGGCCGAACAGCAACTGTACGCTCGAAGGGGTTTCTTTGTTACGGTAAGCGGATGCGTCAATCCGCCGCATAATCGGCATGCCATGGAAAAGAGTATACAGCTTGACAGCAAGTCAGGATATCCGTATTTTAGACACACAGCTTGGATTGCAGCGAAAGCGAACCGGGACTGGAGGTTTGATGAGCGACTCATTTCTGGCTATAAACAATCTTAGTTATGCATGGCCTGGTTCCGCTAAACCTGCCCTTGATTCCCTGTCTTTTACCGTGGACGAGGGCGAGTATGTCGCCATAGTCGGAGCCAACGGCTCGGGGAAAAGCACCTTGTCCCGAGCCGTCATCGGTCTTGTTACTCCCCCGGCCGGAACTATTTCCGTATTTGGCCTGGATCCTGCGCTGCCGCAAAACCTTAATGGGATTCGCAGGCGCGTTGCCGTCGTATTCCAATCCCCCCAGGATCAAATTGTATCTTCCGTCGTAGAAGAAGATGTTGCCTTTGGGCTGGAGAATTTGGCGATTGCCCATGATGAGATGCATCAGCGAGTACAGGCGGCTCTGCGAGACCTTGGATTATGGGACGAGCGCGAAAGGCCCCCGCGCTTTCTTTCGGCCGGCCAGCAGCAGAGACTCGCCATCGCAGGCGTTCTTGCCATGAAACCATCCTGCATCATTTTTGACGAAGCAACCTCGATGATAGATCCGGCCGGGCGCAAGGATGTGCTAGCCTGCCTGGACGACCTGGTGGCATCGGGCATCTGCGTTATCCACATTACCCATGATATGGCCGAAGCGGCGCGAGCCCGCCGCGTGCTGGTGCTTGCGGAGGGCAAACTTGTTTTTGACGGAACGCCTCTTGATTTGTTTTTGCGCGATGTATCGGCATGGCGTCTTGGGGTGCCGCAGTCTTTTTCCTGTGCGCTTCTGGCAAAAATAAGCCCGATACCGCTGGAATCACCAAAATCCTTTATTTTTCGATACAAAAGTATACATCCCGATGTGTCTCTGCACGATTTATTTGCTGCTCAGCATAAAAAAGACGATGCAGACGCAATCCTGGCCCCCGTTTTTACCTTTTCGTCGGTGGATATGGTGTATTTAAAGGGTACGGCACACGAGCGCAAGGCGGTAGAAAACCTGGAGCTGCGCATCGCAGCGGGTAAAATTACCGCTCTTGTGGGAGCCACCGGGTCAGGCAAGTCCAGTGTTTTGCAGCTGGCAAACATGCTTTCTTTTCCTTCTACCGGCAGCGTCAGCGCTTTTGGAGCGCTAAGCACCGACAAAAAACTCGACCCGCGCGCGGTGCGCATGGCTGCTCCGCTTTCTATTCAGCGGCCGGAAAGCGCACTGTTCGAAACCTACGCAGGTGACGAGGCAGCATACGGTCCGCGCAACAAAGGCCTCAAAGGCCGCGATCTGGTTGAGGCGGTGAGCACCTCGATGGAAAAAATGGGCTTACCCTATGCCGAATTTCGGGACAGGATTTCCCGTACCCTTTCCGGTGGCCAGAAGCGCCGCCTGGCTCTGGCTTCCGTGCTTTCCATGAATTCGCCCTCGCTGCTTTTGGACGAACCCAGCTCCGCCCTGGATCCTTGTTCCGCACGAGAAATCATGGCTGGCTTGTTCGACTACTCAAAAGCTGGAAACACCATGTTTTTTGCGACGCACGATATGGAGTTCGCGGCCATGGCCGATTATGTGGCGGTTATGGGAGAAGGCCGGCTACTGGCCTATGGCCCTCCTGCGCGCATATTCGGAGACGAGTACCGCCTTGAGTGGGGAATAGAACGGCCGTTTTTATATGCGTTGCTTGCCGAAGAGAGTGTATATGAAGAATCTTGAATTCTTCCGCAATATATCCATAGGGCTTTATGTGGATAAAAACACCTTCGTCCACGCTCTTTCTCCGGTAACGAAATTTCTTTGGCTTTTCGCCTTCATGATTCCCGTCAACCTGTCGAGGTCTCTTTCCCTTGTTGCCGTGCTTACCGGGCTGCTGCTCGCCGTGGCGCTCTGTGCCCGGATAAAGGTCGGCTTCCTCCTGCGCGGCATCCTTCCCGTTTTTTGGCTTATCGTGTTTGCCTCCTTTATGCAGGTTCTGTTTACCTGGCCATCCGATACCAGCAGGGTGCTTTTAAGCCTAGGCGATTTCTCGATTACCGTAAAGGAACTGCTCCAGGCTGCTCTGATGGTCCTGCGATTTTTTGCGATGATGATAGCCTTGGGGCTTTTTACCTCCGTTACTACGGAAGGCGATACGGCCCGCGGCATCGAAAGCCTTGCATCGCCCTTATCGCGCATAGGTTTTCCGGCTCATGAATTCGCCCTTACCATAGCCGTGGCCTTTCGCTTCATACCCATTATAGCGGGAGAGCTTGAAGCCATAGTAAAAGCCCAGGCAAGCAGGGGAGCCAATTTCGGGGGAAGGGGATTCAACCCCATAGCCAAGGTTGTCGCGTATATTCCCCTGCTTGTTCCGGTAACCATACGAGCACTGGAGCGGGCCAACGCCTTGGCGGACGCCATGGAAGCTCGCTGTTACTCTTCCGCCGTTCGCAGCCGGTATATCGTAGAGGGTACAGGCGCAATGGACGCGCTGCTTTCCGTCGCTGCCCTGGGTTTCGGGGCGGCCGCTACGATTCTCGGATTCGTTTCGCTGTAAAATAGGCAAGGCGCACAAGCGCCGGCCTTAGTTTTTTTTCTGGACGCGACCACAAAGGCGTGTACCAGGCAGGAGGTTTTATGCAGAATTCATCAGTACGGAAAATCGTAATTACAGGCGCTATGGGTGCCCTGTCCGTCGTCATGGCGCTTGTGCCGCTTCTGGGATACATTCCCTGGTTTACGGGCACGTCGCTTACCATCATGCATGTTCCGGTAATAATAGCCGCAGTGCTTGAAGGACCGGTTGCAGGCACCGTTGTGGGCCTTATCTTCGGAGTAACGAGTCTTATAAAAGCGGCAACGGCTCCTTTGGGTCCCTTCGATGTGCTGTTCACGAATCCGCTTGTTTCTGTGCTTCCGCGCCTTTTTATCGGTATCGCTGCCTGGGCCGTCTTTAGGTTGTTCAAAGGAAAGTTTACGCCTCTTTCTTCTGCCTTGGCCGGTGCGGTCGGCGGGTTTACCAACACCGTTTTTGTCCTCCTTATGCTTGCCGTTACGGCCATGCCCGACCTGGTGTCGCTCATGAAGACAGACGCGGGTGCCATACCGAAAATTCTTTTTGGAATCGCCACCTCCAACGGTCTTCTTGAGGCTGCCGCCGCTGCGATTCTGACGAGTGCCGTGGTAAGTGCCTGGCTGGGCATCGCAAAAATCGGCGGCAAGGCCAGGCTTGCGGGCGAAGATAACTGATATGTACCTGGCCGTGGACGCGCGCAACAACGTAGTCAGCTTAGGAATTTGGGACAACGAATCCTGGCTGCAGGTTGTACACCTAAGCCCGGACAGGACGAGCGACGAATATGCCCTCTTATTCAGGTCCATCGTAAGCCAAAGCTCTAAGGACAAGATAGAAAGCGCCTGCATCGCAAGCGTTGTGCCCATTCTTACGCCGCGGCTTGCACAGGCGATAGAGGCCGTTTTCGGGATTGAAGCCCTCTTGGTGGGGCCGGGAATAAAAACCGGCCTCAAGATACGCACGGACAATCCGGGCGAACTGGGTGCGGATCTCGTGTGCACGGCTCTTGCGGCGCGTAAACGCGCCGATGGCGCCTGCATCGTTGTCGATTGCGGTGCAGCGATAACCTTCAGCGCCATCAACGCCCAGGGCGAGTTTCTGGGCGTTGCCATTGCCCCTGGCCTGGAAACAGCCTCGAAAGCTTTGCGCAGCGCCACGGCACAATTGCCGGAAGTGCGGCTCATCGCGCCAAAAACGGTTATAGGCAAAAACACAGCGCATGCCATGCAGGCGGGTCTCGTATGCGGTTTCAGGGGACTCGTCTCGGACTTGCTGCACAGGATGCAGGAGGAACTTGGCGGTACCGCAAAAATAATAGTCTGCGGCGAGGCTTACGGCCAGACGCTTCTGGCATCGCTTGGACATACCGCGTACGTGCCTGAACTGGTTCTTGAAGGCATCATCATGATATTGAAAAGCAATGGAATCGTGCCTGAAAAGAAAACCGGGCTTTAGCCGTGGCCGGCTCTATAAACTCACTTGCTTTCTAGAAAGGTTTTTATTTGTGCCCGATTGACACGGATAGCGGTTTTCTAGTATAAAACTCGGGCATTAGCGTGGCGACGTAGCTCAGATGGTAGAGCAAGCGGCTCATATCCGCTGTGTCGAGGGTTCGAGTCCCCCCGTCGCCATTCTTTAAAAACCGCCTGAATCAAGGCGGTTTTTTTATTTTTTTTGAGCGCCTTTGGAGAATACTCTATGTCGATGACTGCCTGGCGGGATGCCGCATATGATGAATCATACGATAAGACCTATAAGAGCCTGGTGCGCAGGCGTGCCGAAGATCCCCTGTTCAAGATCAGCGATTTAGCCGGTATTTTATTGCACCTGTATGTACAGGACGGTAACGACCAGGGTGGGCGCGGAGGCTTGCAGGATGCGCTCCTGCAGTCCATGATCGATGCTCATGAGCATTTTCTTGCTGATTGGAAAGCTGAATCGCTGAACGTAAAACATCAACTCGGGGGGCAATCATGAGCATTGAAATCAGAAGAGTCGCTACCAGGCGCGATCTGAAACTATTCGTGGAATTCCAGTTTTCCCTGTATAAAGACAATGCGTATTGGATTCCCCCTCTTTTATTCGATGAATACAATACGCTGCGCAAAGACAAGAATCCCGCTTTCGAATCTTCCACAGCCGAATATTGGCTTGCCTTCAAGGACGGCAAGGTAAGCGGCCGCATCGCCTGCATCATCAACAATAAGGCCATAGAAAAATGGGGTGCCAAAAACGCCAGGTTCGGCTGGATCGATTTTATCGACGACAGAGAAGTTTCCGCCGGGCTTTTCGAGGTCGCCGAGTCCTGGGCAAAAGAGCAGGGTATGACGGGCATGCAAGGCCCCATGGGCTTTACCGATCTGGACAAGGAAGGCATGCTCATAGAGGGCTTCGGGGAACTCGGTACCCTGCCCATGATCTACAACCATGCGTATTATCCGGAACACCTCCAAGCGCTTGGATACGCCAAAGACGTAGACTGGCTGGAGTTCGAGATTTCGACGCCCAAGGAGATTCCCGCCAAAATACTGCGGATAAACGATCTTGTGCTCAAGCGCTCGAATCTGCGACTCGCCAAACCCAAAAACAGGGCGGAATTGAAAAAAAAATACGGTTCTCAATTTTTCGATATCGTCGACGAGGCCTATGCCGGGCTTTACGGTACCGTTCCGCTTTCCCGCCGTCAGGCGGATACCTATATCAAGCAGTACCTCGGTTTCGTGGACCTGCGCTATACGAAAATAATAATCGACGAGAACGAAAAAGCCGTGGGGTTCGGGCTTGCCATGCCTTCTTTTTCGCGCGCACTCCAGAAGGCCCGCGGTCGGCTGTTTCCCTTCGGCTGGTTGCACATCCTCAATGCGTTCCGGAAACCCCTGGGCCTGGATTTGTACCTCGTCGCCGTGCGCAAGGAGTTCCAAAACCGCGGGCTTAACGCGCTGCTCATGACGGAAATTACCAACAACGCCATCGCCGACGGAATAAAAACGGCGGAAAGCTCAGGCGAGCTGGAAAGCAACGAGGCTGTTCAGGGGCTCTGGAATCATTTTGAAAAGCGCCAGCACAAAAGGCGCAGGGCTTTTATCAAGAGCCTTATTTGATCAATGGAAGTCCTTGTTATCGTTAAATATGGTCTCGAAGGTTTTTAGCGTTTTCTTGAAAACGAGAACGAGGGCAGGGTCAAAGTGCTTGCCTGAGTCCGCCATGATTATATCAAAAGCCTTTTCGTGCGTAAACGGATCCTTGTAGGAACGCTTCATGCGCAGCGCGTCATAAACGTCGGCGAGGGCTACAATCCTGGCTGGAAGCGGTATCATTTCGCCCTCAAGTTTATACGGGTACCCGGTGCCGTTCCACCACTCGTGATGCGATTGGGCAATCTGCTTGGCCATTATGTTGGGATAGCTCGACAGAATGAACGCGCCGTTTATCGTATGCTCGCGCATGATTCCCCATTCGAATTCGGTAAGCGGCCCCTGCTTGTTAAGGATGTCGTCCGGCGTACCGATTTTGCCCACGTCGTGCATGGCCGCCAAAAATCCTATATTGTCGACGAAATCCTTGTCTATATCGGGATCGGTACTGCTTTCGTAGATTGTCTGGGCCATGGCTTTCGCATACAGGTTGACCCGCTCGATATGCACTCCGGTATCGTTATCCTTTAACTTTGACGCTTCCAGAAGACTCATGAACATGGTATGCAGAAACAGCTGGTTTTCTTTGGTAACGTCATCGATAAGGATGAGCCAGGTATCGGGCTTTTTTTCTTCCTCGTCATCCTGTTTGTAGGGCAGCACGCGCATGGTGGTAACCATGGTACTTAAGTCGCGGGTCTTATGCGTGAGGGTGCCGCGCCAGGAAAAGCCGGTCTCCCTGTCGCGCATCGAGCGATACAGATCCTGCGCATTTTCCGGGGAAAACGATCTGGAAAACGTATTGAAAAACGATGCGTTTTGCGGGTAATGGAAAGTATGCAGCATTTTCTGGAAAGCGGAATTTATATAGAAGAAATTCAAGGACGAATCAATAAGCGCGATTGGGGACGGAATATTTTTATATGACGCGATAAGCCGCCTGATACATGAATTTTCCGCCTGCTTCAAAAGGGAATTCGAGGTTTTTCCGTCCCCGGATGCATCGATAAAATCAAGGTCGTCGAGTGCTTCAGGCTGGCTATCTTCCACTGCACTAATACCGGGCTCGATCATGGATGCTGCTCCCTGGCGGCGGCTTCTTCTGCATCGCTTGCGCGCAGGTACAAGGGGCTTTCCTCCGCGGAAGCCGGTCCGAATTCCAGGAAGCGGCGAAGGGCAAGCGAAACCAGGGCTGCGACAGGCGCTTTTTTGGAATAGGCGCAAATCCTGAGACCGCTTCGTTCCAAGCAAAGGGATTGCAGCATGGCTGCATCCGGGCCCGCAAAAAGAACTTCGGGGCATGATGCAACAAGGGCAAGCAGCGCTTCCTTCGTATCGTCATGCGGTCCGCTTGTTAATTTGCCGTCCACATAAACGCCAAAATAAAAGTGGGAGCGTTTCGCGTCCAGCACCGGAACAATAACGGGCGAGGCTCCATGCCATTCTTCCGCCAGCGCATCCAAAGTGGGTATGGCTACAAACGGTTTCCCTAAACCTAAAGCCAGGCCTTTTATCGTTGACATGGCGATACGCAGGCCGGTAAAGGATCCCGGGCCGCTAGCGCAGGCAAGCAGATCGAGTTCGGATTTATGCAAGCCGCTTTCGCCGAGGCAGAAGTCTATGGCTCCCATTATTCTTTCGGCGTGCCTAAAACCCGCATCGATGGAAACCGATACGAGTCCGCTGGCGCTCCCATGTCCACCGGTTTCTTTGAAGGGATGCTTTGGCAGATGCTTTTCGGCAGCACCCGCGTTTCGTTCCACTCCCACAGCCAGAATGGAGGAGGAACAATCCAATACTAAGACATTCACGTAAGTTCCTCCTCGTTTGGCCAGTTTTCTATATGTATCAAACGCGTTTCGTCAGCTAGGATCTCTATGCGGATTTTTATGCAATCGACGGGCAGGGCTTCCTGCACGTTTTCGCTCCATTCAATGGCGCAAATTCCCTTTCCAAACAGATACCTGTCGGAATCAATCATGGCAAAATCGTGCGCGGAATGCAGGCGGTATGCATCGATGTGGTAGAGCGGAATCATGCCTTCATATTCATTTACAATCGTATAGGTAGGGCTTGTTATGCGGTCTGAAATACCCAAGCCTCGTGCCAGTCCGCGAACAAAGCTCGTTTTGCCGGCACCCAGGCCACCTTGAAAAGCCAGGATCATTCCTGTCTTTGCATGGAGCCCCAGACGCCAGGCGAACTGTTCCGTGTCTTCGACAAGGGGAGCAGCGAACGTTATCAGGGTAAGCTCCCGCGCTCGTGCATTTGCTGTATATGGTTTTTAATGGAACTTACGATTGGAATTATCGGGTAGTCAATATCCTCGACTAGCGTCACGCGGATGTCTATCCCGCCGATCGGCTTATGCTCTACGACGAATTCAACGGGAGTATTGAAAGTTTCCTGCATGATTTCTATTATCGCATCGCCTTTGAATTCCTTGCGATAATATACAGGAGTCTCCTTGCGCTTCAGGTTTGCGATATCGATTACCTTCATGTTCCTAAGTGTAGGTTGAATCCAGTCGCAGGTCAAGAACGATTTTTTTTCGAGCTGGCCTTAAGGGCTTTTTGCGACGCTTCTAGGAATAATTGTATACATAGGCAAGTATTTCATTCCGTGTCTTGGGCGTTATCTTGATGATGCGTATATGCATGGCAAAGCCGTTTTTCATCCTGTTTACCCGAATAACGGAGCCGAAAACGGCTTTCATGCCGTTTCCTATTTCGAACTCGATTTTGATTATGTCGCCGGCGCTTACGGGGCTGGAAGTTTGAAGTGACATGCCTCCGGCTGATAAATCCACGATTATGCTGGATATGGCTGCTTTTTCCGTTTTTATGGTTTTAGTCGCGCTTTTCCCGCTGCCGCTCAGCAAGACATGCACTAAAAAATAGCGGCACGGAATCCTGGCCTGCGTCCGCTCGTGCTTTCGGGAAGGAAGAGGGCTTACGTCATCGCTATGCGCCAAGGCAAGCAGAGTTCGGCCGTTGGTTTCAACCGTGCTGCCCGTGCGCGTCTTAAACTGATATCCTGCATGGTTGCCTGTATAAAAAAAGACGTTCAGCTTCGCTCCACGGTTAAAATGTATGTTTTCGCCAAAAGCATCGTGGGGAGCCTCAACATACATAGCCTCCGGTTCATTTGCGATCAGCACGGTGGGATAATGCGCATCCTGATTGTTTACCAGGGAAAGCGGCATTTGTTTTTCCAGCGCTCGGGTAGATTTAAGCGCGTCTCCCGATTGTATGCGCTGGCCGACTATTTCCCTGACGGCAAACAATTGATGCTTCTGCATCTCGGCATCGTCTTCTGTTTTAGCGTTTTTTTCTATGTATTTGTAGGCATTTTTCATGAATGAATCGAGCCTGCCGGCATTGCCGAATATTGCCTGCGGATTGATTATTCCCATTTTCCTGGCATAATCCTCGAGAAAAATAATTTCGGCCTTGGTAAAACCGGTATTCGTAGCCTGTCGCTTAAAGGAACCATGGCTCAGAGTAGGTTGCTTTGCGGGCATTTGTGCGCCGTTCATCAGCCAGCGCACCAGAACCACCACCAGGAAAATTATAGCAAGCGCTCCACTGATGAGGAAAAATGCCGTATCGCTGCCCGTGTTTTGCTTAATCCATGGATTATCCTGAAAAAGCTGGAGTATCATAGCGCTACCATCATTTTGCCTGTGGATTCAAAAAATAGATTCATCCGTGGAAGTATTTCATATTCCGCAAGATCGCCGATGAGGACGCTGTCCTTGTGCTCAAAAGCCCCCATGAGCTCGCGAAGCACGGAGTTGAAGTCGTCATAAAATTCCTGGATGTTTTTATTTCCTATCATCATGCTTACGGAATCGCCGAACTGCCTCGTAAAGTCGGGAAGTATGCGGACGGTCTTGTTTATAAGCTCAACGACCAAAACCATGGTGCGCATCGCCTCCGCGTCCTTTCCTGTCTGTATCCTGACCGGTACTTCCGAAAGGTCCGCCTTCAGCGCATTGAACAGGTTTTCGGCGGAGCGCATGGCTCCCTTTGGATCCTTTATTTCGTGAAGTCTCTCTGTAAACAGCACTTCGATCCTGTGCGTCGTTTCTTCCCGTGCCGCCTTCGTCATTGGCGAGGCGTTGGCGAGGAATACCTCGAATGCCTCGATAAAAGAAAGCTCCTCCGCGCTGAACAAAGATCCGAATACGGATTTATATTGACTCCAGGTCTGAAGGACGCTTTCCCGGATGACCGGCTCTTCGTCGGCTTTCGTGGCGCTTACAAGCTCGAGTAATGTTTCTATAGCCTGAATTTTCATCATGCATATGGAATCGGTGAACAGCTCGAGGGAATCGGATTCTTCGGGCATCCGTTTTTCCATCGCGGCGATTGCCTTCGTATCAATTACCAAGCCGTTCAGGTGTATCGCGACTATGAGTTGGCCGGCGTTTTCGATTATTTCATCGAGAGACGCTATGATAAAGGCCAGCGTCTTGCCCTCCGTGGCAAAATCCAGTGCCGTATTGTTTACCGTAATTTTCACTTCGACTCCATTTCCCTATTGGGAAACTCCGATAACCCTGTTGGTTCTCAGAGTTTCCTTGCTGATTCCTTACTGGAATCAGGTTTTTTAACAGGGTGTTGAAAAACCTCGGATGAGGATTTTCAACACTTCCAAAATGTAACATTAACGTAGCATTTGTATTCAAATGCGAGGAATGTTTAAGGTTGTTGGAAAAGCCACAAGCTTTTTCAACAACCTGTTAACGGTTGCCCTCTCAAAACTGAAGTTTTTAGAGGCCTCTTATTGTTGCTTGCCAAAACTGTCCCATGCGCTTGCGGAGCTTTCAAGTTGCCCAACGG
>JANNSO010000048.1:0-37175 GCA_031402655.1 Spirochaetota bacterium | reverse complement strand
GTTGCCCGCAGAATAGCTTGCCGAAGGTCCCGCTATAGTTGTAGTGCCGTCGGTATAACTGGACGTATAGGTTGTTCCAGCTTCTGCACCGACGAATGTGAAGGTCACCGTACCTTTGTTGGCATTATTTATTGAGCTCTGGTCAATGCCAATTGTAAATACTGCAGGAGGCGTGGCGTCTTTTGACTTTGTCGTCGTTGCTGTCCGCGTATTTCCGGCCGCATCGGTTTCGATTACGGTCAGCGTTATAGTCCCGTCACCGAGGCTGGTGAGATCGACCGCTGCACTTTGTTGGTTGGCAGCAGAATAGCCTGCCGAAGGTCCGACTGCAGTGGTAGTGCCATCAGAATAACTGGATGTATAGGTTGTTCCAGCCTCTGCCCCGATGAATGTGAAGGTCACCGTGCCTTTGTTGGCATTGTTTATGACACTCTGGTCAATATCAATTGAGAATACTGCTGGGGGAATAACATCCTTTGACTTTGTCGTCGTTGCGGTTCGCGTATTTCCAGCCCCATCGGTTTCGATTACAGTCAGAGTTATCGTCCCATCACTAAGACTGGTAAGATTGACCGCTGCACTTTGCTGGTTGCCCGCAGAATAGCTTGCCGAAGGTCCCGCTATAGTTGTAGTGCCGTCGGTATAACTGGACGTATAGGTTGTTCCAGCTTCTGCGCCGGTGAAGGTGAAAGTTACCGCACCTTTGTTTGCATTATTTATTGCGCTCTGGTCAATACCAATTGTAAATACTGCAGGAGGAGTGGCGTCTTTCGACTTTGTCGTCGTTGCAGTCCGTGTATTTCCTGCCGCATCGCTTTCGATTACGGTCAGAGTTATCGTCCCATCATTGAGGCTGGCAAGATTGACTGCGGCACTTTGTTGGTTGGCTGCAGAGTAGCTTGCCGACGGTCCGGCTACAGTTGTGATGCCATCAGAATAACTGGACGAATAGGTCGTTCCGGTTTCTGCACCGACGAATGTGAAAGTCACCGCACCTTTGTTGGCATTGTTTATTGCACTCTGGTCAATATTGATATTGAAAATTCCAGGTGGCGTAACATCATATACAACAGTAACCTGTCGACTTGGAGAAGGTAACGTTTCATCCCAAGCCACGACGGATAGCGTGTGAGAACCTTCGGTTGCTGCGTCCAGAAGCGTATAAGAATTCCAAATACCCTGATAAGTAACAGGAAGCCTTTCTGTACCATCTTCGGTAACAATGTATCTAGCCGGAGTCAAAATATTCCCATTGTTATCAGAATCCGTGGCTTCCACGAATAAATATATAGTTTTCGAATTTGTAACAACACTTGTTGTGGTTCCACTCTGGGTCTTTGAAACATACATATTATTGATAACCGGAGCTGTCGTATCGGCCCCAATGCCAGTTGTAAAAAAGACTTGAGTGGTTTTCTCCATACTGCTTTTATTTAAATCGATTATGTTTTTTGAAAGAATGACTTTATAATTATAATTAGGTTGGAGCGATTTTGCAGGTTGGAATGAAAGGGCGTAAGCGACGCTTGATGTCGCTGTTATTTCCGAAAAATAGGTGTCGGTTAAATCTACCCATTCTGTAGCTGTTTGGCTTTTTTCAAACACCCTTACGTTATCGAGTGTTACTGTTAAAGGATCCATCGGCTGACTGAATTCAAACTTTATTCTTACGGTTTTCAACTGCCCAGTTGATCCGTTCGCAGGTACTGAAATTGCTAAGGTTGGTCGTTCAAAATAATTTGCTTGTATAATAATATCACTTGCTGCCTTCGTAATAGTAGCCGTAGTATTAGCCGATTCCGGGTTTCCAAAAACAACGATACCAGTTGCAGAAGTCGCCGACCAATTTTTGAAAGTATATGCTGATAAAATTGAGGTGCTTAAAGGAAACGTTACATTTTCTTTTTTTTCTATTGTTCCTGAAGGCGAAGGCGTCCCGCCGGAAACCAAAGGATCGGAACGTACCGTGATCTGCACGCTCGCCGCATTCGCCACCGTAACCACATCCACGAACTGCTTCTTGATATCCAGATCCGACGACATGAAGTTCTTGCAAGCGCCAATAACAAGTATCAGAGCCGTGATTGCTGCCGTAACGATCAATGTTCGGGTTGTGGTTTTCATGGTTCAGTTTCCTTTGCTTTTCGTAGTACGGGTTCCGGACTTGGGTTTTAGGCGAAGCCTAATCGTTGCCAAAGCGCCGGCCGCCAAGGCCAGGCTTCCGAGCAGGACGGACAAGATCGCAATCGGGCTTGAAGATTTCTTTACTTCCTGCGCAAGGGGTGTTTCTGGCAGTACGACTGCCGGTGCGGGCGCTGGTGTGAAGCCGGTTTCCACGGCAGGAACCGAAGTCTTGGCCTGAGCGGCGCTCGCAACAGGAGCAGCGCTTGCTACCTGAGCAGCACTCTCCACTGGAGCTACACTCTCTACAACAGGAGCGGTGCTCGCAACAGGAGCAATACTGGTCGCAGAAGAAGCTCTCTCAACAAGCGGAGCACTCACTGCTAATTCGGGGCTTGCTATAGAAGAAACGCTTGCAACGGGAGTAGCGCTCGCTACAGGCGCAGGACTTGCCTGAGGCTCAGGAGCTTTCTTTGCTTCTACTGGAGCTTGAACAACTACTACGGCAGGCGGAGCCTTTATGATGGCGGGAGCAGCTGTTTCCACGAAAGGGGCGCTCGGCGCTGTTGCTTGGCTTACGGTTACCGCTGGAGTGGCAACCGTATCGGGTGCATTGGACCGCACGGTTCTGGCAGCCGTAACTGGTTGATCAAGGTTCACTTTCTCTTGCGGTGGAATGACAACGACAGCGAGAGGCGGTAGTTCCGCGGCGGGAATAATAGTAGGTTCTACGGGCTTTATCTGTTCAGGCGCTTCTACAGGAGCTAAACTGAGCAATGGGGCTGAAGTTGCTCCAAGCGCGAGCTCCGTTGACAAGCCGCCGCCGCCGCGAACTTTAAGCGGTTCAGGAGCGGGTTCGACAACAACGGAAGGTACATCGACGGCTATGGCAACGGGTTCGGGAACAGGGACAGAAACAGCGGCAATCGAAACAGTCGCAGGAGCGGGAGCAATCGCCGGAAGTTCCTCAGGGGTTTTAGCTTCCGGTACAAGGGAGGCTGCCGGTGGTTCAACAAGAGGCACCGGAGTTGGCGCGACTGCTTGAATCTCTATCACAGGGTCGGGGCTCTTGACGACCGCTCCGGGAGCCCGGTACACTTCCGGCCTGCTCCAGTGCAGCGACAACAGGCGCTCCGACAGTGAATAGGCGCGGCCTTCCGCCACGAAAAATGACCCCAAATACCCGTACTTCGACGCGAGGGTTTCATCTCCCGACTGGAGCATGCCGTAGTATTTATCGGTGAGGGTAAAATCCTCCAGCTCGTAATAACAACGGGCAAGGCCCAGCAAGGCTTCGGCGTTTCCCGGCTGGCGCCCAAGCGCGTCCTGGTATCGGAGCAGCGCATTTTGGTATTCTTTACGTGTAAAAAATATATTACCTATATTGTTGATTGAATACACGTAACCGGCAGCGGCGGCGCGCTCGAATTTCGCCTGCGCTAGATTCAGCATACCGTACTTGCCATAAAGTATCCCAAACTCGTTCAGCGATGCAGGGTCGCTCGTTTCGGCGAGCTTCTTTTCGAACTCGTCTATCTGCGGGCCTATCTCGCGCTGCACGTAGGCATCCAGGCCTTTCTCGTAAGCGGCTGCCACTTCATGCTGGTCGGGTAGCCTGAACCTTGCGGCGGCACCGGGTATGCTTACCGGCTTATAAATTTTCCAGGCATCCCTCACGGGATATATTTTGGCGGTTCCGCGCGCGCTGGCATCCTGCCATTCCTTGGCTCCCAGGCGCCAGGCTTTGTTGAAGGTTTCGCGCGTCAGCGTAATCTCCAAGGGCACCCAGGCTTTGCCTTGGTGAAAAATAAGCAGCGCCGGGTCATAGAAATCGCGCTTGGCTTCCTCCTCGGAGATGCCCAGGGAAAACGCCATGTAAATGTGGCCCGGTATGGTAAGGAACGCCGTTTCGATGCCGATGGCCTCGAAAAGAGAGCAATACAAAATTGAAAGGTCATCGCAGTCGCCGCCTCGGAAGGCGAGAGTCTGGTAAGGATACTGCAGAAAATCTATATTAAGGGCCTTGCCTGTGTTGTCGGCATAGGCGCTCGTCGGGTCCACCACATAGCTCAAGCCATAACTCTTGAGCGCTTCAAACATGCCTGCGGCGTATTGCATATTGGGACTAATGGTTCCGCGCAGTCGCTCCTGAACCATGGCGGCTACGTATTTGGAGAACCACAGCGCCGCAGGGTCTTTGGAAGAGACAAATGCCGCGACGCGCCTGTCGTCGTCCCAGGACATCGCGTTACGGTGATATACGGGCATGCGCACGGGAAGGATGGCCTGCTTGCTTTCTCCCAGGCTCTTGTAATCTATTATAACTTTTGCCTCGGCGATCGTTTCCTCGGTTTGCTCCAGGATGGACTCGTTGAAGAATGCCTTGAGCGCTACGTCTACCGTAGCTCCGACAGCCAATTCTCCCCCGGTGGAACACACCTTTGGCTGGCTCATAAACTCATCAAGAAGAAAAGAAGTTTTAACATCGGTGATTGCGTTGGGCTCGAGGTTCTTTACGGTTATCTCGCCGAACGGGAATTCGTCGTAATATGCGAAGAATACGGGAAAGACCGGATCCTGCTTCTTGACGGTCATTCCAACCCTGGCCCTGGGGGAAAGCAGTTCGGAAACATTGATGCTGATGGAAACCCCGGCAGATACCGATTGCATAAACGGATCGGCCGAGTACGCATAGTAGTCGTAGCTTCCAAAGGCGGATACACCCGTCGAAGGGCTTATTTTAAAATCACATTGCATGCCAACGCCGGCGGATATGCCCGAGGCTCCTTCAATGTCCTGCCAGCTTACGCCGTAGAGGCCGCCGTAAAGATTCGCACGCAAGCCAAGCCGATCTCCCAACTTGAACCGGTAACTGGCACCCAAGTCTCCGGCATACAGGCTCACCCTGTCCAGGGCGGCATTGCCCAAGCCCAGGCTCGCATAGCTGCCTTGGGCAAAAAAACCCCAATTCCTGCCGGGAAAAAAATCCAGCAGTAGTCTTCCGGCAGGGCCGATATCCAATACCTGGTCCTGTATCGGTATGACGATTTCCGGTCCCGCGCGCAAACTTATCGCGGGCTCTGCTCCAGCCTGCCTGGCCCGTATGAACATCGAGAACATCACGATAGGGACCATTATTTTTTTCGGCCGGACGATTGCCATAGTGCCTACTCGTCCAACTCTGACAAAACCCTGTCCAAACCGCTTTTTGCCGATTTGTTATCCGGCTGCAGGGCAAGCGCTTTGGCATAATAAACCTTTGCGTTGGGCAGGTCTTTCTGCAGCAGCGTTATGTTTCCGAGGTTTACGTACGAAGCCACCGATCCAAGCCCCGCGCCATTCAGGAACTCGGTCTTGGCCTCCAGGTACATGCCGGCGCGCACATAGAGCAATCCCAGCTGGTTATACAAAGAGGCGGAGGATCCCATCGCGGCGATATTCCCGCGGATTGCGCGAATTTTCGGGCCGAACTCCGCGCTAATATAGCGGACGAGGCCGTTCTCCACTGCGCGAATCAGTGCGTCCTCGGCCGGCTTCTTGAAACTGGAGCCTTCCCCGGCTATGCCTACGGCAGGATACAGCTGCCACGCCTCGCCAAGGGCGATCCACACGGGTATTTCTCCCGATGCCTCGAGCTCATCGAGGGCATCAAGGGCGGCATACCAGCTGTTTACGAAACCTTCGCGCAGGGTGGCCATGGAAAGTGGAATCCATATCTCTCCAGCATATTCAAAATAATTAACATCCTGGTCAAAGAACTTATCGGCGTCCGAAGGCGCTATGCCCAGGCAGAGGGCCACAAGAAAATCTTTGCCGATGGGCAGATACGACGCCTTGATGCCTACCGACTGCAGGGTCGCGGCGTACAGCAGCCCCAAGTCGTCGCAATCGCCGGTAGAAAAGGAAAGCGTCTGGAATGGATACTGTATATAGTCCAGCAAGTTCGCGTCCAGATGCGTGGCGACATAGGGAGTGGCGGGGTCCTCCGACCGCGTCATGCCTCCGATTCGTAATCCTTCGAAAAGGTACATACCAAACTGCATCGGCTGGTTAAGCCCCGTACGCAGGCGCGAACGCGCTAGGCCAACGGCGAATTTCGAGTAATCGAGCACCTCGATTGCATTGGCGGAAGCGTATGCAGCCAGCATGGCGGGATCGGTCCACCGCACCGCGTTCCGGTTGTATACCTGAATCGTCTGCGCCTTTACCAGCCGGCGCATTACTCCCAGCATTTCATAATTTATTATAACTTCGCCGGACATCTTTCCGTTTTCCGTGAACTTGTATATTTCTTCCGAAAAATCCGCCAACAATGGAAATTCCACGGTATCCTGCTTATTGATCAAACCCATCGTACCGCAGGACATAGCCGAATTCGTATAACCGGGAACTTGGAAGGATATCTCGACGTTCCGGATCTCAGCCTGTTCATTATTGAATATGCTAAGGGTGCCAACCTGGTTTTCTTTATACAATCCTGAAACCAGCGGATACACGGCTTCGTCCTGGACGAAGCTCATCCTTATGTCATCCTTGGCACTCGAGAAATCCAGGGATATAGTAAGCGATACCCCAAAAGCAAAGCCGTTATAGAGGGAACCATCCATTACCCTAAAGTCCTCGAAGCCTGCAGTGGCGGACAGAGTCATGGTGGGCGACATTCTAAAACCCGCGCCTACCCTTGCCTTCCAGAAAACGTTGTAGAAGCCGCCAGTATCCGTTTCGCCGGCGATGCCGTATACACCAGCAGAACCAATGCCGTTAATGCGCAAGCGCGAAAGCGGCATCCAGTAAGCACCAATCCCCAAGCCAAGGTCGTAAAATTGCGCAATAGGCGAGGAATTGTCGCCTTTAAGCGGTTTTATGCCATAAGCCAATTCAGGGCTTACCGTCAAAAAATTAAAAAACTCCGTACTAAGACCCACTTGCGCGCCGCCGCCCACTGTGTACACCGGTGTACTTTTCCCATCGCCGCCGATAATTACCGGTCCCAGGGGTACACTTACGCTTGGAGTAACCTGGACTGTAAAATCAAGCGCACTAAGCTGAAAAGCGGCAATAAAAAAAAATATCATGAACCATTTCCATCTGCTTCTTGCGGAAAATAAGTATCGTATCATTCCTTTTTTACTCCATCGGCAGGATTGCCGCGATGATTCACTGAAGCCCCATGCCGTATCCGACAAAAACGGTGGCGCAAAGAAGATTTGTTTTATAGGGGACCGCCAAATACTTCAGTATTGAGAGGTCAACAATTAAAAAGCCTGATTCCTGTAAGGAATCAGAGATTCCCTATAGCGATAACACTAAAGTATCACATAAGGTATCTTATCCGTCAAGAAAAAGCGTGCAAAGTTATAGCACCCTATTCTATGCATGGGAAGAATATATCTCGGCTGCTTCAAGAATAAAATCCTTTAACAGGCTGTTGAAAAAGCTTGTTGCTTTGTCAACAGCCTTCAACATTCCTCGCATTTGATTACAAATGCTACGGTAATGTTACATTTTGGAAGTGTTGAAAATCCTCATCCGAGGATTTTCAACACCCTGTTAAACAATTTGGAGATATTTGATATAAAATACTAACTATTTGATATAGATCCTAAAATATTTCTGATTCGCCTCTTTTTGCTGTCAAACTGCGCGACATTTTTTATGCAAAGCTCTGGTAATCAATAAGATTATCAGGGGTTCCCTATATTGCATCGTCGGGCACTTGACAGCATATTCTGATTCTGGTATTGTACTACCATAATGCCTGTTAACAACGTAATCCATTTTTCAGATGCCTCCCTGATCGCGGTTCATGCCCTTGCCGGCCTGGCTGCCCAACCGGGCATGCTGGTTCAGACACGCGAGCTGGCATCCGCCATAGGCGCGTCGGAGCATCACCTGGCAAAGGTAATGCAGCGACTTGTCAAAGCCGGTTTGGCACGATCGGTAAAAGGGCCGGCGGGAGGATTCAGCCTTGCGAAGGAAGCGGACGCAATCACCTTTCTCCAGACAATCGAGTCGGTCGACGGCCCCGTAAACACGCATTTTTGCCCTTTCAGCACAGAAAACTGCAGCCCCGACAACTGCATATTCGGCAGCGAGATTTCTGAGCATTCAAAGCAGCTGATGGAGTATCTGGACAAACGTTCCATCGGCGACATTGCGCGCGGCACGACCCTGCCCAGCCTTACCCCGGCAATGTCCGGAGCTTAAGAATGAATAATTGACGCGGCAAAAGCAGATGGTAGTTTATATATTTAGGTATTACAGTACCATAATACTATGGAAATCTTTTTCAATTCGTTCCCCGAATTGAAAATTCTAAGCAAGGAGGACTTCATGAGCAGAAGAACGGTAATCGAGATAAACGAGGCTCTATGCGACGGCTGCGGCCTGTGCGCGCAGGGCTGCCCGGAAGGAGCTTTGCGCATCATCGACGGCAAAGCCCGCATGGTGGGAGAAAGTCTGTGCGACGGCCTTGGCGCCTGCATCGGCGAATGCCCGCAAGGCGCAATAAAAACCATCGAGCGCGAGGCTGAGGCTTACAGCGAGCGCAAGGTTATAGAAAATATTCTTCCAATGGGCCAGGCAACGGTTGCCGCCCACTTGAATCACCTGTACTCGCACGGCCAGGACGCCTGGTACCGCGAAGCCATCGCGATACTCGCCGAGAAGGGAATCGTGATTTCGGAGGATTCCATAAAAGCCGCTGCGCATGCGAAAAAGCATGCGGACCATGACCGTGAACATGGAAAACATAATCATGGCCACCTCGACTTGAAACCGGCCGGTCATCATGCCGGCCATCATGCCGGTCATCACGTTTCGCCCGCCGGATGCCCCGGAAGCGCCATGCGCTCATTCGGGGGACAAAGCTCGCCTTCGGCGCTAAGCTCGCCTTTGGCGCTAAGCTCGCCTTCGGCGCCATCCGCACCGGCTTCGGGAGCCTCGATGAAGTCCGCCCTTGCGCAGTGGCCTGTCCAGCTGCATCTCATCAATCCCCGTGCACCTTATTTTGCCGGAGCGCATCTTTTGATAGCGGCGGACTGCACGGCTTTCGCCTGCGGCGCGTTTCACCAAACCTTGCTTACCGGACGCAAACTGGTTATAGCCTGCCCGAAGCTGGACGATGGCCGCGATGTATATATAGAAAAAATCCGCGCGATGGTAAATGAAGGCGGCGTAGAGTCGATTACGGTGGCGATAATGGAAGTTCCCTGCTGCGGCGGACTCAAACGCATCGTGGACGAAGCGCTTGCCGGCGCCACAAGGGCGATACCCCTTTCAACGGTAGTAGTCGGAGTCGAGGGTGGCAGCCTAACGTGGCTGTGATATTTGAATCTACGCGCTAAGGCGCGATAAACAGGAGGCTATATGTTCTGCTATCAGTGTCAGGAATCGATGGGAAACAAGGGCTGCAATCTTGCCAAGGGCGTTTGCGGCAAAGACGCGCAGACATCGGATCTGCAGGATCTGCTCGTTCACACGCTCAAGGGCATTGCCGCATGGGCGCAGGAAGCCCGGGGGCTGGGAATAAAGACACCGGAAGCGGACAATGCCGTCATGGACGGCCTGTTCGCCACTATTACCAACGCCAACTTCGACGCCGCGTATTTCGAGAAGAAAATCGGCGAGGCTCTTAAAACACGCGATCTTACCCGCGACGCTGCCAAAGCGGCGCGAGGCGGAATGAAGGACAAAGCCTGCGCCGAATGCGGCGGATCTGTACCCAAGGGCGAAGAAAAAAATCTTCTCTGCTCGGATGCCGCTTTATGGACAGCCGTTCCCCAAGACTACGCCACCAAAGCGGTCAAGGTTGGCGTGCTGGCCACCGAAAACGAGGACGTCCGCTCGCTGAGAGAACTGGTAATATACGGCCTCAAAGGCATGGCAGCCTATGCGCATCATGCCGCCGTACTCGGAAAGCGCGATGACTCCGTGTTCGCGTTCATGCACAAAGCCCTCCTGGCAACCTTGAACGACGAGCTCTCGGCCGATGAACTGACCGCGCTTGTGCTGGAATGCGGCTCGGTAGGCGTCGCCGTAATGGCATCGCTGGACGCGGCCAACACCGGCGCGTACGGCAAACCCGAGATAACCAAAGTAAACATCGGGGCAGGCAAGAAGCCGGGAATCCTCGTATCGGGACACGACCTCAAGGATCTGGAAATGCTCCTCGAGCAGACAAAAGGCAGTGGCGTCGACGTGTACACCCATGGCGAAATGCTGCCCGCGCACTATTACCCTTCGTTTAAAAAATACGACAACTTCGTGGGCAATTACGGCAACGCATGGTGGAAACAGCGCGACGAGTTCGAGAAGTTCAACGGCGCGATATTGATGACCACGAACTGCATCGTGGCACCCTCAGACTCGTACAAAAACCTGATATTTACCACGGGTGTCGCAGGATACCCCGGAGTAGCCCACATCTCAGGCGACGCGAAGGGCTTCAAGGACTTCTCGGCCGTTATCGCGGCGGCTAAAACCCGCCCGGCACCCACGGAAATCGAGACTGGCACCATCACCGGGGGCTTTGCCCACGACCAGGTCGCCGCTCTTGCCGGCCCGATATCCGAGGCCATAAAATCAGGTGCAATCCGCAAGTTCGTGGTAATGGCCGGCTGCGACGGCCGCATGAAAGGCCGCAACTATTACGAGGACTTCGCCAAGGCTCTGCCCAAGGACACGGTGATCCTCACCGCCGGCTGCGCCAAGTTCCGCTATAACAAGCTGGACCTCGGCGACATCGGCGGCATCCCCCGCGTGCTTGACGCCGGCCAGTGCAACGACTCGTATTCGCTCGCCGTTACTGCGCTCATGCTCAAGGACGCTTTCGGCCTCAAGGACGTAAACGAGCTCCCCATAGCGTTCAACATCGCCTGGTACGAGCAGAAAGCCGTGCTGGTATTGCTTGCGCTGCTTTCCCTCGGGTTTAAAAATATTCACGTAGGTCCTACCCTGCCCGCCTTTCTTTCGCCGAACGTGGTAAACGTTCTGGTAAAAACCTTTGGCATCGGCGGAACGGGAACCGTAGACGAAGACATGAAGCTTCTTGTCGGCTGAACCGACAAGCTGTCGGCTAAACCGACAAGCTGTCGGTTAAGCACCGTCTCTTGACAAAGGCTGGTTTCCCGGCATACTTCTCCGAAAGGGGACTTGCCATGAAACCAGCCTTGATCGTCATCGACATGCAAAAGCAATTTCTCGGCCGCAGTGCCGAATGCGCCGCATCTCTCGATTCCGCGGCAAAATACATCGCCTGGGCCATCGAGATATTCGGGAAAAAAAATCTGCCTGTCATCCACATCGTCCATAACGAAGGCGGTCCCGAGGAACTAGAATCAAAAGATTTCTGGGAACTCGACTCGATCGCCTGCCCCAAAAGGGAAGACGTCATCGTCAAGAGCAAAGGCTCCGCCTTCATCGGCACGGACCTGGAGGCCAGACTCAAGGCATGCGGCGCAACAATGCTGATCATCTGCGGGTTCGCGGCGGAGTATTGCGTCCTGTCCACGGCCAAGGCGGCCGAAGACCTCGGCTGGGGTTTTGCCCTTCTCAAAGGGGCGCTTGCCAGCCCGGATCCGCAGAACATACCTTTCGTGGAGCGCACGTCGGAAACCGTAAGCGCCGGCGCCCTCGTCGGATTCATGAAATAATAAACCTGACACGGCATTTCGCTTGATTTACAGCCCGAGCCGGAAGTATCCTAAGGCCATACGAAGTTTTATTTCGGAGGAACCATGGAATACAGAAGATTGGGAGATTCGGGCATCAAGACCAGCGCGCTGTCGCTTGGCTCGTGGATAACATACGGCAATCAAGTGGACATCGATGCAGCCGCAGAGTCGATAAAGACTGCATACGACTTGGGGGTCAACTTCTTCGACAACGCCGAAGTATACTCAGGCGGCGAGTCCGAAAAAATAATGGGCGCCGCTTTCAAGCGCCTGGGTTTGCGCCGCGGATCCTACCTCGTCTCCACCAAGATATTCTGGGGCCTTGCGGACGGTCCCAACGAAAAAAACACTCTGAACCGCAAACGCCTCATGGAAGGCATCGACGGCTGCCTGACGCGCCTGGGAATGGATTACGTGGACCTCCTGTTCTGCCACCGCCCGGACCGCGAGACGCCCATCGAGGAAACCGTATGGGCCATGAGCGACATCGTGGCATCCGGCCGCGCCCTATATTGGGGAACCAGCGAGTGGAGCGCCGAAGAATATAGGCAGGCATGGGAAATCGCCGACCGCCGCAACCTGCGCAAGCCCGTCATGGAGCAGCCGCAGTACAACCTGTTCGTCCGCGACCGGGTGGAAAATCAATTCGCGCGGCTTTACAAAGATACCGGGCTCGGCCTTACCACCTTCAGCCCGCTGGCTTCCGGCGTGCTGTCGGGCAAGTACGCCGCAGGCATTCCGGAAGGCTCCAGGCTGTCGCTCAAAAGCTATGACTGGCTCAAGGCAAGCTCCCTTACGCCCGCGCGCCTGGAAGCCGCAAAACGGCTTGGTACCATCGCCAGGGACCTCGGCGCCACCACGGCGCAGCTCGCGATAGCCTGGTGTGCAAAAAATCCTAACGTAAGCACGGTGATGACCGGAGCCTCGCGGGCGGGGCAGGTAAGCGAGAACATGAAGGCCCTCGACCTGCTGCCCAAACTGGACGCCGCGGTACTGGCCGCCATAGAGGCAGCCACGGCTCCGGCCTCTGATGTTAATAAATTATAAAAGCTGGAACCCGTCCCTAGCGGTCGTTGTACATCGCCACGAGCGCCGCACCGATGGCCTGGGACAGGTCGCCGAGCTTTGCCTGGGAATACTTGATCTTTTTCCGCTGCGCGGGCCACAGAAACGGCTTGGCTGTCTCTTCCATCACCTGCATGTAGCGAGCGCGAAAGTCTGCCCTTGTGCTTTCCGGATCCATCAGCCCACCGCCTATGACCACATATTCGGGATCCAGGGCCATGGCAAGATTCGCCAGATGATAGCCCAGGGCTCTTGCCTGGAAATCGAACAACTCGACTGCTAGCGCGTCGCCTTCCTGTGCAAGAGTACGCAAAGCCAGCACTTTTTCCTTGTCGGGCTTGGTCGAGGCAGCAAGGCAATGATCCGGATATTTTTTTATCATCTGCGCGAACAGTTGGGGCAAGCCCGATATCGTCGTGTACGCTTCGATGCAGCCCCAGGTGCGGCCGCAGCCGCAGGTAAACGGAGGCATGTCCAAAAGCTGCAGCGGAGCGGGCATGTGCCCCGCCTCCATGCCCACCAGCGATGCGCCGTCCAGAGGCAGTCCGTGCTCGTCGATGTAGGCCGCGCCTAAACCGGAACCCGGCGCCAGCAGCAGCACCGAACCTACCCCGGCTCCGCGGATAAGCTGCGCCTCGGCGACACCGCCGTAATTACCGTCGTTGCCTACGGTAAGCCTTATTTTACGACCCGTAACTTCTTCCAGTTTTGCGGTATAATCTGCTCCGACTTTCCAATTCGCCAAATCTCCGGTCAGGTTAGCGGGTATGCCCAGATGGCCAGGGGCGAGGAAAGGTCCGGGAATCGCAAGACCGACGCCGCATACATTATCCCAGGTCAGACCATTTTCCCCCATATAAACCTGCGCCGCGTCTATCCAGCCCTGGACGACGGCGGCTCTACCTTTTTGCGAATTGGTAGGACGCTGGGATAGCTTCGTGGATATCGGACTGCCGTCTTCCCAGACGCCGCCTATCTTGCTGGTCGTGCCGCCGCAGTCGGTGCCCAAATAAACTTTTCTGACGTCCATACCGGTCTCCTCGATTAAAATGTTACAAGACTATAGCACGGTTTCCGCACCGCGGAAAGCCGGGAGCGGTTTCGGCTATCCTTTAACCGCGCCTGAGGATATTCCCTTGATAAGGTATTTTTGCAGAGAGATGTACATGATGACCACGGGAATCGCAGTCATTACCAGGCTCGCGGTCAGGGCTCCGTAATCCTTCGTAAAGGTGCCGAAGAAATTAAACTGGAAGAGCACGAGCGTCCCCTGCCTCAATACGATAAAAGGAAGCAGGAAGTCGTTCCACACCCAGAGCACGTCGAGGATGCCAATGGTGGCGGTAATCGGGACGAGAAGCGGAAAGACAATCTGGAAAAAGATGCGGAATGGTCCGGCACCGTCCATGGCCGCCGATTCCTCGATGGAGATTGGGATGCTCTTTATAAAACCGTGGTACATGAATACCGCGATCGGCGTGCCCAGGCCTATATTGATAAGCACGAGTCCGTAGATGTCCTTAAAGCGCAGGTCGGTGGCCAGGACGACGAGAGGAACCATGATTGTCTGGAACGGAATAACCATAAAAAAGGCGAAGAAGAAAAAGAAGGCCGTGCTTACCTTCGACTTGGTGCGCACGAGGATGTACGCAGCCATGGAGCTGAAGACGATTATGCCGATTACGCTCAAAAACGTAAGCATAGCGGTATTCCCAAGCGCTTCCAAAAAGTTGACGCCGCCGGAGCCGGCAGTGGTAATGACTTTAGCGAAATTCCCGAGGGTAGGAGCCTGGGGCAGACCGGCCGGATTAAATACGATCTCCTGGGAAGGCTTGAACGCGTTTATGAATACGTACAGCGTCGGATAGATAAATATCAAGGCTATGAGTATCATGAAAAGCTCGAAGGCAAGAAGCATGATCTTCCGGGGAGTCGGAGGAGCGGCGATGCTGAACGGTTTCACAGTTCCACCTCCTTGCGTTTCGAGAGGACGAGCTGCGTCCCGGTAATTATCATGATCGTAAAGAGCAGGAGTATGGCCTTGGCCGTGGCCAAACCGGCGTTCTTGTCGCGGAACGCGTCGTAAAAAATATTAACGGTAATATTGTCGACGCCCATCGAGGTGCTGTTGCTCGGATAGAGGGCGAAGATTATGTCGAAAGTCTTGAGCGAACCGGAAATGCTCAGGAAAAGACAAATCGTAATGGCGGGCACAAGCAGGGGCAGCACTATCGAAAAGAAAAGCTGCACGCCCGAAGCACCGTCGAGGGAAGCGCTTTCGATGAGTTCCGAAGGTATGCTCTGGAGTCCCGCCAGGTAAATGACGGTATAGTAGCCGACGCCCTGCCAGACAGAAACGAAAATCGTGAGCCAGGGGGCAAGGTCTGGATTCATCATCCATTCGGAAATGCCGGTGATCGCCGGCAGGAGCTGGCGGAAAACAAGCTGCCAGACAAAGGCGACGATGATCATGGAGAGGACATTCGGAATAAAGAAAATCGATCGCAGAAGGTTGCGCGAACGCATTTTTGTGTCCAAGGCCAAAGCGAGCAGCATGCCCAGCGCATTCACTATAACTACGTTGAGCACCACAAACACGACCGTAAAAAGCAGGACTCCCCAGCGAAGGCGGTTGCGGAAATAATTGTTTGCAAGGATGCCCTTGAGTTTTCCCAGCTCGGCGGTTTTAGCCGCCGTCTCGCGAATTAGCGCTAAATCCGATGAAGCGATGCGGCCACCCATAATGGCGGGTACCGTGTCCAGCATCGCCGTGACTTCTCGCTGCTGCGCGCCTAAATCCAGTGCGCCGTTAAAAAGAGCTTCCCAGTCATCCTCGAGTCCGGGAATCCCTACGAGGGCCATCTGCAGGTCCACTTCGCTGGTTCCAATTCTCGTCGCGTCGACCACGTAGCCGTTTTTGCCGAGTGCATACATGCCCCTGATATAGGCGAGATCCGCAGTATTCTTTATATGGGGCAGCAATAGATCCTCAAAATCTCTTTGCGGTATCAGCTGTAAATTCTCGATCGGGTCTCCGGGCTGGAACTTCGTCTCAGTGTAGCGCTCGGGGAAAAAACGCTTATCAATCCTTCCCGCAAAAATATCCCGGTAATTCTTTAACCCGACATTGGAGAAATTAGGATTGACGAAACCGGTGGCGTTGATGATGCGTTGAACCCGATAGCGGTCCAGCCCGTATACCTCCTGCTTGCGGTATGTGCCCTGTCCCTCATCCCTTACATAAAAGCGCAAAAGGAATTCCCTGTCGGCGCTCTTCTTTATTTTGCCCAGAATATCGCTTTCGAATTTTTCTATGGCCATTTGCGCAGGCGTCCAGGGGGCAGACCCGTCCCAATTGGTGGTAGAAAGCCAGAACCCCTGCAGCAGGGGCCAAATGGCAAAAAAGAGGTAGAGGGCCAAGGCCGGCCCCAAAAATATCGCGAAGACGACCCTGGACTTGGTTCGATTGCCCACCATACTCAACTCCTGCTTTTGAAACCGGATTATGCATAAAAAAACTGCCCCGCCAGCCCGCAACGAGTCGCGGGCCGGCGGAGCATCAGAGCAAAGAATATCAGGGCTTGTAGTTGGTTACCCAGGATTTGTTGACTTCGGCGATTATGTCCGCAGGTTTGGCGGTACCAAGGATATAACCATGGGCGCCATTCTTGACAGCCTGCTCCCAGGTGGGTGTGGGCATCATCGAGAAAACCCAGGGATAAGATCCGAGTTTATTGACGGAAAGCATCAGATCCTGGAACGGCGTGGGCATCGTGCTGACATCGGCACCCTTGAAGGTGGAAGTAAGCTGAATGTCGCCTGTCCAAATCTTGACGGCTTCGGGGCTGGAAAGCCAGTTGATAAACTTGAGCGCGGCAGCCTGTTTTTCGGGCTTCGACTGCGCGGAAACGGTAAAGGTAGAGTCTACGTCCGCAAAGAAACGGTTGTCGGCAGCCTTGTTGCTCCAGAGGAAGGGTATGAAGCCGGAATTGAGCTTGGGATTATCCTTGGCGTTGGGAAGGGCCCAGAGACCCTGAACCATCATGGCGGCTTCGCCCTTGATGTAGGCAGCCTGCTGCTCGTTCCAGTCCATTTCGCTTGCGTTGGGAGCCATGGCGGATTTGTACCAGTCCATGATCTTGAACATGGCCGCAGTGTCCACACCTTTGTCCCAGGTTGTTTTACCGCTCTGCATGTCGGCGACGAACTTGAAGATGCCGGCGTTTTTAACCTTGGATCCAAGCATCGAGCTGTGAATCATGGCCATAAAGTGCCCGATGGACCAGTTAGCCTTGAGCAGGCCGGAGAATGGAGTTACGTTATTCTTCTTGAGAGTGTCGGCGACTTTCTGGAGCTCCAGGTAGGTCGTCGGAGCCTTAAGGCCGTACTTTGCGAAAATATCCTTGTTATAAATGATGCCAATACCGGCGAAGTCCATGGGAACTGCGTAGAGCTTGCCATTGTAGGTAATGGAAGGCTTGGCTCCGTCGATTACTTTTGCCATGACCGGCTGCTTGGAAAGATCGAGTATATAGCCATTTTTTGCATTTTCGATTACTGCCGAATATGCAGGCTGCTGCATGATATCGGGGAGATTGCCTGACGCCGCGGCTGCGGCAAGGGTGGCTCCACCGTCATTCGGGTAGATAGCGGTGTTGATAGTAATGCCAGGGTTGGCTTTGGCGAAGGCCTCGAGTAATTTGGGTAAACTGGCCGTGATTTCCGGCTTGTAGTAGCTCATCTTGAGTTCTTGCGCGAAAACGGCTCCGAGAACAAGCGTCGTTAAAACGAGCAGAACGATAAATTTCCTGGTAAAAGCTTTCATGATCCCTCCTTGGGAAGAGTCTACCATGTCCTTGCGGGGCAGGTAGTGTAGTGGCCTGAGTAGCAACGCTGCTGCCCAGGCAAGAAGTACATTTCGCTCAGGCATCGCTTGAATTGTAAGCTTCACCTTTGAATTTACATTTGTCAAGCTAATCCTCGCTTTGGACTAAAACCGGAAACCCTCTCCTTTCACGACCGGTTCAGGCACTTGCCCTTTCGACGACTGATACTTGCAGCTGGATGCTCCGGAGCGGCCGATCAGGTTCGGCTATCCTCCCCAAAAGCAACTCGGCCGCCAATCGTCCCGACTCCTTCAATGACTGGCTGATAGTGGACAGTTCCATATAATCGGCGGCTTCGATATCGTCGAAGCCTAAAATCGCCACATCCTCGGGTACCCGCAGACCAAGCTTTTTTGCGGCCTTTACCGCCCCAAAAGCCTGGAGGTCCGACATGACGAACAATGCCCGTGGCCGATCGGGCCTCGACAGGATAGCAGTCGCCATCCTGTAGCCATCCTGCACGCTTACCTCGCCGAGTTGCACGAAATCCGGCCGCAGCGTATATCCGGCAAGGGACAGTCCTTGGATATAACCCTTGCTTCGCAGATTGCTGGGCTGAAGCGAGTAAGAAAGAGCCACATTCTGGCCAATGTAGCCGAACGACCGGTATCCACGGGAAACGAGATATTCGGCAGCAAGGGCGCCGCCCCTGACATTGTCGCATTCAATGGAGCAAAACAGCGGACTATGCTGTTCGATAAGCACAACCTGCAGTCCGGCATTTTTCAAAAAATCGGCGTTTTCCTTATCAAGAAGCATAGCCATTACAATGATGCCATCAAGACGCTTTTTCAGGAAATTGGTACGGATGTGATCGTTTAGCTGTTCAATCGAATCGATGCTGTATACAAGCATCTCGCAATTGGCCTCGTGAAATACCGGCGTCATTCCCTGCATGCGTTCGACAAAGGAAGGAGCCGGAAAAAAAGGAGCCAGGACACCGATTCGCGTTACATGCCGTATCTGCCTGCTGCCTGTGTTGCCCTGATGTATATATTGAAGTTCTTCTATCGCTTCTTTTATATGTTCCCGCGTCGCGCAGGCCACTTTTGCCGGATCATTCAGGTAGCGCGAAACAGTGGTTATGCTGACATCAGCCTGGTCGGCAACATCATAGATCGTCGCCTGGGTTTTTCGCGTCACACTGGTACTCCAAAAATTCGAAAGCAATATGAAAGCTCTTTTATGAAAGCTCTTTTATGAAAGCTCTTTCATAGTACGGTCAGTTTTCGGTTCTGTCAACCAATTAGTTAAAAAATCAGGTCTGCCAGAGGGGAGTGGGGAAAAGACCCTGTTTATGAAAATCCGCAAGGCTCTTCGTCAATGCGTCAATGTCTTCCTTATACGTCATGCCCATCCAGGAATCAGGCGAATCCAAAACCTTCAACTTGGCGCCTTTGCCGGCAATATAGCTGGATAAGGCGTCGGGCAGGTAATATTCCGTTCGGGCGCTCTGGCGGCAAAAAGCCCTGAGGCCGGTTTCCAATTCCGGAAATAGTTCCGGGGTCAGACCCCAGCAGCTCATGGATACCAGCTGCGAGCCTTCCAGCACGATGGGCTGCCGTGACTTGAGTATGATGCCTCGGATTCGGCCGTCCTTAATCTGAATATCCACCGCTTCGTCCACCGCACTTAGGTTTCCGTCCTTGTCGCAGGAGCAGAGTCCTCGATTGACCCCTCCGAATTCCGACAATGTCTTATCCATTCGATAGGCGCTCATGGCCAGACCGCCTCCTGCTTCCCAATTTTTGACCAAAAGGGTAAACGCTTCCTGGCCGTAATAATCGTCCGCATTGATAAGGCCAAAAGGTCCCACCAGCTCCTTGCGGCAGCACCAGAGCGCATGGGCGGTTCCCAGCGGTTTCGTTCCTTCGGGCAGCCTGCCCTCATCCAGTGCTCCCGCGGGCAAGTCCTGCCGGTTTTGGATGACGAATCGCAATTCCGCCTTGTTCTTTAGAATCGGACCCAGCCTGGCGGCAAGTTCCGCTTCAAGCTCTGCCCGCGTTACAATGACGAATCGACTGAAGCCGGCCCGCATTGCCTGGTACATGGAATATTCCATAAGCCACTCGCCGGAGGGCCCAACGGGGCAAACCTGCTTTGGGGAACCAAAGCGGCTGGCCATTCCGGCCGCCAGGATTACTAGACTATACTGCTGCATTGTTTACCTTCCAATCGATGCAGCCACTATAATGCCAGGCAGGAAAAAGCACAATAATCAAGCAGTCAGAAAGAAGAAAAAACTCTGCCGCCTGGCTTAAATATAAGGTTCCATGCGCAGGTGCTTGTAAGCGAAACAAAACCATGATTTACTGGATCGTAACCTAGGAAAGGCATAATGAACCACGCACTTTTTTATTATTACACCGCCACGGGCAACACTCAGCGGGCACTTGGCATCATAGCGGCGGCATTGCAAAAATCCGGCTGGACATGCGAGCTTGCCGAGATGGCAGGTTCCATGCCGGCACAGCCCTCAGCAAATGCCGAGTTGCTTATCGTGGGATTCCCAGCCCTGGGATTTTCCGCGCCATCTACCGTAATAAAGACCCTGCGCAGGCTGCCGCGCGTGTCCGGAGCCAGGGCTGTCGTCCTGTGCCTCGTCGGCTCGGAACCGGGTAAAAAGGGAATCGTGCGAGGTTGGGCCGGTGTGGCCACGCATGTCGCCATGGCGATACTGCGAAAAAAAGGCTACATTCCGGCGGGAACGGCCGAGATCTCCTATCCGGCCAACTGGACGCAGTTTCAGGGAGCCGTTGGACACGGGGAGCTTGAATCCATGATTCGGGCAGGAGATGCGGAAGCTGCAGCCGCTGGAGAATCAATCGCGCTGCATACACCCGTCTGGGTAAGGCGAAGCATCGCGGCCCATACCATCGCGCGCTTCACCGGTTTCATGTTCAGGAATTTTGCGCGCAGGGTCCTTGCCCGCCTGTTTGTCGCGGATGCGTCGTGCAACGGATGCGGGCTGTGCGCTCGAAGCTGTCCTTCGGCATCGATACTCATGATCCGCCAAAAACCGGTCTGGAAAAACTCCTGCTCCGCATGCAACCGCTGCATCAACATCTGCCCGCGCCGGTCGATACAGACTTCGATAGCCAGAGTGGTTCTGGTTTCGGGAACTAACCTTGCGGCTCTTGTTGCCGCCTGGCCCATTTCCGCGATGCTGGTCAAAGCCGCAGTGCCGGAAACGGCGGGCTTATGGGGCGATTCCGCCGCAGCGGTGATAACAGGCGCTGGCGCCCTGGGGTTCTATATATTATTAACATTATTTCAGCTTGGGCCGATGGACAGGCTGCTGCAAATTCTCGAACGGACTCCCGGACTCCGTAAGCCTTTCGCCGCGGCGTTTTCCGCGAAGTTCGCGCGCTACACCGCCCCGGACTTCGAGCCTCGGGCCTTTTCTACGCGCTCCCGTAAGATTCCTTCGCCGCCCGCATCATCCTAAAATCGGGATAATCCTGCCTGCGCCTCGAAAACCGGTCCGTCGCTTTCCGAAAAGGCCGTCTACTTTCGGAGGCTCTTTCGTTTTTTCGCCAGACCGGCCAATAAAACGATCCCGGCCACCGCTGCGGCCAAAATCAGGATATAAAAAAATCCTCGCAGTTCCAAAGGAGTCATTTTTGCGGACAAAACGGTCCCGGCCGGCGAACGGACGTATTCGAGATAGGAACGGACATACATGCCGATATCCGAGAATATTTCTTCACCTACGATTCCCATCGCGTAGGCGACTTTTTCCGGAGCATCCTCGAGAGCGGCTTTTGTGTCGTATAACAGATAATCCGGGTCCGCGCCGTAGTCATAGGCAGGATCATTTACATAGTGCTCGGGAAAAGAAAGCCCTATGAGCTTGTCCAGGGCGCTCCCTTCCCTCCCCGCTTTCCTGGCTATGACGTCGTATTCATAGCCTTCGCGGAACGGAACGGTCTTTACCCCGGGTTTCCCGCCGGCAAGGGCGGCTATTATCGACTTGGCGCCCGCATCGGAAGCCCCCGCAGACAGGACACGGTAAAAATAATCTTCTATAACAAGGTGCCTGTTGGAGAGAAGCACCACGGCAGCGTCCCTGTCCGCCTTTGAGCCCAGCCCATTGAGGGCAAGCAGGGTAAAGGTACCTTTACCCGGCATCACCCTGGCGTGATACGGCTGAGCCATATCCTCAAGATAGTGCAAAGCCCAGCCGGCGAAGCGATAGCCCCAGTAATCATGGCCGGTAGAAAGCGCATAGCGGGACAGGCTGGTATACAGCGACACACGGTAGGCAGTAAGCCCGTCCTTTACCCATGAGGCGGCGAGTTTGATAATCGGATCTTCCCAGGGAAACGACATGTGAAACGGTGCCTGGCTGCCGTAATTCAGGGAGGGGTTCCCAAAAGGCTGTATGCCCAAACCGTAGCGCGCGCCTGCGGCAGTCTTGCTATCTACATAGAGGCCTATATCCATGCCGTAATCCGGCTCGTCGGAGGCGCTGGTAAGAACTTCAAGGATGGTAGCCCTGTCCCCCGGCTGCAATTTTTCAAAAGGCTGATTGGGGAACAAGCCTTTGAACATGTCTACGTCGGCAACGGGAAGCTGCCCCCGGATAGAATTACGCATCTGCCCGGCGGCTGGCTGGACAAATAGAAGAAAGGGCCGGTCGGGATTCACCCGTATCGCCCCCACGAAAGAATCCAGCAGGGATGTGCCGCTCAAGGCAGGATTAAAAACCAGAGCCGCCGGAAGTACGGGATACGAGGGAAAATTCTTGGCCGCAGTCCTCTCAAAGTCCTCAAGCATTGTCGCCAAACCGGCTTTTTCCGCATCAAGAAAGGCAGAAAGCTCCTCTGCGGAAACGCTGTCCTTGGCGTAGGGCTGGCCGACGAGAGCATAAAAACTGAGCTGATCGTGGTCATTCCAAGCGAATAACGCGAAGGAAACGCACAGCAACGCGACGAATAGCACAAGTTTCTTCATTTATCCTCCCGAAAGTACTTAACAATTTCCCTTGCATCGAGTATTTTATAGTTACAATACTACTTTACTTGGATCGAGTACACAACATGGATTATTCTGAACTGACCCTGCATCCGGACATCGCGCGCGCAGTCGCCGAGGCCAAATACGTTTCCTGTATGCCCGTGCAGGCCGCTACCTTTCCCCACGCATTCCTCGGCGAAGACATATACGCCCAGTCCCAGACGGGTACGGGCAAAACAGCCGCTTTTCTAATCTCCATTTTCCAGCGGATAATGACCACCAACGACCTGCGCCACAGAAAAGCGCTTATCATAGCACCAACGCGCGAGCTTGCCGTCCAGATCGAGGAAGAGGCAAAAAAACTGGCTCGCTACCTTCCCATCAGCATAGGCTGTTTTTACGGCGGAGTATCCTACACTCCGCAAGTGGACTTGCTGAGGGACAACGTGCAGATACTGATCGGCACGCCGGGCCGCATAATAGACCTCGTGCAGCAGGGCAAAATGCTCCTCCGCGAAGTAGGTTTCCTCGTTGTGGACGAAGCGGACCGCATGTTCGACATGGGTTTCATAGACGACCTGCGAAAGCTGCTGCGCTACCTGCCGCCTCCGAGCGACCGTCAGACATTCCTTTTTTCGGCGACCTTGAATTTCCGCATCAAGAACCTTGCATGGGAATACATGAGCGAACCCAAGGAAATCGTAATCGTCGCGGAAACCGTCACCGTAGACCTGGTCAGCCAGGAACTCTACCACGTAGGCGCCCACGAAAAGATGCGCGTATTGCTTGGCCTCCTGGCCCGCGAAAAGGCGAAAAGCGCCCTGATTTTCTGTAACCAGAAATTCATGGCCGAGGAAGTGGCGCGCCGACTGGGCATAAACGGTTTCGACTGCGAGTACATCATGGGCGACCTGCCGCAAGCCAAGCGCCTGCAGGTAATCAACAAGCTCAAGGAAGGCAAAGTAGCCATCCTGGTAGCCACCGACGTCGCGGCCCGCGGCCTGGACGTAAACGCACTGGACCTTGTCATCAACTACGACGTGCCCATGGATCCCGAATCCTACGTGCACCGCATCGGCCGAACCGCGCGCGCGGGAGCTTCGGGCAAGGCCATCACCCTGGCTTGCGAGAAATTCGTGTACGGGCTTCCCGCCATCGAGAAATACATAGAGACGAGAATTCCCATATTTCCCGTAAGCGAAGATATAATAGCAGAAGACAAAAGCGCCGGCGTGCGCTTCGGTCACAGCCACGACCGGGCCAAGCCGGGCGAACGCAACCCGCGCCGCTCAGCAGAGCGCCGGCCGGCAGAACGAAGTTCGGCCGGAAAAGACATCAGGCGCCGCGACGACTTCAAAAGCCGCGGACCCCGCCCTGCCGGCAGGCAGGAAAACAGGCCTGCGGCAGAAAGCCGCTCGAACCTGTCTTCCGGCGCCGCAAGAAGCGCCGCCGGCGATACCCGCCGCACGGAAATCCGCAGCACCGAAACACGCCGTCCCGAAACACGCGGCCCCGATATGCGTCGACCCGACATAAGACGGCCCGACGGACGTCAGACAGCCTCGTCGGCAACCCCCGCCAGCCAGCAAGCGGCCGTGCCGGCATCGCAGAACGGCAACCCTTACGCCGTAAGCAGCGAAGAACGCATGAGGCGTTACAAGGAAAAATACTCAGGATCGGAAAACGGCGCGCCAAAGCAGGAACGCGGTAAACCCTCCCAAACCCGGCGCTCTCCGGCTCCCTCGCCCGTCCAAGACCGGAAAATGGAGAAACCCGCCGCAGCAGGCGAAACAGCAAAAAAACCTGGCATACTGGACAAGCTTAAAAATCTGTTCGGTAAAAAAAAGAGACCGGAGTAAGACGGATAGGCTACCCGATGCCAAGGTCGCTACAAACGATGCGAAGGATCAAAAGCGGGGGTACACCGAAAAGACACGGTGTTTTTGTCGTGCCCGGCAGAGACCTTAGGGCAGTTCTTGTTATTTTTTTTCGTTTTTTCCCCGAGAATGCTCGCACGTTTTGAATTTTAGTTCTATAATGCGAATATATGGAACCAAATATACCCGGAATTTCCATCCTGCCCATAGAACTCGAGCGATACAACCTGATGGCAAAATCGGGCGCACTCGACGAGCTTACCATCCTTCGCAAGGAAAACCAGGAATTTGATCGTCTCCTCAACGATGCGGCGATATTATTTGCCCTGAATTCCATCGATAAAATGATTGAATCCGTAATTTCCAGGCTCTTGGAGCGCTTCGTTCCCGGATATCTGTGCTTTATGATAGAAGGAGCCTCGGGCGATTATCTCAGCCAATATTGTTTCAAGAACATGAAAAAGGCGGATTTCGAAATTTCCAAAGCCTCGTACGAGCATCTCAAGAAAGCCTTCGACTCCGTATCCTATCCCCTTCCTTTACCCGAGATGGAAAAACGCATGGGAACCATTCCCGCGGATATTCTTGCCCTCGATCCCGATTTGTTCTTCCCGATGTGCGGGCTAAGCGGTCTGTATGGCGTCGCCATACTCGGAAAAAAGCTCGTCAGCAGCGAATATGGCCCGTTGGAGCGGATGTACGTCGACCGCTTCATACGGTTCCTTTCCATAGGAATCCAGAACAGCCTTCATCACGAAAGCTCCATCACAGATTCCAAGACTGGATTGTTCAACAACCGCTACTTTATGCGCAGGCTGGAAGAAGAGGTGCAGCGCGTCCGCCGCCACTGCTCCACCGTTGGACTCATCATGATCGACGTAGACCATTTCAAGCGCTTCAACGACACCTGGGGTCATCTAGCCGGCGACGAAGTTCTCAAGATGCTGGCGAGCACCCTCAAGGCAGAAGTCCGGAACGAGGACATTCCCGCCCGTTTCGGAGGCGAAGAATTCTGCGTTCTTCTTATCGAGTGCGGCGAAGACAGAATGATAGACGTGGCCGAGCGCATACGCCGCTCGGTAGAAGCCATGGAAGTTATCTATGGCAAGGAAACATTAAAAGTAACGATAAGCCTTGGCTGCTGCGTCATGGACGAGGATTGCCCAGGCAAGGCGGAAGACGTAATAGAGAGAGCCGATAAAGCACTGTACCGGTCCAAAGACGGCGGGCGCAACCGCGTGAGCGTTTTCCGGAAGAGCCTCCTGGACATGGCCCATTCCATAAGAAAATAGCGGTCAAGAGCAGCGCGGCTGACCGCTTGCGGATACCCGCCATGATGACAAAGCCGCGTTTTTCCTGTATACAGTTTGTAATGAATACTAACATCACGCAGCTTGCGCACGGCGGCCAAAAGCTTGTGCGCAGCCCATATATCTGGTCGCTCTACCTGCTTCTTGGTCTTTTTTCCTTTATGCTCTCCATGATCGGACCGATGATTCCCTACCTGCAGGACGAATTCCGGATGGATTACAGCCTCGCCGGCCTTCACCAGAGCGCATTCGCGCTGGGCATGGTACTCATGGGAATTTTCGCCAGCAGAATCATAAAACGCATCGGTATGACGACGAGCGTCTACGGCGGCATGTCAGTCATGCTTGCAGGACTGCTGCTCATGGTACTCGCTCGAAGTCCCGTGCTTACCCTCGGCGGAATATTCGTCATGAGTCTGGGCGGAACGGTGGCCTTGGCGGCGATACAAACGCTCTTTGCCAACGGACCGGAAAACTTCCAGTCGAAACTGATACTGGAAGGCAACGTCGTCGCCAGCGCCCTTACCATGCTGGTTCCACTCGCGCTGCTTGCGGGACAGGCATGGTTCCTGGGTTGGCGCATCGTGTTCCCCTTGATGGCAATCGCCCTGCTTGCCGTAGCCAGCTTCGGCCTGCCTGCGACGCTCAGGCATCAGGGAACCAGGGACGAAAAAGCCGACTCCGGAGGGGGCAAGCTGAGCCGGGCTTACTGGCGCATGTGGCTTCTCGTATTCTTTGGCGTTTCGGTAGAATGGGCCATAGCCTTCTGGTGCATGACCTATTTGCTCGGCCTGCCCGGACACTCACGCCCGCTGGCCGCCGCCGGCACCGTGATACTCGGTCTTTCCGCGGTAATCGGCCGCTTTGCAGCCAGCCGCATCGGCAACAAAATCCGAACGGAAAGCCTTATGCTCATCACCATGGTTATAACCCTCGTGGGATTCCCGCTGTATTGGCTCAGGCCCGGCGTTGCGATTACCTTCCTTGGCCTGGCCCTGTGCGGGCTGGGCTCGTCCAATTTCTTTCCGCTTGGATTCTCCCTTGCCATAAAAAACGCGCGAGGCAATTCCGCCAAAGCCAGTTCTATAATGCCCATCGCCTCGGGTTCGGCAATCGGGCTTGCCCCTTTTCTGCTTGGCCGCCTCGCGGACGCAACGGACATGAAGCTGGCGCTGTGGTACATCCCGACAGGCGTTGCCGTAATGCTGGCCATCGTACTGTTCGATTTGCGTAAAACCAGGCAAATGCGATAACCGGGCATCAAAGCGTGGACGCGAAAAAACCGAGCAGGCGGCGCTTGATTTCGCTCTCGCCCTGGTTTACCAAGGCAAACGTAAAATCCTTGTCTTCCATCAGGGCAACCGATATTTTAGAAAGCGCCTGTATCACTTCCGGCGTCGAAGGATCCGGAGCGACGAGATAGACGAATGTTTCGCGCGGCGACTGTACCCGTATCGCCCCCGCGCCCGGTTCCGCCACAGCGGACGAGCGGCAATGAAAAAAGCGTATTCCCGAATGCTCGAGCACTACCGCGCCAAAGGATTCGCGTATATCGAAATCTTTTTTTAACCGAAGATATTCTTTTCGATTCCCCAGTACCGCCCGGGCGAGTATCGCCGTTATCTCGCTTTCCGGAATGGGTTCCGGCATTACCGTAAGCGTAAACCTTTGCAGGATAGACAGCGCTATATCGATATTCGTTCCCGCCTCGACCACTTCCCGATTAGCCTTGCCGACGCTTGAAAGCTTGTCGCCGCTTTCGAAATCCGCCAGAACCGTTTCTATCTCCTTCCGGAATGTGGCTATTTCGAAGGGCGTGGAAACGACATATTCGGGTGCTGCGGTAAGCCCGGCGGGAAACGTGGTTATCACCAGATCGATTTTGTTTTCTTCCAGATACTCGTCGCTGATCCGGTCGCAGGACAGGGAAGCCACGACTATGACGTCCTGGAAGTAAACCCGTATCGTAGACGCTATAAACTGGGCCAGGCAGATGCCTTCGAAGCAGGTAACGAGGATTCGCAGTTTCGGGTGTATTCCCGAAAGAGCGCCATCGGAGCTTCGTATGGCCATGCACAGCGGCTCGATTTCCCCGAGTTCTATGGAGACACGAAACTCCTCGCTCAAAAGCGGAGACAGGATTTTGAATATGGTTTTATCCAGGCCATCCTTGGGGGTGGAAGCGGCGATAAGCGGCGGGCTTAGCGGAAACAGGATTATCTTTTTATACACCAGGGACGAAAGGCTGACCTGAAGCGTCGTGAACAGTCGGGAGTCAAAATCATAGCTGAAGTATTTCGAGTTTCCGATTTCCGCAATCATCGTTGAGACAATTCTTGAAACTCCCGGGTGGCTTCGGTTTGTTTCCCGGATTTCCCCGGGTTCAAGCGCCGAAAGGATTCCGCGAAGCCACGCAATCTCGGCCTCGTCCCCTTCGGCTTCGCTGTCTGTTCCCCTAAGGTCATTCCACAGAAGCTTGGCGGTGGAAAAGGATACGCTCATCGGAATACCGGAAAATTCTGCGCCGGGAATTTTTAGCGCTATCGATTTACGTTCGAGGGCGACGAGCGAGTACAGGAAAAGCAATCCAAGGTCATACCATGAAAAACGGTACCCGATTCTTTTTTCCGTGTCGCGAATAGCCTGGAGCACCGTGGCCTTCCTGGAAAAAAAACCGAGCAAGCCCATCATTTTCTCGAGCTTGGCGTTTTCTCTTTCGAACAGCAGCATCTGGATTAGTTCCTGCGGATGAAAAAGCATTGCCGCGCTCCGCACCACGGCCATGCGGACGTCCCACTCGTCTCCTTCAAGAAAGACGCCGATTCCCTTCAGGCGGGATAGAGCGGCTTTCGGGCAATGGCGCCTCAGAAAATCGTCGTCTTCCTTCAAATCCGTGCTTATGCAGGAATCGCTGACAGAAAATAAAGTAGCCAATTCGTTTAGCTTTACTACTCGCGCCTTATGACCCAGGAAAACAAGCAGGGCGCACTGTCGCTGCGGCTCGGTAAGCCAGGAAAGCCGCGGGAGTTCGGAAAGAGACCGGACGCGCAAGCCGGACAGATCGCCTACCAGCCGGATGCCCGCGCTTCTTTTTTTTTCTATCGTTACGCCGTGCTCCTTCAGATGGCATTCGAGTTCCTGAATGTCGCGAAAAATTGTTCTTACACCCGCGCCTATCCTTCCGGCAAGAACTGAAACGGAGAGGAACGAATCTTGAAGGAGGAGTTGGTCCAATAAATTCCGCAGGCGATCCCTCACTCGCGGATTCCCTTTTTTTCTAGAAAGGCTCGTGCCAGCTCCTGGATTTGGGATGCCTCGCCCATGCACAGGGCTTTATCGAGCAGCGCCCCCGCTTCCGCCAGGGTAATGGCCCTGATCGTTTCCTTAACTGCGCCTAAAGACAGCGGGGACATGCTCAGCTCATCGAAACCCATGGCGGCAAGATACAGCGCCCCTTCAGGTTTTCCCGCGAATTCTCCGCAGATTCCGGTTTCCATTCCCGCTTCCCGCGCATCCGCGCAGGCTTTGCGCATAAGGGCCAATACGCCGGGGTGGAACTCGCTGTAGAGGCTGCCCAGATGCTTGTTTTCCCGGTCTGCGGCGAGGGTGTATTGCGTCAGGTCGTTGCTCCCGATGCTGATGAAGGAAATCAAGCCCTTGTACGCGGAAACGGTAAGCGCCGCAGCCGGTGTCTCCACCATCATGCCGAGCAGTGCAGTGCCGCCCGTCGATTTTTTCTCCTCCTCGAGCATGTCCATGACTTTTCTTATCTCGTCCGTGCAGGCGACCATCGGTACCATGATGCGGGCCGGATGCCCGGAAAGAGCCGAGGCTGCAAGCAGGCTCCTGAGCTGCGTGCGCAGTATCTGGGGGTTGTCCAGAAGGAAACGGATTCCGCGCCAGCCGAGAAATGGATTCCCTTCCTCCGGGTGAGGCGCGTAGGGAAGCGGTTTATCGCCGCCGATATCCAGCAGGCGGAATATTACCGGCCGGTGCTGCATAGTGTCGAGAATGCGCCGGTAAAACTCTGTTTGAGTCCCCTCGTCGGGCAATGCAGTCTGTTCCATGAACAGGAATTCGGTGCGAAAAAGACCTATGCCCTCGGCATTGGACGCGGTAATCCCCGCAAGATCCTTCATGCTTCCGCCATTGGCGTACATGCCGATTTTTTTTCCGCATGCCGTTTCCGCTGACAGGTCCTTTAGCCGCGCGAGACGCTGCCTGCGCTCGCCTTCGGCCTTTTTTTTCCCCATGGCTCTGGCTTCGGTGGATTTTTCCGCGTCGACGACGACGGCGTTTATTTCAAGATTTAAAGCCAGTTCCGTGCCGGGCTTAAAGTTTTCAAGATCGGTTTCGGACACCAAGACCGCGGGTATTCCCAGGGAACGGGCAAGGATGGCGGCATGTGAATTCGAACCGCCCGAGCAAACCACGAATCCAAGAACGTTTTGCGCATAGAACTGGACGGTCTGCCCGGGACTAAGCGAACGGGAAACAATTATAGAAGGCGACGGAGGAAATGGTAAAGACGAGCTTGGGTCACAGACGCCCACTAAAGGAGATGCGAGAGAGCCGATTTTAGAAATGACCCGACGGCCTATATCCCTAAAATCATCCGCCCGACCGCGAAAATACTCGTCGTCGAGTTCTTCCATCTCGGAAGCGTGCTTCTCGCATCCGGTTTTTACGGCGTACGACGCGCAATAGCCCTCATCCCGGATAAGCGAAAAAAAATCGTCCTGGAATTCCCGGTCTTCAAGAATCTCCGCATGGCTCTCGAAAATTTCGGCCTTGTCCTTTCCGAGGGCCGCCTCGACGCGGATTGCCGTATCCTTAAGCTCTTGAACCGATAGTTCGATTGCCTGCGCAAGAATACCATTTTGAGTCTTTCGCTCCGCTTCGGACAGGCCTATTTCTTCGGATACGGCTTCCCCGTTTCCTATAATGACGATTGGCCCGAAAGCGACCCCCGAAGAAAGCGTCGTGGAAGGTATGCGGTATTCGCCCATGTTCGTCTCCTATTCGGAAAGATCGGCTATCAGTTTTTCTAATGCGCCCATCGCGTCATTTTCGTCAGTTCCATCGCAGGAAATCGTGATAGTAGAATTCTTTGCGATGCCCAGCTTCATGAGCTTGATTAGGTTTTTGGCGTTTCCCGTCTTTTCGCCTTTGGAAATCTGGATTTCACAGGCGAATTCCCTGGCCTTGTCCACTATCTGCTTGGCCGGACGGGTATGGAGTCCCGATGGATTCGTAATGAGTATCTGCTTTTCTACCACAGCTGTTCTCCTTCCGCGCCGGCATCCAGGATGGAGCCCGGGCGCAGGTTCAAGGCGTTCCTGGCAGCGCACCAGCTGCCTTTTTCGAGGGCGGCCTTCGTGTCCCCTCCCTCCAGCCATGTATATAAAAAACCCGCCGCAAACGAGTCGCCGCAGCCAATCGCATTGAGCGCCGCGACGGCTTGTACTCCCTGATGGAATCCCTTTCCTTTGGTGGCGGCGTAGGTGTCTTGCGACCCCCGGGTAACAACGATCGTGTTTCCGAGTTCGCCGCTCCTTTGCGCCAACTCTTTAGTAATCTTTTCTTCACCCAGCGGGAACTCGAGCCCGAAGGTTCCGCAGAATTCCTCTTCGTTTATCTTGATGATGGCCGGAATCGATCGCTGCAGGCTTGTTTCCAAATCCCTGCCGTGAAAGTCCGCCATAACGATGCAGCCACAGTCGCTGGCAAGTTTGCAGATGCGCGCGCAGATATCCTCAGGATAGCCCGCCGGGCGGCTCCCCGCCAAAAGCAGGGCGTCCGCGCCTTGCAGATGCTTCGCCAAAAGAGCGAGGAGTTTTTCCGAAGCGTCCGCAAAGTCGGTTTTTCCGGCGGGTTCGCCAACGACAAGCTCCGTGGCGCGCCCGGAACCCGGTTCAAGCAGCGTATAGCAGCAGCGCACGCTTCCGGGCACGGGTATCCAATCGAAGGCCAACCCATCGCGCCGGGCAAGATCCAAAAAGAGCCCTGCGCTCTCTTCTCCCAGCGGGCATACATTTACGACGATGCCCGGCTCGAGCTGGTTGAGCACTCGGGCGGCGTTCACGGCCTTGCCAGACGCATCGATGCGATAACCCTTCGAGCGATTCACGCCGTCGATCTTAAGTTCCTTGAATACGATTGTTTTCTGAAGCGTCGCGCTTAAACCTACCGCGATTATCCGCCTCATTTTTCCATCCTTGCAACGAGGGTATCACCGGTAATGTCCGGGGTATACTCGAGCAGGAACCTTTCGGCTTCCGCAGACCACAGCCCGCCTTTCGCGCGGGTTATTTTCGCAAGACCGGCATGGAGCGGAGAGCTTGATTCGAGGGCTGGCAAATCCTCGATCGCAAACAGCGGGAATTTTTTGTGCGTGTATATCAGCTTTTTTCCACCGGGCAGCTCGGGAAGAGCCAGGGTCGCGTCGAGCGACGCGTCGAGTCCGCCGACATGGGTGACGAGAGCTTCCGGGTGGATGAGACCTTCGCCCATGAGGGACAAAGCTTCCTTCTGGTCGTCCGTATTTCCGCCGGTGGTTCCCAGAATATGCTTTTCCATGTAATGGATATCGTAATAATTTACCCGTGCGTAAAAATCCTGATTAACGGGACCTGCGAAAAAATTGAGGCATCCGTTGAACGCTAACAGCTTTTCTCCAGTCTCGAGAACGGCCGGAAAAGGCACCATGACGAATATGTCGTCGAAGAGCTTGCCTTCGGTCTCCTCACTAAGCAGGGCTGCTTCGTCGGCGCAGCCTTTTACGTCGATTATTCTAAGATCTATGCCGCGCTCAAGTGCCACCGGGGCGAAGATGGCGCGGGCGCGCATTATTTTTTTTTCATCCTGGTCCGTGACGACGATAAGGGACGGTCGCTGGCTGCCTGCCATCGCGTAGTCGATAGCCGCCAGCCCCATCGGTCCGCAGCCGCCCAGAATCGCCATTTTTCCGCCTGCCTTCAGACCCATCTCGTGGGAGTGGTCCGTACGGCTCGTGCGGAACATCGAGCGGGAGGCACCGATGACGCAGGAATAAGGTTCTGAAAGCGCCGCTTGGAAATACCCTTCTCCGCTTACGGGAAGAAGCGCGCCTACCAGCATGACTTCCGCGGGTAGAATGACGAAGGTAGCCTCCCCCCCGCAATATTTGTAGGAATAGCCGGGAGAATCCATCGACCCCTTGTAGTTCAACGCCGGCTGGATGGTTACCATTTGACCTTCCAAAAATTTGCCTTTCCAATTCTTTCCTATTTCCACCAGTTTGCCGGACATCTCATGGCCCACGATTATGGGGTTTACGCTGATGTCGTTTGGAACGCGCTTATGATCCTTGCCAGCCTGGACAGCCTTCCATGAACTCATGCAGAGACTGTCGGCGACAACTTCCATGAGTATTTCATCGTCGCTAATTTGGGGAAGCGGAAATTCTTCCAGCCTGAGATCGTTTTTGGCATATAAGCGCACTGCCGTTGTTTTCATCATGAGTTTATCCTTTTCCCCGCACGCGCCAGAAGATCGGTAACCTGCGGGATTACATTCGCCGCGCGCAACTCTTTCAGCCATTCGAGATTGTCGCAAAACTCGGCTATCTGCGTCATGGCCTGTTCCGTATGGGCAGCCTGATCCTTGGCCGCCATGAATATGAGAATGTCTATGGGGTCATTTTCCCTGTCGCCGAACTCCACGCCTTTTTTCAGGGTTATCAACGCAAAGCCGGTTTCGAGCACTCCGTTTTCCGGCCTGGAATGCGGCATCGCCAAGCCCGGAGCTATTATAAAATACGGTCCGTTTTTGACGCAGCTCTCGATCATCGCGTCAATATACCGGTTCTCGCAGCAGCCCGAGCCTACGAGGAGGCTTCCGCCTTTCCTTATGGCGTCTTTCCAGTCCGATGCCTCGACATCAAGCAGCACGGTATTGTTCTTCAATAGAAACTCAAAAAAATCCATCTATTTAGCCTTCTTAAAAAAATGACGGCCGCCGATGCGGAAATTGCACCGGCCGCCGCCTGACTACATATTAAGCCCTATTCCCTTTCAGAGCCACCAGTTCATCGACGATTTCCTGATATTCCTTCGCACCGACTAGATTAGAAATTCCAAAAACCTGCGCGCCAGCATTCGACGCTCGGACCCGTTCCACAAGGCTTTTCTGGCAAATGACCACATTGACGCCGCGGGGAATTTCGTTTACCGCGCAGTGACTTACCTTTATCTCGGACAGACCGGCCTCGGCGAGCAGTTTTTTTAAACGGGTAGCGCCCATGGCGCTGGTTCCCATTCCCGCGTCGCAGGCAAAGGCGATAGTCTCGACCGTACCGAGGTTTTTCAAGTCCTTTACGGCTGCCTGGGCGTTGGCTAGGCTTTCGCTCATGTCCTCGTCCTTCATTCTGGCAGCCGCCCGTTTGATGAACGGTATCGCCACTACGAAGCTTACCACAGCCGCGCTGAGGACGCCGGCGAGTACGGGCAGGAGTCCGCCGCGGGGAGCTACGGCCATGAGTGCGAAGATGCTGCCCGGCGAGGGGGAGGCGACTTCACCCGCGCCCAGCAGCATAAAGGTGGTAACGCCGGTCATACCGCCAGCTATTACGGAAAGCAGGAGTATCGGCTGCATCAAAACATAGGGAAAGTAGATTTCGTGGATACCTCCGAAGAAATGGATGATGACGGCACCAGGCGCGGTTGCTTTCGCAGCTCCTTTAGAAAACGTCCAGTAGGCGAGGAGGAGTCCCAAACCGGGACCCGGATTCGCCTCGAGCAGGAACATGATCGATTTTCCGGACTGTGCGACCTGAGCTATGCCCAGCGGCCCTAGAACGCCGTGATTGATGGCGTTGTTAAGGAAGAGTATCTTTCCCGGCTCGATGAAGAGCGATGCAAAAGGAAGCAGCTTGTGTTCCACGACCCAGCCGACGGCGTTTTGGAGTACGGTCATCAAACCGGCAACTACGGGCTGGATAACCAGGAGCGCAAGCAGGGCCAGGATCATGGAGATGATTCCGGCGGAAAAATTCGAGACGAGCATTTCAAAGCCCGCCTTGATTTTGCCTTCGGTACGGTCGTCGAAAAATTTAATCGCAAGCCCGCCAACCGGGCCGATTATCATTGCGCCCAGAATCATGGGGATTCCCGCGCCCACGATAATACCCATGGTGGCCACGGCGCCGACGACACCACCGCGGATACCGTGAATCATCCGCCCTCCGGTAAACCCGACGAGCAGCGGTATCAGGTAGGTTATCATCGGTCCTACGAGGGTGCTCAGTTTCTCGTTTGGAATCCACCCGGTGGGGATGAAGAGGGCGGTAATCAGCCCCCATGCGATAAAGGCACCCAAATTCGGCATGACCATTCCGCTCAAGAATCGTCCGACCTGCTGGATGCGGACGCGGGATGACAAGGATCCCTGTGCAACAGTGCTCATAATAGTTCCTCCTGGAGACTTTGTTACGTCCATTGATGCATCAGGAACCGCCGACTCGCAACAAAAAGTACTTTTTTGTTGGCAGGTAAAAAGGAGTTTACGTTTGGCATGATTGAAAAACGGCGCAAGCGGCCAAAAAAAATCGCCCGGCGTTACCGGGCGGCTGCGAAGGGCTTGTTCCTATTCGGTCAATCCATATTTCGCCAGAATTGCCTTGTACGTTCCGGATTTCTTGATTGCAGCCAAACCAGCATTGAATTTAACGAGAATTTCCGCTGAGTTAGGATATGCCTTCGAGACCATAAGATAATAAGGGTCTTCTTTCCACGATTTTTTGTTCATCTTTACCTTTGCCGCAGCCATGCCAAAAATTGTTTTTATAACGGCGTTTGCAACAAGCTCGTCTTCGATGATATATTCCCCGCGCCCCGCCTGAAGCATCTTGAACGCGAGTTCGGGAGTAGTGGCCGCTTCCATCTTGATGCCATTCTCCTTGAACATCCCCACATAATCGTAACTTTGCATTCCAATGAAAGTATACGCCGAAAAATCCTTCATCGTCATCCAGGCGATGTCTTTTGCCTTTCCCTCGACAAAGAATATCCTGGACCTGCCGCTTACAATCGCATCGGAAAATGCGAATGTTTTCAGGCGTTCTTCGGTTCTGGAATAGGGAAAGGTGGCAAAAACGACCCCGTTTTTGGTTTCGTTTTCGCATCTTAGCCAAGCATCCCCATAAAAAACAAAATCCATGCTGAGCCCGGCGGCTTTAGCCGCGGCGGCTACTATTTCCGTCGCCAAACCCTGCCCTGCGAGTTTTTCTCCGGTATAGGGAGCCCATTCACCGGTAGCAATCGGTATTTTTTGCGCGTAAACCCCGGTGAATATCACCAGAAGCATCGCGAACAGCGCCTTAATCTTGGAATTCTTCATACTTTCTCCTTGTTCCAAACTTACCGGATAAAAACCCGGCTTTTTAAGTCTACCCGAATGAGTTTTGAAAGCAATAGGAAATCGCACGAATCAAGGATATTTTTGAATTTTAAAAAAGTCTCCGGAAGGGCAGCCGCGAAGGCGCCAAGATCCACAGTCCAGCCATAGGCGGACTTATGCAAGAAGACAAGCCTCAAAATCAATATTATATAACCATCAGACCGTAGGGATAGCAGACTATGTCTCCACGTGAGTTTTTAATGGATAAATCACCTGTGGAATACCAAAACTCCGCTCCCGAAGATACTCCATATGAAAAACCGGAGGCATTCCATTGGGAATCCTGGAGTTCAGGCAAATTAAAACCTTGAGAGATTCGCAGCGTATAGCCTACTTCGTCATTCAGAATTTCGCTGACCGTAAAATTAAGGATCATATCGCCGGGACGGACTGTTACTGCATATCGCTCCTGCCGGGGCAGTCCCACTTCATACGAAAAGGATGCGCCCAGAACAACCGGGTCCATTATCCGCGACACGGATACAGCCGTTCCTAAACTTAATCTTCCCGAACTCCCCGAAAAGACACCTTCACCGGATGCATAAGGGTTCCACGTACCGGTAGGAATGATGCCCGATAATCCGGCTCGCAAACGGTAATCACCTAGTCGTCCCGTCCACCCTGCGGACAGCTGTACATCGCCAAAGTCCATGGCGGCCGGTCTACGCGCCTGTCTATCAAGCGCAAACTCCGCAGGAAACGGCAGCTGGGCGGCCAAAAACCAGGCTCGTTCAAAGAGCGCGTCGAGGCTGGCATACGGTGTTATACTAAAATAATCGGCTGTACCGTACGCCTCGTGCGACATCGAGACTCCGCTTTCTATTCCCAACTCCCAGGATGTTTTGC
>JANNSO010000047.1:0-20392 GCA_031402655.1 Spirochaetota bacterium | reverse complement strand
ACCGAGCTCGGCCGGCTGCTCACCCGGTTGGTCGACGACTTCATGGCCACCTCCATCCCCGGCGTCTATGCCCCCGGCGACCTCAATGGACGAAAGATGCTGGCCCACGCTGCCTTTGAAATGGGTGAGGCCGCGGCGCATTCGGCACTGGGCCGCCCGAGAAAAGCCGAACTCGCTCTCGTGCCCTCGGTCGTCTATGGCAGACCGGAGATGGCCTCCGTGGGACTTACCGAGGCGGAGGCTCGCGCAGGCTGCGACAAGCTGGGCATCGGTATCTTCCCCTTCGCCGCCAACGGACGTGCCGTCGCGTCGGGCGACACCGAGGGTTCCGTAAAGGTTCTCGTGGACACCCGTTTCGGCGAACTTCTCGGAGTGCATATCGTGGGGCACGGGGCTTCCGAACTGATCAACGAAGCGGCCATACTGATGCGCATGGAAGTCACCGCTTACGAAATCTCCGAAGTTGCCCACGCCCATCCCAGTCGTTCGGAGGCTTTTATGGAAGCGGTAGCGGCGGCGATAGGGCGCTGCGTGCACCTTCCGTCTAAGGACTAGTCCGAGAGCCCGGCCTTGTGTAAGATGATCCTGTGAATATGACAACCGTCAACCTGGAGAACCGATGCCAGTCGTAGATGATAATCTTCTTATCGCGATAGCCAAACTCTACTACGACGAAGGACTGTCCCAGCAGGAAATCGCCGACAGTATTTCCGTCTCCCGCCCTACCGTATCCAACCTGCTCAAGCGCTGCAGGGAAGAGGGAATCGTCGAGATCCGCATTAAAGAAGCCAATTCCTTCTTGTTCGTGCTTCAGCGGGAACTCAAGTCCGTCTTCGGACTCCGGGACGTCGTCGTCGTACCTTCCAGTCCCGACGACGAGATTACAATCGAGGAGACGGGAAGGGCTGCCGCGGAACTGCTCGCCCGGTCTCTGAAAGACGGCACCAGGATAGGCATTTCCTGGGGCGTGACCACCTACAAGGCCGTGCTCGCCCTCAATGTCGCCCCCAAATACCAGAACATAGAAGTGCGTCAGCTCGTGGGAGCCCTTGGCTCCATCAATCCCATCTACGACGGCTACGAACTGGCGCGGACTCTTGCGCTTAAACTCGGCGGAAGCTTTTCCACCATCCAGGCGCCGGGCGTCGTCAGCTCGGTCGAGGCAAAAGACCTCTTCATGCGGGAGCCCGGCATCGCCGCCGCGATCGAAAAAGCCCGCGAGGTGGATATCGCCATACTATCGGTCAGCCCGGACGATCCGGACAATAGCTCGCTGGTCCGGGCCGGATTCATAACCCGCGAGGAATCAGCCGAGATCAGCCGCAAAGGTTCCGTGGGGCACAGCTGCGGGATACACTTCGATATCGAGGGCAACAACCTCCCCTCGCCGCTCAACGAGCGCATCGTAGGCATCACAATCGAAGACCTCAGGCACATCCCCGAAGTCATACTCGCGGCATGCGGAACTGTAAAGGCGAACGCCATCCTGGGCGCCCTCCGCTCCGGGCTTTTCCATATACTCGCGATCGACGAAGCCGCCGCGCTCAAACTACTCGCCGAGGCGAAGAAGGCAGGAGTGCGGCCGACAGTCAGCTGACCCTGCTCGCGACCGCGCCTTGCATCATCCTTCCCTGCCGTAAACCCTTTCCTCGATTCCCTTTCCCGCTTTCCTGATCACAAAGAGACCTCCGGGAGAGCGGCTCTTCGCCAGGTCGTCGGGCGACAAGCCCAAAGTCGCCGAGGTTATGTAGAGATCCTCCAGGGCGGGGCCGCCGAAACCCATGCAGGTCGCGGTGGCGAAGGGCATGGGAATAACGCAGTCAACCTTGCCGTCGGGCCTGTAGCGGGTTATGCGCCAGCCTGCCCAGTTGGCGCTCCACAGGAAGCCGTCGGCATCGACGATGAGTCCGTCGGGCATGCCATCGGCTGCGGGCACGCCGGCGAAAAGCGCCCGTCCCGAAGCTTGCCCCGTTACCGGATCGTAGTCGTAGCGGAGTATGCGGTTTGCGAACATCTCCGCAAGGTACAAAATCCTGCCGTCTGGCGAAAAAGCCATCCCGTTCGGCAGGGCGAGTCCCGCGTCGAGTTTCAGGAGCTTTCCTTTCGCATCGATCGAATAGACGGCGCCCGCGGCATTGTCCAGCTTGACCGTGTCGTAGGTGTTGAACACGAAGCGCCCCATGGAATCCATGGTCCCGTCGTCGGGCATCATCTCTTTCCTGCCGCGCTCGGGATCGCAGAGAAGCCTGAGGCTGCCGTCTGCTTCGAGGAGATGGATGCCGTCGGCGCAAAGCAGGACAAGAGCGCCACCGCCGGCGCGTCCGAGGGCCCGCACCGTATGATCCACTTCCCTGGAACGTGCTTCTCCCGTGGTATGATTCCAGGAATGGATGAACCGAGAAGCGGTGTCGGTCCAGAAAACGCAGCCGCTTTCCGGATCCCATATCGGCGACTCGCCGCAGACCGCCTCTGCCGCCGACAATAGTTCAACCTCGTACTTATTCTTGCCCATGGGGGTTTCCTCCTCGTTTCATTGCTTTGTCGGCTTCCGCCAACTTTTGACCTATCCGTGCCTGCATGGCGCCGGCCATAATGAAAATTTCCATTAACCCGTCATACAGGACCCTGTTCGCCGGATCGGGTTTCGAGACGCGCTCTACAACGTGTATCCCGTCTATCCTGTCGAAATTTTCCCAGATTCCCGCACCCACCGCCGCCACCGCGGCAGCCCCAAGCGCGGCGGCATGCTGGTCCACGCTGGTCTTTACTACATCCTGATTATAGACATCGGCGAGTATCCGGCACCAGAGCCCGCTTCTGCTTCCGCCGCCCACCATCGTCATCTCGTCGCCGAGCCTAGTCAGGGTGCGCAGTTCGTCGAGCGCGACGCGGAGCCCCATCGCCACACCCTCCATGGCCGCGCGGATAAGGTCCCCGCGCGTATGGCCGAGGTCCAGGCCCATGAAGGCTCCCCGGATATCCGGACTTTCGTCCAGCGAGCTGCCGCCCGCCAGGCTGGGATTGAACAACAAGCCCTTGGCTCCGGGAGGCGAAAGCTCAGCTTCGGCGGTCATGAGGTCGTAGACCTCAACACCTTCCTGCTCCGCACGAAGGACAAGATCGCGGCAGATATGGTCACGTACCCACCGCAAGCTGGATCCCGCGGAGAAGATGGCGGTAGCGGAAGCAAACATGCCGGGGACGACATGGGCGAACACGTACGGCTTTACCCGCGGATAGAGCAGGGGTTTCGCGGAGCTTACCGCTATCCAGCTGGAGGATCCAAGTGAATTGTAAATGCGGCCTTCCTTGAAAGCCCTCGCGCCAAGGGCCATGCAGGAATTATCCACTCCGCCCGCCACCACTTTAAGTCCCGCGGGAAGCCCGAGCTCAGCCGCCGCCGCGGCGCTGAGTCCGCCGATAACTTCGGTGGAAGGGACGATGTCGGGGAAAAGCGATCGCGGCAGGCCGCTCGCGGCCAGAAGCTCCGCGGAATAGTCCCGCTGCGCAAGGTCATAGAGCCCGGTACCGGAAGCATAGGAATGATCCGTCGCGATTCGACCCGTCATGCGAAAATTGATGTAGTCTTTCGTGCCTACTATGGAGCGCGTACGGGAGAAAATCTCAGGCTCCTCGTCGCGGTACCACATAATCTTGAATACCGGATAGAGTGGCGCGGGAAAGCCCGCTCCGGTCATCATATACCAGCGGGCCTCATCCACCTTTCCAAAAAAGGGACCGGTCTGCCGCTCGTCGGGGCGGGAGTCGGACCAGATCGGCGTCGAATCGCGGAGCAGCCTGCCCTCCCGGTCAAGCGGAACCACGCCGAGGCTGTGGCCCGATATGCCACAGCAGGTAATTTGACCGGCGTCTATATCCACCTTGGCGAGCAGCTGCCTGGTGCTCGCCACCACGGCCGACCACCAGTCTTCCGGCCGCTGTTCATGCCAGCCGGAACGCGGATAGCTCGTAGCATAGGAAACAAAAGTGTAGGCCAGGCAGGCTCCGTCTTCGTCGTAGAGCGAAGCCTTGTTCCCGCCGGTGCCCAGATCGAAGGCTATCATGTGCCGCTTCATCACCTGCCCTCCAATTCACGGAGTATGCCCCTGGCCGAGGACAAGCCTATTCCGAAGCGACTTGCACCCGCCCGGTGCAGCTCGAGCAGCGTCTTGAGGTCGCGTACGCCGCCCGCGGCCTTGACGCCGAGCCGCTCTCCGACGCAGGCTTTCATGAGTTGTACGTTATGGAGCGTCGCGCCCGTCTGCGCCCAACCGGTGCCGGTCTTCACAAAAGCGGCGCCGCCCTCCTCGCTGCATGCGCAGCCTTGCCGGATCTGCTCATCCGATAGATAATGACACTCCAGTATCACCTTGACGGGCACTCCACGGGCGGCCTCCACGACGGCGCGGATGTCTTCGCCTACCTCGCGGAGCCGTCCGGAGCGCAGAAGCCCCACACTGATGACCATGTCGAGTTCCCGGCAGCCCATGGCGAGAAGCTCTGTCGCCTCCGCTACCTTCATCCTCGTCGTGGTGCCTCCCGCTGGAAAGCCCACGACCCCTCCGGCGGCAATAGCGTCATCGCCTTGGAGCAACTCGCAGAGCAGGGGTGTAAGCGAAGGGAGGGCAAAGACGGCTATGCATCGATGCGTCCTGGCCAAGTCGGCTATCGCCCTCACCTCGGATTCATCGCATTCGGCACGGACAGCGCTCAGGTCGAGCATCCGTACCAGTTCTTCCATTGTCGGTTCCATACTGGGTCCTCCTCATGTTCTACCATGCGTCGGAGTTACTGACGCAAATCATCAAATGGCAAATATAAAAACCAATGCTACTTTTAATATTGAATATTGACTTTTGACAATATCCAGCCAATACTATAATCCAATTTTTGGAGGGACATCATGGCACAAACCTTTCTGGCAGGCATCGATATCGGCACCAGCGGCGCCAAGGCGATAATCTTCGACCTTGAGGGCCGCCCCCTGTCTTCTGCATACAACGAATACGGTTCGACATATCCGCGCCCGGCATGGGTGGAACAGGACGCCAATCTCATCGTGGAACGGACGATGCTTTCCATGCGCGAGGCGATCAGCCATTCGAACATTGACCCGTCGCAGATAGCGTCGGTCTCGCTTTCGGCCCAGCGCTGCTGCGCTATTTTTCTCGACGACCGGGAGCAGCTGATTCGGCCCATGATCTCCTGGCAGGACAGCCGTCCGGTAGACCAGGTGGCCCAGATCGCGCGCCTCGTGCCCGAGGCCGAATATTACAAGCGCACCGGTTTTCCCAACAGCACCACCTGGCTCCTCGCCAAGCTCCTGTGGATCCGGGAGAACGAAGCGGAAACCTGGAAGCGTACGGCGCGGGTCGTTCAGATGCACGACTTCTTCCTCAGGGCCCTCGGCGCCGAGGAGTACTTCGTCGACCACAACGATGCCGGCTTCTTCGGCTTCTTCGACTCCACGGCCTGCGAGTGGGACAAGGACCTGCTCAGGACCTTCGACATTCCCGAGCGGATTCTTCCCATACCGCGAGCCTCCGCATCGCCGGCTGGCACCGTGTCCGCCACCGGGTCTGGGCGCTCCGGCTTGGCTGCGGGCACCAAAATCGCGATCGGGGCAGGAGACCAGTGCGCGGGGTCCCTGGGCGCAGGCGTCGTAAGGAAGGGAACCCTTTCCATCTCGATGGGAACGGCCGGAGCGGTGACAGCCCTCCTCGAAAGGCCCTACCGCGATCCCAACGGACGCATCATGGTCACCAGCCATTCCGAGCGGGGACGGTGGCTTCTCGAAGGGTACCAAGCCGCCGCTGCCAGCGTTTTTCGCTGGTTCAAGGAAGAGCTTTCCGCCGCAGAAACCAGTAAGGCCCAGGCGGAAGGATCCAATGCCTACGACCTCATTTGCGAACGCGCCAGGAACGTCGCCCCGGGCGCCAAAGGTCTCGTGTTCCTGCCCTATTTCGCCGGCGCGGCGACCCCCCGCTACGATTCCGACGCTCGCGGCGTCATGGCCGGCCTTACTTTTTTCCATGACCGCGCCTGCTTCGCCCGGGCCATCATGGAAGGCATCACCATGGACATGCGCGACATGATTACCGCCATCAGGGAGGCGGGAGCCGTCGTCGACACCGTTCGCCTCCTAGGCGGTCCCACGAAATCCGAACTCTGGAACCAGATAGAGGCAGACTGCTTTGGAACGATAGTCCAGACGCTTAAAATCGGCGATGCCACCGTGCTCGGAGCAGCCGTCATGGGCGGAGTCGGGGCAGGCATCTTCGGATCCCTGCAGGAGGGAGTCGAAGCCATGGTCCGCGTCGACAAGACCTACGAACCCGACCAGGCCAACGCCAAGCTCTACGATGAGCTCTACGCAGCCTGGATAGCCACCTACGAGGGGCTTGCGGGCTCCGGCGCGTTCAGCCGCATCGCAAGCCTGCAAAGGCGGTGATTGAATGCCGCGACGGCCAATATCAAGCCGCCGCGGTACACGCCGCCTTACCGTCGAGTCCATCAGCCTTTAATCGGCACCAATAAGCTTTTCCCGACGTTCTTCAATACCTTCTCGTTCATGATGATGGCAAAGACGAAGATAAGCCCTTTCAGGATGCTCTGCCAGAAGGTCAGGATGTTCATCATGTCCAGTCCATTGCCGAGCACTGCCACGATCAAGGCACCGATCAGGGTTCCGATGACCGATCCCTTGCCGCCCGCAAGGCTCGTGCCTCCCAGCAGGATGGCCAGGATTATGTCGAACTCGAATCCGACGCCGATGCGCGGGTCGCCCGCCGCCAGACGCGAGGCCGTCAGGATTCCGGCGAATGAAGCCAGGACGCTGACGATTACATAGTTCCAGAAAATGATGGAGCCAACGCCGATTCCGGCGAAGAAGGCCGCGTTCCTGTTGCCGCCTATCGTCATGGCATACTTCGCGAAAAGCGATTTCTTTTCTATTAAAACAAAGAGGGCTACGAAGAACACGACGAAGTAGATGGGTATGGGTACGCCCAGCAGTTCCCCGCGCGCCAGGGTGGAGATTCCCGGGGGAACCTCTTCGCCCCGCACCGGCGAACCATTGGCCAGGATAAGCGCCAGGCCGCGCGCAACATAGAGCGTCCCCAATGTCGCGATAAATGGAGGAAATTCCATCTTGGCCACCAGCGTGCCATTGACCGCGCCGATGACTGTACCGCAGAGCAGGGCGATGATCGCCGCCGGCCAGAGCCCCATGCCGGAGACGAGCAGGACCGTATACACCACGCCCGAAAAGGCCAGGTTGCTGCCGGTCGACAGGTCGAAGTTGCCCGTCATCATCAATATGGTGGCCGCCGATGCGACGATAATTACCATGGACGATTGCTTCAGCATGTTAAAGATGTTCTCGACCGAAAGGTAGTTCTCCGAACTAATCGTGAAGAAAATATTCAGAAGGACCAGGATCAGTACCATGAGGAACTTCGGGTCCCGGACTATCTTGCTGAAATTCCTGGATTGCTTCATTCTTTCACTTCTCCCCCGGCCACCAGTGCCATGATCCGGTCGCTGTCGATATCCTTGCTGTTCTGCATGACGGTCCGCACCTCTCCCTCGTACATCAGGACGATCCTGTCGCAGAGTTGCACGATCTCCGGCAATTCCGAGGAGAAGACGATGACACCCTTGCCCTGGTTGGCCAGGTTCCGGATTATATCGTGGATTTCCTGTTTTGCGCCGACGTCGACGCCTCTGGTAGGTTCGTCCATCAGGAGCACGTCGCTCTCGCGGTTGAGGCACTTCGATATGACGACCTTCTGCTGGTTGCCGCCGGACAGGAGAGAGACCGGTTTCTCCCGGCTGCTGGTCGCCAGGGACATGCTGCGGATGAAACCGTCGGCGAGCTCGTTTTCCTTGCCGCGATTGATCACGCCCCGCCTGAGGACCTTCGCCATCCGCATCATGGGGATGTTGGCGCGAATCGAGAGCAAGCCGAAGATGCCGCCAATCCGCCGCTCCTCGGGAATCATGGTAATTCCCTCTTTCAATGCCTTCGGAACGGAATTGATCTTGACTAGACTGCCCTTGATAAGGATATCTCCCAGGTAGGGGTCCATGCCGTAGAGGACTTGGGCTATCTCGGTCTTACCCGCGCCTACCAGTCCGTAAAAGCCCAGTATCTCGCCTTTGCGGAGCTCGAAGCTCACGTCGCGCAGTTTGGCTGTCTTGATATGCCTGGCCTCGAGGAGACGCTCCTCGCCGATGTTCTTGCTGGGGATGTACTCCTCGAGGACCACCTTCCCCAACATCATCTTGACCAGTTCGAGGCAGGCCTCGGAATCCGAATTGCAGCTGGCTGCTCCGCGGATTTCGGCGACGCTCCGGTTACCGGCTATCTTTCCGTCGCGCAGAACCGTGACGTTGTCGCCAATCTCGAAAACCTCGCTCAGCTTGTGCGAAATGTAGACGATGGTAATGCCCTTTGCCTTCAGTTTTCCGATGACCTTGAACATTCGCCTGGTTTCTTCCTCGCTCAGGGAAGCGGTCGGCTCGTCCATCACCAGCATCTTGCAGTCGCTGGAAATGGCCCGAGCTATCTCTATCACCTGCCGCTGCGCCACGCTCAGGTCGCCGACACGGTCGGTCAGGCTGATCGATTCGTCCAGGCTACGGAGGTTTTCCAAGAGAACCGGGAGCCGTTCGCTTTTCCTAATCATGCCGAAGCGCCTGCTCTCGCGTCCGAGGGTCAGATTCTCCTCGACGGTAAGATCGTCCACGACATTAAGTTCCTGATAGAGGGCAGTGACGCCCAGCACCATCGCCTCTCGTATCGTCTTGGGTTCAAAAGGCTGGCCCTCGAAAAAAATATCTCCCTTTGTACGCTCATGGGCGCCCGTCAGGATCTTGATCATGGTCGATTTGCCGCAGCCGTTCTCTCCGATTATGCAGTGAACCGTGTTTCGTTGAATGCTGAAACTTACTTCATCAAGAGCCAGAGTACCGGGGAAGCGCTTCTGAAGCCCCCGGATTTCCATAAGTACGTCCGTCTTTATGTCGTTCATAGCCGTCCCCCTAACCGCGTCGCCTGATGCTCTGGTCGGCGAAGACCGCGATTATCAGGAGCAGGCCCTTTGTGATAGTCTGGTAAAAATAGGGGACATTGAGCAAATTGAGCCCATTGGCCGCAGTGCCTACGATCAAGGCTCCGATTATCATGCCTATCGTCGAACCGGACCCTCCGAGCATGCTCGTACCGCCTAGCACGATTGCCACCACGATATCGAACTCCATGCCCTCCCCGATGTTGGGAAAGCCCGAGCCTACGCGGGAAACCTGTACCGTGCCGCAGAAGCCGGCTAAAAGCGACACAAGCGAGTAGAGTATGATAGTCATATGCGGCACCTTGATGCCGGAAAGGGTCGAGGCTTTTCGATTGCCGCCTATGGCGAAACTGAAGCGCCCGAGCACCGTCTTCTTCTCTATAAATATGAAGATAGCCACCGTCACCACCATGAAAACAATGATGATGGGCAGGACCCCGAAAATGTTGGCGCGACCAAAGTCGCTGAATTCGGCGGGGAGCCCCGCGGAAATGTTCGCGCCGCCGTCCCAGCGGGCGATAAGGAAGGCAAAGCCGCGTGCGGCGTACATCGTCCCCATCGTGGCTATGACCGGGTTTACCTTGAGGTAGCCTACCATTATCCCGTTCGAGATGCCCCAGATTACCGCCAGCATGCAGCTTATGGCGATTGACAGCCAGATTGGCAATCCCGCCTTGGACACGTACGCATGCATGATGGCGCTGAAGGCGAGGACGCTTCCTATAGAGAGATCAAAATTGCCGGTGATCATGAGCAGGTTGGCTGCCGAGGCAATGATGATGAGCGGCGCCAGTTGCAGGAGAATATTCTGGAAATTCCCAATCTGCAGGAACTTTGGCGAAAGAAAAGACATGGTAACTACGATCACGGCAAGGATCGAAAGTAGTACCGTTTTCTGCTTGTCTATTTGGATCGCACCGAGAGAAACACCCATGATCAACCATCCCCGTGGAATTCTTCGCAATATTTAAAAAATGGGAGAGGGACCAGCCCACTCCCATTTTTAATTGATGCTTCGGACTTTATTTCTTTTTCGTCGCCTTGGCGATATCGTCGGCGAGATTGCCCTTGTACAGGAAGTTGTCCTGCAGGAACACCTGAGCTTCTCCTACCGAGCTGCCCCAGAAATCGGTTACCTTGCTGAGAACCTGTGTCTCTGCCCACTTGTTGGGATCTATCCTGCCGTTGATCATGCCAATCATCGTGTCCATCTCGGCACGGGCTACGTCTTTGACGGCGCCGTGGGTCATCTTGAAGGAACAGTTAGGATCGAAGATCTTGAGCATGGCGGATACATTGCCGTCGAGGCCGGCGATAATCTCGGTTAAGGGCTTGCCGTTGTTCATCTTGCCGCGGCCTATCTGCTCGCAGGCGGCGAGTGCGCCGAGCGCCATCTCGTCGTTCGCTCCGAAGATGACATTTACCTCGGGATGGGCCTGGAGGATATCAAGGGTTATCTCCATGGACTTGGTCGTGTCGCCCTGGCCGTTCAGCTGGGTAACGAGCTGTGCGTTCGGATCGATGGACTTGACGCCGTCCCAGAAGGGAGTGGTTCGCAGGATCTCGACGGGGGGGAACTTGCCAAAGTCGAGAATGGCGACGCGGGTCGGTTTGGTGGGATTCGCCATGAGCCACTGTTTCGCCGCAATCTGGCCCATTACGAAGGAACTGGACGACTCGAGAGGCTGGACGTGGGGAGCAATCTTCTCGGCCGGCCATACGAGCGTGGTTACGACGGGGATACCCTTGGCGCGGGCCAGCTTGATGGCGGCGAGCGTCATGGCCTGGTCGGGGCTGTGAATGGAGATGGCTTTCACCTTCTGCGCGATCAGGTTCTCGACCGCTTTGAGTATCTTGTCGCTGTCGCCCTGTCCATCGAGTACGATGACCTTGGCGCCATACATCTTCTTGCCGTAATCGACGATTTCCTTGGCGATGGCCTGGTGGAACTGGTGCTGCAGGTTGTACACAACATGACCTACAGTGTAGTTCGTCTTGACCGGCTGGGCGGACAGCATGAACGATGCCAGACAGGCGATCAGCATCAAACTTAGAAGCTTCTTCATCTTGGACTCCTTCTCGTAGTTTTGACCGGCCAACGGCCGGAATAGTTGCTTGAATCATGGATCATCACATGTGCATCCATTTAGCCAATAAGTAGCATTTCGATCAACTTAATTACATTTGTTGTGATTATAGGAGACAATCTTACACTTGTCAACAAAATGTTTCATCAATCTTCACCGCAGCAGCGGCGATTCTCCATGCAATCCAATTGCATGTTATGGAAATCGCCACCGCATCCATCAAATCTGGTCTACTTGCAGAGCTTAAACATTTCAGTGCAGGAATCTAGGGTGTACAGCTCACCCAATCCCCAGGCTTGGGCTGTCTTGAGGGCATCGGGAGCCAGCTTGGCAATAGCTTCCGCCGGGATCCCCGCCTCGGCAAGGGTGGTTGGCGTGTCTATCTTCTTGAACCAGCCTACGAGGGCTGAAATACCCGCCTTGGCCGCCGCAAGATCGTCTGTCTCGCGAATCGCGAATACCTCGCGCGCTATGGTCGCCAGCTTCCTGGTCTTGGTTTCAAGGAAGTAGCGCATGGTAGCGGGAATGGTAACCGACATGGCCGCGCCGTGGGGGGTATCATAAAAATTGCTCAGGCTGTGGCCGAGGACATGGATGGTCGCGTCGCAGGGGCCAAGGCCACAGGGATAGAAACCATTCCAGGCATAGGAGGCGGTCCACATCATCTGGGCGCGAGCCTCCTTATCCTTGGGATCCTTGAGGAGCCGCTCCATGCATTCGATGATCGTACGGATCGATGCCTGGCAGTAATGATCCTGGAAAGGAGCCCAGTCGAGGCCGTGGCCGATGTAGGCCTCGAGGAGATGGGATACGATGTCGGCGGCCGAGTAAGCGGTTTGCTTGATCGGTATAGTATAGGTAAGTTCGGGATCGAGCACGGCGAAGCGCGGGCGCATGAGGCCGCTTACAAAGCCGTCCTTTCTCTGGATTTTTTCGTAGGACATCACGGAAGTTCCGTTGAGTTCCGAACTGGTGGCGGGGATAGTAACCACGGCGATAATGGGCAGACATGCAGTGATGGGAGACTTGCCGGAGGCGAGGTCCCAGGGATCGCCGTCGTAGCCGGCTGAGACGCCGACGAATTTCGCCTCGTCGATGGCGCTGCCGCCGCCAAGTGCGATAATCACATCGGGCTTTTCTTTCTTGACCAGGGCGATAACTCCCAGGGCATGTTCCACGGTCGGGTTACTCTTTACCCCGAATGCACTTATCAAAGTGACGCCAGCCTCTTTGCAGCTCTCGGCCACTTTCTGGTAAAACCCCATCTTCTTAACGAAGTCTTCGTCATACGTCACGAGCAAGGCTTTTTTCCCAAAGCCCGCCGCAAGGCCGCCCAATTTGGCAACGGCGCCTTCGCCGAAAACCACCTTCGTAGGCATGTCGAATTCAAATGCAAACATGTTAGCCCCCTTCTTCAACATTCTTCATTATAGGGCAGCTCTATTAACCCTGTTGGTTATCTGAGGTGCCTTACTGATTCCTTACAGGAATCAGGATTTTCAACACTTCCAAAATGTAACATTACCGTAGCATTTGTAATCAAATGCGAGGAATGTTGAAGGCTGTTGACAAAGCAACAAGCTTTTTCAACAGCCTGTTAATGGTCGTCCTTGCATTACCAGTATGTGCATGCGCCTCCTCGTTGTCAAAAAAAGCGCTAAGAACAATTTTGTATGGTGTATACATCGGTCATGCCGAGAGACTTCCAGGATATTCCCTCCTGGAGCGATGAATTCCTAGTCTAGGCTGATCCATGACCCTCTAGTACATATGTTTATTATATAGACCAGTTTTGTCATCTGTCAACAACAAAGGTATAAGACTAGCAGTTCTATCAAATGATGACAAAAGTAAAAAACACTGCCGATGATCACACTTTGGGTCGCATGTCATTTTTTTGGTGAGATGCATTTTGCTTTTTTTCCAATATTGACAGCATATCGGCCTTCATCTACTATCACAAGTCATAAATTCACAAGGAGATTCGATATGAAGAATGTGTTCAAATCAGCCATGGCCGGTGTGCTGGCCCTAAGCCTCGCATCCTGCGTCACCTCCCTTCCCAACCTCCCCTCCGCCACCTCCCGGCGAGAGGCTCCTGCGTCCCTCACGACTGCGGGCATCGGGACCCAGGGACATATAATGCGCATCCAGCAACTCCGGGAACTTCCCAAAGGGGCCACCGTGGGCATCCTGGGCGGTGGTGCTTCGCTCGGCAATTTCCTCGAGATGGATCTCGAGTCTAAAGGCCTCGTCGCTCGCCAGATCGACGCATACGCGCTCTTAAGTGCGCGCCAGCTGCAGATGATCGATCCCGCCGGCGATTTCGTCTATATCAACCGCATCATCGACAACCTGCCCGCCCTCATCAAGGAATCCTCCACCGCTGCCGCGGGCAAGGAGGGAATCCTCGGCGAAAAACTCCTCAACGAAAAGCTGCTCGCCCAGGATTCAATCGCCGTGGAGCTTCAACTTTCCGAGCATTACAAGGACCTCGCCGTCTCCCTGCGGGAGCTTGTCAAAGCCCTGAACGTGGACTACCTCGTCGTGGCTGGCATTGCCTACACGGAGCTGAGCTACACGGCCAAGATCTACGACAGCCAAAAGTTCGACCTGGTCTATTCCTGCCTCTTCGTCGGCTCGCCCTCGGATTGGCGCAACATGGTGGGAAACCCCCAAAAGGATCAGATCCCCAACGGCAAGGCTTCCTGGTCCTTCGCGGCCGGCAAGGAACCCGCTGCATATTGGGAAATGGCCTTCAGCAGTTTCGCCGCCAAGAACCTGATCGTGGCCGGCTCGGCCGCCAAGTAAGCGCTCCCCGAACATGGTCCGCGGCGGCTCATGCGAGCCGCCGCGGATCTCGAATTTGACTGCTGTCTACCGTGCGCCTATACTTAAATGTATGGTCAGGAGGCTGGTAACGATATGAAAACGCAGTTTGTCTTCCTTGTATCGCTGCTCTTGGCATCCTGTTCGGACCTGCCGATAAACATGCCGCGTGAGGTGGTGATTCCGCTTCCCATCCTCAAAGACTTCGAGGCTTCGGACTTTGACGGCTTTTACCTGGAAACGGCATCGGCTGATTCGGCGACGATCGTCCCCATTCTTGGATACCTGGGATCGAAAGCAGCGAAGATGAGCGTTGCCCCCGGCCAGATCGTCAACAACGGCAACCGCTCGGAACTCGCGCTCTACAACGTAGCTCCCTATGGCGACACCGTGTTTTTCGGCTGGCGATTTTTTATCCCCCTTTCCGACCCCGACGATTTCCAATGGCAGATACTGTCACAGTGGTACCAGCTCCCCGATTTCGTCCATGGCGAGACTTTTGACTTCAACTTCCCCCACCCGCCCGTCGACTTCGTCTACGTGCCGGGATTCGTGGAGATCTTCACCAACGTGGGCGGAGAAAAACGCCAGGTTCAAAAGCCTATAACCAAAGGTGCCTGGCATCTGATGGTTTTCGAGATAAAATTTTCCGACGCGGAAGACGGATACCTGCAGGCATGGCTGGACGGCACCGCGATTACGCCCGACAACGGAACGGACAACAGGCTCTACCACCCAACCCTGCACAACCGGGCCGGCTGTTACTGGAAGCTCGGGTTGTATCGCGGTCTTAACAATACAGGGCAAGCACCGTCCGCCAACACGGTATACCTGGACAATGTAGCCGTCGGCCGCAGTTATGCGGAGGTATCCCCTTGAAACCGGCCATGGAAACGCATAAAAAAACCCAACGCCGGGACTCGTTCCGGTTTTTCGGTTCAGCCCTTGCCGTTTTTGTACTAGCTGCGGCAGTGCCAAACTCGATCTTCCCGCAGACCTCGGCGGAAAAAGGGCATGTAGCCTTGTCGATCGGGAGTCTTCGCGCTTCTTATTCTATCTTCGCAAGCGAGTCGGAGGTATCGAGCCCCCTGATGCAAGTAGGGATTCCTCTGGGCGTTACCGGCCGTTTCAGGGCATGGAGCGTTCCGTACTTTTTCAACCCGCGATCCATGGACATCCAAGTAATGGTACGGGCTCCGCTGGCACTGTCCCCGAATCTCAGCCTCAGCCCTCTCGCCGGCCTCGAAGTCGGCCTTAGAAACTCGCACGACATCCGCGCAGCCGCGAATTTACAGACCTGGTTCGCGCCGACTGCCGGTGCGATGCTTACGGCTCGTTTCGGCTGGTTTGAAGGCCGCCTGCAGATCGAGTCTCTGTTATACGCGAACGGCATGAATGTTCGCGCGATACCTGAACTAGGGGTTTGTTTTAATCGCTTCGCGATTCTGGCCAGAACCGAGTTTACCGGTCTCTTTACCTACGACGGTTCGAATCGCGAATTTCACGGGGAAACGTTCTTGGCATTCAGGATGGATTTTTAGCCCCGGGTTTCCGGAATATGCCCGCACCAGCTCTTTTGACGGTACATAGTTGGACGCTGCGGTTTTCCTGGTTGACTTGACTGATTTCGGTCGACGGGAGCGAAGAGTATAAAGGTTTCTTCGGCGGTACCCATGAGGCCGATTGCGGACGCGATGTTAAGGAAGCTGTAAAAAAGGCCGCCACGTTTTACCGCGGCAGCCTTTAGGTTTCAAGCGCTCCTATTTTCAACAGATCTCCCATTTTCAAAGCGCCTCGCGTTTTGAAAATTCTAAGGAAGCATCACGATCCTGGAATGTGTCAGTACTTCATAACCCGTTTTGGTTATAAGAATATCGTTCTCCAGGCGCACGCCGCCTGTAGCCAGGTCGTAGAGCCCGGGCTCTATCGTTATGATGTGGCCGGGCTCAAGTACCCACGCATTGTCTTCGCGGCTGCGCACATGAGGCATTTCGTGTGCTTCCAGGCCAACTCCGTGACCGAGGCCGTGGGGCATGACATAGCCTTTTTCGGCGAATATCGCGTCCACCCGCAGGGCTACGTCGCGGGTTTTTACGCCTGGGGCGCACATGGCAACTGCCTCGTCGTAAGCGCGCTGCACCAGGGCTATCATTTCGGCGCGCTTACGGTCGGGCTTGCCGCGAACGAAAGTCATGGTTACGTCGGTGGTGTAGCCTTTGTACTTAAGACCGAAATCCAGGATGGACATGCCCTCGGTGCCAAAAGCCGCACCCGTATACCCGGGAAAGGCGTGAATCCCGAAGCTGCGCGACGGGCCAGCGGATATCGTATCGAATCCGGTGCCTTCGCAGCCGTGTTCGCGCAGGCTGCGCTCTATGAAGAGCGCCACGTCGGATTCTGTTTTCAACGCGCCGTTTTTTAAGCCGGCTTCTATAAGATCCATTACCTTGTCGGTAATGGCCGATGCGGCCTTATAGAGCGACAATTCTTCCTCGTCCTTGACCGCCCGCATGCCCAGCGCCAACTCGCACGCGCTTTCTTCCTCGCATACAAAATCATGATCCTCGCAGGCCTCCACGTATTTTACATACAGGGGATACGGCGTCGCGGAAGGCAGGCCTATTTTCGATCCCTTGGGAATCGCGAGTTTATCTATGATGCCGGCCACGGCGATGAACTGGTTCCGCTTGAAGTCCGTATAGGCTACCGTCTGTTCGATCTGTGCCATTTGCGTGGCCATGTTTATATCCCAGGGCACAAGGACGGAGCGGCCGTCAGCCGCGATAAAAAGCAGCGCATCTCCGGGATGGCCCGAAAAGTAACGGATGGAAGTATCGCGCCGTCCTTCAGTATCCTCGAAAAGCGCCATCTCGATGCCTTGCGCCTTTAGCTTCGCCCCAAGTGCCAGTCTGCGTCGTGCGAAAGAATTCATAATCACTCCCTACTTTATAAGTTTAAGCGCTTCCGAGGCTTGGGTAATAATTCCATTAGACCATTTTTCGTTGGCCTTTACCATCTGCAAAGCCATGAACAGTTCTTTTTTTCCGTTAATGCCTGCATTCTGCGCGGCGGCTTTCATAAGCGTGTTCCTTGCCTCGCTGGTAAGGCCCGCCCGCTGTTCTTCGTTCATCGTCGTGATTATTTCGCTGAGCACCAGCGCGGAAGCCACCGAGCCATCCTGTCCCATGGCCTTGAGCGCCACGAGACGCTCGTCCATGTCGCCTATCCTGTACGATTCCTTGAAGTCGGGAGCCGATGCGCCGCTTTTGTCTGCCAAGCCTATCAGGCCTCCCATGGCACCCTTGCGCATGCCGGAAAGGAGTATGCCTTCGCTCTTGTCACGGGGCAGGTTTATGATGGCGCTGTGCAGGGCGTATGCAGCGGCTTTTATCTTGTTTTCCCTGGAAGCGCTGGAGCGCAATGCCAAATCCAGGGCGCGAATTTTACGCGGCGTCGGCTCCGTGTCCATGATGGCAAGCAGCGCATCCGTGGGGTCCGGGAGAATTAGAGGCAGGCTGCGCTCGGCTTGGTCTTTTACGCGCCTGCTGTACCATCCGTCCGCCGCGAAAAAAACCTGCGGAAATCCGATGGGGCTTTTCATGCTCTCAAGGGAAAGCACGCATGCGTAGGCAAGTTTCTCGCCGGCATCCGCATCGGGCGTCGGCTGGGAATTCAAGTCGGCAAGGATAAGCGAAATGCGCTCGGCAAACTCTTGCGCCCGTATGCCTCCAAGCGCAATTATCGCCTCGCCGCGCGTCAGCGGATCAGCGGACTCCTTTACCACCCGCCACAGGGAAAGAGACGCATTGCTGTATCTCCAGTCACCCAGACTTTTTGCGTAAAGCCGCGTAAGCCTTTCATAAAGTTCTTTTTCCGAGGACGCCTTGACGGATCCCCGCGTTTCCAGCAGCCTGTCCAGCGCATCCGCCACATATTCGGCGCTTGCGGGATCGTTCAGCGAAACGAGGTTCATGGCGGCGCTGTACTGTTCGTTTACCGTCTGAGCCTGGCCAAGTATTATACCGAACACCCTGGTAGCTTCATTGGCGTGAATTTGGCTGAGCGCCACGCAAACAATCAAAATCGCGGATAACTTGGAACGCATGTCTTTCTTCCCCCAGTTTAGGGCAGCTCGCAAAACCGAAGTTTTTCGAGATCCCCTTTAGTTTCTATAACAAGCCGGCCTTTATTTGCGCATCAGGACTTTGTATTCGTATGCCGAAACTTCCCGATTCGCCCCGCCTGCGTCCACCAGCGTCTTGGTAAGAACCTCTCCGTTCGGGCCGTATGTGTATTTATATTTACGCTCCAGGCGATTCTCCGCGCGATACACGGTTTCTTCGCTTATAGTGCCGTCTTTCCAGGTATACACCGTGCGGCGCTCGACGGTCTTCGCAGGAGTAAAATACGTAAGCGCTATCAGCTGCCCGGCTGCGTTCAGCTCGTACTCGGCGGTACCCGTGGCGATTCCCGCACCCTTGCTCATGGCGATCTGCTTCAGCGCGCCTGCGGCGTTATAGGCATAATCGGTTTGCGCAAGCGCATTTCCGGCCGCGTCAAGCACGATCCAGGAAGTTTTCTGGCCGCCCGCATTATAGCCGTATTCGGATACCGACTGAATGATTCCCTTGGCGTCCCGCATGGTCTCGCGTTTAAGCAAGCCGGCGGGAGTATATTCATAGAGAGATTCGGAAACGAGCAAACTCGCCGCATCGAAAGTTTTCTGGCCAGAAATTTTGCTGTTTGCGAACGCGCGAACGACGCGCTCCACTGGATCCACAAGGGAGGGCTTCCTGCTGGTCTTGGCGCTGTAGTCGAAACTGCCTTCGGCATAGTCGTAGGAGACAACCCGGTCGACGATGCCGTCCGCATAGCTTATGGTTTCTTTAAGAACCAGCGGCACGGGAACGGGAGGCTTGGCGATCGCAACCGGTGCCGAAGCAGTCGGAGTCGCAGCCGACGGACTGGCCTTTGGAGTGCCTACGCAGGATGTCAAAACGATCAGCATGACAAAAAGCCAGGTGTAAAAGTGTTTCATGGTCAATGCTCCCTTATTTCCCTCGTATCCTGTAACTCAAGGACAGGACGCTGAACCAGAACGCAGAAAAAATCCTGAACACACGGAGCGGGTGCCTCGGCAGATAACACAGCCATTCATGCCCGCGGTTAAACAATGGGCGCGAGGCCCTTTTTTTCTTTTCCGCAAAAACATCGATGATATCCGAGCACCATAAATACAAGCCCTCGGTAAAGTTCTTAAGATTCCGGGGTATCCATTTTTCGCGTCCAGGAACCCCGGTTCCAAGCAAAAGCAAGGTAGGATTGGCCTTGCGTATGGCATGCACGATATTAACGTGGACCTGTTTGGGAAATTGTCCCTGATGCTTTCCCACGATGCGCAGGTTCGGGAATGTCTGCCGCAGGTTCTTATCCGCCAGCCCGAGATTCCGCTTGCTGCCGCCGAAAATATACACTGATTTATTGTAGTGATCCAAAACGCCCAGCAAACCTACGATAAAATCGAAAGGCTCGTAGCGGACGGGAATGGATCGCTTCAAAAAGCGCGCGGATTTAATTATAGACAACGAAATGGGAATTACAAGGGCAGCGCCCATAATCATGCTGCGAAATTCTCCCGCGCGCCTGGCGCGAAGCAGGTCGCTTGCGGAAAGCAGAACTATTTGATGGTTTTTCCTGTCGGAATACAGAGCCTTGACTACTTCCTCGATGTCTTCGGGAAGAATAATGTCTACGGGAACATTTAAAACGGAGATGCGCTCTACTTTACTGTTGACCATGAGAAACGCTCCAGACAGATTATTCTTAAGGATGCAAGCGCAAAAACCGCCGCCGTTTCGGCTCGCAGCACCGTGGGACCGAGCCAGGCAGGAGCAAATCCGCTCTGCGCGAGCACCTTGATTTCCTCATCGGAAAAACCGCCTTCGGGTCCAATGCAAGCAACGATTTCTTCGTATGTAGCTGTACAATAACGATGTAACGAACAAGGCGCAAGGGGCGTTTCATGAAATACCAGACAGCCCCGCTGCGCAGTGGCAGCGTATTCCCGGGCAAATTCGGAAAGCTCCGCGACCGGCAGAATCGCGGTTGCACGGGTGGAACCCGACTGCCCGATAGCCTCGGCCGCGATTCGCCTGTATCGCTCCATGCGGCCGCCCTGATCTCCGCGCGGCAGCGATCGGCGGGTAACAAGAGGAATTATAGCCGATACGCCGGCCTCGGTGGCCGCACGAACGACGTCATCCAGCTTTGTTCCTTTTAGAAGAGCGACAGCCAGCACCAGTTTGGGCATGACGGGCAAAACACGATCCATCTCGTATGGATTATTCTCTTTCGGGCTTCCCGGCTCTGCTTTAACCCCGCCGCGGATATCTTCCAGAACGA
>JANNSO010000046.1:0-8272 GCA_031402655.1 Spirochaetota bacterium | reverse complement strand
ATAAAAAACCTGATTCCTGGAAGGAATCAGCGAGGCACCTCTGATAACCATAGGGTTATCAGAGGTGCCCTAAAGCAAATATTCCGTATTTTTACACTTGCCCGTTGCTACCCTCACGAAAAGCTCTATACTTGTACTATGAAGGATGCAGTAAACCTTAAAAAGAGGGAAGCCATGTTCGCAGGAATATTTTACCCTGAAGATAAGAATGAACTACGAGCCGCAATCGAAAAAGCCCTGACGCTGGCGGGGGAGCTAAGCCAGTCAAGCGCATACGCCATCCTTTCTCCCCATGCCGCACTGAGCTGGGCGGGTTCGGTTCAGGCCCAGGCATGGGTCGCATCTCGTGGCAGAAAGCTTACGCATATCGTTATATTTGCGGATTTGCCAAAGAACGCTGAAAACTGCATTATCCTGCCCGAATCCGGTGTATTCGATACGCCGCTGGGCGATGTACCCATCGATACCGCCCTCTGCGCCGAGCTGGAAACCTGCGGAACCATGTTCGTTACCGACGACATACCGCATCTGCAGGAACACGCCGTCGAGGTTCAATTGCCGTTCATCAAATACCTGTTCCCCGATGTGCGTATCGTGCCCCTGCTCCTGGCAGGCAGGGACCCGCGCATCGCAGCAAGCCTGGCACGCGCTCTGGACCATATGTTCGGCGACAGGCTCAATTCCACCCTGTTCGTCGCATCCAGCAATCTAGGCTCATCCATAATCCCCCAAAGAGGCGCGGAAGCGGCGCATCGGATACTCGAATGCATCGAAAACAGGGATATTTCCGCTCTTCATGCATTGGATTTCGAAGATTGCAGCTATTCCGTCCAAAGCATTTCCACGCTGCTGCGCATGAAACTCCTGGAGCGCACGAAGAGCACCGTACTCAAGCGCCTCGATTCGAGCCACATGCGGGACAACAGCGTGGAAACTATCGTGCACTACGCCGCCGCCGGGTGGTTTGCATGAGTGAATTTACCTTGACGCAGGAGCAGCAGGACATATTGCTTGAAACCGCACGCGAAGCTCTACGGAGCACTCTGGACGGCCGAAGCCCCCGATGGCCGCAAACCATATCAGGCCTGGAACAGAAACGTGGCGCGTTCGTAACGATCCACAGGCGCGGTGCCCTGCGCGGCTGCATCGGCCGGATGTCCGATGACGCGCCTCTGTTTATCCAGATTCAGGAAATGGCGCTTGCCGCCGCCTTCGGCGATCCACGCTTCCCGCCATTGACGAAAAACGAGCTGGATGAAATTCAGCTGGAAATCTCCATACTATCCCCCATGATCGCGTGCGCACCCGCACAAGTCGTGCCCGGAAAGCACGGCGTCTATCTGGCGCTTGGCGGAAAGTCCGGCGTATTTCTGCCCCAGGTAGCCACGGAACAGGGTTGGGATCGCGAAGCTCTGCTAGAAAACCTGTGCCGCAAGGCCGGCCTTGCGCCTGGATCATTCCTGGTCCCGGAGGCGAGGCTTATGTATTTTACCGCTTTTGTTTTTGGAGGCAGGTATTGATCCCTGGGGCATTTTTTTTGCCTGTAGACGGCGGGCAAGCGAGTTTCAGGAATTTATTTTTATGGAACCGATTCTCAGCCTAAAAATGAGATTCCTCAGCGCCGCGCCATACATGAATATACCCTTTATAGATTTTATGAAAACGTTGAATTTCAAGGTGAGCACGAATTTTGAATACCGTATATTCCAGCCGTCCAGTGTGTTCTCGCTTGCCTTGGCCAGGGCGACAGCGCTTCGGTAGGCATAGCTTATGCCCTCGGCCGAACTTGGGCTTATAAAGCCGGCGGCTTCGCCTATAAGCGCGACACGAGCCCTCCCTGTTTTGATGTCCCTGAGCCTGGGCCTGATCAGATAGCACGCATTGATGCTTACCCGTTTACCCAGCGGATATCCCAGCGATTCGACGCCCTGAAGCAGCTTCTTGAATTTTTCCCTCGGGGAACCATGTTCGGCAAAAGCTCCGCCTATGAGTATCGTATCGTCCTTCGGGATGAGCCACGAATAATAATCCGTTATCCGGGAGTCGAAAAAAACGCCAAAATGGTTGATGCTTGATTTTTTTTCATATTCACCCTGAATGGCAAGGTATTTTTTTATCTGCTTGAAATCATTGAATTCCGTTTTTCGAACCTGCGAGTTCGCTCCGTCTGCACCGACGAGTAGCCTGCATTGATAGTCTTCTCTTGTTTCCCCGCTTGCAATGGTAACCGTAACGATGTTTTTTTGCGTAGTATGACCCTTGTATACCGCGTTCTTCATGATTTTTACGGTTTGCGGCAGGGTTTCAAGCAGATAGCCGTCGAGTTTAGCCCTGTCTACGTTTGTATAATGCCTTTGATAGCTGCAATACTTGCCTGTTTTTAAATCATGCGCGCGTACGTAGAATAACTGGGGATCCGATATAATTTTCCTGGGTATTCCAATGTCAAACCCGGCGAGCATCTTTTGCGCATCCGGGGCGAGTAAGCCTCCGCAGCATTTTCCTCTTCCGTTTGCCCTGTCGACGAGCAAAACCTTGTATTGAGCGGAAATATTCTTGGCAAATGCCCAGCCGGCGGGTCCGCCCCCTATGATGATTACATCATATACCGAAGAGCTCAAAGCGCTGCGGCAATCTTTGATCGCAGCGCAGGCAGCTGAGCGACTATCATGCCCAGCAGCATAAGGCCGCAGCCGATAAACTCTCGGGCAGAAAGGACTTCCCCAAGTATCGCCCAGCCGAAGAGGGCGGCAAAAGCGGATTCCAAAGCCAGGATGATGGACGCGCGCGCGGGGTGCGCTTTGGTCTGGGCCACGGCTTGCAGCGTGTAGGCAATACCTATGGACATGATTCCGCCGTACAAAATGGGCCAGGCGCCTCCAACGAAATTGGCCAGGATCATGGGTTCGGTCGGTAGTGCCACTCCCCAGCTTATTACTGAACAGAGGCCGAACTGCGTGGCGGCGAGCACGATGGGATCGACCTTGGGAGCCCAGCGGTCGAGCACGAGGATATGGGCTGTCCAGAACAGGGCGCTTACCAGCACAAGCAGATCGCCTTTAGTCATGGATAGGTCTTTGCTTACCGATAGAAGGAAGAGTCCGCCCAGCGCGAGCGCGGCACCCAGCCATGCTTTAAGAGGCGTCCGTTTGCCAAGAATCATCGCGGCTATCGGCACGAGCACGACATAAAGCCCCGTAATGAAGCCGGCCTTGCCAGCGGTGGTAAACTGCAAACCCATCTGCTGCAGATCCGCCGCTATCGTCAGCACAAGCCCGGCCAATAAGCCCGGTCCTATCGCAGCTTTGACTGCGGCTTTACTTGTCTTTCGAAAGAGTATAAGCGGAATAAGCGACAGGAAGCCTATGGCGAATCGGGCGCCGTTATAGCTGAATGGTCCGAGGTGCTCCATGCCGATGCGCTGGGCCACGAAAGCCGAGCCCCAGATCAGGGCGGTAATCAACAGAAGAGCTTCGTATCGTGCGCTCTGGGCCGCAGCGTCTTTTTGCAGGGTATTCATAATCGCAGTCTAGCCTGATTGGCCAGTGCTGGGCAAGGATTAGAAACCGCGAAAGAAAGTATCCGGTACCCTGGCTTTTCGGGTCGCGGGGTTTTATATTTTAAAGGATGATAACAAGCCATAACCGTAGTGTGCCCTTGCGCATGCCGCTTATCGTATTTACCCTCAGCCTTTCCGCTCTGCTGTTCGCTGGCCCCGCCGAGCTATTGGACGCGGCAAGAAAAAACAAGGTCGACCTGATCGCAGGCGAGCTCGATTCAGGCACGGCGATGGAAAGCCGCAGCGAGGAAGGCTACACGGCTCTTGCGCTGGCTGCCTACTACGGCAAAACTGAGGCGGCAGCGTTTCTCATAAAACGTGGCGCGAATCTGGAAACCCGCCAGCGGGATGGCTATACGCCTTTGATTATCGCGGCCAGGCGGAATTTTCCGTCCATGCTTATACTGCTGCGCGACAGCGGAGCCGACCTGGACGCGCGCGCGAACAACGGCTACACCGCCCTTATGCTTGAGTGCGATAAAACCGGCGTACTGGAAACGATCAGCCTGCTCGCGCAATCCGGCTCCAACCTGGATGCGAGCGACGCATCGGGATTCAGCGCCTTGATGCGGGCCGCAAAGGAAGGACGCCTGGACATTGTACAGCTGCTGCTCCGCCAGGGCGCAAGACTTGCGCAACGCGACGCCAAGGGACGCGACGCATGGTGGTGGGCAAGCTACGGCGGATCGGATCCGCTTATCGATACATTGCGCCGCGCTTCAGGCGCTCCGGCCTTCCCCCTTCCCCCCGGTGAATTCAGCGCCACGGCGTCGGGATGGCGCGAAGGGCTGCACATCCATATATTCTGGTTCGAGTTGGCCGCGGGCAGGACGGCTGGAACCCTTTCCAGGCATGAATTCCCCGCCGGTGTCCCCTATCCCTCCCAGACGATACGTTCCGTTACCTCGCTCAGCGATTACGAGCGCGTAGAAACCATGCATAATTTTTACGGCGCGGACGCATACCGGCTCGTTCTGGACAAGCCGGTAACGACTACGGAAAAACGTCCCCTGTACCTTGGGTTCGCCGCTGACGTTTCCGTCTTCGAAGCCCTGAAATGGAAGTACACGGGACAGGGAAAAAAACTCCCGGCATCGTATCCACCGGAAATTGCGCAGTACCTGCGAACATCGGAGCGTTACGATATCGAATCGGAACTCATACGGCGGGAAAGCGCGCGGATTCGCGCCGGGAATCCGGGGATACTGGAAACGATTCGACGCGTATGGTCGACGGTAAACGGCGGCATGGTATACGCCGAAATACCCAGACCCAACACCGGTTCGCAAATCCTGGCCTGGGGTAAAGGTAAATGCGGCGATTTTACGCGAGCCTTTATCACCCTGGCCAGAAGCTGCGGCATACCTTCCCGCGCCGTTTGGGGTTTGGGCGAATACCCCTGGCTTTCGGATGCAGACCACGCCTGGGCGGAAGTTTACGTAAACGGTTCAGGCTGGCTGCCCGTTCAGCCTCAGACAAAACCGTCTGAACTCTTTGTTTTTCCCGTATCGTTCCAGCGCTTCTATATTATGACGCGCTACTCCGACGACGTCGAAACGCCCGAATGGGACCGCCCCTCCCTGATGCAGGGAGCCGGCCTTACCAAACACGAAACACCCAACGGCGTCGGGATTTTCGTGGAATTGCCCCAGGCGGAGAGGAAAGGCTTCATAGCCCTTTTGCGCCTCCTTCTCGAAGACAAGAGCGGCGCTTCGTCGACAGCGCTCAGCCAGGCAGCCTCGATGTCCACGGATTCGAGGATACTGCTTCTATGGCTCATCGCGGGTTCGCGCGACGAAATCTCCGCTAAAAAAGCGGCGCGGGCTCTTGTTGCCGAGGCGAGCATGCTGGCAGATCCCCAAGCCGAGTTGCTGGCCGGTACAACCCTGGAAACCAAGGCCGCAAGTAAATTGGAGCAGATGATTAAGGAAAGCCCCCATTTTGTTCGCGAAAGGCTGCTACTGGCAATTAAAGAGCACGCTTCAAAATAACCAGTAAGGCGCTGTTTGCCCAGAAGTCCTTGACGCCGGAGCCTGCGCAAAGTACATTTATAGAAATATGAACAAATTTTCGTTATTCCTTCGCTACCCTCCAACAATCGCAGCCGCGCTGCTGCTGCTTGCGTGCAATATCTTCTACTTCCTGTACTTTGCGCCGGCCTTCCTCTTTTCCGCCGGTGCAGCGGTACTGGACCTGGCCCTGGGCCTCGCATGGCTGGTCATGGGTCTGCGGTCCAAGGGCTTTGCCGCTTCGGTTTCCCGCATGCCCTACGAGACGGGTACGCGGGAGCTGTCGTCGCTCCTGGGCGATTGCACGCCCGATTTCAAGGCGAGCACCCTGCAATGCACCGGGCTCGTGGACCGTATCCGCAAGGACTTTCCGGGCAACGATTTCGAGGACGAGCTTGGCCTGTTCGTTTCCAGGCTGCGCGAGCTGGCCGCAGAGAACGCAAGGCTCTTTTCGCGGTCAAAAAGCTACGGCACCAGGGATCAGCAGGCCCGTCTTTCAGCTCTCGTAAAAGACCAGGAATCGGCGATACGCACGCAGCTGGAAAGCCTGCGCTCGTTTTCGGGCAACCTGTCGCTTATCGAAGCGGGAACCACGGTTTCCGCTTCTTCGGAAGATCTCAAGTACATCAACGCGGGCATGGAAGAATTGCTCAAGGAGTCGCAGCGTGGCAACTAAATCAAAGGCCTACGGCCGAATCATCATCATCAGCATGGCGCTTGCCGCGCTTTCCGCCTGCGGTTCGCGAAATTATACCTATGACGAAGCCTACAAGCGCGTAGCCGATTTAGCCAAATCGCTGCGGCCGCTCGAAAAAACAGCACGCATCACCGACCTCGTGGATACGAGCGGCAAGGCCAACCTGGCCGACCATCTGCCCGCGATAGACACGTTTCCCATGGCGGTGGACCCTGAGAGGACACAGGATGCGGTAGTCGCGGAAGTGCTGTGCTCCACCGAAAAATCGGGGAGCGGCCGCGACGGCTGGATGGTGGAAGTGGCTACCCAGTTCAACGAGGCCAAGGTCCGCCTGCCATCGGGCAAAAGCGCTAAGATAGCGATACGCAAAATCGACTCGGGAACCGCATCGCAATTTTTTATCTCGGGAAAATATCCAGACGCAGGCTACAGCCCTTCCAACGAGCTATGGATAAAAATGATACAGAATGCAGGGCTTGATGTCGAGGTGCTGGCACCCCGGCTCGTAGGCAACATCGCGGGCATCGTGATGAAAAAGGCCATCCATGCGCAAATGCAGAAACTGTACACCACGGTGGACTTCAAGGCAATCGTGGACGCAACCGTAAAAGGCAGCCTGTTCATGGGATACACCAATCCCTTTGCCAGCTCCACCGGCCTCAATTTTTTGCAAACCGTGCTCGTATCCTTCGCCAACGGCGACGAGGGCAGGGCTCTTGAGCCAGGCGCCGTTTCGGCATTCGAGGCGTTCCAGAAAGGCGTGCCCTTCGTTAGCCTTACCACCATCCAGATGCGCGAATCCGTGGAGAGCAACGGCTCCCTCGACGCGTTCGTATTGGAACGCCAGAGCTACGAGGGCCTCAAGGCGCGCGACGATTATGTTTTCATTCCATTCGGCATTCGACACGACAATCCGCTTGCCGCCATAGGGCGGATGGGAGCCGAAGAAAGAAAGGTGCTCGCGCTCTTCGCCGATTTTGCCAAGGACGCCAGCCACCAGCAGCTGGCTTCCGATTACGGCTTTAACATGCTAAACGAATACGCGGGTACCTATAAGGCTCCGGCAGGCGATTTCCTTGCCAAGGCGCAGATTCTGTGGAAGGAGAAAAAGGACTCAGGCAGGCCGATAGTCGCGGTATTCGTGGCCGACGTTTCGGGCTCCATGGGCGGCGACAGGATTGACAGGCTGCGCGAGGCGCTGCGCGCCGGATCGAAGTTCATTTCCGCGGGCAACTCCATCGGGCTCGTGTCCTTCTCGGACGAAGTTACTAAATTGCTGCCCATCCGGCCTTTCGACGCCAGGCAGACAGCGGAATTCTCCGCGGCAGTGGACTCGCTGCAGGCCAACGGCAGCACGGCGCTCTACGACGCGCTTATCGTCGCCGAGGACATGGTAGCGCAGGCCTCGAGCCTGGTACCCGATTCCAAACCCATGATCATACTGTTATCCGACGGCGAACCTACGGCGGGCATGAATTTTAACCGTGTCGACGATTTACTCATAGCCATGCGCATACCCATTTACACGATCAGCTACGCAGGCGATGTCGAGGTGCTCAAGGAGCTTTCGCGCATGAACGAGGCGGCCGCGCTCAAGTCCGACGAAAACGACATTGCCTACCAGATGGGCTCGCTCCTGAACGCGGAGATGTAGGGTGAAAGCACTGTTCGCCTGGATAGGCATAGCGCTCTCCTGCTTCGCGGGTTTTTCGGCGCTTACGCATTTTGAAAAAACCGCGCACCCCGCGATGGTGCTGGTTGCCCTCGATACTTCGTATGCCATGGGACTGAACAGGGGTGGGCTCGACCGCGCCTTGAAATCCATTTCCAGGCGCTATTCGCGCTACCTGATCATGGATGCCCTGACCATACTCAAGGACTGGGACGACTCGGCAGAACTTGCCTCCAAGCCCAGCTTTTTTGGTTCGCCCGATTACGCTGCTCTCAAGGCGGCCGCCGGGAAACGGGCTGCCGAACTTGGAGCGGGGCGCATCATATACCTGACGG
>JANNSO010000045.1:0-5860 GCA_031402655.1 Spirochaetota bacterium | reverse complement strand
ATTTGCTCTTCGAGCACTTTTATCTCGAGGTCGAGGGAGAGCATGGCGCGAAGCCGATCCAGTGCGCGATCCACCCATAAAGGTTTGGTGGACAGGTCATACTCGCCGATGGTAAACTCGGCACCCCGGAATATGGGTATCTCCACCCCGGCAATGTTGCCTGTATCCACAACCACGCGCCCTGCGGAAAGTATCCACGACCCGTCGGGCTGCTTGACCGCCTCTTCTTCGCCGAACACTGCCAACCAGGCGCGGAATTCTTCCATGAGACTGTCGCGCTCCGCGGCAATTTCCCGGGCTCTGGCTTCGATGCCCCGGATCTCGCTTTGCAACTGCTGCTTCTTAAGCTGCAAGGTGGGCAGATAACGCTGGTACATCTTGAGAGCGTCCTTCTGCTTCTTGAGCTCGTTTTTGGTCAACTTTATCTTAGCCATTATGCTACCTTACTTAAAGAAGAAACCACAGAGACACAGAGGCACAGAGAAGACAAAGAAATCAACGAGTAGAATGATGATAACAATATTTTATCACCCTCCTCTCTGTGTCTCTGTGCCTCTGTGGTAAAAATTCCCAAATGGAATATCCCTGTGTCTTTCCGCGGCGATCGCATCGTTAAACCTTCTTGGGCCAGAACTGGTCGGTAAGCTTGGAGGGCAGACCGGTTTCCTGGGGGTCGAAGCACGAGGCAAGAATTTCCCAGCCTTTGTCCAGCGCGCCTTCCAGGGGGATGTTGACGGAAAGGTCCATCATTTCCTTCTCGAACTGCTCGCCGTATTTAAGAAGCTTTTTGTCCCATGCGCTCATCTGGAACCCCATGGATTTTTTCTCGAGGGTATCCCGATAGGCGCTGAACAGCTTTATCATGCCGTCCATGATGGCGCGGTGGTCGGCGCGCGTCTTGCCGTTTACCTGCTGCTTGAGGCGCGACAGCGAGCCGAAGGGTTCGATGCGGCCGCCCTTGAGGTAGAACTGGCCCTCGGTGATGTATCCGGTATTGTCCGGAACGGGGTGCGTTACGTCGTCGCCGGGCATGGTGGTTACCGCGAGTATGGTAATGGAGCCCGAATCGGCGAAGTCCACCGCTTTTTCGTAGCGCGCGGCGAGCTGGCTGTACAAGTCGCCCGGATAGCCGCGGTTCGAGGGAACCTGCTCCTGGGTGATGGCGATTTCCTTGAGCGCGTCGGCGAAGTTTGTCATGTCGGTGAGGAGCACGAGCACGTTAAGACCCTTGAGCGCAAAACGCTCCGCGACGGCGAGGGAGATATCGGGCACCATGAGGCATTCCACAACCGGGTCGGCCGCGGTGTTGACGAACATGACGGTCTTCTGGAGCGCGCCTCCTTCTTCCAGTGTATCCTTGAAGAACAGGTAGTCGTCGTACTTGAGACCCATACCGCCCAGTACTATAAGGTCGACCTCTGCCTGCATCGCGATACGCGCCAAAAGCTGGTTGTACGGTTCGCCGGATACGGAGAAAATCGGCAGCTTCTGACTTTTCACCAATGTATTGAAAAGATCGATCATCGGGATACCGGTTCGGATCATTTCTTTGGGGATAATGCGCTTGGTGGGGTTTACCGAAGGGCCGCCAATGGGGATAAGGTTTTCGTGCAGGGCAGGACCCTTGTCGCGCGGCGCGCCTGCACCGGTAAAAATGCGTCCCTTAAGGTCGTCGGAGAAGGAAACGCGCATGGGGTTTCCGAGGAATTGGAGCTCATCGCCAGTGGAAATTCCGCGACCGCCTGCAAATACCTGCAAAAAAACCATATCGTTGTCGAGGCGGATTACCTCGGCAAGCGACATACCGAAACGGGTGTTTATCTCGGCGAGCTCGCCATACGCTACCCCGTCGGCGCGTACCGAAATTACGTTGCCTGCGATTGATTCGATTCGTGAGTAAACCTTTTTCATACGGTACGCTCCAGATTCTCGATGATGCGGCCGGCTTTCGCGTCGAGGCCGGTCACTTTCTCGCCCAAGTATGCGAGTATTGCCTCGTCGGCTTTCTTGAAGCCGTCTTTTCCCCATTCTACGCTGTTAAAGTCGATGAACATCTGGCGCAGTTTGGTAAACCAGCTTCGGGCTTCATCTTTTGCCTTGAACGCAAGGGTTGAACACAAAACCCGCAGGACGCGGGCAAACATAAGCTTCTGACGTTCGGGGGAAACGGCGGAGTCGACGGGATCGAAAGAGTTTTGCTGCAGATATACCGCGTCGAGGAACTCGCTTTTAAGGTAAATAAGGAAGTCGTCGATGCTCGTACCTTCTTCTCCCACGACCTTCATCATTTGCCCTACTTCCGAGCCGCGTTCGAGGAAGTGATGCGCCATGGCGACGCTTTCGGCAGCCAATACGCTTGTATACTTGGACCAGGAATCCAGCGGCTGGATAGCGGGGAACTTGCGTGCGTCCGAGCGCTCGCGGGAAAGCCCCAAGAAAGCGCCAACAACCTTGAGCGTAGCCTGGGTTACTGGTTCTTCGAAGTTGCCGCCCGCCGGAGATACCGTGCCGCCGATGGTGACAGAGCCTGTTTCGCCGCTTTTAAGCCGCACGATACCGGCGCGTTCGTAGAAACCGGCTATAACGGATTCCAGGTATGCGGGGAACGCTTCCTCGCCTGGGATCTCTTCGAGACGTCCAGACATTTCGCGCATGGCCTGTGCCCAGCGGCTCGTAGAGTCTGCGAGTAAAAGCACATGCAGTCCCATTTGTCGATAATACTCGGCCATGGTAACCGCGGTATATACGGACGCTTCGCGCGCCGCAACCGGCATCGATGAAGTGTTGCAAACGATAATGGTGCGTTCCATGAGAGACCGGCCGGTTTTGGGGTCGAGCAGCTGGGGGAACTCAATCAGGGTCTCGACTACCTCGCCTGCGCGCTCGCCGCACGCCGCCACGATTACGATGTCCACGTCGGCGTTACGGCTGGTAACCTGCTGGAGCACGGTTTTTCCGGCGCCGAAAGGACCGGGTATGCAGAATGTGCCGCCCTTGGCGACGGGAAAGAAGGTATCGATGATGCGGGTTTTGGTAACCATGGGCTCGCTGGGCTTGAGGCGCTCGGCATAACAGTCCACGGCGCGTTTTACCGGCCACTCGAACATCATGGAAACCTTGAAGGTCTTACCGTCCGAGTCTTCAAGCACGGCCATTTCTTCGGCAACCGTATACTGCCCGGCGGGCTTGATGCTCTTTACTTTATAGCTGGCGAACATGGTAAACGGCACCATGATGCGATGAACGAACGATCCCTCGGGTACGGTTCCCAAAAGGTCGGCGCGTTCCACGGTGTCGCCGGGCTTGGCTACCGGGGTCCAAGACCATTTTACGTCCCGTGGCAGCGCCTGAAGGTAAACGCCGGGTTCCAGGAAATAACCGGTCTGCTTGGCCACTTCGGGCAGCGGGTTTTGCAAACCGTCATATATCTTGCCAAGGAGTCCTGGCCCGAGTTCTACCGCAAGCATTTCACCTGAAAACACCACGGGTATCCCCACGGTGATGCCTTTGGTCATTTCGAAGACCTGGGTTTGCACGAGATCGCCGCGCACGCGGATAACCTCCGCTTTGAGGCGCTTGGCGCCGAGCTCGATATAGGCTACTTCATTGAGGGACACGGCGCCGTCCACGCGTACGGTAACCATGTTGCCGTTTACGCCGGTAACCGATCCTTTTGTATTCGTCATAGGGTATCTCCGGATTGATTGCGGTAGTCCGCGGAATCGAGCACCGACCGATATACGGTCTTGTAGCCTTCTTCACCCGTACCGGGTTCGAAGCGGTGTCTGCGCGCCAAAGATTGAAGCTTGAGCGCATATGCGGCAAGGTAATCCATGTCAAAAAAATGATTCGTGGAAAGGCGGTCGATTAAGGACCATCGGTCGCGTTCGAGCAGCATCTCGCCCTCGAGAGGGTTGTCTGAGGCAAAAGCGGCTTGGGCGGACCGCAAGGCATCCCACTCAACGTCGCCGGGCTTCAAATACAATTCCGCGCTTTTGTGCAGGCGCTGCGAGCGAAGCAGAACCAGCTCGTTGCGAAGCGCACGCTCCCAGCGGTAATAATGCGCAAGCAGCGGGACCGCAGCCGTCGAGCCTGGAGTTTTTCCGTCTGATGGAACCTGCAGACAAGCCTGTTCAATCGCGGCTGCATCTTTGGAAGACAGGTATCGACCAGCCCGTTCTACGAATTCACTATAGCTCATGGGAGGAACCTGCGAATACTGAAGAGCCGGCAGCGTGGCTGCAAAATAATAGTAGTACGACATAGTCGCTTAGCGCACGGCCTCGGCCATGATCGCCGCCAGTTTCGTGTTGAGGTAGGCGCTCAGCATCCCGGCGACTGCTTCCGCTGAAAAGTCGTAATACGCAGAACCATTCTTTTCCATGATGCGAAAACCGGCCTTGGCGTTTTTGAGCGGATTGATTTCCAAGCCCTTCTTGAGCCTGGCAGCCAGCGCTTCTCGGAAAAAAGCATCGAGGGCATTGAGTTCGACCGCGGGCAACATGAGGCTTACGTCGTCCGAACCGGTCTTAGCCCAGGCTTCCAAAACTGCAGGCACCGCCTTTTTAAGCGTCTCTGCGGTAAAGGCTGACTCAGTCTCGCTTTTTACGATGGCAGCAAGCACTTTTTCTATCTCGTCCTTGAACGCACGGACCAAGTCGCGTGAAGATTGCAATAGAGCTGCCTTCCCGGATTCTTCGGCCCGAAGCGCGTCGCTTCTGGCTTTTTCGACTATCGCCTTTGCCTCTTTCTCGGCTGCTGAAATCAGTTCGATACGTTGCTTCTCGGTTTCCGCCATAATTTTGGCAGCTTGCGACTTGGCGTCTTCTACACCGTCACGCTTGATCTTTTCCAGTAATTCCTGTACGCGAATGTCCATGACTTCCTCTTTCAGGCATGATTATGGTAAGCTCGAATAACCCTGTTGGATATCAGAACTTGGTTGCTGATTCCTTACAGAACTCAGTCTTTTTATGGTTGATCTCTCAAAACCGAAGCTTTTAAAGATCCGCGATTAACAATCAGACATGCCTTTGCCCGTTGCTAGATATTGAAGAACCTTGTCGATCTTTCTTTTAAGGATTACAAAAACTACTTCCGGATCTTCGTGCCGCCTTACAATCTCTCTTGAACGGAGCAAAAGAGCCTCTGCCAAACTTGCAGTATCTTTATAAACGGAAGTATCAATTTCGTCAATCATTTTGGAAAAATTATGCAGAGAGTCTATCTCCCGGTTGAGTAAAGCATCATTTGCCATGAAAACGTGCCGCGATTCCGTCTGAGCTTCGAAATGTTTCTTCTGGACAAGTTCGACAGCCTGGATATCTTCTATTAGATCAAGTATTTCTACCTGCAAAAGGCGTAAAAAATGCCTGTTGTTTGAAGGCATATATCCCTCCTAGCGTTGCTTAAAAGTATACTCAAGAATCAAATTACCGCAAGGCCTGGTTTTATTAATAAGGTTTCAGCTATTAAAATTTCAAGGTCTATTGACTCAAGCCCGTCCTCAATGCTAGTTTACGTCCATATATAGCGCCCGTCGTATGACGAGAAGCGTACCCGCTTCGAGGCAAACGACGGCAACCTTGGATTTCTGTCGCAGAATGCGACACGTATATATCGCCCCCGTCGTATGGCGTAGCACCTCATGGTGCGAAGACAAACGACGGCAACCTTGCCTTTCGTCGCAGAATGCGACGCACTACTATCGCGCCCGTCATATGTTCCCGCGCAACCACGTCAAAGCCGAGGCGAGCGAGAAGCACCCCGCGCAGGTCGACGTCTATTACGAGGACATCGTCGTCGGGTATTGGAAGACGGTGAAGTTCTCCGGAGCGCTGCCCGTGACGCGGGTCGCTCA
>JANNSO010000044.1:0-20852 GCA_031402655.1 Spirochaetota bacterium | reverse complement strand
GCCGTTAGCTTAACTAGCAATAGAGGGCGACGTCGAAGGTGTGCTTCGTGAGGAGGGTGAAGTCGTAACAAGGTAGTCGTACCGGAAGGTGCGGCTGGATCACCTCCTTTCTATGAGAAGGACCATGAAAGCCTAGCGGCCGATTGGTAGACCTCAATATACCGGTATTCATTATCCCATCCTATTCTGCTTCTTCATCCTTTAACTTTTCTTTGGGCCTGTAGCTCAGTCGGTTAGAGCACTTCTCTGATAAGGAAGGGGTCAATAGTTCAACTCTATTCAGGCCCACTAACTCGACTACAACGCTGAAAGTTTTCAGCTAGTGAAGGTCAAGTGTTCTTTGAAATATACGAGGGATGGAAACGAAGATTTTAGGTTTAGCGTCATGGCTAAGGCTATGATGTATCGTGATGCTCAGGCGCATCACGTCAAATATAAGTAAACCGAGATCCGACGCGAGGCATGTTTCTGCCGAGGAACATGTTTTTAAATAGTAAGAGTAGAGCTTACCATAATATGGTCAAGCGAATATGGGTTTATGGTGGATGCCTTGGAGCTATACGACGAAGAAGGCCGTGACAAGCTGCGAAAAGCTGCGGTGAGGAGCACATATCCTGTGACCCGCAGATTGCCGAATGGGGTAACCTGACAGAAGTGATTCTGTCGCTGCGAACTGAATCAATAGGTTTGCAGACGTGATACCCGGGGAACTGAACCATCTAAGTACCCGGAGGAAAAGAAATCAATCGAGATTCCGTAAGTAGCGGCGAGCGAACACGGAAGAGCCCAAACCCACACATATGTAAGGTGCACGCCGTTGTATGTAGGGTGTTGTAGGTACCGTCTTGAGCAATGTGCAAGAGCTCGTGAAGTTACAAAAATACACAGTAGCCAAACAGCATGGAAAGGCTGGCCAGAGCGGGTGAGAGCCCCGTAGGTTAAACTGTCGTATTCTTCATGGGGCGGTGTCCTGAGTAAGGCGAGGCCAGAGAAACCTTGTCTGAAGCTGGGTCTACCACGATCCAAGGCTAAATACGATATAGCTACCGATAGTGCAGAAGTACCGTGAGGGAAAGGCGAAAAGAACCCCGGTGAGGGGAGTGAAATAGAACCTGAAACCATAAACCCACAACAGGTCAAAGCCGGAGTAATCCGGTGATGGCGTGCCTTTTGTAGAATGAGCCTGCGAGTTACGGTATGTAGCGAGGTTAAGGGATGGAAGTCCCGGAGCCGTAGGGAAACCGAGTCTTAAATGGGCGAAAGAGTTGCATGTCGTAGACCCGAAGCCAAGTGATCTTACCACAGCCAGGTTGAAGCTTAAGTAAAATTAAGTGGAGGACCGAACCCTAGTATGATGAAAAATGCAGGGATGAGTTGTGGTACGGAGTGAAAGGCTAATCAAACTTGGAAATAGCTGGCACTCCCCGAAATGCCTTGAGGGACAGCCTCATACAAATATCTAGGGGGTAAAGCACTGTTTGGACTAGGGGCCTTCACCGGCTACCAAACCCATGCAAACTAAGAATACCTAGATACAACGTATGGGAGTGAGACTGCGTGCGACAAGGTTCGTAGTCGAGAGGGAAACAGCCCAGACCAACAGCTAAGGTCCCAAAATACCACTGAGTGTGAAATGATGTGCAGTTGCAAAGACAGCCAGGAGGTTGGCTTAGAAGCAGCCACTCCTTTAAAGAGTGCGTAATAGCTCACTGGTCGAGCAACTGTGCGCAAACAATGTAACGGGGCTAAGTGGTATACCGAAGCTTTGGATTTGCATCGCAAGATGTAGATGGTAGGGGAGCATTCCGCGGACCGGCGAAGGTAACCTGGAAGGGTTGCTGGAGGGGGCGGAAGAGAGAATGCAGGTATAAGTATACGCAAAGACGGGTGAGATCCCCGTCCGCCGAAAACCTAAGGTTTCCTGGGTAAAGGCAATCTGCCCAGGGTTAGTCGGCCCCTAAGATGAGGCTGAAAAGCGTAGTCGATGGGAAGCTGGTTCATATTCCAGCACCGCATATAGATTCGATGGGATGACGCATTAGGTGAAACCCGGCCAGAGAACGGTTGTTCTGGTCAAAACTAACGAGCCGATGAAGGGGACAGGCAAATCCGTTCCTTGAGGTAAGTGGCAAGCGAGTGGAGCTACGGCGAAGCGAAGCGGGTGTAATCATGGTGCCAAGAAATAGTCTCTAAGGTTCGTCTATATGCGACCGTACCGTAAACCGACACAGGTAGGTGAGATGAGTAATCTCAGGCGCTCGAGAGAACTCGCGTCAAGGAACTCGGCAAAATGCACATGTAACTTCGGGAGAAGTGTGGCCTCCACTGGTTTAGCAATACGTCAGAGGAGGTTGCAGAGAGCAGGCCCAAGCGACTGTTTACCAAAAACACAGGTCTCTGCAAACGCGCAAGCGGATGTATAGGGACTGACGCCTGCCCGGTGCCGGAAGGTTAAGAGGAGGAGTTAGCAGCAATGCGAAGCCCTGAATCGAAGCCCCGGTAAACGGCGGCCGTAACTATAACGGTCCTAAGGTAGCGAAATTCCTTGTCAGGTAAGTTCTGACCCGCACGAATGGTGGAACGATTTGGGCACTGTCTCGACGCGAGACTCGGTGAAATTTATGTACCGGTAAAGAAGCCGGTTACCCGTGGTTAGACGGAAAGACCCCGTGAACCTTCACTGCAACTTATCATTGGGATTTGGTTTGACTTGTGTAGGATAGGTGGGAGACTATGAAGCATGGCCGCTAGGTTGTGTGGAGTCGTCGGTGAAATACCACTCTTGTCAGATTAGGTTTCTAACCGTGTCCGTCAATCCGGATACGGAACAGTGTTAGGCAGGCAGTTTGACTGGGGCGGTCGCCTCCTAAACAGTAACGGAGGTGCGCGAAGGTCACCTTGCTCTGGTTGGAAATCAGAGCACAAGTGTAAAGGCATAAGGTGGCTTGACTGCGAGTCCGACAGGACGAGCAGGTACGAAAGTAGGTCTTAATGATCTGGCGATGGCACGTGGAAGCTTCGTAACTTAACGTATAAAAGGTACTCTGGGGATAACAGGCTGATTTTGCCCAAGAGTTCACATCGACGGCAAAGTTTGGCACCTCGATGTCGGCTCATCGCATCCTGGGGCTGGAGCAGGTCCCAAGGGTTTGGCTGTTCGCCAATTAAAGCGGTACGTGAGCTGGGTTCAGAACGTCGTGAGACAGTTCGGTCCCTATCTGCCACGGGCGTTGGATGATTGAGAGGATCTGCCTTTAGTACGAGAGGACCGAGGTGGACGAACCTCTGGTGTGCCAGTTATCCTGCCAAGGGTAAGCGCTGGGTAGCCATGTTCGGAAGGGATAACCGCTGAAAGCATCTAAGTGGGAAGCCCACCTCAAGATTAATCATCCCTGGGGTCTTGAACCCCCTGAAGGAGCCAGGAAGACTACCTGGTCGATAGGCTGCAAGTATACGTACAGTAATGTACTCAGCTGAGCAGTACTAATCCTCCGTGAGGCTTGACCATATTATAGCAAGCTCTTACCGTATCGAGAGATACACAAAAGCGTCGTTTTTCGGCTTACTTACAAAGAAGATTCAAAGCATGCTTTGAATCGAATAAAACCTAAAATCTAGCTACATTTCATTCATGAAATGTAGACGCGAACTACCGTTCGCGCCGTTTCCGCGGGTTCTTATGAATCTGCCGCGAGATAAAAACGCGTGATCTCGGCTTTCGTCAATGTAGTAAACATTGCCCGGTGATTATCATGAAGAGGCCACACCCGTTCCCATTCCGAACACGGAAGTTAAGCTCTTTTATGCCGATGGTACTGCCTTAGGGTGGGAGAGTAGGTCGTCGCCGGGCTTTTTTTTATTCTTTTGAAAATCACGAGGTGTCTACTTTGTCGCGCCCCGGTTTGTAACGCTCGACGTGCCAACGCACGCCTTCGCGCTCCAAACCGGGGCGCTTCGCGTATCCATCCTCGTAATTTTCAAAAGACTTAGTTCTCAGCTTGGTGAGTGGGCTCGCGGTGCGAAGCACCGGCGCCTGGAGTAAAGTGAATTACAGCCGTTTAATTATCGGTCGCGACAGGATGTCGCGTGACAGCTACCCGAAGATTCGCTTCTGCGAATCTTCGATGTCATAGATTTGGCAGGACGGCAAATCTATGACTAGCCAGCGGATCCCTGGGGCGTTTGTGCCTCGTAGCTCATCTCAAGATAAAAAAAAAGGCATAATAATGTTTTCTATGTCGCGACAGGACGTCGCGCGTCAGCTGCTAGAAGATTCGCTATCGCGAATCTTCGATGTCCCAGCTTTGCCAGGACGGCAAATCTATGACTAGCCTTCGGATCCCTGGGGCGTTTGTGTCTCGTATCTCATCTCAAGATAAAAAAAAAAGACGTAATAATGTTCTCGATGTCGCGACAGGACGTCGCGCGTCAGCTGCTAGAAGATTCGCATCGCGAATCTTCGATGTCCCAGCTTTGCCAGGACGGCAAAGCTGGGACTACGCTTCGCGTATCCATCCTCGTAATTTTCAAAAGACTTAGTTCTCAGCTTGGTGAGTGGGCTCGCGGTGCGAAGCACCGGCGCCTGGAGTAAAGTGAATTGCGGCCGCTTAATTATCGGTCGCGACAGGATGTCGCGTGACAGCTACCCGGAGATTCGCGCTAGCGAATCTTCGATGTCATAGATTTGCCAGGACGGCAAATCCAGGTCTAGGGCTTGCGGTGCGAAGAGCTGGAGCCTGAGGATTGGGGAGAGTGGCTGTCGGCCAAACTTCTCTTAATGGGACCACGAAAAAATTCAGATGTGCGAGGACGACCATTAAAAACCCTGATTCCTGTAAGGAATCAGCGAGGGACCTCTGATAACCAACAAGGTTATTAGAGGTCCCCTTAATCCCACGATGCAAAACAAAAAGCCGCAATACTGCTTTTACCGGGACTTGGTGGCCGTGCTTTGGTGCGGGAAAAAGAGGTGGAGCGATAAGCGGGTCCTATTTTTGAAGCGACAGGACCCTGTAAACAATGCCCTATACATGCTTTTCGTAGTTTGTTTGTCGAAAAGCATTTCGCCCTTGCTCCATTACCGGAAAAATGCTAAACTTTTATTGTCATTCATAATGGGGTTTTGGAGGGATTATGGCCGAAAGAGAAGTGCTCTTGCAGCTGGTTACGTTTCAGCTGAGTGAAGAGTTGTATGGCATTGATATAATGGATGTTAAAGAAATTGTTCGTGTCCAGGAAATCCGTCCGCTTCCCAATGCCCCGACATATGTGGAAGGTTTATTTAATCTTCGGGGTGAGATTATCCCCATTATCAATTTGCATAAGCGTTTCCATCTACGAAAAGCACAGCTCGACGATGATGAAGATCTGCTATCCGGGTTTATAATTATAGATCTCGATGGTATGAAGCTTGGTGTGATTATTGATAAAGTAGAGCGGGTTATCTCCATAGATAGTAACGAAATACAACCTCCACCCCAAATGCTTTCCGGAATAGGTGCTGAATACATTCAAGGTGTGGCGAATCAGAAGAATGGTTATCTGATTATTTTAGATATCCGTAAACTATTTAGTGCCAAAGAACTGCAAAAAATCGTAGAAGTCAGGAAGTAGGCTTTTCCCCATGGAAATCAAGGCACTCAGTTCATATATCAGGCGGAAGGACATGGATTCCGTCCTGAATTGTCTTGTAACTGACAATCTGGCCGCTGGCGATTACAATGACAGGCTTTTGAAGTCCGCAAAAGAACGCCTTTCATTCAATTTCGGGATAGCGCTCCGCAGCCCCGATCATGCTCTGAGTTTAGCATTGGATTGCCTTGCCCTTGAAGCTGGTTCCATTATTGCCCTGTCTTCGCTTTCCGAGCCTTGGGTTTTAGACTGTCTTTCTGCGAAGGGCTTTATTCCTTTTTGGCTGGATGTCGAACCCTCCACCTGCCTGCCGGGCTCGCAATCTTTTGAAAATTTATCAGGTTCCGGAGCAAAAGTCCTTTATCTTGCACAGCCCTGGGGAGTGTTTACGAATCCTGCACTGCTCGCAGATATTGGAATTCCTGTGATCGAGGATATTTCAACCGCGATTGGTTCGATTTCTGGCGGAGAAGTCGGAATTGAATTGGCCAATTCCGAGGAGCAGGAAACTGCCATACCCCTTGAACCTTTGCTTGCATCGACCGCGATACACGCCGGCGATTTAGGCATGTTTACGATTTTGGGGCTTGAGCATGCGCATGCAGTAACGGCAGGCGGTGGGGCTATTCTTTATGCAAAGGATCGCCGTGAGGCACAGGTTCTTAAAAACAAGTGCGAGAACCTCGGCTCTACGCAACGATTGGGCGATTTGAATTGCGCCCTTGCTTTTTCGCAGATTCGTGATTTGGATAAGTTCATAGATAAACGTTCCGAACTTGCAAAATTATATGAGCAATCACTTGCGCGTGCACATAAAAAGGCGTTAGTGCAAGCATCTGAGGGAAAACCGGCGTATTATAGCTGTGTGGTTATTCTGGAATCAGGCATAAAAGATGTAGTGGCATATGCAAAGAAAAAGGATATTCCGACTGTGATGGCATTCGAAGGAAGCTGTATGGGGATGGGGAGAGTGCCCGAACTCTTGTGCCCGCATGCACGCTCTCTGGTAAACCGTGCGTTGGCATTTCCTTTGCATCCTCGGATTGGTAAAGGAATGGCCCAGAAAATTGCAAAAGTTTTAGCTACGCTGCCGTAGGGAAGGGATAGTAGTGAGAGAACATCCGGCACGAATTTTGGTTATCGCGAACAGGCAAAAGTCGGACGCGGAACGATTTGCAAAGGATATTCACACGCGGCTTCGGGAAGAGGGACGCACTGTTACTCTGTTTATGTTCGAGGGCAAGCCGGATCATCACCCATGCATGGAGAATATTGATATTATCATAACACTGGGCGGCGACGGCACTGTGTTGTATGCGACGCGAATCGCGGCCCCGGCGGGCATCCCAATCCTGCCGGTAAATATGGGGAGCCTGGGTTTTATCGCCTGGGTAAAGAGTTCTCAATGGCATGAATGCTTCGTGCAAGCCGAAGAGGGAGCTTTGCCCTTGTCCACCCGCGCGATGCTGGATATTGAAGTGCAGCGCGAAGGTGCCAGTATGTCCCGGTTCATTGCCATGAACGATGGCGTCGTTTCCGGCGCAGGGCTTGCAAAAATAGTTAACCTAAGCATAAATATAAGTGGTTCTTCACTTGGGACGTATCGTTCCGATGGCGTCATCGTGGCCACACCTACAGGCTCCACGGCGTATTCCCTGGCGGCAGGGGGACCAATTTTGGATCCGGACATGGATGCTATGGTTTTTAACCCCATCTGCCCTCTTGCTTTATCCAACCGGCCTCTCGTCGTACCGGGTCATGAAACTATCGAAGTCTATGTGGAACAAAAGCAACGCGAAACCACAGTCCTTACCGTAGACGGGCAGGATTTCTATTATTTGGAAGAAGGCGATAGAATTTTCTTTAAGCATTCGGCACATCGGGCAAAATTGTTCTGCGCCGCTCGCGGCTCCTTCTACCAGGTCTTGCGCGCGAAGTTGAACTGGTCCGGAGGGCCAAATGCTTGAGGAGTTGATGATACGCGATTACGCGATAATAGATAAACTTACGGTAAATTTTCAGCCCGGTTTAAATCTTTTGACCGGTGAGACAGGAGCGGGGAAATCCATCCTTATCGGCGCATTAGGCTTTCTTCTTGGAGCAAAAGCGGAGACTGGCATTATACGTTCGGGAGCGGAAGAAACCCATGTGAGCGGAATATTTGCTGTAGAAGGGAACAATGATGCGCTTGCCTGGCTGAAGGCACACGAGATTGAGTGCGAAGACGGAACCGTGCTTGTTCGGCGGAGCCTGAAGAAAAACGGTAGAGGCGCAGTTTATATCCAGAATGTGCCGGCCGTTAGGCAGGATCTCGCCGAGTTTACCTCATTTCTGGTGGAAGTTCATGGCCAGCGGGAGGGTTTGAGCCTCCTTAAGGCGGATAAACAGCGATCGCTTCTGGATCGTTACGCCGGAATCGAATCTGATGTTCGAGCATACTCGCTTGTCTACCAGGATCTTTGCTCACGGCGAAAAGCCTATGATCGGCTGAGTACTGCCGGGGAAGCTACCGAACGCGAGATTGAACTCCTTAAATTTGCCATTGATGAAATATCCGCGGCAGCCTTGAAACCAGGAGAAGACGCAGAGCTTATCGCGGAGGAAACCAAGCTGTCCCAGTTCGAAAAACTGTATGCCAGCGTTGCTTCACTAAAGGAATTGTTTTCTGACCCCGATGGCATTCTGGCTAAACTTCGCAAAGCCAGAACGCATTTGGATTATATACAATCGCTTGATTCCAAGCTTTCCCCTACTTCCGCCGGCATCGACGGAGCCTATTTCGAGCTGGAAGACAGCACGCAATCGATACGGGACTACCTTGATCAGCTTCATTGCGAGCCTGGGAGGTTGGAGGAAATTGAAAACCGCCTGGCTGCGCTGCAGAAATTAAAGCGAAAATACGGTAAATCGCTGGAAGAAGTTGTTTCCTACAGGGAGGAAGCGCAGTCGAAATTATTAACCATGCAAAATCGGGATGCTGAATTGGATTCGCTGCGGACTGAAATTTCCAAAGCTGAGGATAATGTTTTTAAATTAGCGGAAAATCTTAGCTTTAACCGGGCTGCAGCGGCAAAAAAACTGGAAAACGGAGTCGTCAAGATACTCTCCAGCCTTGGAATGCTTCATGCAAGGTTTATCGTAAGCCTTCCACGCAAGGCTTTGGATAGCGGGAAAGTAGTTGTGGGTCCTTATGGCATCGACGAACCTCAGTTTCTGATTTCCGCCAATAAAGGCGAACCAGACCGGTCTTTAGCTGATGTTGCTTCCGGCGGCGAGTTGTCCCGGGTAATGTTGGCCATAAAAACAATGCTGGTAAGCAGCGATTCAGTTCCCACCATGATATTTGACGAGGTGGACACCGGCATAGGCGGCGAAGTAGCCTTAAGCGTTGGAGAGCATTTAAATGGAATCGCGGCAAATAAACAGGTTTTATGCATTACTCATCTAGCCTCCATTGCGGTTCGCGCCGATAATCACTATAAGGTCGAAAAACGCATAGACGGCGAACGTACCATAACGCAGTTGTCGTTATTGGATGCGCCATCCCGGGTAAGGGAGATTGCCCGGATGCTCTCCGGCGACGCCGGGGCACCGAGTTCGATCCAGCATGCAAAGGATTTGCTCGCGAAATATGCGGGAATACGGGGAAGCTGATGGCAAAAATTACACAGGAACAACGGAATCGTTATGCAGCCAAGGTTAAGGAAAACAAGGGGACGATAGACGCTTATCTTGCCAAGGAGCAATCTCTGTTAACACTGCTTAAGCAGCCGGGAATCCAGGGCCAGGGTTACGCAAGGATTAAGCTGAGCCAGGAAATGCTTGCCCTTACCTCTTATAATATACTATTGAATACTCTTTCGGTATCGCTGCTTGGAATCAAGAATGAGGACGCTTTGGCCGAGGCGCGAAAAACGTTGGTTCGCGCCATTAAATATATCGAAGATATTGTGACTGCATATATTGACGCCGCATTTTCCGAGTATGAAGAAAACCTCAAGGAAATCGCGGATGTAAGCTATTCCGACCGCTTTGAGCTGTTCATGAAGATCGGGTTTGCCATCAGGGAAATTGAAGAAGGATACGGAGCCAATTCTAAATGGAAATGGTCATTCGTCGAAATGTGGGGTAAATTGGCGACGATTGCGAAGAATCTGCTCGATCTGAGGAAGGCTTTTCAGGATATCGAGCTCACATCCCCCAATCGGATGATAGTTACTTCGTACGTCGCCAACGTAAAAAGGCTTTTCCAGTCTACCGCCGATAAATACCGGGAGAAATATGAAATATTCTCGCTGAAGGCCGATGATTTCAAGCAGGCAATCGTGTTTTTAAATGCATTGCGAAGATTTCATATTGTTTTTAACGAGCGTAGCGAGGCTGATGAGTTAAAGAAAAAAATTGAGATTTGGACGGGTAAACTCGAAGCCGACAAGAAAAAACAGGAAGAAGAAGGCAAGAAGACTTAGCCTTTATCGCTATTTATCGGCTAGTTCGTGCAATGCGTCATATGGCATGAGTTCAGCCATGGTTGTTTCCACAAGCTTTCCGTCAGCACCAGCGAAGCAAATCGGGAAGTCCGGTTTTACGAATTCGCTTATTACCTGCCTGCACGCGCCGCAGGGGCTTACCGGGTAAGCAGCATCGGGGCAGGATATCGCCAGAGCCTTGAATTTTTTCCTGCCTTGGGAAACCGCTGCCACCAGCGCGGAGCGTTCTGCGCAAATGGTAAGCCCAAAGGACCTGTTTTCGACATTTGCTCCGGTAATTATCGTTCCGTCATCGCACAGGAGCGCGGCTCCAACCCTGAAATGCGAATAGGGGGCATGTGCATTTTTCGCGGCTGCCGTTGCCAGCAAGAATAGTTCCTGAGCCTTCATAGTACTCCATTTTTCTTATTGACTGAATACCTCTTTAGTATATACCATTTCAGGTGTATTGAAAAGTATCCTGAGGGATTCCCGAAACTCCGGAATGCCTTATCCTTGGAGTATAAACGTGATAGATGAAAACCGGCGAAACCCGATCGTTTTCTGGATATTTTTTTCTCTGTTTCTTCTTATTTGTTTTTTTGTATTCGCCGAACCGCTTCCCAGGGAATTCACCGCCAGCCCGGTGTGGTATAAAAAAATAACCGGCGGAGCCTCAATGCCTCCATCGGGTACGGAATCGCCGTTCGTCATCGATGGAATCTCGGGTTTTTTTTCCGCGGAGGGCTTTTTCCACACGGTTGCGGCGCAATCTTCCTCCATTTTGATGGGGGAAACTTCCTGGCTTGCGTTGCCCCCCCGGGAGCCTGCGATAAAAACCATAATGAGCATGAAGGCACAGGCGCTTGGAAGCATTCCTGCCAATGAAATTCCCTTTTTTGCAGGCAAGCGTCTTTTTTCCACCAGTATTGACACCATGCGGCTTGCATCCTATACGGAAAAAGGAGAAGCGCTTTGGAATTACGCCTTTCCCTGCCAACTAAGCGCTTTTGATGCCAACGAAGCGCTTGCAGCGGCAGGCATGCTGGATGGTTCGGTGGAACTGGTTGGAAACGACGGAAAGCAGCTCTCGATTTTTAGTCCCGGTGGTAGCCGTCTTCAGGTGATACTGGGGCTTTCCTCTTCTGCCAATGGAAATTACATTGCCATGGTAAGCGGCATTGACCGGCAGCGCCTTGTCATTTTAGGACGGGGTGACAAGGATTATCGGGTTGTTGCCCACCGCTACCTTGAGTCCGATTTCAGAACCCCGGTCTCCGTTTTTATCCTGCCCGATGATCGTTATGTTTTATACGAGCAGCCGGATGGAATCGGGGTGTTTTCCATTGATGGCAAGGAAAATATCGTGTTGCCGATACAAGCCCAGACATTCTCGGTGCATCGGGGGTTTAAAAGCGACCTCTACTATATCGTTGCCAAAAACGACGATTCAGCCGAGCTTATTGTTTTTTCGCCGCCGGACAGAATCCTGGGAAGAGTACTTCTGCCTCCCGGCACCGATTTTTATCGCTTTACTGCAAAAAGCCTTTTCCTGGGATATGAATCAGGATTGAGCCGTATCGATTTCAAGGAGGAATAATCCATGCGAAAAAAGACGGTAAGCATCTTATTTTGCCTTGTCAGCGTTGTCGCTCTGTATGCCTATATTTGGCCGCTTAATGTCGGCTTGTTGCGATTTGTTTTCGGAGCAAACAGGAATGCCTCTTTTTTAAGGGGTATGGAATTTGCCTTGGACGATGCAGTGGTGCTGGCTGCGTCCGATGGGGAGCTTTTGTTTGCCGTAGACTCGGCTTCGTTGCCCGGAGGATTCCCCGTCCCCGGCTCTTCCATGGTTGCACTGGCGCATGCCCAGGATATCATGAGCGTCTATACCGGACTGGAAAAAGGAACGGTATCCACATTTCTGTTGGTTGTTCGAGAAGGAGATATTCTTGGGCGGCTCTCAAAAAATACGGATGAAGACCGCCGGGGATGCATGTTCTACACATATGACCTTAATTCCAAGCGTTTTATTCATCCTTTTTCTATAATGCCCATCATTGTCGATACTGTTGCTCCTGTCGCAAAATCGCTTCTTCTAAAAGCAGGGAACAGGGAAATCCCCGTAGAACAGGCAAAAAACATAAAACAGGGTTCATGGGAATTCCTATTGGATGCGGAAGAAACTCTGCCGAATAATGCCAAAGGAATCCCGTTTTCCGTTATACTCTCTTTTGACGGGGCGGAACAGACGCGATACGGTTTTGATTCTGTAGGTTCAGAACGCGGAATTCCCCTGTATCTTTCTGGATCAAGCAAGCCAGGGGAGGAAGTTATAATGCAGGACGGAAAGCTTCGCTTAGGCACGTTTAATCTGGCCAAGGGCAAGATCGTGGTATCGCTTGCGGTAAACGATTTCGCCGGAAATCGTCATGAATATAGCTGGCCTGTGACCGTGCAGTGAGATGAAGGAACTTCGAACATTTGCGACCGCTTGGCGGGATGAAAAACTTATAGAAAAAGATTGTCCGCTCTGTGGCGGGCAGGCATCCGCAAAGAGATGGCGGGCGCAGGGAATTGTCTTTTTTCGTTGCGGCAATTGCGGCCTGTGGCGACAGGATCCGCAACCGGTGGCGGAAGCGATCCATGCCAGGTACGACGATAGTTATCTAAGCTATGAGACCTCAAGGCAAATGGACTACCGCGAAATAGCCCTGAAAAGCCTGACACTGGCGGGATTGTCGCTGCGGACCGACTGTGCGGAGGCAAAACCCGAAATATTGGAAATAGGTTGCGCAACGGGGGCTTTGTTATCTTCTTTTAATGAGAACGGCTGGCGCGTGCTTGGCGTCGAAGTCGGCTCCGGCATGGCTGAATATGCCAGGAAAACTTTTGGCATCGATGTCAGAACCGGTTTCCTCGAAGAAATGCATTTCGCCGACGGGCGCTTCGACGTAATCATGGCATTGCATCTTGTGGAACACCTTAATGATCCAGGCGGCTTCCTGGCCGAATTGCGGCGCATAATAAAGCCTTCAGGCTCGCTGTATTTGATAACTCCCAATATCGACAGTTTCCAGGCGCTACTGCGCGGGCAAGCCTGGAGAAGCGCCATCCGTGATCATTTGTATCTATTCTCCATAAAGACCCTGAGCGCCTTCCTTGAAACCAAGGGTTTCCGGGTCCAATATTCGGCTACCTGGGGCGGTTGGCCCGCGGGGATGCAACCCCAATTCCTCAAGAAACCGCTGGATGCCCTGGCCAAGGCCTTCGGTTGGGGAGATGTGATGATCCTGAGGGCTTTTCCGATAGCAAGTCCAGTGGAAATTCGAGCTTAGAGCAAGGAGCAGGTATGGAGCAGGCGCAAAAAGTCTTGTTTGTGGATGCATCTTCCGGTTTTTATAAGGTAAAACGCTATCCACTGGTGGATTATTTTGGACCTGTGGATCTGGGACTTCATCTTGCGGGCCGCTTTATGAGTCTAAATATAGGAACAGGATTGTTTGCCGGATCGATACTTCCGGGTTCCAATCGCCTGGTTATAAACGGTTTTTCGCCGTGCTGGCGGAGTTTCTATATTTCCAGCATGGGTGGCGCGGGGCTTGTTTTTGATAATTTGGGAATCAATATGGTTTCCATCGTGGGGAAAGCCTCGGTTCCGTCGATTTTGTACTTGAATCGCGATCACGGTGAAGAGGTTGAAGTTGAGATAGTCCCGGTCAATGCGGCTGCCATCTGGGCTGGTGGCCGTACCGGCGCTTACGCGATGATGGACGAAGCGTTAAGACTATTCGGACCGCGCTACCATGGCGAGTACCGGGCTCTTTCCGTAGGGCCAGGCGCACAGAGCACGGATTACGCGGGTATTCTCTCGGCTCCGGTAAAAGAGGGTAAGGCGACCAATGTGGATACCTGGGCGGGACGGGGCGGTTTCGGCTCCAAGCTGTGCGGGGACCACGGTATCGTCGCGCTAATCTACGGCGGAACGGTGATCGACGAAGACTTTAGGGACCGCAGCGTCGCAGACCTCTGGTTTGAGGAGAAGTATAAACAAAAACTGGCGGTTAAGGATTTCGAATCCACCACAAAGTACCGCTTCGATCCGAAATTCGAGACTGGCGGAACGCTGGGTGTGAACTATGCGACGGTAGCCGGAAAAATAATCGCCTTCAATTACCGGACATTTTCGTGGACGGAGGAGCAGCGCAAAGCCCTGCATAAGAACTTTATCATAGACCACTATCTTAAGCAGTTTAACGAAGAGACGATACAGAGAAAGCAACAGGCTACATGCGGCGAGCCATGCGCGGCAGTTTGCAAGAAAATGCATGGAGAGTTTAAAAAGGATTTTGAACCCTACCAGGCATTTGGTCCCTTGTGCGGCGTGTTTGACCAGAGGGCCGCGGAGCTTTTAAACAAAGCATCGGATGCCGCCGGACTGGACGCAATCTCGGGCGGCGGTGTGGTAGCCTGGTTGATGGACTGCCTGGATTCTGGTGCACTCTCTCCCGAAGAGCTTGGTGTCACGAAAAAGCCTCGCTGGGTTATGGAAAACTTCGATATAGTGGCCGATTCCATGCATAATGCAAGCCTGGGAGTAGAGCTGATAGACGCAATCGTCAATAAAAAAGGTTTGCTGGATTTAAGCGAGGGAGCTCGCAAATGGGGTCGTTCCATACGCAAGGCCAAAGGAGTCCGAATTCTTGATTCTTTTGTCTACACTGCCAATGGGCGGAAGGGCTGGATGGTGCCGAATCAATATTGGACACCTGGCGTATTGGCGCCTATGGCGATCGTAGGAAAATATTATATGCACTACGGAGCGGAATTTCTTGCGCCACGTGAACTAGGCAGGAAATGCGCGGAGCGCCTCAAGAAAGAATTGATTATGGATAATGCCGGCGTTTGCCGCTTCCATCGGCTCTGGGCCGAGGAAATGCTGCCTGTGGCCATCGATTCAATCTATGGAAAGAAAGATGCGTATCTGGCTTCCATCTCCAGTTCCGCCAGCCGGATTAACAGCCGCAATGCAGGTGTATATTGGGAGAGCGCGCGAAATGTGGAGATGGTGCGAACCTTTCTCGAGAGATTGCAGAAAGTCGAAAATAATGCCGACCCCGTATTGGCTCAATGGGTCGACGCTTTTTCAAAGGATCCTGCCGAGGCTTCGCTGAATTTTTGGTTTGAAGTACGCAAGGGCATAGACGAATCTTTGCGGGATTTTTTATGATGCCGGATTTACAATCGCCTGGCTACCTTATTCCCAGGCTTGGCGTGATCGGATTTACCCCGGGGACTCCCGGCTACGACGAGGCGGTACGCGTTAATATCGCGGCGGTGCAAAAGCGGATAGAGTTTGCCTGCGAGAAAGCTTCGAGAAGCAGTTCTTCAATTGTCCTGCTCGCGGTAACGAAATTCAACCCCGTTGAGGCCGTATCGGCCGCTTACAAGGCCGGTTTGCGCGATTTCGGCGAGAATCGGGTTCAGGAGGCTGCGGAAAAATATGCACAGCTGGGGAATCCGGGACCTCGAGACTTCAGACTGCATCTCCTTGGTCATTTGCAGAGCAATAAGGCAAAAAAAGCGCTGGAAGTTTTTGACTGCATCCAGTCGGTGGATTCGATTTCTATACTGAAGGAGCTTATTAAAAAGGCGGAAGTAGTGGAAAAAACGCTGGATTTGGTTTTTGAATTGCACACGGGCGAGGAGAGCAAAAGCGGGTTCCCCGATACTGCGGCTTTATTTGAAGCTTTTGAAGTATGCCGTAAAGAGAATTGTATCCGGGTACGCGGACTCATGACCATGGCTCCGTATACAAACGACGCGACTGCGATCAGGAGGTCTTTTCACGCGTGCAGGATCGCTTTCGAAGAGTCCAGGGAGCGTTTTGATTTTCCTTTATTCAATACTCTGTCCATGGGAATGACGAATGATTTGGAAATCGCGATAGAGGAAGGGGCCAGCCTGGTTCGAATAGGCACAGCTATATTTGGGACAAGGAATTATGCATAAAAAATCGATGAAAAAAATTGTGTTAATACTCGTCTTGATAACCATCTGTCTTTCGGCATTGAGCAGCCAGACCGTAGCTTCCGCAGCCTTGCCGGCACCTTATTCCTCTGGAGAGTTTCCGGAATGGGCACGGGTTTTACGCCGCTTTGAAGTTATAAGCATCGGGGTATTTCCTGTTGCATTGTTTTATACGAGAGTGGGTTTTGATTTATACCGCTATTCCACCAATGGCTTCGAATCCCAGTATTTGCCCTGGCCTTTCAAGAGCGAATACTCATACAAGCCGGAAACTTCGGTATATAACCAGGAACAGTTGCAAACTATGCTGATTGCCGGCCTTTTTTCTCTAGCTTTTGCAGGTGCGGACGCGTTAATTAGATGGATTCCCCGTGCGTCCGATAATTGAATTCCGGAAACTTAACTGCCCTTGACAGGTGCTAAACTCAATACTAGTATGGAGTAATGGTGAGCTTACAAAAAAAGAAGCTTTTAGTCGTCTATGAAGACGCGGTTGGTGAGCTTGAATCACTGGCAAAAGACATAAAAAAATCGGTAGGAGCCTCCGCAATCGTAAAGGTTCGTTGTGCAGCTGATGTATCCATACCTGAAATTTTAACGGCTGAAGCCTATATTTTTGGGGTTGCTGATTCCAACGCCTTCGTATGGACTGAACTGAGACGAGTATTCGAAGGGATCAATCTAGCCGGCCGGAATGGGTTGATTTATTCAGTTCCCGGGGTCAAGCACAAGGCTCCTGATCCATTTCTTTCTTGGCTCCAGCCAACAGAGTTGTCAGTCAGCGCGCTCCCCTGTACTAGCGGTAGCGATGCCCTTGCCTGGCTTCGCTCTATCTAACAGGGCTATCGATTAACGCTAATGAAGTTTCGAGCTGTCAACCATAAAACTACGAGGTGATTATGTCTGCAGGTTTTAATCTTGATGATGCCATACGAAAAATTCCTGATTTTCCGAAACCCGGTATACTTTTTTACGATATAACCACGGTACTTACGAATCCGGATGCTTTTCGGTATTGCATAGCTGCCATGGTTAAACTTTACCGAAACCAGAAACTGGATGCCATTGCCGCCGTTGAATCCCGGGGTTTTTTATTCGCAGCTCCGCTAGCCGACCATTTGGGGCTTCCCATTATTCTTGTTCGCAAGAAGGGCAAGCTGCCCGGGAAAACCATTTCCCAAAAATATTCGCTGGAATACGGCGAGGCTGAGATAGAAATGCATATAGACGATATCCCGGTCGGCGGAAACGTGCTTCTCGTGGACGATCTTATCGCGACGGGCGGAACTTTGAGGGCTGCGGCGGACTTGCTTCTACGCGCCGGAGCCAAGCCCGCCGGTGTATTCGGTGTTATCGGATTGCCCTTTCTCCGCTATGACGAGATACTCAAGGACTTGGAAGTCCAGACCCTGATAGAATATTTCGGCGAATAATAGGAGCTGCATCATGGTTGAGGCACTGAAGAAAAACACTTACTGGACTCCGCGAAAAGGTCCACTTGTACTTGTTATAATGGATGGCGTTGGCTACGGAGCGTATCCCGAAGGGGACGCGGTTTCGGCGGCTGCCATGGACACGCTCAACGCTCTGACTTCATCCTGCCCCCATACCAGGCTTAAAGCTCACGGCAAGGCGGTGGGGCTCCCCTCCGATGATGACATGGGCAACAGCGAAGTTGGACACAATGCTATCGGGTGCGGGCGTGTATTCGCTCAGGGAGCCAAGCTGGTCTCCGCTTCCATCGCTTCCGGCTCGATGTTTACCGGAAAGACTTGGCTTGATATCGTATCGACGCTAAGGCCGAATCCCTCCGCGGCCCTGCATTTTATAGGTCTTTTTTCGGACGGAAACGTGCATAGCCATATCAATCACCTTAAAGCCATGCTTGACCGCGCTAAAGTTGATGGTATCAAAAAGGCGCGCGTGCATATTCTGCTTGACGGCCGGGATGTAGGGGCGCAAAGCGCATTGGAATACGTGGAACCATTTGAGGCATATCTGTCGAGTTTCCGTACAGAGGGATTCGATTACCGGATTGCCAGCGGGGGCGGCAGGCAGTATATAACCATGGATCGCTACAATGCCGATTGGTCCATGGTTGAGCGCGGCTGGCATACGCACGTACTGGGCAAGGGGAAACAGTTTTCCGGCGCAAAAGAGGCTATTCTTGCGTATAGGGCGGAAAAGACCTCGCTTATCGATCAGGATATGCATGAATTCGTGATTGCCGAGAACGGCAGCCCCATAGGTGCCGTGGAAGACGGGGATGCGGTAATTTATTTTAACTTCCGCGGCGACAGGGCTCTGGAGATAACCGCGGCTTTCGAGCAGGCTGATTTTGGCCGTTTCGATCGCATCCGCAATCCCAAGGTTTATTATGCCGGCATGATGGAATACGATGGCGACTTGCATGTTCCCGCCTGTTACCTGGTCAGCCCTCCTTCCATCGATAAAACATTGGGCGAATACCTGGTCGCATCGGGCATCCCGATGATGGCCATCTCCGAAACCCAGAAATTCGGCCACGTTACTTATTTTTTCAACGGCAACCGCAGCGGCAAGTTCAGCGAAAAACTCGAAGACTATGTCGAGATTCCCAGCGACCGGTTGCCTTTCGAGCAGCGTCCCTGGATGAAAACCGCCGAGATAAGCGATCGTGTGCTCGAGGCGATAGCTTCGGGAAAGTACCGTTTCATCCGCATCAATTTTCCCAATGGCGACATGGTTGGCCACACCGGCAACTATCAGGCGGTTGTTTGCGGCATAGAAGCCATGGATATCCAGTTGGGCAGATTGCGCGAAGCGGTAGAAATCGCCGGTGGAATTCTCGTGCTTACGGCGGACCATGGCAATGCGGACGACATGTATGAGCACGAAAAGAAAACCGGCGCAGTATCCCGTAAGCCCGATGGAAAGCCCCACGCAAAAACCAGTCATTCCTTGAATCCCGTACCCTGCGTTATTTACGACCCTTCCGGCGGCAGCGAATATAAAAAAGAATTGAAAGAGGGTCTGGGGATAAGTTCGCTCGCGGCCACCTGTATTGAATTGCTGGGTCTTGTCCCTCCCGACGGCTATGACCCGTCCGTGTTGGTGGCGGTAAAGTAGCATGATGGAAATCGAGCTTAAAGCCCATGTTCGCGATGTTATCGAGGTGGAACGCCAAGTCGCCTCTTTTTCCAGGCGGGTAAGGGACTTTGATAAGTTTGATTCCTATTGGCATGGACCGGATTGGCGCTTCGTTCGCGGTACCAAGGGGTTCAGGGTACGTTCCGACGATGATAAAACCATAGTAAACTTCAAGACGAAGCGCAATGACGGAGGCATCGAGATAAACCGTGAAACTGAATTCGAGGTAAGCGACCGCCCCGCGTTTATTTCCTTGATCGAGCGCATCGGCTGCGAGCCGTTTTATGAAAAACGCAAGAAAGGCGTAGCCTACGAATACGACGGGTTCCTTATTGAGTTATTGCATATAGACGGCCTTGGGCATTTCATAGAAATAGAGCGAGTCCTGGAAACCGATGACCCCGCCATCATCGCGCTGGCACAAGGTGGCCTTCGTTCCATCCTCAACAAAGCCGGCGTGGCAGAAACGGAAATTGAAGCCCGCGGTTATTCGGAATTAATCGTTTCGCCCTAGCAGCGCCCATCGGGCCAAGTCAGGGAATCAGTCTCAAATCTTTAAATGTCTTCAATGCGGGGATCTCTAAAAACTTCAGTTTTTAGAGATCTACCATTAAAAAACCTGATTCCTGAAAAACTGAAGTTGATAGGGCTCTCCTATTGTATGCAAGGCCTGAGTTCTTCGCATCAGACACTGAGGTTCCCATAAGGAAAATTACTGATGAAGAAACTCTCGGGGGGGCAAAATATTCCATGCCTACAAGATTTGCTTTGGTTATACTTCATTCACAGCAATAAAAAATTCGATGCATCCATGAGGTTGCGTTTTTTTAAACGGCTGAAGTAGAATGATTTACGGGTAATCAATAAACGTGTAGCAGGCGTTTGGCAACTCAGGCTCTCAAGGAAGCCGATATTTCCCCTTTCCGGTTTAGTCCTGAACTGTAAGCGGGAGACAAGAGAAAATGTCGTTTTTTCTGAAGGCTGCCTCGATAAACTCATGCTTTCAAGGTGCCGCATAGATAGGCTCCGACACAATCTCAATAACTCCCTTCAAGTTTTATGTCCTCGATTATTTTTGCAAATTCTGGAATGTTTTAGCATAGGCGCACAGAGCTTTAGTCTACTTCCTTCGGCATCGTGCCTCAGAACTACAGCCCGCCTCGTTCGCTGGCTCGCGCATCCTGCGCGCTATTCCTCCCGCTAGGACGCTCACATAGTTCGCTAATCCGCAATGAAGTTCATTGAAAGTTTCGCTACCGCTCGGAACGCTGCCTTGGTTCGAACCCCTCGGCGCCAAAATATAAAAGCCCCGTCCACGATAGTGAACGGGGCTTTTATGGGCGCCCAGGGGTTCGGTCTTTGGTCGCGCACTTCATGTGCGCTCCCGACGACCCGCCTGCGGCAGCTCTCGCCAACATCCTGTCGGCTCGTCCTCGCTGCCGCTCGGAACGCTGCCTTGGTTCGAACCCCTCGGCGCCAAAATATAAAAGCCCCGTCCACGATAGTGAACGGGGCTTTATGGGCGCCCAGGGGTTCGGTCTTTGGTCGCGCACTTCGTGTGCGCTCCCGACGACCCGCCTGCGGCAGCTCTCG